>DASTXR010000075.1:0-7429 GCA_035765415.1 Steroidobacteraceae bacterium | reverse complement strand
CTCGCGATTCGGCCACGCGCGTGAGCGCGATGCGCACGTCGTGGTTGGCGACCAGCGCCTGGTCGACGAGTTTGCCGAGCGCCGGGTCTTCGAAGGTTCTCCAGAAATCGGCGACGGTTTCACCGGGCGAGTAGGTGGCGTCGAGTTGCTGCTGAAAGCCGCGCAGCTCGAAGTAGGTGCGCGTGACTTCCGCCGTGACGATGACCAGCGCATCGCGTCCCGCCGCCGTGGTGGCGCCGAGCTGCGCATCGCTGGCCTCGAGGCTGCGACGCACGCGGCCGAAGAAGTCCAGCTCCCAGAAGGCATCGAAGCCGGCGTCGTAGTACTCGGTGCCGCGCGGCGCACCGGCCAGGGTCTGCTCACGCGAGACGCGCGTCTCGGTGTAACCGCCGCCGGCATTGATCGACGGCGCCAGGTCGAAGGCGGTGTCACGCCGCAGCGCGCGCGCCTCGGCGATGCGCGACAGCGCGATGCGCACGTCGTAGTTGGACGCCACGGCCATGTCGACCAGCTTGTCCAGGGTCGCGTCGTCGAAGGTCTGCCAGAAATCGGCCACCGCGGACTCCGTCGTGTAGAGCTTCGCCGCGGCATCGCTGGCGAGACCATCGAACTTCGGCGCCGCCGGCGTATCCGGGGCCTGGTAGTCCGGACCCACGGCGCAGGCGGCCAGCACGGCCGCGGCGACGGGAGCTAACAGGAATCTGAACCTACGCATGGAAGGAAATCTCCGTCTGCGCCGCGGGCAGGGCGGCGGTTTCCGCCTGGCGCCGGCGCAGCAACACATAGAACACGGGCGTCAGCATGAGACCGAACACGGTCACGCCGATCATTCCCGAGAACACCGCCGCACCCATCGCGCGGCGTACTTCGGAACCGGCGCCGTCGGCCAGCACCAGCGGCAGCACGCCCATGATGAAGGCGATGGACGTCATCACGATGGGACGCAGCCGCAGGCGTGCGGCTTCGAGCACGGCGCTCACGCGGTCGCGGCCCTGTTCCTGCAGGTGCCGGGCGAACTCCACGATCAGGATGGCGTTCTTGGAGGCGAGGCCCACCAGCACCAGGAAGCCGATCTGCGTGAAGATGTTGTTGTCGCCACCCTCGAGGAAAATGCCCGCGAGGCCGGCCAGCAAGGCCATCGGCACGATGAGGATGATGGCCAGCGGCAGCGTGAAACTCTCGTACTGCGCGGCCAGCACCAGGAACACGAAGATCACGCACAGCGGGAACACCCACAGCGCCGCATCACCCGCGTCGATCTGCTGGAAGGCGAGGTCGGTCCACTCGTAGCTCATGCCCGCCGGCAGGTTCTCATCGAGCACCTTCGAGATCGCGGCCTGCGCTTCGCCCGAGCTGTGGCCCGGCGAGGGTCCGCCATTGATATCGGCGCTGGCGTAACCGTTGAAGCGCTCGACGATGTCCGGCCCGAAGGATTCCTTGACGGAGATCATCGAGCCGAGCGGCACCATGTCGCCCGCGGCATTGCGAGTCTTGAGAGGAAGGATGTCGTCCACCTGCGAACGGAACGGCGCATCCGCCTGTGCGACCACACGGTAAGTACGGCCAAATCGGTTGAAGTCATTGACATAGAGAGATCCCAGGTTCACCTGCAAGGTCTGGAACACATCGTTGAGCCGCACGCCCTGGCGCTTGACCTTGAGGCGATCGACATCCACGTCGAGCTGCGGCACGTTGATCTGGTAGCTGGAGAAAACGCCGGCCAGGGCCGGGTCTGCCCAGGCTTTCTGCAGCGCGCCTTGCACGGCCGCATACAGCGCTTCGGCGCCCCGGCTCTGCCGGTCCTCCACGTTCAGCTTGAAGCCACCCAACATCCCGAGGCCGATCACGGGCGGCGGCGGGAACACCGCGATGTAGGCGTCCTGGATGGACGCGAACTTCTGGTTGAGCGCACCGGCAATCGCGCCGGCGCTCAGGCCATCACGCTGGTCGAAGTCCTTGAGCGGGAAGAACACCAGCGCGGCGCTCGACTGCGCCGCGAAGCCGTTGGCCGACACGCCGGCGAACTGCACGGAGTCGAGCACGCCCGGCTGTTCCTTGGCGATCTGTCCCATGCGGCGCACGACTTCGTTGGTGCGCTCGAGCGTGGCCGCGGGCGGAAGCTGCACGACGCCCACCAGGTACAGCTTGTCCTGCTGCGGGATGAAACCGCCCGGCGTCTTCTGGAAGCCGAACACCGTGAGGGCCACGAGGCCCGCGTAGATGGCGATGGCGATGGGCGCACGCTTGACGGTGCGTGTCACGCCGCGCGAATACGCATCGCCGGACCTGGCGAAGAACCGGTTGAAGCGTGCGAAGAAGCGGCCGAACAGCCTGTCCATGCCGCGCGTCAGCGCATCCGGCTTCGCGTCATGCGGCTTGAGCAGCACCGCGGCCAGCGCCGGCGACAGGGTCAGGGAGTTGAACGCGGAGATGATGGTCGACACCGCGATCGTCAGCGCGAACTGCTTGTAGAACTGGCCGGTGAGTCCCGGCACGAAGGCCACCGGGATGAACACCGCCGACAACACCAGCGTGATGGCGATGATGGGACGCGACACCTCGCTCATGGCCTGCTTGGTGGCCTCGAGGGGTCTCAGGCCCTCGGCAATGTGCCGCTCGACGTTCTCGACCACGACGATGGAGTCATCGACCACAATGCCGATGGCCAGCACCAGGCCGAACAGCGACAGCGTGTTGATCGAGAACCCGAGTGCGTACAACACGGCGAAGGTGCCGATGATGGACACGGGTACCGCGACCAGCGGAATCACCGACGCGCGCCAGGTCTGCAGGAAGAGGATCACCACCAGCACCACCAGCAGGATGGCTTCCAACAAGGTGTGCACGACCGCGTCGATGGACTGGCGCACGAACTGCGTGGGGTCGTAGATGATCTTGTAGTCCATGCCCGCGGGGAAACTCTTCTTCAGAGTCTCCATGTCGGCACGCACCTTGTTGGAGAGCTCGAGCGCGTTCGAGCCCGGCGCCTGGTAGACGGGAATGGCCACCGCGTTTTCGTTACCGAGCAGCGACTGCGTGGCGTAGGTGGCGGCGCCGAGCTCCATGCGCGCGATATCGCGCAGCCGTACGACTTCGCCGTTCTGGCCGGTTTTCACCACCACGTCGCCGAATTCCTCCTCGTTCTCGAGGCGGCCCTGGGTGTTGAGCGCGAGCTGGAATTCCGAGCCTTCGGCGGGCGGCGCGCCGATCTGGCCGGCGGCCACCTGCAGGTTCTGTTCGCGGATCGCACCGACGACATCGCCGGTGGTGAGATCGCGCGCCGACATTTTCTGCGGGTCGAGCCACACGCGCATGGCGTAGTCGCCGGCGCCGAATACGCGCACATCGCCCACGCCATGCAGTCGCGCGAGCGTGTCGCGCACGTTCAGCGTGGCGTAATTGCGCAGGTACAGGGAGTCGTAACGACCGTCGGGCGAGGTGAGATGCACCACCATCAGGAAGGCCGGCGAGCTCTTGATGACCGACACGCCGATGGCGCGCACATCTTCGGGCAGGCGCGGCAGCGCCTGCGCCACGCGGTTTTGCACCTGCACCTGGGCGCGGTCGATGTCCGTGCCGATGCGGAAAGTGACGGTCAGCGCCAGCGAGCCGTCGATCGTGGCCTGCGATGACATGTAGAGCATGTCCTCGACGCCGACGATCTCCTGCTCGAGCGGCGCCGCGACGGTTTCGGAAATCACCTTGGGATTGGCGCCGGGATAGGCGGCGCGCACTACCACCGAGGGCGGCACCACTTCCGGGTATTCGCTGATGGGAAGCTTGAAGAGCGAGATGGCGCCCGCGATCAGGATAAAGGCCGACAGGACCGATGCGAACACCGGCCTGTCGATGAAGTAGCTCGAAAATTTCATTGGGCTATCTCGCTAAGATTCTTAGTTCTGGGCGACGAGCGTGTTGTCGCCGCGGCGCCCGTCCTTGTTGAAGAGAGGGGCCATGGCGACGAGCTGCGGCGTCACCGGCATGCCGGGGCGCACCTGCTGCAGGCCCTTCACCACGATGACGTCGTCGTGCTTCAGGCCCTCGCGCACCACGCGCAGGCCGTCGACGAGCGGACCGAGCTTCACCGGGGCGTACTCGATCTTGTTGTCCGCGCCGACCCGCAACACGAACTTCACGCTCTGGTCGGTGCCGACGGCGCTGTCGTTGATGAGCAGCGCGTCGTACTTGCCGCTGCCGATGAGCTTCACGCGCGCGAACATGCCGGGGGTGAAGCGCCGGTCGGCGTTCTTGAAGAGTCCGCGCGCATGAATGGTGCCCGTGTTCGGGTCGAGCTCGTTGTCGAGGAACACCATGACGCCTTCGTGCGGATGACCCTGTTCATCGGCGAGGCCGGCCCACACCGGGTTGTGCGCATCGCGCGAGCTCTTGAGCTCGCCGCGCAGTTCCATGCCGACGTTCTTGAGGTACACCTGCTCGTCACCGTCGAACGACACGTAGATGGGATCGATCGACACCAGCGTCGTCAGAAGTGTCTGACCGGCCGCCACGAGATTGCCCGCGGTGATTTCCGCGCGGCCCACGAGCCCCGAGATCGGCGCGCGCACCTCGGTGAACGAAAGATCGAGCGCGGCGGATTCCACCGCCGCTTCGGCGGCCTGGAGATTGGCGGCGGCCTGCTCGGTACCCGAGGTGCGCGCGTCGAACTCCTCCTGCGATATCGCGCGTTTTTCGATGAGCTTGGTGGCGCGGACACGTTCGGACTCGGCCAGCACCGCCTGGGTGCGCGCGCGGGCGAGCTCGGCCTGCGCATGCTTGAGCGTGGCCTGGTACGGGCGCGCGTCGATCACGTAGAGGATGTCACCCTTCTTCACTTCGTGGCCCTGCGCGAACTTCGTGGCCACCACGTAGCCGGAAACGCGCGGCCGGACTTCGACGCGCTCGACGGCCTCGAAGCGCCCGGTGAACTCGTCGAACTCGGTGATCGATTTCGTCACAACCTTGGCGGCTTGCACCGACGGTGGCGCGGCTGGCGCCTCCGCGGCTTCATTGCGGGCGCAGGAACTGAGAATCATCGCGGCGAGTGGTGTCATGAGAGTGATGGCAATGGAGGTCTTGTTGGTCGCAGGCACAGGGAGTCTCCCGTCAGGTTGTGTGGCGTATCTTCCGGTCATTGAGGCCCGGCGAACATTCACCGGGTGAGGCACGGTGCCGGTCCAATTCGGAACGCAGTGGCCTATCCCTTTGGGGGGAGGAAGCAAATCTGCCGGTTTGCAGGTAAATTCCCTCACCGATGGCGACGCACATGGAACTCGTACTGCAGGCTGCGGCGTTTGCCGCTGAGAAGCATCGAAATCAGCGTCGCAAGGACGTAGAAGCCTCGCCGTACATCAACCATCCGATCCAGCTCGCCTACATCCTGGTGCAGGCCGACGTCGAAGATCCCATCGTGCTCGCCGCCGCGTTGCTGCACGACACGATCGAAGACACGAACACCACGCACGACGAGATCGAGATCGTGTTCGGGCACGAGATCGCCAACATCGTCGCCGAGTGTTCCGACGACAAGGCGCTGACCAAACTCGAGCGCAAGCAGGCGCAGGTGGATCACGCCGCCAGGATCAGCACGCGCGCCAAGCTCGTGAAGCTCGCTGACAAGATCGCCAACGTGAGCGACATCCAGGGAGCGCCACCCGCCGGCTGGTCGCTCGAGCGCAAGCGGGAATATTTCGACTGGGCCAAACGCGTCGTGGACCAGCTGCGCGGCGTGCATCCGAGACTCGAAGCGCGTTTCGATGCGGAGTACGCCAAGCGCCCATGAGCCCCGTCGTCCGCCTGCTGCTCATCGCCAATGTCGCCGTGTTCGGCTTGCAACAGATCACCGGCGATGGGCTGGTCATTCATTTCGCGTTGTGGCCGCTCGGGTCCTTCCTGGTGCAGGGAGGCGGCAGAGTGGGCTTCGAGCCCTGGCAACTCATCACCTCGGCGTTCCTGCATGGCGGCGTCGCACACATCGCCCTCAACATGTATGCGCTCTATGCGTTCGGCAGTATGGTCGAGCGCACGATGGGCCCGCGGCGATTCGCGGTGCTGTACTTCGCGTCGGTGCTCACCGGCAGCCTGGTCCAGTTGCTCGTGGTGACGGCGAAGCTGGACCAGGGCATCGCACCCACGATCGGCGCTTCGGGCGGGGTGTTCGGAGTGCTGCTGGCATTTGCGGCGCTGTTCCCGCACAGCCGGGTTCAGCTGATCTTTCCGCCCATTCCGATGAAGGCCTGGGTGCTGGTGGCGGGTTACGCGGCCATCGAGCTGCTGATGGGTGTATTCGGCACCAGCCAGGGCGTGGCGCATTTCGCGCATCTCGGCGGCATGCTGGGCGCAATCATCGTGCTGCTGGCAACCGGTTTCCGGCGGCGCTCGCAGCTTCGTTGATATCCGCCTCCAGAAGATAGACGGGCGCGAAACCGCCACCCGCGGAGCGGAAGTTGGTGGTCTGGCCCTGGTACAGGCGCGCCGCGAGGAATTGCTGAACTCCCGCGTAGGCATAGCTGCGAATGTCGAGCTTGAATCGCTCGCTGTCCGGTGCGCCCCCGCGCTTTCGTTCGCCGGGCGGCGTGAGGGTTTGCGCGATGTAGTCGCCCCGCATGACGTCGCCAAACGCGCGTCGCGTGATCTTGTCGCCGCGATAGGTTCCGCGACTGCCGAAGCCGGACGCCGGCTTGAAGAACCATTGCTTCCGGTCCGCCCACCATTGTTCGTCGCCGCCCGTTACGAGACGCGTCCTCGGGATCGACGCCACCAGCGTGTCGATGTCGGCCGGCGCGGCCTGCATCGCGCGCAAAGCATTTTCGTCACTCAGCGTGACGAGATTGCGTTTGTTCGAATACAGCGCATGCGCGTGCGGGTGCGGCGTGATGACGGCGAGATCGCGCGTATAAGCCTCGGCGAGCGCCGCATGATCCGGGTCGGCGAAGTAGAAGTCGGTGCTGCGGTTGTAGACGAGGTCGATGCGTTGCCCTTGCCAGGTGAGCGCATCGCCCTCGATGGCGAGCTGGCGCGCGTCGACGATGAGCGCGTCGAGCCCCTGCGCCGCAAACAACTTTCGCGTCAGCAAGAATTCCGGGAACAGGTATTGCTCCCCGGGCGCGTCGTCGACGATGGCGATGGTGCGCAGCGGCTGCGCACCGCGCGCCAGCTTCCATTCGTTCATGAACATTGCGACGACGTCCGCCTCGAGCGACTGCGAGCTGGCCGCGGCGAGAAGGGATGGAGCGGCCGATTCGCAGCACGCCTGGTGCGCGTGACGCATCTCGATGTTCAGCAGCGCGCCGCCGGCATTGGTGTTGATCTCGATGAGCTGAGGCGGGCCCGCGGCGATGTGGAAATCGAAGCCAAAGAATACGCCGCGGGTTCCGGGTGCGGGACGCGCGATCGCCGGAGCCTGCGCGAGCACCTCCTCGCGGTAGGCGGG
>DASTXR010000074.1:0-28894 GCA_035765415.1 Steroidobacteraceae bacterium | reverse complement strand
TGCAGGCTTGGCGAGTCGCTCCAGGCCTGTCTCCGTAAGCGAGGAGTGGTCCGCCTTACAGCCAGTACTGCAGAGGCAGCCACATCAGTTCCTTGAAGCGCTCGGCGAAGCCGCGGTTTTTCCAGGCCGCCAGCGTGATTTCCTTCGATTCGGCCAGGTCCGCCGCGAACATGGCGTCCATGCGGCGTGCGAACTCTTCGTCGATCACGCAGACGCTGATCTCGTAATTGTGCACGAAGCTGCGCCAGTCGAAGTTGGTGGAGCCGATGGACGACCACACATCGTCGACCACGATGCTCTTGGAATGCAGGAACGCATCCTCGAGCTCGTATAGTTTGACGCCGCTTTCCAGCAGGTCGTCGTAGTGCGCGCGCCCCGCGTAGAACACACCGGAAAAATCGCTGTACGAAGGCAGGATGATGCGCACCTCCACGCCGCGTTTTGCCGCATCCTTGAGCGCCTTCTCGAGCGTGTCATCCGGCACGAAGTACGCCATGGTGACGTCGATGCGCCGCTGCGAGTAGGCGATGACCGAGAGCAGCGTGGCGTAGATTTCGTTGGTCTCGTCGTCGGGCGTGCTGGCGACTATCTGCACCAGCGTGTTCCCGGCTTCGACGGCCGGAATCTCGACGGACGGCACGTCCGCCTTGCATCCGGCGTCGCCCCAGGTTTCGCGAAACAGTTGTTCGAGGTCTCGCACCGCGGGTCCGCGAATGGCGATGTGAGTGTCGCGCCAGCCTTCCTGCAGCGACTTCTGCTTCGACAGACCGCGCCGCCGGGCTTGCTTGGACGCGATGTGGTACGCCTGGCTGAAGTTCACGCCGCCTGCGAATGCGTGTTCGCCGTCCACCACGACTATCTTCCGGTGATCGCGGTGGTTGACTCCGGAGAATCGCTCGTCGAGCGGGTTCAGGGGATTGAAGGCGCACAGGGCGATTCCGGCGTCGGTGAGGCCCTCGAGGAATTCCTGGTCGGTGGTCATCGACCCCACGGCATCGTAGAGCACGGCGACACGCACGCCGCGACTGGCCACGCTCGCGAGCAACGCGCTCAGCTTGCGGTCGCCGGCGGCCGCTTCCTCGAAGATGAAGCTTTCCACCAGCACGTAGTGCCGCGCTTTTTCGATAGCCGAGAACATCGCGCTGTACGTGCTCGGCCCGTCGACCAGCAGCCCGACCTCGTTGCCGGTGATCAGCGGCGGGGCGCCGATATCGCGCATCGCAGCGAGGTGGTAATCGAGCAGGTTGGTGTCGCCCGTCGTCGCGAGCTCGCGCGTCAACCGCACGCGTTGTGCGCGGCTCACCATGCCATCCGCGCTTTCGATATCCACGGGCGTGGGCGAACGCGACAGCGGCAATGTGCGCGCAAACTGCATTTCCGGGAGAACGTGGCAGCCGGCGAGTGCGGCGGACACCAGGGAGATTACGAGCCAACCCGTCCAGCAGCCGGGAGACTGGTGGACGGATGGCTCGGTGGTCGCATGACGCGAATTCATTTCGAGGGGAGGGCTCGTCGCGTCACTCTTCCACTTCTCCACTAGACAGGAGCGAGTATGTCCCCGCCGCGCGTTGCGGCGCGCCCGGCAGGTGTGCCATCGTGGCGTCGGTCAGGTCCTACAACCCGTGCACAGCAAATCCGAATGTGACCCGGAGGCACAGGGTCCATTGTGTGATGCATAAGGAGCAGCAATGCCTAACACCGCAGAAAAACCGGAGCCGAACATCGTGGAGCCCGCCGTCGAGGAATTGAATCGCATCGTCGAGCAGGCCGAGTCGCTGCTGACGTCACTGGGAACGCAGAGCGGAGAAGCCGCCGAGGCGGTGCGCGCACGGGTCAGCCAGACGCTGAGCCAGGCCAGGACCAAGCTCGCGGCCACGGCCAGCAACGCCGAAGAAGTGGCTGAATCCCTGGCGACCAGGGCCGACGACTACGTGCGCAACAACCCGTGGCAGGCCATCGCCATCGCCGCTTTGTTAGGCAGCGTCCTCACGCTGCTGGCCACCAAGTCGTCGAATCGCCCATGACGGAGGAGCCGACCGACGTACCGGCAGATGAGCCGGCCGAGGACGACGACGAGCCGGGCGCCGCACGGGCGCTCACGCTGCACGTGCTGCGCATGATGGAGACGCGCATGGACGCCGCTGCCATCGCGCTGCAATCGGAAATCCAGCTCTTCTCGTCCCGGTTGCAGCTGCGGCTGCTGGCGGCGGCGACATTCTTCCTCGCGTTGTGGGGAGGCATCGTGCTGCTGGCCATTGCATTGCCGCCGCACCTGCGCATTCCCGTGCTGGCCGCGGTGGTCGCAGCGTTCGTCATCGCGGGCGTCTGGGCCATCATCGCCGGCAACCGCGCGGTGTCTTCGCGCGACGTGGGTTCCATGAGCTGGTTTCTGGAAAACCTCAAGCAGGATGTCGACGTGCTGACACGCAGCCTGGCGCACTCGCGGCAACAGCGGCAGGCGCCGCCGCCGGCGCCGCCCGCGGCCGCGAACGAGCCAACCCGGAGCGATCCCAATGATCTCGCCGCTTGAACGTGCCCGCCTGCTCGACGCCGAGATGCGCCTGCAGCGCGCATGGCTCGAACTCTCCTTGCGGGAGTTGACGACCGCCGCGCGCGGCTCGCCCTGGGCGGCCCTGAAGCCGCTCAAACTCGGCAAGATGGGCCTCTCGTTCCTGAAGCATCGATCGCTGTGGCTGGCGGCTGCCAGCCTGCTGGTGAATTTTTACCGGCGACACGCGAACAAGGAGAAGTCACCATGAAAGCCAGTTTCAAGCGACCCGAACCCGCCTCCGGCGAGTCGGCGTTCATATCCGACCTGAGCGCGCTGCGCGCACGCGCGCGCGAACAGATGATGAAAGGCGCCGTCACGCCTAGCTACCCGGAAGGTGACCGCAAGGCCATCGTCGAGCTGCTGAACACGGCACTGGCCACGGAGATCGTCTGCGTGTTGCGCTACAAGCGGCACTACTACGCCACGCACGGCATTCGCGCGAAGTTCGTGGCGGCGGAGTTCCTCGAACACGCGAAAGAAGAGCAGGCGCATGCCGACCAGATCGCCGAGCGCATCGTGCAGCTCGGAGAGGACCCGGACCTGAATCCCGCGACGCTGCTGTCGCGCTCGCATGCGGAGTACGACGAGTCGACCTCGCTGCGGCAGATGCTCGAGGCGGATCTGTTCGCCGAGCGCATCGCCATCGAGAGCTACCGGGAAATGATCAACTTCATCGGCGCGCGCGACACCACCTCGCGGCGCATGCTCGAGTCGATTCTCGCGCAGGAAGAAGAACACGCCGAAGACCTCGTGGATCTCCTCGAGGACCTGCCGAAGGATTGACATGCATGAAGGTGATGAAAAGCTTGAGCGAGAGCTCGAGGCGCGTGTCTCTGCGCGTACCGAAGAGTTGTCCACCCTGTCCACGCACCTGCTGCGCAAGTCGGAGATGGAGCGCTCGGCGCTCGCCAAGCAGCTGCACGAGGAGCTCGGGGGCCTGATCACCGCCGCGAAGATGGACATGTCGTGGCTGTCCTCGCGGCTGGGCAGCGCCCTCGATGCGGAGAGCCGCGAGAAGTTCGACTCCGTGATGCAGATGCTCAACCAGGCCATGATGCTCAAGCGGCGCGTGGTGGAAAACCTGCGTCCGTCGCTGCTCGATCACTTCGGGCTGGCGGTGGCGCTGCGCAGCCATTTCGACGAACACTGCGCGCGAGCCGGCATCGAATGCGTGGCCACGCTGCCGGAGGAGACCATCGAGCTCGACCCGGTCACGCAGCTCAGCCTGTTTCGCGTCGCGCAGGAAGCGCTGGCGAACGCCATCGCGCGTGGCGGCGTGAAAAACGTCGAAGTGGTGATCGAGCCCTTTGCCGAGAACGGGCGTGACGGGTACGTGATGACCATCGGGGATGACGGCGCGCCGATGGAGACGGACCTGGCGCGGTCCATGCCCAGCGCGCGGCATCGCATGCAGGGTGCGGGCGGCAGCGTCGCTGCCGAGGCGCGCGCGCAGGGAAATCAGCTCAGGGTTTACGTCCCGCGATCTGCAGCAGGATCGGCATGAGCTGGTCGATCTCGCGCATCTTGTCGAGGAAATGGTCGGCGCCGGCGGCCATGCAGCGCTCGCGGACCGTGGGCAGGTCGTAGTTGGTCAGCACGATGACCCAGACGTGGTCGCCGTTGCCCGTGTCCGGGTTGCGGGCGCGTGCCGCGCGGATGACGCCGATGCCGCTGCCGGGGCGCAGCTCCACATCGACGACGATGGCGTCATAGGAAACCGAGTCCAGCTTTTCCACGGCTTCCGCCTCCGCGGAGGCGAGGCCCGTGACCTTGAACGCCGCATACTGCGACAGCATGTTTTCCAGGCGGCTGCGCAGCAGGGGAGAATCTTCGACCAGCAGGATGCGCAGCGGCTTGCCCGGCGCCCCGTTGGGGCGGACCGTGTCGCTCGTCTTCTGGCGTTTGCTGTCCGCCGATGTTCCGGAAACCGGTTGCATTGATGGAGGCATCGCCTCGTCCGCCGAGCAGCGCAAGTAAGAGAACAAATCTGTCTATCTACTGGACGAGATTATTCCGCAGGGCATAGGTGGTGATGTCAGCATTACTCTTCATCGACATCTTTTCGAGGATGCGACTGCGGTAGGTGCTCACCGTCTTGACACTGAGGAACAGGCGATTCGCGATCTCCGATACCGACTCGCCCTGCGCCAGCTTGCAGAAGATCTGGAATTCGCGTTCCGACAGGATGCTGTGCAGCGGCGCGTTCGGGTCTCCGCGCACACCGGCCACCAGCAGGTCTGCCAGCTCGGGTCCTACGTAGCGTCCACCGCGTGCCACGGTGCGGATGGCGCGGAACAGCTCGGATTCCTCCGTGCCCTTGCCGACGAATCCGCTGGCACCGCCGCGCAGTACGTTGAGTCCGTATTGCGCTTCCGGGAAAGCCGACAGGATGAGTACACCAACCGACTCGTAGTGGGCCTTGGCGTGTTTGAGCACGTCCAGGCCGGAAACGTCGGGAAGCGACAGGTCGAGCAGCAACACGTCGATGGTGTGCTGTCTCAGTTGTTCCATCGCTTCACGTCCGGAACTCGCCTCGGTCACCACCGCGAGATCCGGTTGTCCGTTGATGAGGGTTTTAAGGCCGGCTCGGACAACCTGATGGTCGTCCACGATCATGACTCTGGTGCGATTCATGGGCCGGGAGGTCTCCACAACTTGTTGAGTTATCTCGTGCATTGCTGGAGTCTACATTCGTGAGGATCAGCGCCTGTCCGGCAGACGGGCGGTACCTCAGTCAGAGGTATCCTACACCCCCGACGAGGCCGAGCCCTGCTCGAACCTGGCCGCGGCGCGATCCCAGTCGACGACGTTCCAGAATGCCTCGATGAATTCCGGCCGCCGGTTCTGGAATTTCAGGTAATAGGCGTGTTCCCAGACGTCGAGAATGAGAATGGCGGCGTCGCCGCTGTGCAGCACCTCGTGGTCCTTGAGCTCCACGATCGCGAGTTTTTTCGACGCGCGCGCGAGCGACAGCGCCACCCAGCCGCTCGCGAAATGGTTGGCCGCGGCATCACCGAACTTCTTGCGAAATGCATCGATTGAACCGAACTGCGCCTTCAGTGCATCGCCGAGCGCGCCGCGCGGCGCCGATTTCGCGGGCGCCATCGACTGCCAGAAAAGATGGTGATTCAGATGTCCACCGCCGTTGTTTTTCACCGCGGTGCGTATCGTCTCGGGCACCTTGTCGATCCCGTTCAACAATTTTTCGAGCGTGTGTTTCTGCGAGTCCGCGTCCTTCGCCACGGCTTCGTTGAGTTTCTTCACGTAGGTCGCGTGGTGCTCGCGATGGTGGATGCGCATCGTGGCGGCGTCGATGTGCGGTTCGAGCGCTTCGTATGCGTAGGGCAGGTCGGGCAGCGTGAATGGATACGTCTGACGGGCAACGTCGGCTGGCACGGGATTCTCCTTTGAATAGATAGTCCTCCGCAGCATGCGCGCGGCGCGCCGGCTGGCGAATCGTCGCCCAACGAGGGCTGGGGTAAGACTCCTCCGATGTAACGCGGCCGACGGAGAGAGCCGACAGCCATGGATGGTCATGCCTGAGTGTGGTGCCTTTGGACAGCCTCTAACTTCGCGCTCGTTTCAACCACTCGAGGAATTACTCATGAACAAACTCGCCGCGGCAGTTGCCGTATTGTCGGTAGCGACAGTGCCCGCTGCCTTCGCCGACGAGACCGCCGGCTGGTACTTTGGCGGTGGCCTTGGTCAGTTCAATGCCCAGATCGATGACTTCGATGACGTGGACAACACCGTGGACGACTGGGACAACGACGATACCGCGTACAAGCTGTTCGCGGGGTATCGCCTGAACAAGGTTCTGTCGTTCGAGCTCGACTACATCAATCTCGGTGAGCCATCGGGCGCCGTGGTGCCCGGAGTCAACCTCGATGCAGCGGTGGATGGATTCGCTCCCTACGTCGTGGGCACACTGCCTCTCGGTAATTTCTTCGAGGTTTATGCGCGTCTCGGGTATTTCTTCTACGACGCCACGTACGGTGTGGAGAACGAGTTCGACAATCGCGTCGAGTTCGACGAAGAGTCCGAGGACCTCGTCTACGGCGCCGGCGTTGGCGCCAACATCGGCGAGAAGCTCAACATCCGCTTCGAGTACGAGAAGTTCGATCTCGAAGGCCTGGATGACACCGATTCGCTGTGGCTGACCGCGGCCTGGCGTTTCTGATGTGAACTGCTGGCGCCGGAGCGAACGCGCTCCGGCGTCAGACGGTCGCGCGGCCGTCGCGGATGGCGTCGAGCAGCAGTTCGTAGTCGCCGCTCTTCGGAACATAGGCGTCGGCGCCCGCCGCCAGCGTGTGGCGAATCATTTCCGGGTGCGAATGCCCGGAGAACACCACGATGGTCATCTTGCTGCCGCTTCGGCGGACGGTTTTCAAGAGGTCGATGCTCGAGCGCCCCTGCAACTCCAGGTCGAGCACCAGCACGTCGGCCTTGTTTTCAGCGGTGCTCGCGATCACCGATTCCACATCGGCCGCGGTGCCCACGCACTTGAGATCAGCCTCGGCGGAGACCAGCGTGACCAGCAGGGCACGAAGGTCGTCGTTGTCTTCGGCAATCAGGACTCGGAGAGGTGGCGCGCTCATGACGCGTGAACATACCTGCTAAAGCCGAACGGGCGCGCATTGTCGCAGCCCAACGACTCTGCATTCAATCTCGACGGTGACCTTCCGCTCTCTCGCGTTCGATGATCCAGGCATACAGCGGGTCCCGAGCCTCCCGTTCCTGCTGCAGCGTGTCTATGACCGCTCGCAACTCGCGCAGGCGATCGAGCTTGTGACGCGCCAGGTTCGGGGGTGGCGAGAAACGCCCTGCCGAGGCGGTAGTCGTGCTTGCCATGTCGCTGGCTCCGGGAATCGGTCCTTGATGGAGCAAAGTGTCGCAAACCGGCAAATCCGCCGAACCTGCGCGTGTGCTGATTGTGGCGTAGGACGGTGCCGCACCGCGCCATTGGCAGGCGAAAAATTGGGTCTAATGGATGTCCCAGATGGAGGAAATCCCATGCCCAAGCAGAAGATTCAAGGCGAAGGCGACTACGAAGCCACGCGCCGTTTTCGCAAACGCACCGAGGAATACCTGAACAACAACGACGTGGAGAAGGCGGCGGTCCGCGCGGCGCCCACGTCGGCGAAAGAGGCCGAGGACATGAAGGCCGCGGAAGCGGCCGGCAAACGTCGCGCGAAAGGCGAGGACCCGGCAATACGGCGGCGCGCGGCGCCACGCGTCGAGCCGTCGACGCGCGGCAAGACCTCGCGCCACTAGTTAGTCAGGCGAAGAAGGCTCGCAGCGCCTGGTAGGTGGCATCGGGCGCTTCTTCGGCGAGCATGTGCCCGCTCTCGATTTCTTCGCCGCGCACTTCGCTGGCCCAGTCTTTCCAGATGCCGACCGGGTCGTACCACTTGGGCAGCACGCCGCGATTGCCCCACAGCACGAGCGTGGGGCATTCGATCTTGCGTGTGCCGCGATCGGCCTGGTCCTGCTGGAAGTCGACGCTGACCGCCGCGCGATAGTCTTCGCACATGGCGTGGATGGCGGCCGGGTCGCGGGCGTTCTGCAGAAAATCTTCGTAGGCGTCGAAGTCGGAGAAGGCCTGGCCCTGGCGGAACAGGAAGGCGATGGGATCGGCGCTGATCATGCGCTCGGGCAGGGGATAGGTCTGCGCGAGGAAGAACCAGTGCCAGTAGCCCATGCCGAAACGCCAGTCGGCGCGGCGCAGGGTGTCGCCGGTCGGGACGATGTCGAGCACCGCGAGTTTGCTCACCGCCGCCGGTGAGTCGAGCGCCAGGCGATAGGCGCAGCGCCCGCCGCGGTCGTGGCCGGCGACATGGAATTTCGCGAAGCCGAGTTTTTTCATGACCTCGAGCTGGTCGCGCGCCATCGCACGTTTTGAATACGTCTCGTGGTTGGCGCTCGATTCCGGCTTGCTGCTGCCGCCGTAGCCGCGCAGGTCCGGACACACGACCGTGTAATGTTCGGCCAGGCGCGGGGCGACCTTCGACCACATCGCATGGGTCTGCGGAAATCCGTGCAGCAGCAGGAGCGGTGGGCCCGACCCGCCATGGCGCAGGCGGATGGTGACTTCGTCGGTCTCGACAGTTGTTAGCGTGAATCCATCGAACACAGCACCACCCTAGAAGCTTTTCCGCGTGGCGATGACGTGGAAGCGTCGCGCGACGCGTTCTCCTTCGTCATCCACCACGGTCAGTATGTGCTCGCCGGGGTCGATGTCCAACGACTGCTGGTGAAAAGTGTGCGTTTCTCCAAGGTATCGGCCATCGAGATGCCAATAAACGGTGGCGTCCCGGCGCCGGTGCACGGCCTCGAAAACCGTGCGGCCACGCTGTCCGTCGAGCTCGCGCGGAATCAGCACCCGCGCGTGCGGATCGGGGTACAGCAGCGCCAGCGCCGGCCGGCCGCCGGCGCGCGTCGCGACGCAATCCGCGCGCATCGCGGGCAGCGGCCGGTATTCGGCGTGCACTCGACGAAAGTAGAACTCTTCGGCCGGTGGCAGCACGAACCAGCTCGCCTTGCGCATGCGCCCGGGGGACTCGCAATCGCTGTCCACACGCTGTTCGCCATCGGGCGCGAGATTGACCCTGAGGTTGTGAGGGCTCTGTGCGTCGAAATGGCTGTCGCGCGGCACCCAGGTGGAGGCGGTCACGCAGGCGGCGGCCGCGAGGTAGCCGTCGTTCTCGCAGGTATCGATGCGTCGCAGCGCATGCGTGGGCATCTCGAACCAGGGGCTCGCGGCCAGCGAATTGAACAGCGTGAACATGAGCGGCGCGGCCATCGTCGAGCCGGTGAGTCCGGGACGCCCTTCGCCGCTGGCATTCCCCACCCACACCGCCACGGTGTGGCGGCTGGTGTTGCCGATCGCCCAGCCGTCGCGCAATCCCCAGCTCGTACCCGTCTTCCAGGCGATGCTGCGGCTGGAAGCGAAATTGCGCCAGTGGCCCTCTTCGCCGGGCCGCGGCACCTCTAACAAAGTGTCGAGCGTGAGCCAGGCGGCGCCGGTGCCGATGGCGACGCCGCCACGCGGGCGCGCCGGCGTGCCGCGCAGCACCGTGAGCTCGCGGAACGCCGGCGCGGCGTCCGCTGCCCCGGCACGCGCCAGGGCGGCGAGGCTTGCGTACATGGCCGACACATCCCAGAGATTTCCTTCCGCGCCGCCGAGGATGAGCGTGAGGCCGTAGTCGTCCCCTGCGCGCGTGAGCGTCGTCATGCCCGCCGCGCGCAGCAGGTCCGCGAAGCGCGCGACACCATAGGTCTTGAGCATGCGGACCGCCGGCACATTGAGCGAGTGCGCGAGCGCCTCGTCGGCGGGAACCGCGCCGCGATACTGGCGATCGAAGTTCTCGGGTGCAAAACCTTCGTAGTGCGTTGGCACGTCGGGCAGCAGCATGCGTGGGGTCAACGACCCGTCCTCGAGCATGGCGGCATACAGCAGCGGTTTGAGAATGCTGCCGGTGCTGCGCGGGCGGCGGACGATGTCCACGGCGTGACCGCGCGCGGGGTCGACGGCATCGCTGGAGTTGCCCACGTAGGCGAGCACCTCGAACGTGGTGTTGTCGACGATCAACGCCGCGGCGTTGTGCACGTTCTGGCGCGCGAGCGCGGCGGAGTGCTCGCGCGTGAGTTGCGTGGCGTCGCGCTGCAATTGCGCATCCAGCGTGGTCACGATGCGATGCCGGGACGGATCCTGCGCGCGCAGCGTATCGAGCAGGTGTGGCGCGAGGTCGGGCAGCTCGTAGGGCTCGGCGGCCAGGGGTTCGCTCAGCGCCAGGTCCAGGTCGACTGCCGTCAGGTCGCCGGCCTCGTGCAGCCGCCGCAGCAGGAAGTCGCGCTTGGCGCGCAGGCGCTCGCGGTTGCGCGCGAGATGCACCAGGGCGGGGTTGTTAGGCAGCACCGCGAGCGTCGCGGCTTCGGCCCACGACAGCGTATCCGGATCCCGTCCGAAGTACCGCCAGGCGGCGGCCTCGAGGCCCACGACATTCCCGCCGAAAGGCGCGTGGCCGGCATACAGCGCGAGGATCTCGTCCTTGCCGTACGAAGCCTCGATGCGCAGCGCGAGCGCCGCCTCGGCAAGTTTGTTGGACAGGCTTCTTTGCGCACCGGCGCGCGAGAGCCGCGCCAGCTGCATGGTGAGCGTGCTGCCGCCGCTGACCACGCGGCCGGCGCGCAGGTTGAGGCGCATGGCGCGCGCGATCGCCAGGCCGTCGATGCCGGAGTGGCGCTCGAAGCGTTTGTCTTCGAACACCAGCAGCGCGCGGCGGAATTTCGCCGGTACCGTGGATCGCGGCGGAAAGCGCCACTGGCCGTCGCGGGCGATACGCGCGCCGAGCAAGCTGCCGTCGCGCGCCTCGAGCACATAGGACTCGGGCGCGGAGAACAATTCGTCCGGCAACGACGCCCGGAACCAGAAGCCCGCGGCGCAAGCCACCGCGAGCGCCGCCGCGATCACGCGGCGGCGGCTGACGGCGCGAACGCGCCTCAACGCTGCGGCGAAACCACTTCGACCCATTGTCCCTTGACCCTCGCGTGCTGCGTGGCGTCGTACATGGCTTCGACACCGGCGCCCGGTAGATAGAACCTGCCGAGGTAGGCGGCATTGAGCCGCGTCTCGAAGAAGATCGACTCGCCCGGCCCGAGGCTGAAGAACCGCTGTACCCGATCGTCGCGGATATCCACGTATTCGGCGGTTCGCATGGCCTGGTTGCGCCACTGCGCCGGCACCCACCAGAACTGCGCGAGCGGCTGCGGACCCGCAGTAACACCTTTCGTGTCGACGCCCTCCAGCCGGTCGTTGCGGATCTCCCATCCGGCAGGGACGAGTTGCGAGAGCGCCAGGTTGTCGAGTTGCCTCTTGCTCAGGTTCTTCACCGTGACCTGGGCAATGAGGTCGAGTCCCTGCGTAACGCTGCGTATGTCGAGAACCTTGCCATCGGCATCGCCGTACTGGACGTCGATGCTCAACCCGTTGGCCGAACTGTCTTCCTCGCCGCTGCGCGGAACCGCCCGCACACCAACCGTGGCGTAGAGCTTGCGATCCGATGTGTTGGTGAGCGTCAGCGGCAGTCCGCTTGCGGGTGGCGGCGGTAGTTTGATGTTGGCCACCGGCGCCTCGCCCTTCACCGATTGTTTGCGCGCCGCCACCGAGTAGTCGAAGCCGAACCCCGTGAACGGCTTTGCGCCGGTGTTGTGCGCAACCGCCACCAGCGCGAACGCGACCGACTGCGTGCTGTACCAGCTGCCATCCGACAATTGCGCCGCCACGTCCTCGAGCAACGCTCCCGTTTCCGCCTCGCGGCCCAGCAATGTCAGTCCCATCAGCACCACGGCGCGATCGCGCAGCAGCGATCCGAACGTGTAGGGATTGGCATCGGCGAACACGAAGGCCTGCACCCGGTCTTTCTCGACCATTGTCCTGGCGACGTCGGCCTTGCCGGCGAGGTGATAGGCCGAAGCCAGCAGCCAGCGCTCGGGCAGCGTGAGCGAGGAGTTCTCGCGCAGGCGATTCATCGCGCCGATTTCCGCCTGCCCGGCGAGCGCCAGCGTGTACAGGCGGTACGCCTGTGCGTAGCGTTCGGCGTGCGCGAGGTCGGGCGCATACTTGCCCGGTTCGTCGCGGCGGGGATTCCACTGCTGCGCGGCGTCCTTCTGATAACGCAGCCAGGAAGACTTCATGTCCCCGGGCAGCGTGTAGCCCGCCTTCTCCGCTTCGAGGAAGAAATGCCCGGCATACGTGGTTCCCCAGTTGTTGCGCCAGTCGCGGCCTCCGTCGGTGTTCCAGATGCCCGGCCAGTACGCGAAACCGCCGCTCGAGTGCTGCAGGCTGCGCAGGCGCGCGAGCCCCGCGCGAACGTTGTTCTCCACCTCGAGCCGCCGGTTCTGGTCGAGCTTGATCAGCGCCGGTAGATAGAGCTGCGGAAACACGCTCGACGTGGTCTGTTCGAGACAGCCGTAGGGATAGTGGATGAGGTATTCCAGCCGGCCATCGACGTTGACGGGCGGAAGCGCCGACACTTCCAGGTTCGCCACCTGGGTGCCCGGGAGTCCGAACGCCGTGAGATCGCCCTTCCAGGATTCACCGGGCGCGAGCGTTGCGCGCAGGAAGCGCGAGGAGGGCGTGTTCGGCGCGCGCACCTCGAGCCACACGTCGTGCTCGGCGCGGAACCTGCCGCTGGTGGCAACCACGCGGATCCTGCCCTGGCCGAGCGTGGTTCCCGAACGCACGCGGAGGAAGCCGAGCTTCTCCTCCGGGCGCGTGAACGCGATCTGCGTCGCCGGGCTGCCCACGGCGCTGAAGCGCGCATCGGTCTGAATTTCGAGGTTGACCGTCCTGATCGACGCGTCGCTGGTGAATACCGACACCGGCAGCGAGAACTGCTCGTCGGGTCCGATGACGCGCGGCAGTGTCGGAAGGATCATGAGCGCCTGGCGCACGAACACGGACTTGTCGGCCGAGCCGTAGGCGCTGCCATCGCCGGCCACCACCATCACGCGGACCGCTCCCACGTACTGCGGCAGTTCCAGGCTGTGCGCGCGCTTCTCGCCGGCCTTGAGCGAGAACGGGCCGAGGAAACGCACCACCGGCGGGAAGCGCGACTTGGCCTCGTCGGGATTGGTGGCGGCGGAGGCATCGCTGCCGCCGAGCGCGAGCAGGCGGTCGAGCTGGCCGCCGTAGGCGCCGGCGACTTCATCGAACAGGTCCCACGTGGACACGCCGAGCGCCTCGCGCTTGTAGAACTCGGCGTGCAGGTTCGGAGTCCTGAAGCCGGTGAGGCCTAACAACCCTTCATCGACCACGGCCAGCGTGTAGTCCATGGCGCGGCCGCTCTTTTCGCTGACCGTGACACTGGCCTTCGACTGCGGCGCCCATTCGGCGGCCGTGGTCACCTGCGGAACGAGATGCGTCTTCGGATCGCTCACCTTCAGCGGAATGACGCCGTAGAGCCGGATCGGGCGGTCGTTGGCCTTGCCGGCATGCGGCTGGACCATGGTGACCGCGGCATAGATGCCGGGCGCCATGCCGGCGGTGATCGGAATCGAAATGCGGTTCGCTCCGGGCTTCGCTTCGATCCAGCGCTGTTCGAGGATGGCGCTGCCGCTCTCGAGCGTCAGCAGCGCGCGCCCTTGGGAGGCCTCGGGCAGCTGCACGAGCGCCGTTTCACCGACGCGATACTCCTGCTTGTCGGAGGTGAGCATGAGGACGTTGGCGGCGGGACCCGACTGGTCGCGCGCCGCGCCGGCCCAGGACGGCCAGTCGATGTAGAACACTCGGCCGGTGCAGTGGCCGCCGTCGAGATCGCAGGCCCGGATCAGGTAGCGGCCCCATTCGGGATACTTGACCTCGAATTTCCACTGGCCGCGCCCATCCTTCGACGCGATGGTCTCCTGCGCGATCATCGCCGTGCTTTCGCCCTGCGCGTATTGCGCCAGCGAATCGCCGCTCGAATCCCACCACCAGCGCCACTGCACCTTGTAGATAGAGACCTGCAGGCGTGGAACCGACGCCGGGCGGCCATCGGCGTCGAGCGTCGCGAGCTCCACGGTGTGCGCGGTGTCGGTGAGCAGCATGTCGCGCGCCGCGTCGCCCTTGGGCAGCCTGAGCCCCACGTAGCGGTCGAACGCTGCGACGGTGCGTGTCTCGCGATTGATGCTGAACGCGCCGCCGCGCTCGAATACGCGCGTGATGAACGTGGCGTTGAGCATGCCGGGCACGTCGCGTGGCAGGTCGAGATTCTTTTCGAACTTCGCCTTGCCGTCGGCGTCGAGCTCACCGTCGTACACCGTGATCGGCGCGCCGCTGAAGGAACGCGCCGGGTCATCGAACACGTAGTCCGCATTACGCGTGAACCGCGTCGGCGCGCTGGACAACCGCACCTCGATGGCGGCCCGCAGGCTGGCCGCGGTGGCGCCGGAGAGCCACTGGGCGTTGACGGCGCCTTTGAGCGGTGAGCTTTCGATGACTTCCTTTTCGCCCAGATCGAGGTCGATCTTGAGTCGATTCGGCATCACGGTCTCCACCTTCAGCGTCTTGCTGAAGGACGCGCCACCGACGTGCGCCAGCACGTTCCAGTCGCCCGTGGGTGCATCGGCGGTGGTGTTCAACTCGAAAGCGTAGAACTGCCCGACGGGCTTCGAGTTGGTCAGCGTCTGCACGAGCTGGCCGCGCGGATTGCGCAGCTCGACGGTGACCGGGTGGTCCGGTGGCAGCGTCCCGGCGCGGTCCTGCAGCGCGAACGTGAGGTAGATGGGGTCGCCCGGCCGCCAGACGCCACGATCGCCGTACAGAAATCCCTTGAGTCCGGCGACCACGGTTTCGCCGCCCACGTCGAAGTGGCTCACCGGCAGCGCCACGCCATTGGCGACGCGCAGGTAACCCTTGCGTCCGCCGTCGTCGGCGATGAGGGCGAACACGTTGCCGCGCGCATCCAGCTCGAGCATGCCATTGCTGTCGGTGCGGCCGCTCGCCATGACCTGGTTCTGGAAGCTCATGGCGTCGATCTTCACGCCGGCGAGCGGCTTCGCGCTGTCGAGCGCGGTCGCCACCGCCAGTAGTTTGCCGCGCTGCGCGCGCTTGGCAATCAGGCCGATGTTGGAGGCGAGCAGGTTGCGTGCCGCGCGGATGTTGCGCCCGTAGCGGTAGTAAGCCGGCTTGCAGGGATCGTCACGCTCGTTCCAGTTGATCTCGCCCTCGTATTCCTCCTGGTAGTAGTCCCAGTTCGAGTAATCGCCGGTGTCGCCGTCTTCCTGGCTCGCGGGCACGGGATCTTCGGGCGGCGCGGTTTCGGAGCCGCCCGGGCAGTCGTAGAGCGCATCGCCCGGCGCGAGCGACAGCGTGAGCTGGAACAGGCCGCCGGGGTGTTTGCGCATGAGCTCGGTCACGTCGAGGTCGTAGCGCGTCCATTTGCCGGGGACCGGCGAGGCCAGCGGAATGGTCTTGCGCCACAACACGCGGCCCACGCGCCCTAGCTGCTGCGAACCGCCGAGCGGATTCACCTGCAGGAACTGCGGAATGTTGGCTTCGAACACCTGCAGCGCGGTGACGCGCACGGCACGCGCGCTCACGGCCTCGAACGGCACGCTGAGCGTGGCGGCGTCCGGCAGGATCACGCCCTTGCCGACGAAGCGCACCTGCGGCTTCGTGTTGGTGAACTCGAGCTTGAATTCGCGCAGGCCGATGAGCGGCTGCCCGGAGCGGCTGCGGATCGCCGACTCGAGCGTGAGCGCGACCTCGCCAACGACGTCGTTGTTGAGATACAGCGTCAGCAGGTTGCCGTTGATGGAGGTGGTGAACTCACCCTGCGACAGGCGGACGTGCCCCTTCAGTTCCTGGCGCGCGTCCAGCGCGTCGGAGAAGCGCACGTGGATCTGCCGCTGGTCGTTGACCTGCACGGCCTCGGCCTGCGTCACGGCGAATTCGTCGAGCGCCGGAACGCGCCAGCTTTGGGAACCTGAGTTTTCGACGTTGAGCGGTGCGCCGTCCCATTTCAGGACGACTTCCTGCTCTTCACGCTTGCGCACGATGCCGCTGATGGTGAAACCGTGCTGGTTCTCGCCCGCGGTCCAGACGATGGGCAGCGGCTTGCCGTCGAGCGTGGCGGTGACGATCTTCTCGATGCGTTCGCGATCCTCGGTGTCGGCGGTCAGGACGGCGCCGCGCAGGATCATGAGCTCGTTGCGAGCGTGCTCGACGTCGAGGCCGTGTGTCTGCACATCGAAGTTGACGCCCAGCGTCCTGACCATGAACTCGAACGGCTTGGTGTCGGGCTCGACGCCCGTGAGACCCCGCGCGCGCACGCTCACGCGATAGTCCGTGCCCGGCGCGAATTCGGGCTCCGCGCGCAGCACGATTTCGCGCCGGCTCGCGAATGTGGCGCGCACCTTCACGGCCGGCGTGATGCTGATGTTGGCGGCGGCGTCGGTACCCACGCGCTCCTGCGGCACCACGTCGTTGGTGAACAGCACGCGCACGGGCGAGTGGCGCGAGATCGCGCCGTTGCTGTGCTGGCTGATCGACGTCACCCATTGCGGATCGGGTGCAGTCACACCGGGCTTGGTGGCGACGCTGCTGCTGCCGCTGCAGCCCGCGAACAGGATTGCCGCCGCCACGAAACTCAAGGCGGGGACGCGAATTCGAATCATGGAAGCTCCGACGGGAGGGGTGGATCGACGCAGCGTCAGTTGAACGCCGGATCCTGTCGATGCCATGTCCGGATGACGCCGCAATTCGGTACGAATTGTGGCGAATCCGGATCCATTAGATATAGGGGGCTGTCCCCATTTTCCGTCCCGGAAAATGGGGGCTGCACCCCTTCAAACTCTATGATGAGTTTTCGGGGGTTTGCGAACGAAGAGTCTTCGTTCGCGGGCATCGAACGAAGAGTCTTCGTTCGCAGGCATCGAACGAAGAGTCTTCGGTCGAAAACCTCAACAGAATAACCGTCGAGTTGGAAGGGGTGCAGCCCCCGATTGCGCGGACGCGAAATAGGGGGCAGCCCCCTAGGTTTCATGTGGGGTGCAGCCCCCGATTTCGCGGACGCGAAATAGGGGGCAGCCCCCTATGTTTTAAGTTGCAGCGACGACTTCCTTCGCCTGCTCGATCCACACACCCTGCGCGAGCGTGGTGGCAAATGCCGCGCCGACGATGCCCGCGTCGGCTCGCAACGCGCCGAGCTTCACCTTGGTGGGGACTCGAAGGTCGTCGCAGAGATTCGGGTGATCGGCGGTGATTCCGCCGCAGAGAACGAAGAGGTCCGGCCAGAACAACGCGTGAATGCGGTTCAACACGTAGTTGAGCTCGGTCATGTACGCCGTCCAGTCGAGCTTGCGCTCCATGCGGGCACGGCCGGAAGCGCGAGTCTCGGCTTCCATTCCGTCGAACTCGAGATGGCCCAGCTCGGTGTTGGGCACGAGCTTGCCGTCGAGAAACAATGCGCTGCCGATGCCGGTGCCCAGGCTCAGCACGAGCACGGTTCCGCACACGTCGCGCGCGGCACCGAAGTTCACTTCGGCGAGGCCGGCCGCGTCGGCGTCGTTGATGGCGACCACTTTGCGTTTGAGTTTCGCCGCGGCGGGATCCGCCAGCGGCTGACCGATCCAGCTCTTCGCCACGTTGGCGGCGGAGTAGACGGTGCCACCGACGACGACACCGGGAAATGTGACGCCGGCTGCCAGGTGCGCGGTGTCTTCCGGCACGGCGGCGACCATGGCATGCAGCATCTCGCTCACAGCCGACATGGCGGGCGAGGGCACGGAACGACGTTCGCCTACCAAGCACCCTTTGTGAAGGTCGACGATGGCCGCCTTGATAGACGAACCCCCGATATCAATACCAATTGCGTGTCGGTGCATTCCGAGTTAACTCGAAGCCATTGTGGTGCAGCGCGAAGAAGATTCACCCATCGGTCTTGCAAACCTGTGCCCGTCCCCGCGAGGGTGCATATGATACCGATACAAAGGCTCCGACATGGACTTTGCATGCAATGTCTGACGCCAAGAAAATTGTCCTGAAATGTCTCGGAAGCAACTGAAAAGGTAGTTCGAGTGCTGAATGAGCCGACGCTGGTAAGCGGCGCGATACTCAGACGTGGATCGTTGCGCGCGGCGATTTACGACCGTCTGACGCGTTCGTTGGGCAAAGAGCCCGAAACTGCGACTCCACGTGACATATACGATGCGCTATCGCTGGCGGTGCGAGAGGAATTGTCCGCTCGTTGGCTCGCGACACAGCGGCGTGTGGCGCGCGCTCGCGTCAAGCGGCTGTGTTACCTGTCAGTGGAATTCTTACCCGGCCGTTCCCTGCTGAACGCCCTGTCGAGCCTCGATTCGGAGTTGATCGACGAGGCGCGGGTCGCAGTGGCGAGCATGGGCCACGACTTCGATGCGGTCATCGCGCTCGAGGTGGATCCAGGCCTGGGCAACGGCGGCCTCGGCCGGCTTGCCGCTTGTTTTCTCGACTCGCTGGCGACCTTGCAGTATCCGGCCACGGGTTATGGCATCCGCTACGACTACGGCATTTTCACGCAGTCCATCGACACCGACGGCGCGCAACGCGAATCCGCCAGCACCTGGTTGCGACTGCACAATGTCTGGGAAACGCCGCGCTCGGACGCGCGTTACATCGTTCGTTTCGGCGGCCGCGTGCTGAACACCCAGGATGCCGGCGGTGTGCATCGTTCGCGCTGGGTCGAAACCCGGGACATCCTCGCGGTGGGTTTCGATCAGCTGGTGCCGGGTAATCGCAGCCCTACGGTGAATCATCTGCGCCTGTGGTCGGGTCGCGCGCTGCAACCTTTTCACATCGAAGACTTCAACGCCGGCAACTATCCAGACGCCGTCGAAGACCAGATCGACGCCAAGAATCTGTCGCGCGTGTTGTACCCCGACGACTCCACGCCGCAGGGCAAGGAGCTGCGTTTCAAACAGCAGTATTTCTTCGTGAGCGCGAGCATCCAGGACATCCTGGCCACGCACCTCGGCGAGGAACGCGCGCTCGAGGATCTGCCGGTCGCGCTCGCCGTGCAGATGAACGACACGCATCCCACGCTCGCGATCCCCGAGCTCATGCGGCTGCTGGTCGATCAATACGACATGCCGTGGGCCGACGCCTGGGCCATCTGCCGCAGCGTGTTCGGTTATACCAATCACACGCTGATGCCCGAGGCGCTCGAGACCTGGCCGGTGAATTTCTTCGAGCGCCTGTTGCCCCGGCACCTGGAAATCATCTACCGCATCAACGAAGAATTTCTGCTCGAGGTCGAGAAGAAATTCAAGGGCGACGATGCCGCGAAGACCATGTTGTCCATCATCGCCGAGAACCACGGGCGGCGAGTGCGCATGTCGCATCTCGCCGTGGTCGGCAGCCACAAGGTGAACGGCGTCGCCAGGCTGCATTCCGATCTCATGAAGAAGACTATCTTCTCGGGATTCGCGCGCATGTATCCCGAGCGCTTCACCAACGTGACCAACGGCATCACGGTGCGGCGCTGGCTGAAACAGTCGAACCCGTTGTTGTCGCGCCTGCTGACCGAGCGGCTCGGTTCGGCGTGGGAGAACGACCTCGAGGAAATCGAGCGGCTGCGCTGGGCGGCCGACGATCCGCATTTCCGCAAGCAGTTCCGCGACATCAAGCGCGTCAACAAGCTCGCGCTCGCGGAAGAGGTGGATCGGCGCACCGGCATCGACGTCAGCGTCGATTCGCTGTTCGACGTGCACGTGAAGCGCATTCACGAATACAAGCGGCAGTTGCTCAACATCCTCTACGTGATCACGCGCTACAACCGCATCAAGGCCAGGCCCGACGATCACTGGGTGCCGCGCACCGTGATGTTCGCCGGCAAGGCGGCGCCGGGTTACGTGCTGGCGAAGGCCATCATCCGCCTCATCAACAATGTGTCGACCACGATCAACCAGGATCCGCTCACGCTGACCAAGCTGAAATGCGTGTTCCTTCCGGATTACGACGTCTCGCTGGCGCAGACCATCATGCCGGCGGCGGACCTGTCGCAGCAGATTTCGACGGCGGGCATGGAAGCCTCGGGCACGGGCAACATGAAGCTCACGTTGAACGGTGCGCTGACCATCGGCACGCTGGACGGCGCTAACATCGAGATTCGCGATTCGGTGGGCCCTGACAACATCTTCATATTCGGCATGACCGCGGATGAGGCGGCGCAACGGCAGGCGGATGGTTACCGGCCGCGCGAGATCGTGGCCGCCAATGCCGAGCTCGCGGCCACGCTCGACATGATCCGCGGCGGTGCGTTCAGCCGTGGCGGCTCGGACGACGCGCGACTGCTCGTGGATCGCCTGACCTCCGATGGCGAACCGTTCCTCGTGCTCGCCGACTTCGTGGCCTATTGTGAGGCGCAGGACCGCGTGGATGCACTGTATCGGCAACCCGAGGAGTGGAGCCGTCGCGCCGTGCTCAACACCGTCGGCATGGGGCCGTTCTCCAGCGACCGCAGCGTGCGCGAATACGCGGAACGCATCTGGAACATCCGATCGGTGATTTAATGGGGACATTCCTGATTTGCAGCAAATGGGGACGCGCCTCCCCGGGGAATGCTGACAAAATGTGCGCCAGGGTTGAGGCGCGTCCCCATTTGCTAGCAAATCAGGAATGTCCCCATTAAAGGCAAACTGACAAAAACAGAGATCACCGCGCTGGTGAACGTGACTCACCACGAGCCGCGTTCGCTGCTCGGCTACCACGAGTTCCCGCGCACCGGCGACGTGCCGCTGTGCGTGGTGCGCGTGCTCGAGCCCGGCGCCGAGTCGATAGACGTGTACTGGGAGGACACTCCCGGCGAGTTGCACCCGCTGAAGTGTATCCACGACGCGGGCCTGTTCGAAGGCAACATCCCGCAACGACGCCCGGTGGTTCCATACCGCCTGCGCGTGCGGTTTCCGTTCGACCACGTGATCATCAAGCACGACACCTATTTCTTCTCGCACGAGCTGTCGGAATTCGACCTCTATCTATTCGGCGAAGGCCGGCACTACGGGCTCTACCACAAGTTCGGCGCGCACCTGCGCGTGCGCGAAGGCGTGGCCGGCACCAACTTCGCGGTCTGGGCGCCCAATGCCCGGCGCGTGAGCGTGGTCGGCAGTTTCAATCACTGGGACGGCCGCAAACACGCCATGCAGGCGCGCGGCAGTTCGGGAGTGTGGGAGCTGTTCGTGCCGGGCGTGACCGAGGGCGCCCAGTACAAGTACGAAATCCACACGAAGCACGGTTCGCTGCTGCTCAAGTCCGATCCGTTCGCATTCTTCATGCAGCGACGCCCGGAGACGGCATCCGTCGTGACTTCGCTCGAAGACTTCGAATGGCACGACGGCGACTGGCTGCGCGATCGCGCGGCTCGCGACTGGCGGCGCTCGCCGATCAACATCTACGAGGTGCACCTGTCGAGCTGGCAACATTCCTGGGATCGCCAGCCGCCGTTCTTCTCCTGGGCCGAGGCCGCGGAGCGGCTCATTCCCTACGTGGTCGACATGGGCTACACGCACATCGAGCTCATGGGCGTGGCCGAACATCCGTTCGACGGATCGTGGGGATACCAGGTGGTGGGCTACTACGCGCCCACCTCGCGTTACGGCACGCCGAAAGATTTCATGGCCTTCGTCGACAAGTGCCACCAGGCCGGAATCGGCGTGATCCTCGACTGGGTGCCGGCGCACTTCCCGAAGGACGCGCATGGCCTCGCCGAATTCGACGGGTCGTCGCTCTACGAACACGCCGATCCGCGCCTGGGCGAACACAGCGACTGGGGCACTAAGATCTTCAACTACGGGCGCCACGAGGTGAAGAACTTCCTCGTCGCCAATGCGCTGTACTGGATGGAGCGTTTTCACATCGATGGATTACGCGTCGATGCCGTGGCGTCGATGCTGTACCTCGACTACAGCCGCAAGGCCGGCGAGTGGCTGCCTAACAAGTACGGCGGCCGCGAGAACCTCGAGGCGCTGGAGTTCCTGCGGGAATTCAACACCGTGGCGCACGCCAATCACCCCGGCGTGCTGACCATCGCCGAAGAGTCCACGGCGTTTCCCGGCGTCTCGCGCCCGGTGCATCTCGGCGGCGTCGGCTTTTCCTTCAAGTGGAACATGGGGTGGATGAACGACACCCTGCATTACTTCGAGAAGGACCCGGTCTACCGCCGCCACGAGCACAACAAGATCACGTTCTCGTTCATGTACGCCTGGAGCGAGAATTTCATACTGCCGATCTCGCACGATGAAGTCGTGCACGGCAAGAAATCCCTGCTCGACAAGATGCCCGGCGACGAATGGCAGAAGCGCGCCAACTACCGGCTGTTCCTGTCGTACATGACCGCGCATCCGGGCAAGAAACTCATGTTCATGGGCTCGGAGTTCGGCCAGTGGCACGAGTGGCGCGAACACGAGCAGCTCGACTGGCCGCTGCTGCAGAACCCCGCGCATCGCGGACTGCAGAATCTCAACCGGGAGCTGGCGAGGTTCTACCGCGAGCATCCCCAGTTCCACGCCAGTGATTGCGATGCCGGCGGCTTCCGCTGGAGCGACCTGCACAACGCCGACGAGAGCGTGTTCGTTTTCCTGCGCCAGGAACCCGGCCATGCGCCCATTGTCTGCCTGTTCAACGCGACGCCGGTGCCGCGCGACGACTACTGGTTAGGCGTTCCGGATCCGGGCCGCTACGCGGTGGTGTTCGATTCCGACCATCCGGACTTCGGCGGGGCTGGCTTCGCGGGCGTACCCGGCTACGATTCGTTCGCGCACACGGTGCACGGGTTCCCCCATGCGCTGCGCGTCAGGCTTCCACCGCTCGCGGCCGTTTTCCTGATACGCCAGGTATGAAGGACGGATCACCCGATATCCTCGGAGCCACATTCACCGGCGACGGGGTCAACTTCGCCATACGCTCGCGCGCCGCGACGCGCGTGGACGTCTGCCTGTACGACTCCACGGGCGAGCGCGAGACCGCGCGGCTGACGCTGCCGGGCCGCACGGGCGCCGTGCATCACGGGTTCGTCGAGAAGGAACTGGCGCGCGTGGGTACGCTGTACGGCATCCGCGTGCATGGCGTCTACGATCCGCGCGAGGGTTACCGCTTCAACGCCAACAAACTGCTCGTCGATCCCTGGGCGCGCGACATCGTTGGCGACGTCAGATATCACCCGTCGATACTGGGGTTCGATCCGAACGAAGGCGACGGCCTCAAGCCCAGCCTCGTGGACAGTGCGCCCGCCATGCCGCGCTGCCGCGTGATCGACGGCCGGTTCGACTGGGACGGCGACCGGCAGCCGGCCGTGCCGTGGCGCGATTCGTTCATCTACGAAATGCACGTCAAGGGGTTCACGCAGCTCCATCCCGAGGTTCCACCCGAATGGCGCGGCAAATACCTGGGCCTCACGGTGCCCGCGGTGCTCGAGCATCTCAAGGCCCTGGGCGTCACCGCCGTCGAGCTCATGCCGGTGCACGCGATGACCAGCGAGGCGTTCCTGCACGAGCGCGGCCTCACTAACTACTGGGGCTACAACACGTTGTCGTGGTATGCGCCCAGCAATCGTTACGCGGTCGAAGACCCGGTGGTCGAGCTCAAGCAGGCGGTCAAGGCGCTGCACAAGGCGGGTATCGAGGTGATCCTCGACGTGGTCTACAACCACACCGCCGAGGGCAATCACCTGGGCCCGACGCTGAACTTCCGCGGCATCGACAATCGCGCGTACTACTTTCACCGTGCCAATGACCGGCGCTTCTACGACGACGTCACCGGCTGCGGCAACACGGTCGCCTGCGACCATCCCATCGTGCAGGCCGACATCATCGGCAGCCTGCGGTATTTCGCCGAAGAGTTCCGCATCGACGGTTTCCGCTTCGATCTCGCCACGGTGCTCGGGCGCGACCGGTCCGGCTTCAACGCAAATTCGCCGTTCTTCGCGATGCTGAGCGCCGACCCGGTGCTGGCCTACGTGAAGCTCATTGCCGAGCCCTGGGACCTGGGGCTCGGGGGTTATCAACTCGGGAATTTTCCGCCGGGCTGGGCCGAGTGGAACGATCGCTACCGCGACACCATGCGCGCGTTCTGGCATGGCGGCCGCCGCATGCTCGGAGGTTTCGCGGAACGATTCGCGGGATCGTCGGACCTGTTCCGTCGCAACGGCCGCAAGCCCACGGCCAGCATCAATTTCGTCGCCGCCCATGACGGCTTCACGCTTCGCGACACCGTGTCGTACAACGAGCGTCACAACGAGGGCAATCTCGAGAACAATCGCGACGGCCACTCCAACAATCACAGCTGGAACTGCGGCGTCGAAGGCCCCACCGACGACGTGCACGTGATCGCGCTGCGCCGCCGGCAGGTGCGCAACATGCTGACCACGCTGTTCTTCTCGCAGGGTGTGCCGATGCTGCTCGCCGGCGACGAGATGTACCGCACGCAGAACGGCAACAACAACGCGTACTGCCAGGACAACGAGGTCAGCTGGGTGAACTGGGACGGCCTGAAGGCCGACGATTCGCTGCTGCAATTCGTGCGCGCGCTCGCCGCCGCGCGCCGTGCGCGGCCGGAGTTGCGACGCGACACCTTTCTCAAGGGCGCGCTGCACGCCAGCCATTCGCGCGACGTCTGCTGGTGGCATCCCGCCGGCCACGAAATGGCGGACCAGGAATGGAACGACCCGGACCAGCGCTGTCTCGGCGTGGGGTTCGGCGGCACGGCCGTGTCCCCGGAGATGATGCTGCTGTTGAATCCCACCGAGGCGGAATGCGAGTTCCAGCTGCCGGCCCTGGCGGCCGGCGGCGGCTGGGACGTGGTGCTCGACACGGCACATCCCGTCGGCGTGATGTCAGGATTCAAGTTGCCCGCTGGCCCCGTCAAAGTGGGCCCCTATCAAACCCTGGCGTTGCTGCGTGTCCCCTGACGAACTCTCGCCGCTGATCGAAAGGCTCGCCCGCGCGCGCGGTATCGGCGACGCGTACCACTCGTACAAGGGCGAGCTCAGGCATTTCACGCTGGCCACCAAGGCGGCGATCCTGCGCGCCATGCATTGCCGGCTCGACGACGCGGACGCGCTGCAACAGCAGATCCTCGAGTCCGAAGCCGCGCACCCGGTAGGTTTGTTAGGCGACGTCGTGGTGCTGCGTAATGGCTCGCGCACGGCGCGCGTGAACACGCCGGCCATCGAAAAAAATGCCTTGCTGCGCTGGACCGTGAAGCTCGAAGGCAGCGGCGACACGCGATCGGGCGAGGTGCGCGCCTGGGATCTGCCCGAACGCGGCTCACACCAGCAGGACGGCAAATGGTTCGTGCTGCGCGACCTGCCGCTGCCGGCGGACCTGCCGCCCGGCTATCACCGGCTCGAGATCGACCTGGAATTCGCCGGGCAGGAGGGAAGCCCGCTCATCGTGACGCCGGACCGGTGCCGCGAGCCCGCGGATATCGCGGCGGGCGCCAGGCACTGGGGCGTGGCCGTGCAGTTGTATGCGCTGCGCTCCGAAAACAACTGGGGCATCGGGGATTTTTCCGACCTCGCCGAGCTGCTGCGCCTGGCCGCCGCGGCCGGTGCCGGCTTCGTCGGCATCAGCCCCGTGCACGCATTGTTTCCGTCGGACCCCACGTTGTACTCGCCGTACTCGGCATCCAGCCGGCACGCGCTGAACATCATGTTCATCGACGTGGCGGCGGTGCTCGAAGTGCAGGGATCGCGCCGCGCGCAGGCCATCATGGGCGACCCGGGTTTTCGCACGAGGCTCACGCAGGTGCGCGCCGCCACGCAGGTGGACTATGCGGCGGTCGCCAGTCTCAAGATGTCGGTGCTGCGCGCGGCTTTCGAACGCTTCCGCACCGAACATCTCGCGCGCCACACGGCGCGCGCCGCGGCCTGTCGCGCATTCCAGCGGGAGCGCGGCGAAACCATGCGCCTGCACACGGTGTTCGACGCCATCGACGGCCATCTTCGCCGCCATCACGGCACCGGCGCGGGCTGGCACAACTGGCCGGAGGAATATCGTTCGCCGGGCAGTGCGGCCGCGCGGCGCTTCGCGCAGGAACATGCCGACGAAGTGGACTTCCACGGCTACCTGCAGTGGATAGCGGCCGAGCAGTTAGGCGCCGTGCGGCAGCTGGCGCGCGAACTGGGCCTCGAGGTGGGCATCTACGGCGACTACGCCGTCGGCGTGAACGCCTCGGGCTCCGAGACCTGGTCGGACCAGTCGCTGTACTGCACGGGCGCGGCCATCGGCGCGCCGCCCGACCCGATAGGGCCGGGTGGCCAGGAGTGGGGCATTCCGCCGCAGGATCCGCGGCAGTTGCGACGCTCGGCCTACGCTCCGTTCGCGTCCCTGATTCGCGCCAGCATGCGCAACTGCGGCGCGCTGCGGCTCGATCACGTGATGGCGCTGTTTCGCCAGTGGTGGGTGGCGCGCGGCCTGAAGTCCGTGGACGGCGCCTACGTGCACTATCCACTCGAGGACCTGCTGGGCGTCGTGGCCCTCGAGAGCCACCGCAACCGCTGCCTGGTCGTCGGCGAGGACCTGGGCGTGGTGCCGGACGAGATCCGGCGGGCATTGCCGCAGTTCGGCGTCTATCACTACAAGGTGGTTCTGTTCGAGCAGAAGAACGGTGAGTTCGTGGCGCCTGCCGCCTATACGCGAGACGCACTCGCCGCGGTCACGACGCACGACCTGCCGACCTTGCACGGTTGGTGGAGCGGCCACGACATCGATCTTTGGGAGAAGCTGGGTTTCTATGCCGACTCGTCGGTGGGCGAGCGCGTGCGCGCCGAACGCCAGGCGGATCGCCAGCGGCTCCTGCGCGCGTTGCGCAAGGAGAAACTCTGGCCTGGTGAGCACGATGAAGCTGCCGCGGTGCCCGAATATTCCGCGGATCTGTGCCGCGCCGTGCACGTGTATCTCGGCCGGAGCCCCACGGCGCTCGTCACCGTGCAGATCGAGGACATGATCGGCATGCTCGAACCGGTGAACGTGCCCGGCACCAGCAGCGAATACTCCAACTGGACGCGCCGCGTGACCTTGACCGCCCGCGAAATCTTCGAGCGCGCCGACGTGCGCGAGTTGTGCGCCGCCATGACCGCGAGCCGTAAGATGGCGGCATCATGAGCGACCTGCTGCAATCCCTGATCTACACCGCGCAACGCGCCGGTGGCGCCATCATGGCCGTCTATGCCACCGATTTCGGTGTACGCGAGAAGCTGGATGCATCGCCGGTCACCGTGGCCGACGAAGCCGCCGAAAAGATCATCCTGGCCGATCTGGCGATCATCGCGCCCGGCGTGCCGGTCATCGCCGAGGAATCCGTGGCGGCCGGGCGGGTGCCGGCGATCGCGGAGCGTTTCTTCCTGGTCGATCCGCTCGACGGGACGCGCGAGTTCGTGGCGCATCGCGATGAGTTCACCGTGAACATCGCGCTCATCGAAAACGGCGAGCCGATACTCGGCGTGGTGTTCGCGCCGGCGCGGCGCGAGTTGTACTGGGGCGACGTGAAGGCCGGCAAGGCCGGCCACATCGACGCCGACCCGGACGGCACCATGCCGTCGATGGGCAGCGCCATCAGCGCGCGCCTTCCACCCGCAGACGGCCTGACCGCGGTCGCGTCGCGGTCGCACCGCACGCCGGAAACCGACGCCCTGCTGGCTAACTACCCGGTGGTGGAGTTCCGCTCCATCGGGTCGTCGCTCAAGTTCTGCCTGGTGGCCGCCGGCGTTGCGGACCTCTATCCGCGCATCGGCACCACCATGGAGTGGGACACCGCCGCCGGCCACGCCGTGCTCAACGCCGCGGGCGGGCGCGTCACGGGGCTTTCCGGCGAACCGTTCCGGTACGGCAAGCCGGAATTCCGCAACGGCAATTTTCTCGCCCAGGGCCGCGCGCGAGGCAAGCCGTAGTGAGCCGGCCGTAGTGAGTCAGCATGGCGCGCGCACCGCCGACTACGCACGGCTGGTCGCGGTGCCCGCCATCTGGGGCGGCACTTTCGTCGCCGGCAAATACGTGGTGGCGGTGCTGTCGCCCATGGTGGGGTCGTTCGCGCGCTACGTGATTGCCTGCGCCGCGCTTTCGGTGGCGGCGTTCGCGCTCGAAGGCGGGCTGCCGAAACTGTCGCGACAGCAGTGGCTGGCCACGTTCGTGCTCGGCGCGCTCGGCGTGTTTGCCTACAACCTGTTTTTCATGGCTTCTCTCGAAACGCTGCCGGCGAGCCGCGCGGCGCTCATCATCGCGCTCAACCCCGTCATCACCATCACCATTTCCTCGCTCGTGCTCAAGGAGCGCCTGAGCGGCCGGCGCTGGCTGGGCGTGGCCATTGCCTTGCTGGGCGTCTGGATCGTGATCTCGCGCGGCGACATCGCCAGCATCGCTTCGGCCGGAATCGGCGCCGGCGAGCTCTTCATGTTCGCGGCCGTCATCTCGTGGGCGCTGTACACCATCATCGGCCGCAAGGTGCTCGCCGGCCTCACGCCGCTGGCGGCGACTAACTACGCGGCGCTGTGGGGAACCGTGTTGCTGGCCTGCGTGGCGGCGCCGGAGTTCGCGGGCCTCACGATGGCGCAGTTCGACTGGGACATGATCGGCGCGCTCGCGTATCTCGGTGTGTGCGGCACCGCGCTGGCGTTCGTCTGGTATTACACGTCGGTCAAGAAATTCGGCACCGCGGTCACCAGCATCTTCAACAATCTCGTGCCAGTGTTCGGCGTCGCCATCAGCGTGGCTCTGCTCGGCGAACACCTGCTGCCGTCCATGTTGATCGGCGGCGCCATCGCGATCGCGGGTGTGATGATGGTGTCGAGGGCCTGAGGTGGTGCCGGGCACCAAAAGTCGTAGTTGAGC
>DASTXR010000073.1:0-76802 GCA_035765415.1 Steroidobacteraceae bacterium | reverse complement strand
CGAATGGCGCACGCCGATGCGCGCACTCGTCGCCCGTGGCTACGCTTCGTCGGCGGAGGATGCCGATATCCCCGCCGAGGCGGCCGCGGAGCTGCTGCGCGGCACGGGACCTGCGCTGAGCGAAGAACAAGCCGCGGCGGTGCAGGCCATCGAGGCCGCGCACTCGCGTTTCGCGCCGTTCCTTCTGTACGGCATCACCGGCAGCGGCAAGACCGAGGTCTACCTGCACACGGTCGAGCGAACGCTGCGCCGCGGGCAGCGTGCGCTGGTGCTGGTGCCCGAGATCGGCCTGACTCCGCAACTCGTCGGGCGCTTCCGCGAACGCTTCGCGGCTCCCGTGGCCTTGCTGCACTCGGCGCTCACCGACACCGAGCGACTCGCCGCGTGGCGCCAGTGCGTGTCCGGTGAAGCCCGGATCGTGCTCGGCACCCGCTCCGCGGTGTTCGCGCCTGTCCGGGATCTCGGGCTCATCATCGTCGACGAAGAACACGATTCGTCGTTCAAGCAGCACGAAAGTGGCTTTCGGTATTCGGCGCGGGATCTCGCCATCCTGCGCGCGCAGCGCGCGAGCGCCCCGGTGGTGCTCGGCTCGGCGACGCCTTCTCTGGAAACGCTGCAGAACGTGCTCTGCGGGAAATTCACACGGCTGTCGCTGCCGAGGCGCGCAGGCCAGGCGCTGCCGCCCCGCGCGGCCGTCATCGATCTGCGTGCGCACTCGGTGCGCGCGGGAATTGCCACGCCGGCGGTCGAAGCCATGCAGCGCCATCTCGCCGATGACGGCCAGGTGCTGGTGTACATCAACCGCCGCGGGTACTCCCCCACGCTCGCGTGCACGGCCTGCGGATGGATCGCGCCGTGTCGCGACTGCGATGCGCGGCTCACCGTGCACCTCGGCGCATCGCGACTGCGCTGTCATCACTGCGGCGCCGACGCGCCGTTGCCCGAGAAATGCCCGCAGTGCGGGTATGCCGTCAAACACGTGGGCCAGGGTACGGAGCGCGTGGAGGAGACGCTCACGAAGCTGTTCCCGGCCATGCCCATCGCGCGGCTCGATCGCGACGTGGTGCGCAAACGCGGCGACCTCGAATCCGTCGTCGGTCGCATTACCAGCGGCGAGGCACGCATCCTGGTCGGCACGCAGATGGTGACCAAAGGCCACGACTTTCCGAGCGTGACGCTCGTCGTCGTGCTGAATGCCGACCAGGGATTGTTCAGCACCGACTTTCGCGCGCCCGAGCGCGTCGCGCAGACCATCATCCAGGTGGCGGGCCGGGCCGGGCGCGGCACCAAGCCGGGCGAGGTGCTGATCCAGACCGAATACCCGGATCATCCGCTGCTGCAGAGCCTGCTCAACGAGGGTTACGACGGCTTCGCGCGGGCCGCGCTCGCCGAACGGGCGGCGGCGAACTGGCCGCCGTTCGCGCACGTGGCGGCGTTGCGCGCCTCGGCCACCGCGCTCGCGCCGGCCATCGAGTTCCTGCGCAACGCGCGTGAACTCGCGGGGCGCCAGCGCGAGCTCAAGTTGTTAGGGCCGGCGCCCGCGGCGATGGCCAAACGTGCGGCGCGATATCACGCCCAGTTGCTCATCGAGGCGCGCGACCGTGGGCCGCTGCATCGCATGCTGGCGGAATGGCTGCCGCGCGTGGAAGCGATCAAGACGCCGCGCGAGCTGCGCTGGTCGCTGGACGTGGATCCGCTCGAACTGTTCTAGCAGCCTGCCGGCTCAGGGCTTCCAGCCGCTGCGCTGCGCGCCGCGCTCGGCTTCGGCGTCCAGGGCGTCTCCTCCGGCACGCGATTCGATGGCCTGCACGATCGCCGGCGGCAGCACCGAGCTTGCCTGCTGCATCTGGCCGGACGCGGGGATAGTGTCCGTGGCTGTCACCTGCCAATCGGGCCCCGCGCGGCAGGCAAGGCCGGCGGTTCGCGTCGCTCGCAGCGTGAAGCTGCGGCAGTAGTTGCCATCATTCGCCTTGAAAGTCAGGCCGATCAGCACCGTCTCTTCGCCGCGCTGTTCACTGGCAAGCTGCGTGTCGAGCGCATTCGCCAATGCGCCGCGCGCCACCAGCGCATCTCCGCGAGCCACCATCACTTCGGAGTCCGCCGGCGAAAAAATCCGCCACGACAGCAACACACCGAGCACGAGGCTCGCGGCCATGGCAACCCACTCGCGAGCACGCCACGGCGCGGTCGGCGGGCGCGAGGCGCGCGCGGGGAACTGCAGCACCTTGCCGCGATCCGCCGCGGAGCCCGGCGCCGGTCTGTTGCGCACCGCGTCCAGGAGCCGCTCCGGAAGCGGTTCGTCCAGAACCTTCGCGAATGCGCCGGCGACCCTGGCTCGCAGTGCGCGTTGATGTTCGACACGCCGCGCCAATACCGGGTCGTTTTCCATGGCCGTGGAGATTTCGGCGCGCAGCGTCGCGTCGAGCTCGCCATCTGCATAAGCCATCAGGGTTTCATCGTCGTATTTCACGCGGGATTTCCCCCGTCATCGCCCAAGAGCGTGGCGGCCAGCGCCGCGCGCCCGCGCGCCAGCCGGCTGGTGAGCGTGCCGATCGGAATTTCCAGCACTTGCGCCGCCTCCTTGTACGACATGCCTTCCACCAGCACCAGCGCCACCGCGAGCCGCTGTTCCTCCGGTAGTTTGTCCATCGCCTCCGACACCGACCAGAGACTCGTACTGGTATCGACCGGCGACACGGCCGGATGTTCACCGCTGTCCTCGGGCAACGCGACTTCAGCGCGGCGCTGCCTGGCGCGCAGATTGTCCACCCAGGCGTTCTTCATGATGCCGAACATCCAGCTCGCGAGACTCGCGCCGGGCCTGAGCTGACCGAGATGCCGCCAGGCGCGTTCGACCACCGACTGCACGAGATCGTCGGCGTCGTGCTGGTTGCGCGACAACGAGCGCGCGAAGCGGCGCAGCCGCGGCAGCAGCTCGACGAGGCGTTCACTGATTTCCTCCGGCGTATCCGTCATGGTTTCATGTTGAATGATACGTCTGGCGAGGTGAAATCCTTCCGTGCGTGCACGAGCATTCATATTCGCGGGTTTGATCACCCTTTCGGCCTCGGCACAGTTGCCGCAGGTGCAGCTTCCGCAGATTCCGCAGCTTCCGGGCGGAGTATTGCCCGAGGTCACGCGCGGCATCGGTGGCACTCTGCGCGAAATCACCGGCGCGCGTGCGCTGCGCGCCGAGCGGCTGCTGAACGAGCATCGCGCCCAACTCGATCGCGACCCACGCGGCGACCTGGTGGTGCGCGCCGAAGTCATCGCCATCGACGTGACCGACGCCGCGCTGGCGAATGCGCGCAAGGCGCGGTTCAACGTGCTGCGCACGCGGGAGATGGCGGAGCTCGGTGTGAAGATCACGGTGTTGCAGACGCCCGAAGGCTGGAGCGCGACGCGCGGGCTGAAACGGCTGCGCAAGCTCGATCCGGACGGCACGTACGAGTACAACCATATCTACCTGGACGTGGGTGAGGTCGGAGCCGCCACCACCACCAATGCGTCCGCGAACCCCGCGCCGCCCGGCGGTGCCGTGCGCAATCGCGTCGGGCTCATCGATGGCGGAGTCGAAGCGACACACATCGCGCTTCGCGCCGGCGTGGTTCACCAGTTCGGCTGCGACGGCAATCCCGTTCCGAGCGTGCACGGTACGGCCGTGGCCTCACTGATCGCCGGATCCACGACGGATTTCCAGGGCGCAGCGCCGCATGCGGAGTTGTTTGCCGCGGACGTGTACTGCGGCTTGCCGACAGGCGGCGCCGTGGAGGCGGTCGCGGCCGCGCTCGGCTGGATGGCGAAGGAACGCGTCGCGGTGATCAACGTGAGCCTCGTGGGTCCGCGCAATGCGCTGCTCGAGCGCGCCGTGAAGGTGCTGAACGGACGCGGTCACCTGATCGTCGCGGCGGTCGGCAATGACGGTCCCGCCGCGCCGCCGCTCTACCCGGCCGCGTATGCGGACGTCATCGGCGTGACCGCGGTCGACGACAAACATCGCGTGTTGTTAGAGGCCTGCCGCGGCAGGCATCTCGCACTCGCCGCACCCGGCGCGGACTTGCGCGCGGCGGACGCCACCGACGCCACGGGGTACAAGGAAGTGCGTGGTACTTCGTTCGCCGCTCCGCTCGTCGCGGGGCTGCTCGCACGCGCGCTGGCCGAACCGGATCCGGTGGCCGGCGCAAACGCGCTCGCAGCGCTCACATCGCAGGCGCTCGATCTCGGTCCGCGCGGACGCGATGACATTTACGGCGCCGGCCTGGTCGCCGCGAACCTGCCCGAGGACGCGGAGGGGACCCAGAAAGGGACCAATAAATAGAATGAGTTAAGTCAAATCGATTCCTTTCCCTGGCTTGGGAAGAAATCGGCCGTCCCGGGCGTAGTACCTCCTGAGAGCTGCGGAATTTCCGCGGCACGCAAACCAGCAACTCAGGAGCAAAGACATGAATATCAAATACTTGATCAAGCCGGTCGCGGTGCTCGCGGTGATCTGCGGCGCCCCGGCGCTGCAGGCCCAGATTCTCGGCGGCGGCGCGGGCGGCGGACTGGGCGGTTCGCTGGGCGGCACGCTCGGCAGCGGCATGGGTTCCGTCGGAGGCATGGGCCAGGGCGGCGTGAACGGCGCCCTCGGCGGCAGCATCGAGCGCACTGGCGCGCTGAGCCGGCATGCGGGCGACGCCGTGGAGCGAACTCGTGAGACCACGGGTCGTGTTCGCGACCGCGCAGCGACCACGCGCGACACCGTCCAGAACACCGCGTCCTCCGCGACGAACGGAATTGCCGGCGGCGTGAATGCCGCGGGTAATGTCGCCGGTTCCGCCAACGGCGCATTGTCGGGAGCCACGGGCGCCGCGAACGGTGACCTGGCCGGTAATCTCACCGGCTCGATCGACGCGGTGAAGGACGCCGCGCCTGCGACGCCCAGTGCGCCCCCGGCGCCGAGCTCACCCGCCACTCCGGCTGCGTTGCCGGCGCTGCCTGAACTCTCGGGAAAGGGTGACGCCAGCGGGTCGGGCTCGCTGACCGGCACGATGCCCGCGACCAGCGGGACGGGTCAGCCGCGCGACCTCTCGGCACCTGTCTCGGTCAACGGGAATGCGAATGCCAACGGCGACGCATCGGTGAGCGCCAGCCGGCCGCAGTAAAGCGGTCCATGAAAAAAGCGGCGGGACCTCGAGGTCCCGCCGCTTTCATTTTCAACCTGTCGATCCTGTTCCGGCGCTCAGCTCTGGGGCTCGGGCTTCGGCTGGCGGTGATGCGAGCCGTGCTTGAGCTCGTCCTTGCTCAGCATTCCGTTCTTGTCGGTATCCAGCGTGCTGAAGCGCTCCGCCACGCCGGGCATCTTCGCTTGGGCCTCGTCGAGCGAAATCTGGCCATCGCTGTTGGCATCAGCTTCCTTGAAACGGGCTTCCTTTTTTTGCTTCATGTCGCCGTGCTTCGAGCCACGCGTCTCGCGGGCCTGTTTCATTTCATCCTGCGTGACATAGCCGTCCTTGTTCAGGTCGACCTTGTCGAACCATTCGCCGGAACGCTCGGCGCCGGAACCCGTGGCCTCGGCGCGCGACACGCGTCCGTCGCCATCTTTGTCCGCTTTCATTGCGCGCGGCGCGTCGGATTTGGGCGTATCGCCCGCCATGGCGGGGCCCGCGAACAGCACGGCCAGGCCAAGGACGTAAAAAGGGGTCTTCATCGGGGAATCTCCTGTGGAATATGAGGCCTGCACGGGGATCAACGGGGACGCCGTCAATTGGTTTACAGGCGGGGTTTCCAGGGCGCGAGACTTGTTAAGATCGCGCCGGCTTAATCGAGTTCCAGACAGGTTCCCCCCGTGAAATCCGACCTTGAGCGCCTGCTTCGTGAGGCGCTGCGATCACTTGTTCCCGCGGTTTTGTCCGAGGCGGCCGACCCCGCCCAGGTGGTGGTCGAGCGTGCGCGCGATGTGCAGCACGGCGACTTCCAGAGCAACATTGCCATGCGTATCGCCAAGGCGGCGCGCAAGAATCCGCGCGAGCTGGCGCAGGCGCTGGTGGCCGCGCTGCCGAAGAGCCCGCTGGTTTCCAGCGCGGAGGTAGCCGGAGCGGGTTTCATCAATTTCCGCCTGGCCAGGGACGCGTGGTTCACGCCGCTCAAGAATGTGGCGGCGCAGGGCGCTGCCTACGGACGCAGCACGGTGGGCGCGGGTCGCAAGGTGATGATCGAGTTCGTGTCCGCGAATCCCACGGGCCCGATGCACGTGGGGCACGGCCGCGGCGCCGCGTACGGCGCCACGTTGGGCAACCTGCTCGAGGCCACCGGGCACTCGACGTACCGCGAGTACTACATCAACGATGCAGGACGGCAGATCGACATCCTGGCGATCAGCGTCTATCTACGTTATCTCGAGCTGTGCGGCGAACCCATCGCGTTCCCGTCGAACGGTTATCGCGCCGAATACATCCTGCCCGTGGCGCGCGCGCTGCACGCGAAGCGCGGCGAGGCGCTCAAGCGGGCGGCCATGGACGTCACGCGCGGCGCGCCTCCGGATGCACCCGCCGGCGACAAGGACAAACACATCGACGGGCTCATCGAAAACGCGCGCCGTGAACTGGGCGCCGAAGAATTCGACTCCGTCGTGATCTTCTCGCGCGACGCCATGATGGCCGACATCCGCAACGACCTCGAAGAGTTCGGTGTGCGCTTCGACCACTGGTATTCGGAGCGCGAGCTGCACAAGAGCGGCGCCATCGAGAAGACGCTCGAAGCGCTGCGTGCGAGCGGCCACGCCTACGTGAAGGACGGCGCCACCTGGTTCAAGTCCACGGATTACGGCGACGACGAAGACCGCGTGATCATTCGCGAGAACGGTGTCGGCACCTATTTCGCGGCGGACATCGCTTACCACTACGACAAGCGCCTGCGCGGCCACGATCTGCTCATCGACGTCTGGGGCGCCGATCATCACGGCTACGTCTCGCGCGTGCGCGGCGCGTTGATTGCACTGGGTGCGCCGGCCGATTGCTTCGAAGTCACGCTCCTGCAGCTCGTGAGCCTGTTCCGCGGCGGCGAGAAGCTGGCCATGGGCAAGCGCGAAGGCAATTTCGTGACGCTGCGCGAGCTGCGCAACGAAGTGGGCAACGACGCCTGCCGGTTCTTCTACCTGCTGCGCAGCCACGACCAGGCGCTGGACTTCGACCTCGAGCTGGCGAAGTCGCGCTCCAACGAAAACCCCGTGTACTACATCCAGTACGCGCACGCGCGCGTGGCTTCGGTCATGAAGCAGCTCGGCTCGAAGGGCTACACGTACGACGCCGCGGCGGCCGACCTCTCGCTTCTTACGAACGTGCACGAACAGGCGGTGCTCACGGCCGTGTCGAAGTATCCGGAGATCGTCGAACATGCCGCGCTCGCGCGCGCGCCGCACTCCCTGGTCCATTTCCTGCGCGATCTTGCGAACACGCTGCACACCTATTACAACGCCGAACAGTTCATCGTCGAGGAAGCGCCCTTGCGCAACGCGCGCCTGACGCTGGTGCTGGCCGTACAACAGGTGATCCGCAACGGGCTCGGCATTCTCGGCGTCTCCGCGCCCGAGACGATGTAGGAGCCGCAGTCCTGGTCGCAAAAATCACCAGTCGCGATTTCAAGCGCGCCCGCCCGGGCAGCCTCAAGTTCGATGTCAGCCGCTGGCGCGAGTTCGGGGTCGGCGTCGCGGTGGGCCTGTCGCTCTCGCTGTTCGTGCTGATCTGGCAGAACTACCGCGAGAAAAACGCCGACACCGAACTCGCCGCCGTGCCGAAGCCCGAGCCGCGCGCCGACAAGGTGGCCGCCGGCGAAGCCGACGAAGGGGCCAAGAACTACGACTTCTACGACATGCTGCCCAAGTTCGAGGTGGTGGTGCCGGAGAAGGAGCGCGAAGTGGCCAGCGATCGCGGCGCCACGCCCGCGAACATCGAACGCCCCGGCGTTTATGTGCTGCAGGCGGGTTCCTATCGCCAGCAGTCCGAGGCCGACCGCATCCGCGCGCAGCTCAAGATGCAGGGCATCGATGCCAGCGTGCAGCGCGTCGCCGTGGACGAAGATGTCTGGCACCGCGTGCGCATCGGGCCCATCACCGACCTCACCGAGCTCAACCGGCTGCGCGCGCGGCTGCGCGCCGCGGATTTCGACGATGCGCTGGTCATCCGGGTGGGAGATTAGTTAGATGCGGCGCACGCCGCACCTGGGACTTCCGGCTGGCGCGGCATTGCTGACGCTGCTGGTGGCCTGCGCCGCGCAGCCGCCCGCGGCTCCGCCCGCGACCCCGCCGCCGGCACAGGCCGCGGCGACACCGGAAACGCCGCCGATTCCACCGCCGACGCATCCGGGGCTCACGCTCGCGGCGGTCGGCGACATGATGCTGGGCACGGACTTTCCCGAGAACATCCTGCCCGATGACGATGGCCTGTCGTTCTTCGACGCCGTGACGCCGATTCTCGAGAAGCCCGACGTCACCTTCGGCAATCTCGAAGGAGTGCTGCAGGATGGCGGCGAACCGGTCAAGCAGTGCAAGAACAAGAAGATATGCTTCCTGTTCCGCACGCCGGCGCGTTACGCCACGTATTTCAAACTCGCGGGATTCGACGTGCTGAGCCTGGCTAACAACCACGCGCGGGACTTCGGCGAGGAAGGCCGTTCATCGAGCATGGCGGCGCTCGATGCGGCGGGCATCCACCACTCGGGTCGCGAAGGCACCGCCGCGAGTTTCATCGCCAATGGCCGGCGCGTGGCCATGGTGGCCTTTGCCCCCAACGTGGGTTCGAACTCGCTCAACGATCCGCAGATCGGTCTGCCGCTCGTGACGGAGCTCGCGGCGAAACACGACATCGTCATCGTGTCGTTCCACGGCGGCGCCGAAGGCAACGGCGCCGAAGTGCTGCCGTTCGCGCGTGAAATCTTCGCGGGCGAAGATCGTGGCAACGTGGTCGAGTTCGCGCGCGCGATGATCGATGCCGGCGCCGACATCGTGCTCGGACATGGGCCGCACGTCGTGCGGCCGCTGGAGATCTACAGGGACCGGCTGATCGCCTACAGCCTCGGAAATTTCGCCACGTACTACGGCATCAGCGTGGAAGGCATCCGCGGCATCGCGCCCATACTGCTGGTGACGCTGGACGACGAAGGCAGGTTCGTGTCGGGCCGCATCGAGCCCACGATCCAGATTCGCCCGGCGGGCCCGGCGCCCGATCCGGACAAGGGCGTCATCAAGCTGCTGCAGTCGCTGACGACCACGGCCTTCCCGACCGGCAGCCTGAAGATTGGCGACGACGGACGGCTGTCCGTCACGGAATAAAAAAGGGGACAGATCTATTTTCCGCGGAGGAAAATAGATCTGTCCCCTTTTTTATTCCGAGTCGTCCGTGATGTTGCGGAAGTCGACGCCCAGCGACCGCAGCTTGCGGTACAGGTGCGTGCGCTCCATGCCGACGCGCTTGGCGAGCTGGCCGACCTTGCCATTGCACAGCAGCAGCTGCTGCTGCAGATAGGCACGCTCGAACTGTTCGCGGGCCTCGCGCAGCGGCAGCGCGAGCAGGTCCTGCTTGACCAGCGGCTCGACACTCGGCGCCTGGGCCGCGAGCTCGCGTTCGATTTCTTCGAGGCGGATCTCTTCGCCTCCGCCCTGCAGCAACAGGCGCTGAACGAGGTTCTTGAGCTCGCGCACGTTGTCGGGCCAGGGGTAGTTGCGCAGCCGGTTCTGGGCCGCGACGCTGAACTTGCGGAACTGCAGGCCCTCGCCGTCCACCATGCGGTCCACGTAGTGGCGCAGCAGGTCGGGGACGTCTTCGGTGTATTCACGCAGCGGCGGCACACGCACGATGAGAGTGTTCAGGTGCGCGAGCAGGTCACGGCGGAAATCCTCGCCACGGCTTTCGATGCCGGGGCGCGCGGACGAAAGCATGCGCGCCTTGAACGGCACCGGCGTGCTGCCGCCAACGCGCGTGTACTGACCGCTCTCGAGCGTGCCGAGCAATGCGCGCTGCGATTGCGGCGGCAGGTCTTCGATCTCGTTGATGAACAGCGTGCCGGCGCCGGCGCGCTCGAGGACACCGGGAGCGACCTGGCCGCCGGCCTCGGTGCCGAACAACACCTGCTCGGCGCCTTCACCGCGCAGCGTGCTGGAAATGAGCGTGACGAACGGCCGCGCCGCGCGCGGGCTGGCGTCGTGGATGAATCGCGCGAAGGCCTCGCGGCCCGTCCCGGTTTCGCCCACCAGCAGCACCGGGGAATCGTTGGTGGCGATCTGCGCGAGATCGGCGCGCAGCTGCTGCATGACGCGGCTGCGCCCGACCGGCACGCCCGGCGAGGCCGCTAACAACTTGCCCGCGTGGCGCTTCCTTTTTCCAGCCTCTAATGCGCGCTCCACGGTACGCAGCAGTTTCTGCAGCGACAAAGGCTTCTCGACGAAATCGAAGGCGCCGAGGCGCGTGGCCTCGACGGCGGTTTCGACCGTGCCGTGCCCGGACATCATGACCACGGGGCAGGACACATCGGCGGACGCCCCCTGCCACTCGCGCAACAGCGTGATGCCGTCGGTGTCCGGCATCCAGATGTCGAGCAGTACGAGGTCGGGTAGCTGGCGTGCGCGGGAAGCGCGCGCCTGGCCGGCGTCACCGGCGACGTCCACGTCATAACCCTCCTCGGAAAGGATTTCCTTGAGGAGGCCTCGGATGTCGGCTTCATCGTCGACAACCAGAATGTGCGCGGCGCTCATGCTCGCTCCTTCCTGGGTTCAGCGCGCCTGTCGCGCGCAACCATCTGTCGGGATCCGTCTGTGACCGGCAAGGATACACGCACGCGGCCACCACCTTCCGGCCGATTGTCGGCCTCCACGCGCCCGCCGTGCTCCTCGACAATCTTTTTCACGATTGCGAGCCCCAATCCTGTGCCTTTCGGCTTGCTGGTGACATAGGGATCGAACACACGCCCCAATACGTCGCGCGAGAAGCCCGGCCCGTTGTCGGTGACGGTAATGGTGGCGTATTCCGCACTGCCCACACTCTCCAGCCGCGTCGACGCCACCACGTGGCCGTCGGGCCGGTGTTCCACGGCTTCGGCGCCGTTGACGATGAGGTTGTTGAGGATCTGGCGCACGCGGCCGCGGTCCGCTTCGACGTTTTCGATGCGCGGGTCCAGGTCGACGTCGATCTTCAAACCCGATTCCTGCACGCGGTGCAGGTCGGCCACTTCGGTGACCAGCGCGTTGAGCGGAAACTTCGTGACCTTCATGTCCGGCGCACGCGCGTATTCGCTGAAGGCATTCACCATCGCTTTCATGGCCTCCACCTGCTGCACGATGGTGTAGGTGGCGCGATCGAGGATCTGCGCGTCCTCGCCGGTCATGTGTTCGAGGTAGCGGCGTCGCATGCGTTCGGCGGACAACTGGATGGGCGTTAGCGGGTTCTTGATCTCGTGCGCCAGCCGGCGCGCGACTTCGCCCCAGGCCGCGTCGCGCTGCGCCTGCAGCAACGCGCTGATGTCGTCGAACACGATGACGTAGCCGCCCTGGGCCGACGCGTCATCCTCGGCGTGTTCGTCGCCCGGCAGCGGGGTGCACGCGCACACCAGCACGCGAGCGCCCGCCGCCTCAGGCTTGAGGTCGAGCTGCTCGCGCCATTCTTCCTCGCCCCTGGCAAGGCGCATCGTGACCTCGCCGACGAAACGCTCGTAACGCGCGTTTCCCGGGGCGAGCGCCGACAGCGGCTGGCCCACGCCCTGTTCGAGACTGGCGCCGAGAATATTGCCGGCCGCCTGGTTGGCGCTGCGCAGCACCAGGTCGCGGCCGATGGCGATTACGCCCGTCGACAGGCGCGCCAGGATGATCGACAACCGTTCGCGCTCGCGTTCCACCGCCATCTGGCTGCGCGTGGTTTCCTCGCGTGCGCGGCGCAGGCGCTTGGTCATGTCGTTGAACGAGTGCACCAGGAATCCCATTTCGTCGCGCGACGGCAGCGGCAGCCGCGTGCCGAAGTCGCCCTTGCCGACCGCGCGTGTGCCGGCAATGAGGTCCTGGACCGGCCGCGTGAGCTTCTCGGCCGAGTAGATAGCGCCGTAAATCGCGGTGAGCATCGCCAGCAGCAGTACCAGGGTGAGCGTCATGCCGAACAGGTTCTTCACACCCTCGCGCTGCTGGGTCAGGTTGTAGTGCTGCGAGTAGGAATGCTGCACGGCCTCCGACACGCGCGAAAGCTGCGGCGGCACCGGATACTGCGCCACCACGAAGCGACCCTGACTCGAACCCGGACCGGTCGCGATAGGCGCGGCCGTATTGATGAGGTAATCGTCTTCCGACAACGGCTCCAGGCTCCAGTAGAGGCTGCCTCCGGCAATGGCCGCGGTCACTTCGGCCGAGGCGCGCGGCAGGCTGGTGGACGTCGCCCCGGCGCTGCTTGCCGCCAGCACCTGGCCCAGCGTGCCGTACACCACCACTTCCAGCGCGCCGCTCTCGACGCGATGCTGGTCGGTGGCTTCGGCCCAGTTCGAGGGAGGGCTGTCGGCCAGCCGGTTGGCGAACAGCTGCGTGCTGCGTGCGTACTCGCGCATGCGCACGTTGATGGCCGACCTGGAAAGCTCGAGGGCGTCGGTGAGTCCCTGCTTGATCTCGACCTTGAACCAGCTGTCGATGCCCTGGTTCAGGAACTCGAGTGAGAATAGATAGACGATGATGAGCGGCGCGACCACCAGCGAGCCGAATATGCCCACCGTGCGCGCCGTCAGCCGCGATCCCGGGACGCCGGCACGGAACGCGCGCACCAGCTCGATGAGCTTGCGCGCCAGCAACACGCTGACGGCGATCAGCGCAATGACGTTGGCCAGCAGGATCCACGCCTGCAGGCGGCTGAACTGCACCGAATTCTGGACCGACAGCGCCAGCAGCAGCAGCAGGCCACCGCTGACCAGCACCCAGAGGGCGATCAGCCCCAGGGTGCCCAGGCGTCTCAGCGCTGCAGGGACCATGAGAACCACTCACTCTCGCGGTGCCAGTCGTCGGTCCAGAACATGAGCACGCGCAAGGTATCGGACAGGCGGCCGCGGCGCACACCGGCGCGCAGCGACACGCGATATTGCCGATTGGGCGAAAGTTGCGTCGACAGCAGGAACGGCCACGCTTCCACGGTGCCGAGCGCCTCGAGCGCTTCTTCGAGCGTGGAATAACTGTGCTGCTCGTTGTTGCGGGAGTCGACATCGCGCGCCACGTAGCGATCGCTGACGGCGTGGTAGAGCAGTTCGCGCCGCAGCGTGTATTCCGCCACCGTTTCGTTGACCCAGAAACGCCGTTCGCGCGAGACCACGACGTCGAGGTCGAAGATCAGCATGAGGCCGTCCTTGAGGGCCGCGCGAATGTCGTCGTTGACCGGGTAGGAGATGCGCGCGAAGAGCTGGAACACGCCCTGGCCTTCGGTGACGTATGCCGATCGCACTTCGAGCAGGCCATCGAGCACGTCGGCGTGCGCGGATCCGGCCGCACCGGCGCTCAGGAGCGAGGCCAGCAGCAGGGTGATGAAATTATTCGCGCGCCGGAACTGCATCGGTTCCTCTGGGTGAGTTGTCAGGATAGCTTAGTGAGACAGGCATAGTAGAAGCCATCCGTGCCGGCGCTGCCGCCGGGCAGCAACTGCCAGCCGACCGCCCGATCGAGCAGACCTGGCGGCCGCGCAAGGCCCTCCGGCCACGGCGCGCTGGCCGCGCGCGGCTGTGAATCGAGGAAAGTGCCGACCACGCCTTCGTTCTCCGCCGGTATCACCGAGCATGTGCAGTAGGTCAGACGTCCGCCGGGCTTCAGTAGTTCGAAAGACGTGGCGAGAATCTGCCGCTGGGTGGCCACGAAGGATTGGATGTCGCCCGGACGGCGCAACAGCTTGATGTCGGGATGACGGCGGATCACGCCCGTGGCCGAGCAGGGCGCGTCCACCAGCACGCGATCGAAGCGCCCGGGCGCGAGCGATGGCGGCATGGAGCGCAGGTCGGCGCTGATCAGCACTGCATCACGCCCCGCGCGCTCGAGGTTCTCGCGCACGCGGGCCAGGCGCAGGGGATCGTCATCGATGGCGATGAGCTCCGCGAGCCCCGGCGTGCGCTGCGCGATGTGCAGCGTCTTGCCGCCAGGCGCCGCGCAGGCGTCGAGCACGCGCATGCCGGGCTGCGCATCGAGCAAGGGCGCGGCGAGTTGCGCGCCGCCATCCTGCACGGACACCGCGCCGGATTCGAACCCCGGCAGGATCTGCACGGCCGCGGGCAGCTGAAGCACGATCGCGTCGCGATTCCACTCGACGACACTCGCTTCGCGGCCCAGCGCACGCAGCGAGCGCAGGAATTCGTCGGCGGTGACGAGCGCGGAATCCACCCTGAGCACCATGGGCGGATGCTGGTTGTTGGCCTCGAGAATCCCGTCGGCGAGCTCACCCCACGCCGTGCGCAGCGCGGCCACCAGCCATTCCGGATGTGCGTACCGCTGGGCCGGATCGGCGTCGGCCGCCGCTAACAACTCCGCCCGCTGCGCGACGAACTTGCGCAACACCGCGTTGACGACGCCGCTGGCGCGGCCTTCGCCCAGCACGCGGCTGGCGTCGACACCCAGGTGCACCTGCGCCTCGGCAGCGCCGCGTGAGTATTCGACCTGGTGCGCCGTGGTGACGAGCAACGCCGCCAGGCGGGGCGAGAGCTCGTCGAATGGCCGGCTGACCAGCGGTGCCAGCGCGGGCCGAAGCCGCAGGTACCAGCGCAAGGTCCCCAGCGCGATGGCGCGGACCGCCGCGCGATCCTGGCGTTCGCGCGCGGCCTCGAGTGCCGCGTCGGCGGATCGCCCGTCGAATACCACGTCATGGACGGCAAGCGCCGCGGCCGCCAGTGTTTCCGCGCCCGGCGCATGGCGGGCACGGCGTGGCTGCGGCGGCGGATTGCGCCGGACTTTTGTTTTCATGTTCCGAACCTCAGGCCAGCGACGCGCACGGCGTTGGCGAAATCGCGTGCGGTGATCGGTCGCTTGCCGGCGCGCTGCAGCTCGCCGATGGCGTATACACCTTCGCCGCAGGCGACTCGCAAGCCGTCGTCGGCAATGCCTAACAATGTGCCGGGCTGGGCGTGCACGCCGCCCGCTTCAGCCACGCGCCCTCGCAGGATGCGCAACGTCTCGTTTTCCAGGAGCGTGTCGGCGATGGGCCAGGGGTTGAACGCGCGCACCTGGCGGTCGAGCTGAACCGCGCTCGCCGACCAGTCGAGCCTGGCCTCCGATTTCTCGACCTTCGGCGCATAGGTCGCGCCCGTGGCGGGCTGCGCACGCGGCCGAAGTGTTCCGGCGGCGAGACCCTCGAGCGCCTCGATGAGCGCTTCGGCGCCGAGCACGGACAGGGCATCGTGCAGGTCTCCCGCCGTGTCATGCGGACCAATCGCGCGGCCGCGCTCGAGCAGCACAGGCCCTGTATCGAGCCCCGCATCGAGCTGCATGATGGTCACGCCCGTTTGCGCATCGCCGGCGAGAATCGCGCGCTGGATGGGCGCGGCACCGCGCCAGCGCGGCAGCAGTGAACCGTGGATGTTCACGCACCCGAGGCGCGGCAGATCCAGCGCGGGCTGGGGAAGAATGAGCCCGTAGGCGACGACCACGAGCACGTCCGGCGACCACTGCGCGAGCTCGGCACGACTCTCGGCAGTCTTGAGTGTCGGAACCTGCACCACCGGCAGGTCGTGCTCGAGCGCGAGTAGTTTGACCGGCGACGCGCGCAGCTGCTGCCCGCGTCCCGCGGGACGATCCGGCTGCGTCAGCACGCCGACGACGCGATGCGCGGAGTCGAGCAGCGCGCGCAGAGCGGGCAGCGCAAATTGCGGTGTGCCCGCGAAGGCAATACGTAACGAATTCATGGGGGCGCCCGAAGGCTTGGGTTGCGGCGTCGCGGATCAGTAGGCGCGCGCGGAAGCGGATTCGCGAGCCTTGCCGGCGCGTTCCTTGCGATCCTTGTCCAGCTTCTTGCGAATGCGCTCGCGCTTGAGGTCGGACAGATAGTCGACGAAGAGTTTTCCCTCGAGGTGATCCATCTCGTGCTGAAGGCACACGGCCGCGAGGCCATCGAGATCGACCTCGAAGAACTTGCCAGTCACGTCCTGGGCCCGCGCGCGGATGGCGGCGGCGCGTTTTACCTCATCGAAGATGCCTGGCACCGACAGGCAGCCTTCCTCGGTGATCCCCACCCCTTCGCGCGTGAGGATTTCCGGATTGCAGAACACCTGGGGCTTCTGCTTTCCTTCGGAAACATCCATGACGATCAATCGCTTATGAACGTCCACCTGGGTGGCCGCCAGGCCCACGCCCGGCGCTTCGTACATGGTTTCGAGCATGTCCTGCGCGAGGCGGGCGAGCGCGGCGTCGAACACCTCGACCGGTTTGGCCTTGGTGCGAAGACGGGGGTCCGGGTACTCAAGAATATTCAGGCGCGCCATGATGTTCCGCTCGATTGCTGCTAATGTTTGGGCGATTCGACCGTGGGCAAGGATTGCGAAGCTCGGGGACGGGAGTGATCCCGTGATCCAGCGCACAAACTTGACAATAGATCGTAGGCCCTCGTGCTGCGGCGGATTATAACAGTGGGGTCCGCTTGCCCCACCCGGGATTGAGGAGTGGAGGATGTCTCTTAATCAACAACTTAGGGAGCCGCGCGTGCTCGCAATTCTGAACCCGCGGGTCATTGCCCTTTCGGCCTTTATCGCTGCCTCGGTGATCGCTGCCGGATGCCAATCCGCGCCGCCGCCGGTGGCCCAGCCCATTTCCACGCCGCCGCCGGTCGCCGAAGCGCCCGAGGCGGTGGCCGACGACCTGACCGCGACCGAAGCGGCAATCGCAGCCCTGAACGAAGCGCCGGCCGCGGAAAGTTCTGTGCCCACCGCACAGCTCATCCGTCCCGATGCGCCCATGAACTACACCGTGAAGCGTGGCGACACGTTGTGGGACATCGCCGCGGTATTCCTCAAGGATCCCTGGTTCTGGCCCGAGATCTGGCAGATCAATCCCCAGGTCGAAAACCCCCATCTCATCTATCCGGGTGACGTGTTGTCGCTGGCTTATGGCGCCAACGGCGATGCGAGCGTCAGCATTTCGCAGTACAGCGGCGCGCGCCTGCAGCCGCGCCTGCGCAGTGAAGCGCTCGACGGCCCGGTCGACACGATTCCGTTCGCGGCGATCGCCGCGTTTCTCAGCCGGCCCAGCGTTCTCACCAAGGAGCAGGCGCTCGCGGCTCCGCATATCCTCGCGTTCCGCGACGATCACATGATCGGCGGCACCGGACACGACGCGTATGTGCAGAACCTGAACGCGCCGGTGGACCAGCGATTCCTCGTCATGCACGTCGGCGACCCGATTCATGACATCGACTCCCGGGAAATCCTCGGCTACCAGGCCTACTACGTCGCCACCGCGGTCGTGGAAGTGCCGGCCGAAGTCTCCAAGACCAAGCTCACCGACGGCGCACGTGAGGCGCTCGAAGGCGATCGGCTGATCATCGAAGAGGGCGAACGATCCCTCAATTTCCAGCCGCATGCGCCGACCACCCCCATCGACGGCCAGATCATCGCCGTGGCGGACAACGCCACGCAGGTCGGTCCTTACCAGGTGGTGGTGTTGAATCGCGGTGCGAGTGACGGCCTCGCGCAGGGCGCGGTGCTCGCTGTCGACCAGCAAGGTGCGCTGGTCGCGGACCGAATGGGCGCCTACCCGTGGAAGAAGAAGGCGTTCGCGAAAGAAGTCCGCCTGCCCTACGAGCGCGCCGGCTCGCTCATCGTGTTCAAGGTCTACGATCAGATCAGCTACGGCCTGGTCATCGGTGCACGGGCGCCGATGCGTGTTGCGGACCGGGTCTACAACCCGTAACGCATTTCTCTTCATTCAGACGAGTTAGGGCCAGCCATCGCGCTGGCCCTTTCGTTTTAGGCTGCCGTGATGAACGCAGCCACAGCATCCATGCGCCGGCGGCTGGCCATCGCGGCGCGCGCGCCGTCGTTGAACGCGGCCCAGCTCGCGCAGGTTCACGCGCTCGAGTGGCGAAGCCCCGGCGATCTCGAGCGCCTCGGGCTAACTACCCGCACCGCCGCCTGGCTGGCCAGGCCCGACGAAGCGCTCGTCGACTCCGATCTTCGCTGGCTCGAAGAGGCTGGCGTCGCGCTGTTGCCGGCCACATCGGCGGAATATCCCGCGCTGCTGCGCGAGTCGCCGGATGCGCCGGCCGTGCTCTACGTGCGCGGCAATCCGCAGGTCCTGAGCGAGCCGCAGCTCGCCATGGTGGGCAGCCGCAACCCCTCGGCCGGCGGTCGCGCCACGGCGCGCGCGTTCGCTTCGTTCTTTGCGCGCGCCGGCCTCACCATCACCAGTGGTCTTGCGCTGGGCATCGACGCCGCCTGTCACGAGGGCGCGCTGGCAGGGGACGGTCCCACCATCGCGGTTCTGGGCTGCGGGCTCGACCGGATCTACCCGCGCAATCACGAAGCGCTGGCGGCGCGCATTGCGGCCAGCGGCGCGCTGGTCTCGGAATTCCCGCCGGGCTCAATACCGTTGCCGGCCTGCTTTCCGCAGCGCAATCGCATCATCGCGGGCCTGAGTCTCGGCACGCTGGTGGTCGAAGCGGCGCAGAAATCCGGGTCGCTGATCACCGCGCGCCTGGCCGGCGTAGCGGGTCGGGAGGTCTTTGCCATCCCCGGTTCCATCCACAATCCGCTCGCCCGGGGTTGCCACGAGCTCATCCGGCAAGGCGCCAAGCTCGTCGAGCGCCCCGAAGACGTTCTGTGCGAGCTCAAGATTTCCCTTTCAGCCCAACTAGTTGCGGCCTCGCCGGGAGAACCCCTCCTCCATGGCGGGGCGCCGCCCGCGTTGGACAAGGAATACAAAATCCTGTTAGATGCGCTCGCCTTCGAGCCAGCAAGCGTCGATAGCTTGATCGAACGCACGGGTATGAACAGCGAATCGATCGCTTCGATGCTGCTGATTCTGGAGCTCGACGGGCACGTGGCGCCGCACCCCGGCGGCCGTTACAGCCGCATGGCGGGACAATGAAGCCAACGACGACAACCGGCGACAGCATGACCGGAAGTGTTTTAGACATTCTTATATACGTGTTCGACCAGTACATGCTGGCTGAAGCCCCGGAAGTGCCCGAGCGCGAAACCCTCGCCGCCGATCTCGAGCGCGCCGGATTCGGCCGTCACAACGTCGAGCGCGCGCTCGACTGGCTGGCGGACCTTGCCGGTGAGCGCTCGCGCCCCGACATCGATTCGACCCAGCCTTCGCTGCGCGTCTTTTCCGCCGATGAGCTCGAGCGCATCTCCACCGGGTGCCGCGGTTACCTGCTGCAGCTGGAACAGGAAGGCATCCTCTCGCCGCTGCAGCGCGAAATCGTCATCGACCGCCTCGTCGCGCTCGACGGCGACGACGTGGACATCGACCGGCTCAAGTGGCTGGTGCTCATGGTGCTGTCCAGCCAGCCCGGCCAGGAACAGGCCTGCGCGCGCATGGAAGATCTGCTGTTCGACGAAACCGACTCGTTGCCGAACTGATGGCAGACAACCTAGTAATCGTCGAATCACCGGCGAAAGCAAAAACCATCAAGAAGTACCTCGGCAAGGATTTCGAGGTGCTGGCCAGCTATGGGCACGTACGCGACCTCATCCCGAAGGAAGGCGCCGTCGATCCCGACAAGCATTTCAAGATGAGTTATCGCTCCATCGAGCGAAACGAAAAACACGTCGACGCCATCGCGCGCGCGTTGAAGAAATCCAAGAACCTCTACCTGGCGACCGACCCGGACCGCGAAGGCGAAGCCATTTCCTGGCACTTGCGTGAGCTGCTCGAAGAGCGCGGCGATCTCAAGGGCAAGGAAGTCAAACGCGTCGTGTTCTACGAAATCACCAAGGGTGAAGTGCAGCGCGCCGTCGCCGAGCCGCGCGACCTTTCACTCGATCTCGTGAATGCGCAGCAGGCGCGCCGCGCGCTCGACTACCTCGTCGGTTTCAACCTCTCGCCGCTGCTGTGGAAAAAAGTGCGGCGCGGCCTGTCCGCCGGTCGCGTGCAGAGTCCCGCGTTGCGCATGATCTGCGAGCGTGAGCACGAGATCAGCATCTTCAAGCCGCAGGAATACTGGACGCTCGAAGCCGAAGGCGAACACAGCGCGCAGAACTTCCCGCTGAAGCTGGTGGAGTTCGATGGCCAGAAGGTGGAGCAGTTCAGCTTCACCAACGAAGACGCCGCGCGCGGCGTCGAAAAGTCGATCAACGATGCCGCGCAGGGTTTCCTGCACGTCATGTCCATCGACCGCAAGCAGCGCCGCCGCAATCCTTCGCCGCCGTTCACCACGTCCACGTTGCAGCAGGAAGCCGCGCGCAAGCTCGGTTATTCCGCCCAGCGCACCATGCGGCTGGCCCAGCAGCTTTATGAAGGCGTGGACTTCGGCGAAGGCGCCATCGGCCTCATCACCTACATGCGCACCGACTCGCTGAGCCTGGCCGTCGATGCCGTGCGCGAGATGCGCGAAGTCATTGCGCAGGAATACGGCAAGGAGGCGGTGGCTGAAGAGCCGCGCGTCTACAAGACGAAGTCGCGTAACGCCCAGGAAGCACACGAAGCCATTCGTCCCACTTCCGCCGCCGTGTTGCCTTCGAAACTCGAAGGCAAGGTCGATCCGGACCAATACAAGCTGTACGCGCTCATCTGGAAGCGCGCCGTCGCCTCGCAGATGGCGCACGCGTTGTTCGACACCGTCGCGGTCGACATGGTGCCCAGCAAGCAAGCCGAGGCCGGCAATGGCGCCAGTGAAACGGCTGGGCGCCACGTATTGCGCGCCAACGGCTCCACGCTCGTGAAACCCGGCTACATGGCCGTGTACCAGGAAGACGTGGACGACGGCAAACCCGAGAACGAGAACGACCGCATCCTGCCGGCTATGAAAGACGGCGACGTGGTCACTCTTCTTAATGTGCATGGCGACCAGCACTTCACCGAGCCGCCGCCGCGTTATTCCGAAGCGTCGCTGGTGAAGGCCCTCGAAGAACACGGCATCGGCCGTCCCTCGACATACGCCACCATCATTTCGACGCTCAAGGATCGCGAATACGTCGACATGGACAACCGCAGGTTCATCCCGACGGACATCGGCAAGATCGTCGGCAGTTTCCTGTCCAAGCATTTCCACAAGTACGTGGAATACGGCTACACCGCCTCGCTCGAAGACGAGCTCGACGCGGTGTCGCGCGGCGAAGAAGACTGGACCGAGCCGCTCAAGAAATTCTGGAAACCGTTCATCACGCAGGTCGAGCACATCGAGAAAAACGTCTCGCGCGAAGAAGTCGCGCAGGCGCGTGAGCTCGGCAAACATCCCGAAAGCGGCAAGCCGGTCACGGTCCGCATGGGTCGCTACGGCCCGTTCGTGCAGGTCGGCACCAAGGACGACGAAGAAAAACCCAAGTTCGCGGGGCTGCGTCCCGGCCAGAAGATGGATCTCATCAAGCTGCCCGAGGCGCTCGAGCTCTTCAAACTACCGCGCAATCTCGGTCAGACCGCCGAAGGCGAGCCGGTGCAGGCGAACATCGGACGCTTCGGGCCGTACATCAAGTACGGCGCCAAATACGTTTCGCTGAAGGTGCCCGACGATCCGTACACGGTCGAGCTCGACCGCGCGCTCGAAGTCATCCGGCTCAAGAAGGAAGCCGATGCCAACCGCATCATCCAGGACTTCGCCGTCGACAACATCCAGGTGTTGAACGGCCGTTACGGCCCGTACATCACCGACGGCAAGCGCAATGCGCGCATTCCCAAGGACACGGACCCGAAGGCGATCACGCTCGAGGTGTGTCGCGAGCTGCTGGCCGTTGCACCACCGCGCGGCAGTCGCTTCGGCCGCAAGAAGACCGCAAACTCGACCGCAAAAGACAAGGCGGCAGCGAAAGACGCGGCACCGGCAACCACAGAAGCCGCGGCGGTTTCCAAGCCTAAGAGAAAGTCCGCAGCGAAAGATGCACAAAAGTCGGACGGCGCCGACACCACTGCCGTGAAAGCGGAAAGAAAATCGACACCTGCGAAAAAGAAAAGCGCGGCGCGCGCGAATGTGAAACGCGCTACCGCGGTCCCCAAGAAAACTTCATCGAAGGCCAAGAAAAAAGAGAGCAGGACCTGAGGGGCTTATGTTCAATTTCGTGCCTACGCACAATTGAATTAAGTCAGCACGCGGAGTAGCGTCGCCAGCGGGTCCTGGATAACACGGTGCGCGACCTTTTGGGAAAGAAGGAACGCACTGCTCTCGGCATCAAAGAAGAACATGCCGCGCTCCCGAGGCCCTTGTCGTTAAAGACTTGGGCTCGGCGTGTGTCCGGAATAACAGGTTCTCTCAGGGGATTATTCACATGAAGAGCAAACGTGTTGGTCACGGCCACTTGAAGTGGGCCGTGTGCAGCGCGTTGTTGTCGGCGACGACGCTTGCGGCCGCTGGGCCGCGCGCGTTGACGCTGAATGACAGCGCGCATCTCTCCTCAATCTCTCTCCAATCGCCCATCGTCGATGCCAGTTACGAAAGTCTCGTACTGCATCCGAGCCTCGCGAACGTTTCCGGCAGGCAGCTCGTGCTGCTCCGCCTGCGAACGCCCAGCGTCGCCGAATCGAATGGCACGATTTCACGCACGCAGGTCGAAGCGGAACAGGCTGCGCTGATCAGCCGCCTGGTCGCCCGCGCACCGAGCGCCGAAGTGGTCTCGAGCGTGCAGCTCGCACTCAACGCCATCGTGATGAACGTCGACGGTGCCGATCTTGCCGAGCTCGCGCGTGACACCGCGATCACGCGCGTGGTCGGTGTGTCCGACTACGCTCACGATCTTTCCGAAACCGTGCCGTACATCGGCGCGACCGCGGCGCACGCACTCGGCGCTACGGGCCAGGGTGTTCGCGTCGCCGTCATCGACAGCGGCGTCGACTACACGCATGCGAATCTCGGCGGACCCGGCACGCAAGCCGCGTACGAAGCCGCCTGGGCGCCGCTGCCGGCCGCTGCGCCGTTCATCCCCACGGTTCCCGCGGGCACTGGCTACCTGGTAGCCGATGACCCGGGCACCACCGCGGACGACGGGCTGTTTCCCAGCGCCAAGGTCGTCGGTGGTTACGACTTCGTCGGCGAAAGCTGGCCCAACACTGCCCTGCTGCCCGACAACGATCCGATCGGCGCTCCCGACGCGACCACGTTCGGTGGTCACGGCACGCACGTGGCCGACATCATCGGCGGCACCGGCGGCGTGGCTCCGGGCGTCAGCATCTACGCGATCAAGGCGTGCTCCGCGCCCGCGACTTCGTGCAGTGGCATCGCGTTGCTCCAGTCCATCGACTTCTCGCTCGATCCGAACGGCGACGGCGACCTGGCCGACCATGTCGACATCATCAACATGTCGCTCGGTTCGCCGTACGGCCAGCCGTTCGATGACGATCTGTCGGCCGCGGTGGACAACGCGTCGCTCGCGGGCGTGCTCACGGTGGCGTCCGCCGGCAACAGCGCAGACAAGCAGTTCATCACCGGTTCGCCGGCTGCTGCCACGTCCGCGCTGAGCGTCGCGCAGACCGCGGTGCCGTCGGCCTCGCTGCAACTCATGACGCTGCTCGCGCCGGTCACCGGCGATCGCGGCGCGGTGTTCCAGCCGTGGTCGGTGCCGCTAACTACCACCATCGAAGGCCCGGTGTTCTATCCGCCGGTCACCGGCGGCAAGCGCATCGGTTGCGCCGATGCCGTCGGCACCAACCCGTACGCTGCCGGCGAGCTCGCCGGTCGCATCGTGCTGGTGGATCGTGGCACCTGCTCGTTCAGCCTCAAGATCGCCAACATCGCGGCGGCGGGCGGAATACTCGGCATCATCGGCCTCATCACCCCGGACGCGCCGTTTGGCGGTGCTTTCGGCGGCGGCGTGCAGACGATTCCGGGGTACATGATCAGCCAGGCGGATGCGAACGTTCTGCGTACCAACACCGCAGTCGTGCGTTTCTCGCCGAGTGGCAACGTGTCGCTCGCCGGGTCGCTGGCTTCGACCTCCTCGCGCGGTCCGCGCTTCGACGACAACATCGTCAAGCCGGAAATCGGCGCGCCGGGCGCGTCGGTGTCGGCCATGTCGGGCAGCTTCACGGGTACGGCCGCATTCGGCGGCACCTCGGGCGCCGCTCCCATGGTCACGGGCGCCGCGGCGATCCTCAAGGCCGCGCGTCCGACGCTCTCGAATCCCGAGATCAAGCAGCTGCTGGTGAACACCGCGAGTCAGGACGTGTTCCAGCCCTCGATGGCCGGCTCCGTGTTCCCGGATCAGCTCGCGCCCATCACGCGCATCGGCGGTGGTGAAGTGCGAGTCGATCGGGCACTGCTCTCGCCCTCGGTGGTGTTCGACATCACTGGTGACGAAGCTTCGGAAGCCCATGGCGCCGTGAGCTACGGCCTGGTGGAGGTTGCCAACCCCAGCGTCCTCAAGACGCGCAAGTTGCGCATCGTCAACAAGTCGGGTCGCGCGCAGCGCTACAACGTCTCGCCGACGCAGCGCTTCCAGGACGACGTCGACACCGGTGCGGTGGTGATGAGCTGGAATCCGTCGACGGTGAACGTGCCGGCGGGCGGCTCTGCCGACGTGACGCTGTGGCTCACCATCAAGGGTGACAAGCTGCGCAACAACCAGATGAACTCGGGTTCGCTGGGCAATGCGATCGGTCCTTTGACGGCCAACGAATATGACGGCTACGTCAACTTCGTCGCCAAGGACCATCGGCTGTCGATCCCCTGGCACGTGCTGCCGCGCAAGTCCTCGCAGGTGGTGGTCAACAAAGCCGCGCAAAGCGGCCTCGTGTTCGACGAGGCCACCGGCCAGGCGACTGCCGAGCTCACCAACTTCGGTATCGGCAACGCGCAGCTGCAGTACTTCTCGCTGCTGGGCACGAGCCCGGACCGTCCGTCGGGCGGCCGCGGCGAAGGTCTGCCGAATCCGGACTTCCGTGCGGTGGGCGTCAACTCGTTCCTCGTCGCCGGCGCAAGTTGCGGTGTCACGGGCAACGCCATCGTCTGGGAGTTCGCGATCAACACGTGGGAGCGCAAGGCTTCGCCCGTGGGCACCTGGCTGGAAGTCGACCTCGACGTCAACAATGACGGCACGTTCGACTACGCAGTCCTCAACCAGGACCTCGGCGGCCTCACGGCGCTCAGCGATGGCCGGCAGGTGACGGCGCTTCTGCGCCTCTCGCCGACCGGTGCCATCCTGTCGACCACCGTGCGCTTCTTTGCGGAACACGCGACCAACACCGGCAACACCATCCTGCGCGTCTGCGCCAGCGACATGGGGTTGAGCCTGGCCACGCTCGGCCAGCCGGTAGGGGCGGCGTTCTTCGCGACGTCGTGGTACTTCGGTGGATCGTCGGACGTCATGGGTCCGTTCGTGATCACGCCCGGCGGTGAAGAGTTCGCCGGCACGACTCCGGTTGCGCTGGGTGACGTGCTCACCCACCAGCAGACCGGTGTGCTGACGGTGCAGCAGTTCGGCCTGTTCGCAGGCACGACGCCGCACGCCGGCCTCATGGTCGTGACCAACTCCGACTTCGGCGCCACCAATCGCGGTGGCTCGACGCCGGAAACGGAAACGTTGCTGCTCACACCAGCTCCGTGACCTGAAGGCGAGTAGATAGGGCCACCGCGGGAAACCGCGGGGGCCTTTTTATTTGTCCGCGGCTTCGCTCGCTCACGCCGCGCGATCGACACGCGCGATGTAACAGCCGGCCTCGGCGTGCCGCAGGTGCAGCCACTGCGCGGACAGCTCCTGGAACAACACGTTCATCTGCGCTTCGGCGGGAACGTCGTGTCGCACGGAGAGCTCGATGACGCGGCTGCCGCTGGCGCGCGCCTCGAATGCCAGCGGCAACGTGCGCAGGCCTTCCGGAAACCCTTCGCCCGAAAAGGCGTCGCAATGTTCGGCGTGAATGAACACCGGCCCGGGAGCCATCAGGCTGGCGGAGTCGGCGTGCGGACGGTACGTGAAGAGCAGCCGTCGATCCTTTCCCGGCACGAACGGTCGCAGGCAGCAGCGACAGGGACCGGTGCCGCCGGCGATCTCGAGATGGGCGGGATGACCGTAGCCCGGCGACAGGCGCGTACGCCGGACTTCATCGGCCACGTCCTGGGGAATTCCACGAATGATGTATTGCATGGGCGCACGATGCCTCGGTGGTTAGAGGCGGGCGACCCGAAACTTGCGCGAATTGCGGCGCTTCAGCGATCCGGCGTGGCAGGCTGCGGCGGATGGGTGCGCGGCTCGGCGCCGGTGGCAGCGGGATGGGCAGGGAGTTGCTTGGGCCCGGTTTGAAAATGCGAGGCAGCGCAGGTGACCGCGGTGCCGCGCGAATCGGTGTGATAGAGCATCTGGCCGGCGGCGGTCTTCGCGGTGATACGAAACCCCGGCACCAGCATCTGCGTATACGTCTGGCCGGGCTCGGGACAACCCATGGCTCCGTCGCTCCAGGTCAGCCGCTCGGCGTTCACGAGCACGACGTCGTTTTCACTCACCGCGAATCGCCTGGCGGCATCCGCCGCCACGGCCCGGCGCACGGCGCGCGGCACGTTGGCGATATCCACGCGTTCACCCGCGGGCTGCGCAGCGACGACATCGGGGATGCGCGTGGGCGGCGCGATGCCGCGCGGCGTCGATGGCTTGTCGGCCGCCGGCGCACGCACGACGGCGAGCGAAACGACCATGGCCACCCCGACCGCAACGATTTGACGCAGAAGCTTCGACATCATTTTCTCCGTGCCAGACAGTGTATAAACGCGGGCGGCGCAATGCCGGGGTTTCATGAAATATCGCCACCAATATCACGCCGGCAACTTCGCTGACGTCCACAAGCACGTGGCGCTGCTCGAAGTCCTGCACGCGCTCGCGCGCAAGGACAAGGGCCTGCTGTTCGTCGACACGCACGCGGGCCGTGGCGATTACGACCTGCATCCGGGCGACCGCGAACATCCGGCCGAGTGGCAGGCGGGCGTGGCGCGGCTGCTGGCGGCCACACCGCGGCATGCGGCGCTGGTTCGTTATCGCGAAGTAATCGGGCGCGGAATGCACGGCGCCAGCCTGCGTTACGCGGGATCGCCGCTGCTCGCCGCAGGTGTGCTGCGACCCGTGGACCGCGCGGTGTTCTTCGAGACCCAGCGCGAGGAAGCCGGCCACCTGCGCAAGGCATTGCAGGACCACGACCGCGCGCGCGTCGAAGTTGGCGACGGATTCGCCGGCCTGCGCGCGCTGCTGCCGCCACCCGAGCGGCGCGGCTGCGTGCTGATCGATCCGCCGTACGAAGAACGCGAGGATCTCTCCCGCGTGCCCGCCGCCGTGCAGGACGCACTGGCGAGATTCGAAAGCGCGGTGCTGCTGCTGTGGCTGCCGGTGAAACTGCGCAGCGATTTCGACAACTGGTTCGCGAACCTGGGCGTTGCCGTCGCGCGGCCGGTGCTGGCATCGCTGCTCTGGATGCATCCCTGCGATTCACGCGCCGCGCTCAATGGCTCGGCGCTGGTGCTGGTCAATCCGCCCTATCTAGTTGAAGAAGCCATGCGTGAATGGCTGCCGGAGCTGCGCGCGCTGCTCGGCGGGCCGCAGTCGGGATGCGAAGTGATGACTACCGCAGAGCGCCGCTGATCCATTCCAGGTCGACGCCATCGGGAATGCGGCCGCCACGGCCCAGCACGGCGACACTGCCTTCGCCCACCGGAAACAGGGTTCCGTGATACCCGTCTTCGGCGAAGTCCACGCGGCTGGCGACCTTCTCGTGCGCCAGCACCATCACCGTAAACGGCCCGCGGGCAGTCTGCACCACGAGATGCGGCACGCGCCTTCCACGAAACGGACAGGCCATGGCGTAGACCACGGGCAATGTGTCGTCGAACTGCACGCCGGCCTGCCGCATGACTTCGGCGAGTTGCGACGGCGTCAGTACGTCGTGCGCGTCCCAACTGGCCGCTTCGTGTTTCACATGCTCGAGCACGTCACCGGCCAGTGCGGACTGCGGTTTCAGCAGCCAGAAACCGGCGCCCGCGAGCATCGCGAGAATCACGGACGCCGCGAGTGCGAAGCGCCGTGTCTGCGGCGCAGGCCGCGCGGGCTTGCGGAATTCCGTCAGCGACAATTCGAATGCGGCGCGCAGCCGCGCGTCGAGCGCGAGCGTCTCGGTGCGAAACCGCGTGCAGTCGGCGCAGGTGGCCAGATGCGCGAGAAGCTCGGCAGACTGCTCGTGCGGATCGCCGCCGATGGCCAACCGCGCATGCGAGCAAGTGAATTCGTTGCTCATTCCGCGTCCTCCGCCGGCTCGAGGCCGTAGATGGTGCGCAGCCGGTTGCGCGCGCGAAACAACCGCGTCAGCACTGCCGCCTGCGTGAGCCCGAGCTCCGCCGCGATCTCGGTCGTGCTCAACCCTCCTAACACCTGCATTACCAATGGCTCCCGGTATTCATCGGGCAACTGCATGATGGCGCGGCGCAGGTCCTCGAGACCGGCGTCACCGTCACTGGCCAGGCCCATGTCGCCCACGGCCTCCGCCTGGTCCACGTCCACCGTCGGCAGGCGCTTGCGTTCATAAAGCCGCGCATGCTCGCGGCGAACGATCGTGAGCAGCCATGGCCGCGCCGCAGCCGTATCCTTGAGCTCGTCGCGGGATTTCCAGGCCCTGATGAGTGTCTCCTGCACCACGTCCTCCGCCACCGCCCGGTCGCGCGCCAGCCAGAACGCGAACCGCACGAGGTCCGGGCGCAACGTCTCCAGTAATCGCGTAAACGCGGAAGGCGCCGTCGTTCCGCGGGGGCGTGGGTTCATGTATAAGACCGGCCGAGTGAATAGCTTATTTCAGCCATTTTCCTGTTCAGTGTTTCCTTGGCAATGAACGGGCCGGATCAGTACGGAGTGGTCGGTCATCCGATCAATCACAGCTGGTCCCCTTTCATCCACGGGCTCTTTGCAAAGCAGACCGAGCAGACTCTCGTCTATCGCCTGTATGACATAGCCCCGGGGGACTTCCGCGCGCAGGTGCTGGAATTCTTCACGCGCGGCGGCCGCGGGCTCAACGTGACCGTACCACACAAGGAAGCCGCGGCTGAGCTCGCCAACGAGCTCACCGCCCGCGCCGACCGGGCCGGAGCCGTCAACACGCTCATGTTGACCAGTGACAGCCTGGTTGGCGACAACACCGACGGGCATGGGCTGGTCACCGATCTGCGCAAGAACCTCGGCCTCACGCTCGAAAACCAGCGCGTCCTCATCCTCGGCGCGGGCGGAGCGACGCGCGGCGTGCTCGAGCCGCTGCTCGAAACCGGGCTCACCGAGCTCGTCATCGCCAACCGGTCGCCCGATCGTGCGGTCAACCTGGCGTCGCTGTTCTCCGACCTGGGAGCCATCCGCGGCTGCGGGTTCGAAGACGTCGGCGACGAACCTTTCGACATCGTCATCAACGCAACGGCCGCCGGTCTCGCCGGCGCCGTGCCGAACGTGGACGGCGCCGTCATCGCCAGCCACACCGTCTGTTACGACATGAGCTACAGCAAGGCGGCGACGCCTTTCGTGACCTGGTCCATTGAACAGGGCTGCGCGCGGGCCCATAAAGGCTGGGGCATGCTGGTGGAGCAGGCCGCCGAATCGTTCGCCTTGTGGCGCGGCGTGCGCCCCGACACCGAACCCGTCCTGGCCGTTCTTGGAACCAAATGACCGACGCAAACATCAGCGGGACCACGCTTCCCGCCTTCGATCGCATCAACGCCGACAGCGTAGAGCCCACCATCCGCGACCTGCTGCAGCGCAATCGCGGTGAAGTGGCCACGCTCGAAGCCCAGCCGCAGCCGACGTTCGCCAACACGGTGCTGCCGCTCGAACAGCTCTCGCACCGCCTGTCGCGCACCTGGTCGCCCATCAGCCACCTGAACGGCGTGCTCAATTCCGACGCGCTGCGCGCCAGCTACAACGCCTGCCTGCCGCTGCTGTCTAACTACTGGACCGACCTCGCGCAGAGCGAGCCGCTGTTCCGCGCCTACACGGCCATCGCCGCCAACGAATCGGGCTCGCTCGACGCCGCGCAGCGCCGCGTCATCGAACGCGCGCTCGAAGACTTCCGGCTCGCGGGCGTCGGCCTGCCGTCCGAACGCAAGGCGCGCTACAAGGCGGTGGTGCAGGAGCTGGCCACGCTCGCCGCCAAATTCGAGGAGAACGTGCTCGACGCGATGAACGCGTGGACGCGCCTGGTCACCGACGAACAGGAGCTCGCCGGCATCAACCCCGTCATCGTCGAACAGGCGCGCGTGCGCGCCGTCGAGAAGGACGTGAAAGGCTGGCTGTTCGCGCTCGAGCAACCCGCCTATGTCGCCGTCATGACCGACGCGCACTCCGAAACCCTGCGCCGCGATTTCTACGAGGCGTGGTCCACGCGCGCGTCGGACCGCGGCCCCACCGGGGGCAAGTTCGACAACACCTCCGTCATGAACCGCATCCTCGCGCTGCGCCATGAAGCGGCGCAGCTGCTCGACTTCCCCAACTACGCGGCCTACGCACTCGCCACGCGCATGGCCCCGTCGAACCAGGCGGTGTTCGATTTCCTGCGCCAGCTCGTGCAGGTCGCGCGCCCGGCCGCGAAACGCGAGTTCGCGGCGCTCGAAGCGTTCGCCGGCCGCAGCCTGAACGCCTGGGACGTCAGTTACTACGCCGACAAACTGCAGCGAAAGCTGTTTTCCATCTCGCAGGAAGAGCTGCGCCCCTACTTCCCCCTGCCGCGCGTGCTCGAAGGGTTGTTCGGCGTCGCCGAGCAGCTGTTCGGCGTAAAAATCGTCGAGCGCACGGGCGTGCCCGTTTATCACCCCGACGCGCGGTTCTTCGAGATCCTCGATGCGAAAGGCGAAGCCCGCGCCGGCTTCTATCTCGACGCCTGCGCGCGTGCGAAAAAGCGCGCCGGGGCGTGGATGGACGACTGCGTCGGCCGCAAGGACGTAGGCAGTGAGCACACCGTGCCGGTGGCCTACCTCGTGTGCAATTTCCTGCCGGCGTCGCCGGGCAAGCCGGCGCTGCTCACGCATGACGACGTCGTGACCATGTTCCACGAATTCGGCCACGGGCTGCACCACATGCTCACGCGCGTGGGTTACCCCAGCATCGCCGGCATCAACGGCGTGTCCTGGGACGCGGTCGAGCTGCCGAGCCAGTTCATGGAGAACTTCGCGTGGCGCCCCGAGGTGCTCGCGGCCATGGCCCGCCATTACGAAACCGGCGCGCCGCTGCCCGCGGACAAACAGTCGCAGTTGTTAGGCACGCGCACTTTCCACGCCGGGCTTGCGACGATGCGGCAGCTCGAGTTCGCGCTGTTCGACTTCCGGCTGCACGCGGAATACGACCCGGCGCGTGGCGCGCGCGTGCACGAGATCCTCGGCGAGGTGCGCGACGAGGTGGCGGTGTTCGCGGTGCCGGAATGGAATCGCTTCCCGCACAACTTCGGCCACATATTCGCCGGCGGATACGCCGCGGGTTACTACAGCTACAAGTGGGCCGAGGTGCTCAGCGCCGACGTGTTCGCGGCGTTCGAAGAACAGGGCGTGTTCGACAAGCGGGTCGCCCAGCGTTTCCTCGATTCCATCCTGTCCCAGGGTGGAGCCAAAAAGGCGCTCGATGCGTTCATCGACTTTCGCGGCCGACCGCCGGACGTGAACGCGCTGCTGCGCCGGCAGGGTCTCGTCCAGTGAACGCCGCCACCGGCGGCGGTGGCCCAGACCAGAAGGCGGAGTTCTCGATCGCCACCTGGAACGTGAACAGCCTGCGCGTGCGCGGCGAACAATTGCTCGATTGGCTGCGCACGAATTCCCCGGATGTGGTCGCGCTGCAGGAAACCAAGATGCAGGACCCGGATTTCCCGCATCCGGAATTCACCGCCGCGGGATATCACAGCGTCTTCAGCGGCCAGAAGACCTACAACGGCGTCGCCCTGCTTTCACGCCTTCCGATGACGGACTTCGTGCGCGACATCCCGGACTTCGACGATCCGCCGCGCCGCGTGCTCGCCGCCAACATCGGCGGTTTCCGCGTCATCAATCTCTACGTTCCCAATGGCCAGGCGCCGGGCTCGGAGAAATTCGCCTACAAGCTCAAGTGGCTCGAGGCCCTCACGCGCTGGTTGAAGCTCGAAGCCGGGAAACATCCCCGTCTGGTGGTGCTGGGCGATTTCAATGTGGCGCCCGAAGACCGCGACGTCCACGACCCTGCCGCGTGGGTGGGCTGCGTGCACGTGAGTCCGGAAGAACGCGCTGCACTCGCACGCATCACCGATCTCGGGCTCGTAGATGCCTTCCGACACTTCGAGCAGCCGGAAAAGTCGTTCAGCTGGTGGGACTATCGGCAAGGCGCTTTCCGCCGGAACAATGGCTTGCGCATCGATCTCATCCTGGTGCATCAGAAGCTGGTGCCGCTCCTCACCAGCTGCCGCATCGACGTGGAGCCGCGGCGCGTCGAAAGGGCTTCGGATCACACGCCGGTCGTCGCGACGTTCGGAATGGGGACACTCCCCATTTCCTAGCAAATTGGGACGCACCTGAAGCAGGTGCGTCCCAATTTGCCGCTTCGCGGGGAAATGGGGAGCGTCCCCGGCGCTTCGTCGGATCGCTTTACAGTATTCACATCCCTGCAGCGATTGTGGAAACGCTCCACCGTGATGCACGTCACGCTCGCTCGAGACTCAGATTTCGCCTGCTGGTCTTTTGGGGACCCCCTGCCTAGACTCCCCTGATCTTGTTAGTGCTCAAAGGCATAGCACGGCCGTGATCGCGGAATCCCGCCGCAGCGACTACGACGTGACCGACACGGTACTCGTGAGTTCGGCTCCCGACGTGCGTGCCGCGATCGAAGAGCTGTTCGACAAGGTCTGGCCCGGCCAGAAATTCCCCGCTTTCGCTCACGTGTTCGGCGACTTCGAACGCATGTTCTCCGGGCGCATGCCCGGCTACTTCGGCGTCGACACGGTCTACCACGACCAGCAGCACACGCTGGACATCACGCTCGCCACCGCGCGGCTCATCGTCGGCCACGAGATGCAGGTGCCGGAGGCGCAGAAGTTCGGCCACGAGCGCGCCATGCTCGGCATCGTCGTCGCCCTGTTCCACGACGTCGGCTACCTGCGCACCACGCGCGACACCGACGTGCCGAACGGCGCCGAGTTCACCACCGTGCACGTCTCGCGCGGCGCCGCGTTCCTCAACGACTATCTACCCAAGATCAACCTGGGCCGGTGGGCCAAGGTCGCCGCCGAGATCATCCACTACACGGGCTACGAGCGGCCGTTCAAGAACATCGAGGCGCCCGACCCGCGCGATCACAAGCTCGGCCACCTGGTCGGCACCGCCGATCTCATGGCGCAGATGGCCGATCGCTGTTATCTCGAAAAATGCCGCGACCGCCTGTACGCGGAGTTCGTGCTCGCCGGCGTCGCGCTGCCCATCGGCGAGAACGGGCACGTGAAGGTGCGCTACGCGTCCGGTCTCGACCTGCTGCGCCAGACTCCGAAATTCGTGTTCGACATGCGCGCCAAGCGGCTCGATGGCGAGTTCAATCGCGCGTATCGCTACCTGGAAGTCCTGTACAAGGGCCGCAACCCGTACATGGAATCCATCGACCGCAATCTGGAATATCTGCAGCGAATTCTGCGCAGCGAAAACTGGCGACTGCTTCGGCGCCAGCCGCCGGTGTTCACCGGCGTCGAGGATTCCATGGCCACCACGCGCACGCTCATGCTCGGGGCCATCAAGAAAGTCTGGGGTTGAGCCTCAGGCCAGCCGTGGCGACATGAGAGCCGCGGCCGGCGCCGCGTCGATGTTGACCACGTAGTTCGCGTAATTGCGGTCGAGCGCCGCGAGAATCTCTTCCTTGCCTTCGATGACCGAGCCCGCCAGCACGGCGCGCAGGCTGTCCGCTGAAAATGCCGCCTGTGCGCGCTGCGCGACGGGCGCATACGACAGGTGCCAGGGTTCGGGCGACACGCCGCCACGGTCCGTGGTGTAGGGCCGGAAGAACCCGAACGCGTGCATGTGCGCATCCAGCCAGGTGGTTAGCCGATGGAATGGCCCCGTGGGTCCGTACTCGGCCGGCACCACCTGCAGCTTGTAACCCGACGGCATCGCATTCGCGTCCAGCACGTCGAAGTCCGTGCCCCAGTGGTGGCGGCTCGCACCCGGCAATGCCGACCACCAGAGGATGGCGGTCACGCGCGCCTCCGGCGTCAGCGACAGCGCGTCGAGCGGCAGTCCCGACCGGTCCTGCATGGGGCGCTCGCCGCGAAACTTGCCGTTCCAGATGCCGAGCTGCCGATCGAAATCCCGGAAGCTGGAGAAAGCTGTCAGGTCGATGCCATCGGCGGCCGCCGCGGCCCGCATTGCCAGAAAGGGTGCAATGGCCTCCTTATGCAGCGTGCAAGGCGCGCCGGACAGATCCGACAGGTGGCTCCGGGTGCGTCCCGTGAGCTGATCCACCGTGAAATCGAGGGTTCCTGCCATTCGCTGGTTATCCTACCGGACCGTGGGACCCGTCTTTCGGCGGAACAAATCGACATTGCGCCCCTGTCGGGGTGTGGCGAAGGTGGCCCACCCCGGAAACCGACGGTTAAGATGACCGCAAATTAGAACGATCGGGATTCCGTGACTATCGCCAGCTTCAAGAGCAAGTACATAGCCGTCGCCGTGGCTGCAGCCATTGCGGTGTCGCTTGCGGTGGGCGCGGTCATGGTCTACGAGAACCAGTCCCAGCATGCCGCGCTGATCGATACGGCCACCGCCGATACCCGCAGCCGCGTCGAGGGCGAGCTCAACCTGCGTGCCGGGGAACTGGCGCGGCACATGGCCGGGCGCGTGGCGGACAGGGTCCTGCGCAATGAGCGCAGCGAGCTGGCGGGCGACCTCGAAACCTTCCTGCGCGACGACACCCTGCTGGGAGTGATCCTGCGCGACACCGTGGGCAACGAGCTCTATGCGTGGCGCCGTTCCGGTGACACGACCGGTGGGATCACCCGAAGCGTGGTCATGCCGGTACGGGCCGATGTAGAGGCCATGCCGGGGGTGGTAGCCCCGCAGACCGTGGGGGAAATCGAGGTCGAGGTCCGTTCGCTCGAAGGCGCGCCCGAATCCACGCTGGCGCGTACGCATTTCGATGCCGTGGAACGAGCGCAGATACGCAAGGCGCTGTGGCTCGCCGGCGCACTGGGCGTGGTCGCGCTGGTGCTGGGACTGACCCTCGCCTGGTGGGCCGGTCGCCGGGTCCATGCGCCCATCACCACGCTCATCAAGAGCGCCGACCGCATCGCGCAGGGCGACTATTCGCGGCCGATGGAAGTCGGAAGGCGCGACGAACTCGGCGAGCTGCAGGCGGCGCTCGAACGCATGCGGCAGAAGCTGCGCCAGACCACCATCAACAAGAACTACCTGACCAACGTGCTCGGCAGCATGACCGATGCGGTGTTCGTGACCTCGCCGGATGGCGTGATCCGCATGGCCAACCAGTCGGCCTGCAAACTGCTCGCCTGGGGTGAAGAAGAGCTGGTCGGCCGAACCATCCTGTCGATCTTCGACGAACGCGAACGCAGCGAATTCGACATGCTGCGCGCCTCGCAGGACACGCGCGAAACCGTGGTGAAGACACGCCAGGGGCAGACGATCCCGGTGGCCATCACCGGCTCGCAGATCACCACCGACGATCCGCAGTACCAGGGCACCATCTTCGTGGTGCGCAACGTCACCGAGCGCAAGCGCGCCGAACGCCGCATCCGCTACCTGGCGCGTTACGACGCGCTGACCAAGGTGCCCAATCGCATGCAGTTCCAGCATCTGCTGCAGCAGGCGATCGCGCGCGCCATCCGCAACAAGACCAGCCTTGCACTGCTGTACCTGGACATGGACCGGTTCAAGGAGATCAACGACACGTTCGGCCACGCCGCCGGCGACCGCACGCTCGAGATCCTCACCGAACGCCTGACGCGCGCGCTGCCGCAGGAAACCACCATCGGCCGCCTCGCCGGCGACGAATTCGCGATGTTCGTCGACGACCTCGCCGCCGATGCCGACAACCGCGGCACGGTGGCCCAGCTCGCGCGTTCGGTGCTCGCCGAAGTGGGCCGCGCCTTCCAGCTCCAGGAGCACGAAGTGTTCCTCACGGCGAGCATCGGCGTGGCGTTCTGCACGCGCGATGCCGAGAACGTCATCGACCTCATCCGCAACGCGGATGCGGCCATGTACCACTCCAAGCAGAACGGCGGAAATTCGTTCGCGTTCTACTCGCCGGAGATGAATGCCGCCGCGGTCGAGCGGCTCATGCTGAAGAGCAAGCTGCGCCGCTCGCTGGAGCGCGACGAGTTCCTCATGCACTACCAGCCCAAGGTGGACCTGCGCGACGGGCGCATCGTGGGCGCCGAAGCGCTGCTGCGCTGGCGCCTGCCGGGACACGGCGACATACCGCCGTCGCAGTTCATACCGCTCGCCGAAGAAACCAACCTGATCCTGGAAGTGGGCGAGTGGGTCCTGAACCGCGTCTGCCAGGACTATCGCGACCTGCAGCAGACGGTCACCACGCCGGGCCGCATCTCGCTGAATCTCTCGCTCAAGCAGCTGCGCCAGGCGAGTTTCATCCTTCGCTTCAGGTCCGTGTTCCGCAAGCACGGCGTCTCGCCCACGTGCTTCGAGCTCGAGATCACCGAGACCACGCTGATGGCCGACTCCAAGCGCACGCTGCACCTGCTGGACGAGCTCTACGCCATGGGCCTGCACCTGTCCATCGACGACTTCGGCACGGGTTATTCATCGCTCTCAGCGCTGCAGCAGTTCCCCATCGGCACGCTCAAGGTCGACCAGTCGTTCGTGCGCGACGTGGACGACGACGAGAGCGACGCCACCATCGTGCGCACCGTCATCGAGATGGGCCGCAGCCTCAAGATGAACGTGATCGCCGAGGGCGTGGAGACCCTGGGCCACCTGAATTTCCTGCGCCGCCACCATTGCGGCTTCGGCCAGGGCAAGCTGTTCGGCGAACCCGTCACGCTCGAAGAGCTGCGGCTGTTGCTGGCGCGCCAGCAGGAGACGGGCCCGGCGTTCGCCAGCCTGATCGCGCAATCCGCCGGGCTCGACAAGATCGCGAAACCGCGCAGCGTCTGAAGGTGCGCCCGCCTAGCTAGACCAGGTTGACGCCGCGTGACAAGTATCTCCTTCGTCGAATAACAAGAATCAAGAGGGGATTTCAGGATGAAACCTTCCTTAGCATTGCTGGCTTGCGCCGCCCTCCTCGGGTCTGTTCCGGTCGTCGCGCATGGAGCCAGGCCCGCGCCTCGCTACCAGGCCGACGAGATCGATCCGCCGCAAGAGCTGCTCGCCCCCTGTCTGCCAGGTCTGCACAACGTCGCGTTGAGTGCCACGGTCAACGATTTCGGCCTGGTCAGCGCGAACTTCACGTGCGTGACGTACTTCGACCCCAATCCCACGGCGCCCGCGGTGCGATCGGCCAGCGCCGCATTTCTCGGCACTTCCTGGTTCCCGTCCATCCCGCTGCAGAGAACCGGCACCTCGGCGTTCACGCAAGGTGTGAACAATCGCGGGCAGGCGTTCGGCGGTGACTCGCCCGAAGAAAGTGGCGTGATCCATGGCGTGCGCTGGAACGTCGCCGGCGGATTCGAACGCATCTTCGACGAGCCATCGTGCGGAGGCCTCGACATTTCCGGCACCGCTGCCGGGAACTCGCGTTACGTGGTCGGCTGGGGCCTGCGCAGCAGCCCGGATTTCCCCACCTTGTGCATCGTCAGTCGCTGGCTCATCCGGGACGCGGCCGGCGTGGAGATCCCTGGGCCGCTCAACGGTTCCGCCTACGACATCAACGGTTTTGACCTCGCCGTGGGCACCGTGGACAACGCAGCGGTGCGCATGCACGTGCCGAGCGGGCAGATCCGCGTGCTGCGTGCGAGCACTGATTCCACCAACGCCGCCGTGGCGAAAGACATCAACGATCACGGTGAAAGCGCGGGTCTCTCGGTCACGTATCCGCCCGACGGGTCCTGCCCGCGAAACACCGCACTGCGTTGGGATCGCGCCGGAAGCGAGCGAGTCCTGCCACATCTGCCCGGCGCGGTTTCGAGTCGCGCCGCGGCCGCCGGGTATGACGACGATGCCGTCGGGGATTCCGGCCCGGGCAGTTATTGTTCCTTCGTGTCCGTTGCGAACGAACGAGCCACGCTGTGGCGTGGCAGCCGGGCGATCGACCTCAACGACACCATTCCGCGCGGGCTGCGCATCACGCTGGTGTCGGCGAGCTCGATCAACCGCCATGGCCAGATCCTCGCCACCGGTTTCAGGAACGGCGATCCGCTGTTGCAGTGCCCGCGCGTGGTCTTCGATCCGGAAACGGGCACCAACCACGTCGAATCGCAGCCCTGCCCGCACCTGCGGGTCTATCTACTGACGCCGGCAGGCTGACGCCGCGGCGCTCCTCGTGTCATCGATCGCGCCGGTACGACAGAGTACCGGCCAGCAGACAGGAATTACCCGGGGGACCGCTGCCATGAAACTTCCTCGCTCACTCGCCACGTTTGCAGGCCTGCTCTGTGCGTTTGGCGCGCAGGCGCACGAACCCGCGGTCAGCCGCTATCGCGTCACGCAACTGCCCATTCCCGATTCGCTCACGGACGGCTGTGTCGACGGCTACTCGGCGGGCGCGTCGATCACCCGGATCAACGACTTCGGCGTCGTCAATGCGACGGCCAATTGTTATTCCACCGTCGACCCGGCGACCGGGACCCTGCAGTTCCTGAGCGGCACTTTCGTCGCCGCGCCGTGGTTCGGGGCCGTGGAACTGCCGCGTTCAGGCCCGGTCGCCTCGTACAGCTACAACATCAACAATCGCGGCGAGCTGTTCGGTTACGAGTTCGGCACACCCGAAGGCGGCGGCATCTACGCCACGAAGTGGTCGCTGGCTGGCGGCCGCGAGCGCATCTTCTTCGACCCGGCCTGCGGCGAAAACCTCCAGTTCCAGGCGGCCGTCGACGGCAATGGCCGCTACACCGTGGGTTGGGCGCTGCGCGGCGACCCGAGCCTGCCTCCCCCGGTGGATCAACTGTGCATCAAGACCCGCTGGGTGATCCGCAATGCGGCCGGCGTGGAAACTTCCGGGCCGCTGGGTGGTTCGCCCTCCGCCATCAACGTGCACGACGTGGCGGTCGGTACGGTGGATCGTTCGGCGGTGCGTTACCACGTGCCTACAGGGCAACTGGTCGTGCTGCACGCGGCCGACCCCGCTCACAGCGTCGACGCCACCGATATCAACGATCTTGGCGAAGTGGCCGGACGCATCTCCACGAACTCGCAGCCCGACTTCGCCAACGGGTGCGATCCCGGCGTGGCGGTGCGCTGGGAGCGTGACGGCCGCGAAATCGTGCTGCCGCATTTGCCCGGTGCCGTCTCGAGCCACGCCTACGGCGTGGGTTACGACGGCGAGACCGTGGGCGATTCAGGCGCCGGCCAGTACTGCCCGTTCTCCGACAACAGCTCAGAGCGCGCGGTGCTGTGGAAAGGCGGCCTCGTTTACGATCTCAACACGCTGATCCCGCGCTCTGCCGGCATCACGCTGACCTACGCGTACGCCGTGAACCGCCGCGGCCAGATCACCGCGGGTGGCTACGTCAACTCGGAACCCCTGACGCTGTGCCCGAGCAGCCAGTTCGATCCGGTCACCGGCACCTCCACCATCACGACGGTTCCGTGCCACAACCAGCGCATGTTCCTGCTGACGCCGGTGGGGCGCTGACGCTAACTACTTGCCGTCGCCCTTGGCGGCCGCCCACATGTCGGGCGGGCACTTCTGCCCGGCCGGCGCCGCCTTGTCGAGGCGTTCGGCCATATCGATGATGCGGCGCGCATTGCCCGCGTGATCGGAAATCAACAGCGTGTTGGCCTGCGGGAACGCCGCAAGGTGGGCGGCCTGCGGCATGAGCGGCCGCAGCACCGGCACCGCGTGCGCCGTGCACATGTTCTTCGCCTGGAACATCACCGTCACGTATTCGTCGTCGAGCGCCTTCGCCGGGACTTCGGTGGTGACCGGGATCGGCAATTGCCGGGCGTTGGCGTCGGGCAGGACCTTCACGACGCCGTTCGATTCGTAGGCGGCGAACTGGTGGATCGTGAGAATCGCGAGCAGCCTGCCATAGTCGATCTTGTCGGGATCGAGGCCCGATGTGGAAACCTGGGCCCGCACGCGCGGGTCGACGATGAATTGCTTGCCGGTGCGCTTCGCGACCTTGTCGATGAGGTCGGTCATCTCCACGCCGTAGTCGGACACGTTCGATGATGCGGCGCATGGCGGAGCAACCGGCTCCGCCGCCCAAACCGTGACGGGCAACGCCAGCACCGCGGCCAGTGCCCATGAATGATGAGCTTTCATTTCTGCCTGCTCCCTTGAATTGTCGCTGAGACGCGCTCTGAGACATCAACGGTGAGGGCCCGGGTTTCGGGTCAGGCGCCGTCGTCCAAACACCGACGACAGGATAGCCTCGCTCCCCTAGAATCGCGCCCCCATGCTGGAACCCACTCATGCTTGAACTTCGGGAACTGCGCCTGCGAAGGGGCGCCACGGTCCTTTTCGACCGGGCCAACCTCACCATCTTCCGTGGCGACAAGATCGGCATCGTCGGACGCAACGGGTGCGGCAAGTCGAGCCTGCTCGCGCTGCTGCGAGGTGACCTTGGCGCCGATTCCGGCGATTACTCCGTGCCCGGCAAGCTCAACTTCGTCTCGGTGTCGCAGGAATTGCCGCGCACGGAATCCACGGTGCTCGAATACGTGCGCAGCGGCGACTCGCGGCTCATGGCCATCGAGGCCGAGCTCGAGAAAGCACGCGCCGACGACGACGGCATGCAGGAGGCGCACCTGTTAGGCGACTACGATCTCGCCGGCGGTTACACCTCCGCCGCGCGCGCCGCGGAACTCGCCGACGGACTGGGGTTCGCGCCTTCCGACATCGACCGCAAGGTGAAGGAACTGTCGGGCGGCCTGCAGATGCGCGCCAACATGGCGCGTGCGCTGATGTCGCGCGCCGACGTGCTCATGCTCGACGAGCCGACCAACCACCTCGATCTCGACGCCGTGTTGTGGCTCGAGGGCTGGCTGCAGCGATTCGCCGGCACCCTGCTGCTGGTCTCGCATGACCGCGAGTTCCTCGACGACATCGTGAACCGCATCGTCAACCTGGAAAGCGGCCAGCTCACGCACTGGACCGGCAACTACACCGACTTCCAGCGCCAGCACGCCGCCAGCATCCAGCAGTCGGCCGCCATGGCGGCGCGGCAGGCGCGTGAAACGGCGCGGCTGCACTCGTTCATCGACCGCTTCCGCGCCCAGGCCAGCAAGGCGCGCCAGGTACAGAGCCGCATCAAGGCGCTGTCGAAACTCGAGACCATCGCGACCTACCAGGAGCTCGACACCTTCGAGTGGGAATTCGCCGCGGCCAACAAGTTGCCGCAGCCCCTGGTCACGCTCGACGGCGCGTCGGCCGGTTACGGCGATCGCGTGGTGATTTCGGGCGTCGGGCGCTCGGTGAATCCGGGCGAGCGCATCGGCATTCTCGGACGCAACGGCGCCGGCAAGTCCACGCTCATGAAGCTCATTTCGGGCGCACTGCCGCCCGCCGGCGGCGACCGCGTTGCGTCGCCTGACCTCATCGTCGGCAATTTCGCGCAGCTGGAGGTGGACCGGCTCGACTCGCGCGACACGGCGTTGATAGCCCTCACCAACCGCATCGATGAAATCGGTGCGCGCAGTCAATGGGACGAACAGCGGCGCCGCAATCACCTCGGCGGTTTCGGCTTTCGCGGCGACCGCGTGTTCGAACCGGTGGTGCACTTCTCCGGCGGCGAACGCGCGCGCCTGGCGCTGGCCATCCTGGTGGCCGAGCGCCCCAACCTGCTGCTGCTCGACGAGCCCACTAACCACCTCGATTTCGAGATGCGTCATTCGCTGATCACCGCGCTGCAGGACTTCGCCGGCGCGGTGATCGTGGTCTCGCACGATCGCGGCCTGCTGCGCAGCGTCTGCGACCAGTTCTGGCTGGTCGCCGACGGCGCGGTCACCGACTTCGAGGGAGACCTCGAGGACTACTCCAACTGGCTGGAGAAGCGCGGCAGTTCCGCTTCCACGCCTGCCGCGCCGAAAGTACGCGGCGATACCCGCGGCGAGAAGGGGCGCGGACAGAAGCGCGAAAAGGCCGACGCGCGCAACGACGTCGCGCCGAAACGGCAGGAGATCAAGTCCATCGAGACGTCGTTGGAAAAGCTCGGGCAGGAGCGCGCGAAGCTCGAGAAGGAGCTCGCCGATGTCGACTATTCCCGTGATGCGGCTCATGCGCGCAAGGTCACGGAACGCCACGCGGTTCTCATTCGCGAAGTGGAACAACTCGAGACACGCTGGCTGGAGCTGTCGGAGCGGCTAGAATCCCTGAATGGCTGATGAGCCTGACGAGCCATCGATCGATACGTCTCCCCCACAGACGGCGCCACGACGAAAACGGCGCCTGGGACGGCTGTTTTTCTACGGTTTTCTGACGCTGTGGGCGCTGACCGCTCTCTGGAATCTCTACAAACCGCTGCCCGACGGCGTCAGCGTGCGCGGATCCATCGTCGAGACGCCGCTCAACCAGCTCCAGTTCCTCACTGACGTGACCGGCGCCGACGTGTTCGGTGCCCCGGTGGTACGCCAGCAGATCTTCGACTCGGTGCTCGGCCTCATCGGCCAGGCGCGCGACTATCTCATCCTCGATTTCTTCCTGTTCAATGGCCAGCGCGGCGCCACTGCCGGAACCGCCCCACATCGCGAACTGTCCGTCGAGCTGCGCGACGCGCTGCTGAAACGCAAACGCGAGATGCCCCAGATGCGCATCCTGGTGATCGCCGACCCCATCAACGACGTATACGGCGGGCTTCCGTCGCGCGATCTCGCCACGCTGCGCGGCGCCGGCATCGAAGTGGTGGCGCCCGATCTCGACCGCCTGCGCGATTCCAACCCTATCTACTCCGCGTTCTGGCGCCTGACCATGAGCTGGTGGTCGGGTGACGGCACGGGCGACGCCAGCCTTCCGAACCCGCTCGACGCGGGCCCCGATCTCGTCAGCTTCGGCGCGTGGGCCCGGCTGCTCAACTTCAAGGCGGACCATCGCAAGTTGATCATCGGCGACGACGGCAAAGGCGGCATGGTGGGTATCGTCACTTCCGCCAACCCCCACGACGCGAGCAGCCGGCACTCGAACGTGGCGCTGAAGCTGAGCGGCGCGGCGCTCGCGCCGCTGGTGGAGAGTGAGCTGGCCATCGCCGCGGATGCGGGCTGGAATGGCGGCTGGAAAATCCCCGAAGCGCCGGCCGCCACGGCCCTGGCGCCGGAAAACACGGCGCGCGTGCAGGTGCTCACCGAAGGCGAGATCCGCGCGGCCATCGTGCGCAATTTCTCCGGCGCGCGCGTCGGCGACAGCATCGACATCGCGATGTTCTACCTGTCGGACCGCGATGTGATCCAGGCATTGCTGGCCGCGTCCAGGCGCGGCGTGTCGGTGCGCGTGCTGCTCGACCCCAACAAGGACGCGTTCGGCCGCACCAAGAACGGCATCCCCAACCGATCGGTGGCCACCGAGCTCGCGGCGGCTTCCGACGGCGCGATCCAGGTGCGCTGGTTCCGCACGCATGGCGAGCAGTTCCACAGCAAGCTCATCACCATGCGCTCCGCCACGGAATTCTGGTTCACGCTGGGCAGCGCCAATCTCACGCGGCGCAACCTCGAAGATTTCAACCTCGAGGCCAATGTCGCGGTCAGTGTTCCCCTGAACGCGCAGATCGCCGCGCAGATCAGCGCCTGGTTCGATTCGCTGTGGACCAACCGGGGACCACCCGAGCTCGAATACACCGCGGAGTTCGGCACCTACGCCGATCCTTCGCAGAGCAGCTACTGGCTCTATCGCCTCATGGAAGCGACCGGGCTATCTACCTTCTGACGGCGGCCGGTCGCTGGCCGGCTTTTCATTGGCAACGGCGGTAGTGGCGGCACGGCCGAGCTCGGTCATCGCGGCGGCTGTGGCCGACTCGAAGGCGGCGACCACCGCATTGAGGCGATCTTCGGCGGCCCTGGCGGACCCTTCCGCCGTGAAACTCGCGAGCAATTCGCGGTCGCGACGGCGGCCGAGCGTGCAGTCGAGCGTCACGAACACCGTGGGAGCGCCGCTGCCTTTCGTGTAATCCGCTTCGAAGCGGCGCAGCGTGCAGCGCAGGCTGTAGCGCGCCGCGAAGGGGGCCGAGTCATCGAGCACCGCGGAGAACGCGCCGGTGGCACGCAGGGTGTCGATCATCACGCTGCCGATGACGTCGGGCGCGGGCGCCGCCCAGCGGCTCGCGGCGTAGAAGTCGAAGCGTTGTTCGCTCCGCACCAGCGCGATGCGCTCGGATTCGAGGCCGGGACTCGCGTCGGGCCGCTGCACCACGACTCGGCCCGCGTCGCCGTTCACTTCGGGCGTGGGCGCCGCTGGCAGGCGCAATACATAGGACTGCGGCGCCGCCAGGTCGCTTTCGAACACGCTGCCGCACGAGGCGAGCGCCAGCGACACCGGGACGATGAACGATGCGCGCGGGTTCATCGCGGAATCTCCACGCCTTTGTAACTGGGCTCGTACAACAACTGCGAGGGATCGGCCTTCAGGCTGCGCGACAACTCGCTGAACTCCTGCGCGGCGCTGCGGCCGTCGCGCAGCAGCCGCTCCAGTTCCGGCAGGCTGTCGCGCAGGAAGAGGCCGAGGTCTTCGCGATGATCGGTCATGAGTCGGTCCAGGTTCGCCGTGGTGCTGGCAAGGTTTTCGGAGATCTTGCGAAAGCGCTCGGTCGTGGCGGCCATATCCGGTCCCGAGGTGTCCATGAGTTGCCGTACGTTGGCGGCGGCCGCGCGCACGTCGACGAGCGTGGCCTTGAGATCCGCCACCACGACCGCGGCGTCGCGCATGGCGCCCGGCAGCGTGGCGGACGACTTCTCGATGTGCTGCATGGTCTTCGAAAAAGCCATGATGTTGTCGTCGGACAGGACGCGCGACGCACGGTCCACCACTTCCGTGGCGCGCCCCACGAGATCCGGAAGGCTCGCGAGCAGCCGATCGAAGTTCGATTGCACCGAATCGATGACCGGGTATCGCTCGCTGGGCACGGATGCCTGGCGTCGGGTCGGGTCGCCGTTGGCCAGCAGGTCGATGTACAGGAGGCCGGTCACACCCTGCAGCGACAGCGAGGCCAGCGTCTTCGCGGAAATCGGTGTCTGCGAGTCGATGTCGGCGACGACCTGCACGCGATCGGCAGCGCGCTTGTCGATGCGGATGGACACCACCTGGCCGACTTCCACGCCGAGATAACGCACCGTGCTGCCGCGGTTCAGGCCCGAGACGCTGCCTTCGAAGTAGATTTCGTAGCGGCGGTAATCGCGCGCGTCGCTGCTGGCCGCGTACCAGTACACGAACAGGCCGGCCATGGAGACGATGAGCAGCACGAAGGCGCCCACGGCCGTGTAGTTAGCTTCCCGCTCCATTACCGTGCTTTTTCCTGGCCGAAGCGCAGGGCGCGTTCGCCGTGGAAATAGGCCTGGATCCACGGGTGTGGATTGCGCGTGATGCCCTCGAGGGTGTCGCTCGTCATCTTGCGGTCGATGATAACCCCGACGCGATCGCAAGTTCTGAAGATGGTGTCGAGATCGTGCGTGATCATGATCACCGTGAGCCCTAGCTGCTTGCGCAGGTCCATGAGCAGTTCGTCGAAGGCGGCGGCGCTGATCGGATCCAGGCCGGCCGTGGGCTCGTCCAGCATGAGCAGCCGCGGATCGAGCGCCAGCGCGCGCGCCAGCGCCGCGCGCTTGATCATGCCTCCCGAGAGCTGCGCGGGGTATTTCTGCGCCGCTTCGTCTTTCAGGCCGACCAGGCGCAACTTGAGCATCGCCAGCTCATCGAGCGCGCGTGGCGAGAGGTGCAGATGCTCGAGCATGGGCAATTGAACGTTTTGCAAAACGGTGAGCGAGGAGAACAACGCGCCTTGCTGGAAGGTCACGCCGTAGGTTGCCTTGATTTCCTTGAGCGCGGCGATCGACAGGCGCGTGAGGTCGCGGCCGAGCATGAGCACCTCACCGGCTTTCGGCCGCTGCAGGCCGAGGATGGACCGCAGCAGCACGGATTTGCCGGACCCGGAACCACCGACGATACCGAAGACCTCGCCCTGTTCCACGGTCATGTCGAGCCCGTCGTGCACGACCTGCGCGCCGAAACGGTTCACGAGCCCGCGAACTTCGATGAGTGGCGCCATCAGATATCCAGCATCCAGAAGGCCACGGCGAACAATGCGTCCGCGAACAGCACCAGGAAGATCGATTGCACGACGGCCGTGGTAGTCAGGCGGCCGAGTTCGCGCGAGGAATCGCGCACCTGCAGCCCGCGGTACGTACCGGTGAGGGCGATCAGCAACGCGAACACCGGCGCCTTGATGACGCCCACCCAGAACGTGGTGGGCGCAATCGAGTCCTGGGCGCGCTCCATGAAGACGACCAGCGGCATGTCGAGCAGCAGCTTGCACAGCAGCGCGCCGCCGGTGAGCCCGACGAGATCCGCCGCCACCGTCAGCAGCGGCAATGCGATGACCAGGCCGATCACGCGCGGGAGCACCAGCACTTCGTGCGGATCGACGCCGATGGCATGCAGCGCGTCGACTTCCTCGTTGAGTTTCATGGCGCCGATTTCGGCCGCGAATGCGCTGCCCGAGCGGCCCGCGACGATAATGGCGGTCAGCAGCACCGCGAGCTCGCGCAGCACGCTGATGGTGATGAGGTCGACCACGTAGATCTCGGCGCCGTAGGTGCGCATGTACTGCGCGGCGATGTAGGCAATGATCACGGTGATCAGGAAGGCGATCAGCGAGGCGATGGGAACCGCCGTGAGGCCGGTCTCGTAGACGTGGCGGGCGATCGACGTGGGCCGCAGCCTGCGCCAGCTCGTGCAGGCGCGAGCCAGGGTGATGGTCGCCCGTCCGACGAAATCGAGCGCCTGCTTCACGCTGATCCAGCGCCGCGTGACGTGCCGGCCGAGCGCGCTCACCGGTTCGAAACTGGGCTCTGACGACGAAGGCGGGGTGAGATGGAGCTTGCCGCCCAGCGTGGAGTCGATGAGCTCGAACTGCCCTGGCGGTGTCCCCGTGAATTCCACGCTCGCGCCTGCGGCCTCCGCGGTCTTCGCCCACTCGCGCAGGGTCCACGCGCCGGCAAGATCGAGGTCGAGCGATTCGGGAACGCTGATGCGCAGCGTGCGGATTCCGCCGAGCGGCAGCGCCGCGAGCTCGGCGTCGATGGCGGGCAATTCAGCGCCGCGCCAGCTTCCGGCTAGTTCGACTTCGAGATTGGCGCCGTCCCGCTGCTGCGTTAGATGCATGGCGGCCCGAGTGTAACCCGCGGGCCGCCCGCCTCATGTCATCAACTGTCGTCGCGATACCGGCGGATGCGGATGGTGACGAGGAGCATCGCGACCGCGGCCAACACCCCGAGCCAGGTTTCGTAGCTGGTGAGCACGCCTGAAACACCGGCGAACACTTCACCCAGGTTCACCACGCCGCTCCCGTGGACACTGCCGATCGACTCTTCCACCAGCACGAATACTCCGATGAGCCGGCGCGCCAGGAAGTGACCGAAGTGATTCGAACCCAGGATCATGACTTCGATCGACAGGATCGCCAGCGGCGGCAGGATCGCCCACAGGAAGGCGTTCCGGCGAGCCCACACCGAGACCAGCATCAGGTACGCCAGCAAGGGCAAGTACCAGAGAATCGAGGTGCTGATGAACAGGATGAACGACGCCTGCAGCTTGAGCCAGACCTCCGCGTCCCATGCCATCAGCGCATCGCCCAGCATCGTTCCGCTGAAGCGCACCGACCAGACCAGCGCGAACAGCACCTGCAGCACCGAGCTCACGACCAGGACGAACAGCGGCAGGACCAGCGCCGCGGTGACCAGCTTCGACAGCACCACCTCGGAATCGGACACCGGCAGCGACTTCCAGAACAGGATGCTGCGGTCCTTGCGTTCGGCCAGCAGCGAATCGAGTAGATAGAAGAAGATCACGAGGACCATCGAGAACAGCTGCACCGCGGTGAACGTGGCCAGCGTGATCGCGTAGATGGTCTGCTTCTTGTCGAGCGGCGCCGTCGCCATGGCTTCACCGATGTTCCGGCGATCCTGTTCCGAGATGTCGATTCCCGACTCGGAATTCCAGCCCATCGAGAAGTTGCCGCCGTCGCCCACGTGTATGCCGCCGAACGCGGCGATGACCAGGATGACGCCGGCAATGACCAGCGGTGTGATCCACAGCGAGCGGTTTTCCCAGATCTCGCGGCGAATGAGCCAGATCATGTTGTTCATGCGGCCTCCTTCGACGGCGCCGTCGCCGTGCCCACCGGCTGCATCATGGCGACGAACAGGTCCGCCACCGATGGCGCGCGGATTTCACCGAGCGCGGCGAGCTCCTGCGGGTTGCCGCCATCGAACAGCATGGCGACTCGGCCGAATATCTCGCGTTCCCAGAAGGGTTTGAGCGCCCGGGCGCGCTCGACATTGCCCGCGCCCGGTATCAGCTGGGCAAAACGTTCGCCCAGGGTTTCCATCGGCGTATTCAGCACGATCTGCCCTCGCTCGATGAACAACACGTCGGTGAGGATGTTTTCGATCTCCTCGACCTGGTGGGTCGTCACGAGAATGGTGCGGTCCTTGTTGAAGTAGTCGTTCAACAGGTTGTCGTAGAACGAACGGCGGAACAGCAGGTCGAGGCCGAGCGTGGGCTCGTCGAGCACCAGCAGCTTCGCGTCGATGGCGAGGATCAGAGCGAGGTGCAGCTGCGTGACCATGCCCTTCGAGAGCTGGCGGACCCGGCTGTCCTTCTTGATGTCGGTCCTGGCGAGGAAATCCAGCGCGCGCTGGCGATCGAAGCGCGGATGCACGCCGGCGACGAAATCGACGGCCTGCGAAACCTTCATCCAGCGCGGCAGTACCGCAACGTCGGCGATGAAGCACACTTCTTTCATGAGGGCGTCGCGATGCGTGCGCGGATCGAGGCCCAGCACCTTGAGCTCGCCGTCGAAAGAGGTGAGCCCGAGGATGGACTTGATCACGGTGGTTTTGCCGGCGCCGTTCGGGCCGATCAGGCCGACGATGCGGCCCGCTTCCACGTTGAGATCGACCCCTCGCACCACCGGCGTGCCGCCGTAACTCTTGGTGAGGCCGCGCGCTTCAATTATTGCTGTCATCTTCATCGCCTGTGGCAGCGCGCGTCGGGAACGGCTGGGAAGCCGGGGCCGATTTCGCACCGCGTTTCATGAGTTCTTCGGTCGTGAATCCGAGCCGCGCGATGGTCGCGTAGATCTTCGGCCACTCCGTTTCGAGGAAGTACACACGCTCGTCTTTCATGAGCGCCTGGCGCGCACCTTCGTTGACGAACATGCCCCGGCCCCGCTTCTTCTCCACCAGCTGCTCATCGACGAGCTGCTGGTATCCCTTGAGAACGGTGAGCGGGTTGAGACGAAACTCGGCCGCGACAGCGCGGACCGAGGGGAGCGGGTCACCCTCTTTGAGGACACCCTCGAGGATCATCGCCACCACTCGATCACGCAGCTGCCTGTAGATCGGCTGGCTGTCGTCCCACTGCGGGTCCATCAAAGTGCTCCGGTGACCTAGCGTACCAGAGCACTGACGGCGGCCACGAAGGCGGCGCCACCGGTGGTGTGGACTCGGGCGACGCTGGTGGCGTCGACGAACGTCCAGCTAAGTACGAATGTAACGGCAAGTGCGGCGAAGGCACTGGTGAGGGCTTTCAGGTTCAGCGTGTTCATGGTGGTCTCCTTGTCTCTCTCTGGTTGTCTGCGTTTCGTGGCGCCTCGCCCTTTGCGATTCGCCCTACGTGTTGGTGTTATATATAACTACAACACCAACTCAGAAACAAGCCCTAACCCGAAAAATATTGCTGGCGCGTTGCAAGCCTAGAGGCGGACGATCCGCAGCCGGGAGCGAACATGGGCCCTAAGCTACTGTTTCTTGTGGGAATTATCGTCGCGCACGGCGCCCTGGCGGCGGGTTGGGTCAGCCAGGAGGCGCCAGGCCATCGCAACTCGATCGCCACCTGCGTGCAGGCGCCGGCCGCCACTCCGCACTTCGAGACGCCACGCGAGCTGCTGGCCATGGCGGACATACCCATCGCCGAACTACGGGCGCAGCAGCCGTGAACGCGGCCACCATCACGATGGACGGTCTCACTACTCACGATGAACCAGTGCCCTTCGCGCGACCTGCGCGCACGCGTAGAGTCGAGGTCGTGAGTGACGACGAAGACGCGCAGCTGATGCTCGCCTACGCGCGCGGCGAGATGCGCGCTTTCGAGACGCTCTACTCACGTCATCGAGGCGCTCTCTATCGCTATCTCACGCGCCAGGCGCGCGACGGCGAAGTCGCCAACGATCTGTTCCAGGAAGTGTGGAGCCGCGTCATCGTGAATCGCGCGCGTTACGAGCCGCGCGCGAAATTCCGCACGTTTCTCTTCACGCTTGCGCACAACTGTTTCATCGATCACTGTCGCCGCGTGAAGGCCAGGCCCGCGGGCATGGTAATCGAGGACGCCGATGCCGCGGACCTGCTGCCGGCCGCGGAAGAATCGCAGCCCGATTCGGCGCTGTCGCGCGACGAAGCCACGCGCCGTTATCGCGCGGCGCTGGCGACGCTGCCGACGGAACAGCGCGATGTCTATCTACTGCACGAGGAATCGGATTTGTCGCTGGAGGAAATCGCGCGTGTCACCGGGGTCGGCGCCGAAACGGCGAAGAGCCGCCTGCGTTACGCGGTCGCGAAGCTGAAAGCGGCGCTGTCCGTGGCGGAGGCGTGATGACCGGCCCCGACGACGATTTCGAGGAATTCCTGAAGAGGCGCAAGCCGGTGTTCGAGCGCACGCGCGACGAGCTGTTCGAGCCGCCCGCCGAGATCGATCGCGTGGTGCTGCGCCAGGCTCGCGAGGCCATCAAGTCCGACGAACCGATGAAGGTGTTCAGCGCCCCGCGCTGGTCCGTGCCTCTCGCGCTGGCGGCGACGCTGGTGCTCGCCTTCACGGTCATTTTCCAGGCGGGAATGCCGCCGAAGAACGCGCCGCGTCCCGAGGTCACGGTGCAGAACGTGTCCGAGGATGTCGGTTATCCCCAGGTCGAGACCGCGTCGGGCAGCACCGCGGCCGATATTGCGCCGCCCGCTCCGCCGCCCGCACGCAGCGCCGTCGTGGAAGCCGCGAGCCGGGAACGCACCATGGCGGGCACTGCCATGGATTCGCCGGCCGCGGCCAGTCCCGCCGAGGCTCCAGCCTGGCGTCGCGACAACAAGGCCTGGATGGCGGAGATCGAGCGATTGCGCAAGACCGGCAACACAGCCGCCGCCGACGCGGAATACGCGGAATTCAAGCGCCAGCAACGCGCATACGCGGTCGCACCCGACCGCTGACTCCAGGTCCGGGCTCAGAGCCACCCTGGCAGGGCTCTCCTGCTAGAATCCCGGCCCCGTTTTTTCGGCCGTCCGGAGTGATGATGAAACCCGCAGTCAATGTCGCCATCACCGGTGCAGCCGGCCAGATCGGCTATGCCCTGGCCTTCCGCGTCGCTTCCGGACAGATGTTAGGGGCGGACACGCCCGTCAACCTGCACCTGCTCGAGGTCACGCCGGCCCTGCCGCAGCTCGCGGGTGTGGTGATGGAGCTCAACGACTGCGCGTTCCCCACGCTCAACAAGATCGTCGCCACGGACGATGCGCGCGTCGCGTTCAAGGACTGCCACGCCGCCCTGCTGGTCGGCGCACGGCCGCGCGGCCCCGGCATGGAGCGCAAGGACCTGCTGATGGCCAACGCGCAGATCTTCTCGGCCCAGGGCAAGGCCATGAACGAAGTGGCGGACCGCAACATCCGCGTGCTGGTGGTGGGCAATCCCGCCAACACCAACGCCATGATCGCGCGCGCCAATGCCAGGGACCTGAACCCGCGCAACTTCACCGCGATGACGCGCCTCGATCACAACCGCGCCGTGTCGCAGTTGGCGGAGCGTACCGGCAGCCACGTGACCACGATCCGCAAGATGCTGATCTGGGGCAATCATTCCTCGACGCAGTATCCGGATCTCAACTTCTGCACGGTCGACGGAAAACCCGCGCATTCGCTCGTGGACCGCAAGTGGTACGAAGACACCTTCATCCCCACCGTGCAGCAGCGTGGCGCCGCCATCATCAAGGCGCGCGGCGCTTCGTCGGCGGCTTCGGCCGCGTCGGCCGCCATCGACCACATGCGCGACTGGCATCTCGGCACCGCCGCCGACAACTTCATCAGCATGTCCGTGCCGTCGGACGGCAGTTATGGCATCGCCGAAGGCGTGGTCTATTCCTACCCGGTGACCTGCGCCAACGGCGACTACAAGATCGTCCAGGGCCTCACCGTCGACGACTTCTCGCGCAAGCGCATGGATGCCACCGACAAGGAACTGCGCGAAGAGCGTGATGGCGTCCGCGAGCTGATCTAACTACCTGCGCGCCAGCTTGCCGACCCGGATGCCGATCGGCATCCGGAGCGGTACGCTCGCGGCTTCCGCCGGCCACGCGGGCGCCAGCGAATCACGCAGCAGCGGCACGGGATCGGTTCCCAGCGCCTTGCGATAACGCACCGAGGCGGACCAGCTGCTCGCGTAGCCCGCCACCTGCTCGATGTTCCACGAGAGCTCGAGGCCGAATTCCGGCGTTTCCATCTCCTCGAAGGGAAATGGCAGCGTCCGGTACCACGACTCGACATGCCGGCGTTCCGGCGGCCAGTAGGGCCCGACCACCTGCGAATAGAAAGCGAAGAAACGGCGGTCGAGCTCGGCATCCTCGAACTGCGGCCGCGGGTAGTTCCATACGGCCAGCAGCGCGCCGGGTCGCGCAACGCGCATCGCCTCGGCATAAAAAGCCTCCACGTCGAACCAGTGCAGCGCCTGGGCAACGGTCACCAGATCCACTGACCGGTCGGGAAGGCCGCAGCGCTCGGCGGGTGCGAGCGAATAACGCACGCGCGGATCGGGCTTCGCGGCGGCTATCTGTTCGGGCGACACGTCGGTGGCATGCACCGCCGAAAAATGGCCCGCGAGCGCGACGCTCGCCTGGCCACTGCCGCACCCGCAATCCCAGACGGAATCCCGCGCGGGCGAAACGCGCGCGAGCCATGTGAACAGATCCGCCGGATAACCGGGCCTGAAGCTCGCGTACTCGCGCGCTACCGTTGCGAAAAATCCGGCATTGGTCATGCCGCTATTGTTACGCCTGCCGTACCCGCGTCCCAAGGGAAGACATAAGGCGCGTCGGCTCCGCGCGGTGCGATGCGGAAACGACTATAGTTTCGCCATCGCGAATCGAGGGGCTTCCTATGCTCGGCGCAATCCTTGTCATCCTTACCCTGATCGCCGGCGCCACCTACGTGGCCAAGGTGGGCACGGGCTTCACGCTGCTGTTCATCGGCGCGATCGTGTTCATGGCGTACAAACGCCTGCCGCTCATCGCCTTCACGGTGGTGTTCACGCTGCTGCTGGCGGGCTACACCTACATCGCGCCTCCCGCCGGCATCTGGAAAGGTTTCCTGTGGGTGCTGCTCGCCGCGCTCTGGCTGTTCAACCTGCGTCCGCTGCGCAAGGCCATCATCTCGCGGCCGTTCCTCAAGGCGTACATGCGCATGCTGCCTTCCATGTCGCAGACGGAGAAGGAAGCGCTCGAGGCCGGCACGGTCTGGTGGGACGGCGAACTGTTCACCGGCAAACCCAGGTTCGAAAAATTGCTGGCCAGCAAGGCGCCGCAGCTCACCGCCGAGGAACAGGCGTTCATCGACGGTCCCTGCGAAGAACTATGCCGCATGTACGACGACTGGGACGTCACGCACAAACGTGGCGACATGCCGCCCAAGGTGTGGGACTACCTCAAGCACAAGGGTTTCTTCGCGATGATCATCCCGAAGAAATACGGCGGCCTCGAGTTCTCCGCGTATGCGCATTCCTGCGTGCTCGTGAAACTCTCGAGCCGCGCGGGCCTGCTGGCCGCCACCACCGCGGTGCCAAATTCCCTGGGGCCGGCCGAGCTGCTGAATCACTACGGCACCGATGAGCAGAAGAACCACTACCTGCCGCGCCTGGCGCGCGGCGAGGAAGTTCCGTGCTTCGCGCTGACCCATCCGCGCGCCGGTTCCGACGCTGCGTCGCTTCCGGACACCGGCATCGTCTGCAAGGGCGTTTACCAGGGCAAGGAAATCGTCGGGCTCAAACTCAACTTCTCCAAGCGCTACATCACTCTCGCGCCGATCGCGACCGTGGTCGGCCTCGCGTTCCGCCTCTACGATCCGGACAAGTTGTTAGGCGACGACAAGGTGGACTACGGCATCACCTGCGCGCTGATCCCGCGCGCCACGCCGGGCCTCAGCATCGGCCGGCGCCACTTTCCGCTCAACGTGCCTTTCCAGAATGGCCCGCTGTCGGGCAAGGACGTGTTCGTCCCGCTCGACACCATCATCGGCGGGCCGAAGATGGCGGGCCAGGGCTGGCGCATGCTGGTCGAGCAGCTGTCGGTCGGCCGTTGCATCTCGCTGCCTTCCAATGCCACCGGCGGCGCCAAGGCCGGCGTATTCGCCTCGGGCGCGTACACGCGCATCCGCCGCCAGTTCAACATGTCGGTGGGCAAGTTCGAAGGCGTCGAAGCGGTCATCGCGCGCATGGTCGGCTATACCTACACCATGGACGCGGCGCGCTCGGTGACCGCGGGCGCCATCGATGGCGGTGAGAAACCGTCGGTGCCCTCGGCCATGCTCAAGTATCACGTCACCGAGATGGGCCGGCAGGTGGCCAACGACGCGATGGACGTGCACGGCGGCAAGGGCATCCAGTTAGGCCCTCGCAACTACCTCGGCCGCAGCTACCAGGTGGTGCCGGTGGCCATCACGGTCGAAGGCGCCAACATCCTCACCCGCTCGCTCATCATCTTCGGCCAGGGCGCGGTGCGTTGCCATCCGTTCGTGCTCAAGGAAATGAACGCGGCGCGCAATCCGGACCGCAAGCAGGGTGTCGACGACTTCGACTCAGCGCTGTTCGGCCACATCGGCTTCACCATCAGCAACGCGGTGCGCTCGTTCGTGATGGCGCTCACGCATGCGCGCTTCACGCATGTGCCCGAGGTGGGCGACACGCGGCGCTACTACCAGCACATCGTGCGTTTCTCGGCTTCGTTCGCCTTCGCGGTCGACGTCGCCATGCTGACGCTCGGCGGCTATCTCAAGAAGAAGGAAAACCTCTCCGCGCGGCTGGGCGACGTGCTGTCGGCGATGTACCTCGCGTCCATGGTGCTCAAGCATCACGAAAACCAGGGCCGGCCCGCCGACGACCTGCCGGTGGTCGAATGGGCGTGCCGCAACCAGCTCTACAAGGCGCAGGAACAGCTTCATGACTTCCTGCGCAACTTCCCCAATCGCTTCCTCGGCTGGGTCATGCGCGCGCTCATCTTCCCGGGCGGCCGCGCCTATTCGGCGCCCAGCGACCGGCTCGGCAGAAAGCTCGCCGACGCGGTGCTCGCCCCCAGCGAAGTCCGCGATCGCCTCTGCCGCTTCGTCTACCGCACGCTCGAGCCCGGCAATCCGCTCGGCCTGCTGCAGGAAGCGCTGGTGCTTTCGCAGACCGCCGAGCCCATCGAGAAACGCATCCGCGTCGACGGCGTGAAAACCGGCAAGGTGACCGCGCTCGACGTGCCCGGGCAGATCACCCAGGCGCTGCAGCAGGGCATCATCTCCGACACCGAGGCGGCGATGCTGCGCGACTACGACCGCAAGATCATGGAGCTGATCAGCGTCGACGACTTCGAATCGCACGAGCTGGCGGCGCAGGCTTCGCCGTCCGCGGACGCCCCCTCCGGCAGCGTCAGCGAAATGTTTCCTTCCGGCCAGGTCGCGTGAACGGGAGACGATGAGCTCGCCTCCCGTTCCGGTAGTTAGCCCGCCCGAGCCGCCCCAGCCACTGACGCTGGTGTGCGCCAACTGCCACGCCAGCCTCGACGGCGAATACTGCTCGGCCTGCGGGCAGCGGCACGAGCCGCACATCCACACCGTGGCGCATTTCGCCGGCGAGGCTTTCGAGAGCATCTCGCACGCGGATTCGCGGCTGTGGCGCACGCTCTGGTACCTGCTCGCGCGCCCCGGCTTTCTCACGCGGGAGTTTTTCCGCGGCAAACGCGTGAGTTACCTGCCGCCGTTCCGCCTGTATCTCGTGATCAGCGTCGTGTTCTTCCTGGTCGTGGGAACGCCTGAGGGAGTCGCGATCGATGTCGACGAAGATGCCACCGCCGAGCGCATCGAGAACATGTACGAGGCGGCCGAGGCCCTTGAAGAGGAGACGGGGCCCGGTAGCGAGGAGCTCAGGATGGCGGCATCCAGGCTCAGGGAGCAGGCCGACCGGGAGAAGCTCGCGCTGGAGTCCGGCGAAACCGTGGCGAAACCGCGCGACGGGCTCGCCTCCAAGAACGTGATGACCGACTTCTGCGCCGAATTCAGCAAGCCCGATCCGAACGCCAACCAGAACTACGCCAAGCTCCACTCCGCCTGCGCCAAAATTGCCGTGGATGATGGCCGGGAACTCGCCAAGACCGTGGCGCACAACATCCCGCGCGCCATGTTCCTGTTCCTGCCGCTGCTCGCGCTCTCCATGAAACCCCTGTACTGGCGGCCGAAGCGCTACTACGTGGAACACCTGCTGTTCCTGATTCACAACCACGCCTTTGTGTTCCTGGTGCTCACGCTGATCGCGTTGCTGGAGCTGATTCCCCGCGTGGGCGATCACCTCGGGATCGTCAAGTTTGCCGCGTGGGTCTACATGGCCTGGTACCTGTTCCGCGGCATGCGCAACTACTACGGCCAGGGCCGGGCTCTCACGTTCGCGAAATACCTCACGATCGGCCTGTCGTATATTTCAGCGGCGGTGATGGTGCTGGTGCTGCTCGCGTTGTACAGCGCCATCTCCCTGGGATAGATCCCCGGACCGCTTGCGCGGCTGGTTGCCGCGGGTCTAAGTTGCAGCCCCACGCCACGGAGGCCTCCGATGAAAATCCGATTCCTGCCACGTCTCGCGCTCGCCACCGCACTCACGCTCGCCGCCAACGGCGCCGCCCTCGCCGCGGATCGCAGCCCGTCGCCCGCGGGCGCCGAGGTCTACATCGTTTCGCCCAAAGACGGCGCGAAGGTGAAAGGGCCGGTGACCGTGGTGTTCGGATTGAAAGGCATGGGTGTCGCACCCGCGGGCATCAAGTTCGACAACACCGGCCACCATCACCTGCTCATCGACACCGAGGCGCCCACCAACCTGGCGCTGCCGCTGCCCGCCGATGAACGCAACGTGCACTTCGGCAAGGGCCAGACCGAGACCACGCTGACACTGCCGCCCGGCAAACACACGCTGCAGTTGCTGCTGGCCGATTCGCTGCACACGCCGCACGATCCGGCCGTCATCTCCAAGAAAGTCACGATCACCGTCGAGTAATGGAATGCCGCTGACCTGGCGAACAGCCGGCCGTGCGGCCGCGCTGGCGCTGCTCGCGGCCGCGCAGGCGCAAGCGCAGCAGGTGCCCGACCGCGACTTCCGACCCGCCATCGCGCGCGCGGAATACGCGCGCGGGTCGGGCCCGGTAGTTTGCCTGGACGAGGCCCACCACAACTTCCACACGCTGGCGGAAAGGTTCTGGGCATTCGGCGAACTGTTGCGACAGGACGGGTTCCAGGTCGTGCCGAACACTTCGGCTTTCGACAAGGGCGCGCTGAAACGATGCGCGGTGCTCGTGATCTCGAACGCTCAGCCCAGCGACGACGAGTGGGATCAATATCCCTATCCCACGCCATCGGCGTTCACGGATGCGGAAATCGCCGCGGTGCACCGCTGGGTCGGGAAAGGCGGCGCGTTGCTGCTCATCGCGGATCACATGCCGCTCGCCGGCGCGGCCGCAAAACTGGCCGCGGCATTCGAGGTCGAGTTCATGGACGGGTTTGCCATGCGCGATCCCCAGAGCCGCGACCCGGACATTTTCCGTACCGCCGATCGCACGCTGCGCGACCACGTCATCGTTCGCGGGCGCAATGCGCAGGAATCCGTGAGCAGCATACGGACGTTCACGGGCCAGGCGTTTCGCGCGCCGCGCGCCGAACCGCTCATCGTGATTCCCGCCGGCTACGTGAGCCTCATGCCCCAGAAGGCCTGGGAGTTCGCTGCCGATACGCGCCGCGTCCCCATCGAAGGCTGGCTGCAGGCCGCGGTCCAGGATGCCGGCAAGGGGCGCGTGGCCTTCTTCGGCGAGGCGGCGATGTTTTCGGCGCAGCTCTCCGGCCCGAACCGGCAACCCATGGGCATGAACGCCCCCGGCGCGGAGCAGAATTTCCGCTTCACGCTGAATCTGCTGCACTGGCTGACCCGAACGTTGTAAAACGGCGCCATGAGTTCTCCGCGCGCCATCCTGCATGTCGACATGGACGCGTTCTACGCGTCGGTCGAGCAGCGCGACCGGCCTGAATTGCGCGGCCAGCCGCTCATCGTCGGCGGCACCAGCAATCGCGGCGTGGTCGCCGCCGCCAGCTACGAAGTCCGCAAGTTCGGCGTGCGCTCGGCCATGCCGATCCGCGAGGCGCTGCGACGCTGCCCGCATGCCATCTGCGTCAAGCCGCGCATGTCGGTGTACCGCGAGGTGTCGCACCAGGTGTTCGCGGTCTTTCACGAATACACGCCGGTGGTCGAGGGGCTCTCGCTGGACGAAGCATTCCTCGACGTCACCGCCAGCCTCGCGCTCAAGGGCGACCCGGTGAGCATCGCGCGCGGCATCAAGCAGCGGATTCGCGCCGAAACACAGCTCGCGGCGTCGGTGGGCGTCGCGCCTAACAAGCTGGTCGCGAAAATCGCTTCCGATCTCGAGAAGCCCGACGGTCTCACCGTGATCCATGCCGGCAACATGCGCTCGGTGCTGGATCCGCTCTCGGTGCGCCGCCTGCCCGGGCTCGGCCGGAAGCTCGGCGAACGCGTCGAGGCCGCCGGTCTCGCCACTTTCGGCCAGCTGCGCACCGCGCCCGACGCGGTGCTCTGGCCGATCTTCGGCCGCGACTCGCAGCGCATGCGCGAGCGCGCGTCGGGCATCGACGAGCGGCCGGTGATGTCTGAGTGGGACGAGAAATCGATCAGCGCCGAAGAGACCTTCTTCACCGACCTCGCCGATCACTCGCGGATGCATTCGGAGGTGCTGCGGCTCGCCGACCGCGCCGGCACCCGCATGCGCGCGCAGAATCTCGCGACCGGCTGCGTGGCGGTCAAGATCCGGCGTGACGACTTCACCACGTTCACGCGCCAGAAGCGGTTCGAGCCATCCACCACCGATTCGCGCACGATTGCAAAAATTGCCGCCGAGCTGCTCAACGCGTGGCTGGCCGAGCAGCCGCATGCGAAGGTGCGGTTGTTAGGTGTCGGCGTGAACCACCTGCACGCCGCCGACCAGATGGACCTGTTCGCGGCCCCCGCGGCGCCCGGAACCGCGAACACCGGGGCCACGGCACTGGATGCCGCCGTGGACCTGATCCGCGAGCGGTTCGGCAACCTGGCGGTGCGCCGCGGCAGCGCGCTTCCGGAGGCGCGCGGCGCGGACGAACCCCCCGAAGATATGTCCGAAAAGGCCCCCGGAAGAGGCCAGCCCCGTGGGCACTCTCCGACTACCGGCCGAGGGTAGCCCCGCGGGTAGCCGGGGCGGAAAAGCCCGTGCAATACTGTTTCCAGGCGTCCCGCCGCTTTTTAACGCCGCCGATGCGGCGGCGTACGTTTAAATATAAAGATCAGCCTCCAGGCCCCGCACACCCATGTACGCCCCCTTTTTCGGCCTAAACGAGAAGCCCTTCTCGATCACCCCCGATCCGCACTATCTGTTCCTGTCGGGACGGCATGCGGAAGCCCTGGCGCACCTGGTGTACGGCATCAACGAGGCCGGCGGCTTCATCCAGCTCACCGGGGAGGTGGGCACGGGCAAGACCACCGTGGTTCGCTCGCTGCTCACGCAGGCCCCCAAGCACGCCGAGATCGCGCTGATCCTCAATCCCCGCATGACGCCCGCGGAGTTCCTGCTGGCCATCTGCGAGGAGCTGGGCATCGGCGTGGCGGACGGCTCCGAAAACAGCCTCAAGGACCTGGTCGACCTGCTGAGCCTGCACCTGCTCAATTCGCATGCCGACGGCAGGCGCATCGTGCTGGTGGTCGACGAAGCCCAGAACCTGAGCGTCGAAGTGCTCGAGCAGGTGCGGCTGCTCACCAATCTCGAGACCGAAACCCAGAAGCTGCTGCAGATCATCCTGATCGGCCAGCCCGAGCTGCGTGAGTTGTTAGGCCGCGTCGAGCTGCGCCAGCTCGCGCAGCGCATCACCGGGCGTTATCACCTCGATCCGCTGTCGGGCGACGAAACCGCCGCCTACGTGCGCCATCGCCTGCGCGTCGCCGGCGCCACGCGCGAAGTGTTCTCCGCCGGCGCATTGCGCGAAATCCAGCGGCTTTCGGGCGGCGTGCCCCGGCTCATCAACATCATCAGCGACCGATCGCTGTTGGGCGCGTTCACCGAGGATCGCCACCTGATCAGCGCCAGCGTCGTGCGCCGCGCCGCGGGCGAAGTGTTCGACAGGACCATCCAGCCGCGCTGGCTGCCGTGGGCCACGGCCGCCAGCGTCGCCGCGATTGCGATCGCGAGCGCTGTGCTGCTGTTGCCGCAGGTGATCACCGCCCTGACACCGGCGCCGGTGGTTGCCGCCGCGCCCGCGCCGACGCCCGCGCCGGCGCCGGCTCCGCCCCCGCCGTTGCCGGACCTCGACAAGTTGTTAGGCCAGTACGCGGCGGAAACCGACCCCGACAACGCGTTCAACAAGCTGTTCGCGCTGTGGGGCCTGCGTTACGTCGCCGGCAGCGTCGATCCCTGCAGCCAGGCGCTGCAGGGAGGCCTCGAGTGCCTGACGCAACGCGGCTCGCTGGCGCAGCTGCGGCTGTTCAATCGCCCGGCCGTGCTCAATGTCATCGACTCCGAGGGTCACGCCCACCAGGTGGTGCTCGCCGGTCTCGACGACGAGCACGCCCAGGTGGACCTGGGCGGCGCACAGCGAAAAATCGGCATCGGCGATCTCTCGCGAAGCTGGTTTGGTGACTACGTACTCCTGTGGCGACCGGCCGCCGGTGGCTCGCAGCCGCTGGCCCTGGGCGCGCGCAACGCGCGCGTGCGCTGGCTGCGCGAGAGCCTGCGCCGCGTCAATGGCCTGCCCGCCGAGCAGGTCCCCAACAATGATCGTTTCGATACGGAGCTAGCAACCTTGGTCGAGGATTTCCAGCGCAAGAGTCGCCTGGCCGTCGATGGTGTCGCGGGCGTGCAGACCCAGGTCGCGCTCGATGCCGCGCTCAACGATGCCGCTACACCCTTCCTGCGCAGCAGCAGAGGCAGCTGACATGTCGTTCATTCTCGACGCACTCAAGAAATCCGAGAACGACCGGCAGCGGCAGTCTTCGCCGGCGCTGTTCGAGGTCAAGGTCGCCGCGCCGCGCCGCCGTTTTCCGCTGTGGGCAGCCGGGCTCGGCGTGTTGTTAGGCGTGAACATCCTCATCCTGCTCTGGGTCGTGTTGCGCCAGCCGGCGGCTCCCGCGCCACCGCCCGCATCCTCCGGCGTGGCTGCGCAGGCCTCGGCCGCGGCCGCGCCGCCGGGCATGGTCACGGTTCCGGCGACGTCCACCTACATTCCCGCCAACGCGCCACCGGCCGTGAGCCTGGGATCGGACCCAGGTGTCGTAGCGCCGAGCCCTGCGTTACCGCTCGTCGAAGAACCCATGTTGTCCGGACAGGAGCCGTCCATACCGCCGGACTACGACGCGCGCGACTATCGGCCGGCCATCACGCCCGATCAGGCGAACGCCGTGGCTGCCGCACGGCGTTCGGGCGCAGTGCCTTCGCGCGACGAGGTGCTGGCGCAAGGCGCCCAGATTCCGGAGCTGCGACTCGACCTTCACGTGTTTGACGCGGATCCTTCGAAGCGATTCGTCTTCATCAACATGCGCAAGCTGCGCGAAGGCGAATCGTTGCCCGAAGGTGTGCAGCTCATTTCGATCACCCAGACCGGCGCGCGCCTCGCCTATCGCGGCACGCAGTTCACGCTGGACGCGAACTGATGTGGGGAGGGGTGGGATGGCGTCAGACCTCTCCCGCGACGCTGTTCGAACTGCCTGCGGCGGATGAGGTCCGACCCCATTTGCCAGGAATTGGGGACTGACCCCATTATTATTCTGTTGGCCGCTTCGCAGCCTCCCACGCGAGGTAGTCGCCCTCGAGATGCGCCAGGTTCTTGAAGCCGGCCTTGCGCAGCACGTCTTCGGCTAACAAGGTGCGACGCCCGCTGCGGCAGTAGAGCACTATCTTCTTGTCGCGCATGGCGGCGAGCTCGTCGACGCGCGAGGCCAGCAGGTCGTGCGACACGTTGAGCGCACCGGGCACGTGGCCGGCGGCAAATTCCGCGGCAGTGCGCACATCGAGCACCACGAGCTCGGGATCCTTCTGCTCCAGGCGCTCCAGCAGCTCCGCCTGCGTGATGAGAGGCGCGCTGGTGTCGCCGGCGGCGACCGGGCCCGCGGCGCACAGCAGGGCGCTGGCTAACAAAGTGGCGAGACGTTTCATGCGTATCTCCTTCGGTCAGGCTTCCGCGGCCAGCCGGGCGATCTCGACCGGCGTGAGGCGATGGATGATCCATTCCTTCATCTGGCGCGCGTCCAGTGTCTTGTAGAACCGCAGCGCGGGTTCATTCCAGTCGAGCACCGCCCACTCCATGCGCCCGCAACCGCGCTGTTCGGCGATTTGCGCCAGCGCGCGCAGCAGCGCGCGGCCGATGCCGTGACTGCGCTGCGCGGGTCTCACGAACAGGTCCTCGAGGTACAGGCCCGGCCGGCCGACGAACGTCGAAAAGTTGAAGAAATACAGTGCGAAACCCACGGGCTCGCCCTGCCATTCCGCGATCAGCACGTGGATGACCGGATTGGGAGATTCGATCTCGCGCAGGAAATCTTCCGCCGTGGCTTTCGCCTCGGGCAGCAGCTTTTCGTAGTCGGCGAGCTCGCGCACCAGGCTGGCGATGACCGGCGCGTCTTCGCGCGTAGCGGGTCGGATGTTCAGCATTCGAGTCATCACTCCGCGATGTACCAGCGATTGTCCTTGTCACGCTCGAGCACGAAGCGTTGATAGGGCAGCCCCTGCCCGCTCACGTCATAGATGGCGCGCGCGCCGCCCTGGTCGTACTTCGGGCTGAGCTCCTGCACGATTCGCAGCGTGGTGATCATGGTCTCGCGCAGGCTCTCATTGTTGGTGCAGGAGTTGATCAGCGTCTTGCGCGCGGATTTCGACGTCGCGCGGTTGAAGTTAGGGCTCATGAACTGGCTGTAATACTCCTCGCAGCGTCCATCGGCCAGGCTGGCTTCCGCGCGCGCCAGCAGCTCGCTGATGCCGGGCGACAACGGCGCCGGGCGTTCCTCGACCAGCGATCTGCCCGGGGCGCCGCCCGTCGGTGGCGGCGCTGCCGCAACGCGGCCTTCGATGAGATCGTCGAGCTGGGCTTCTACTTCGGTCGGGATGATGGCGCGCCATTGCGCGCCGTACTGCGCGAGCGCCACCGTCACCAGAACCTTGACCGCGCCGCGCTCCTTGGGCTGCACGCCTTTGCCGACGACGTAGACCACCTTGCCGTCCTGAACCAGGCCCAGCCAATCGACCTTCTCGTACTCGCGCGCGCGAAACCGCACGCGGTCGGACAGGGCGGCATAGAAAGCCACCGGCGTCATGCGCTCGAGGTCGGCCAGCGTCCGCCCGGGTCCAAACAACCGTGAGCGGTAGGTGTTGTCGGAACGCGAGGCTTCGGCGCGAAACAGGGTGAGCAGGCGCGTGCGCAGTTTTTCCACCTCGTCGGGATGCAGCTCCTGGGCGACGGCCATGACGTTGCCGCCCGCCAGCGCGGCCAGGAATGCCTCCGCGCCTCGCTGCTGGGCACCATTCGGGCCGGCGGCGGACGCCATCTGGCTCAAACACGTGAACAACACCGTAAAAATCAGGGCTCTAACGCGCATTTGGCACTCCATTCGCTTATGGCGGCGGCGATCATAACCGGGGTGGGAACGGTCGCCCCAACTGTGAAAGCAGTCTCGTTACGAGACATTGGTGGAGGGACGCAGTTCACGGATTACCGGTGCGCAGGGCCTTCGGGCGGGCTTCCCCGATAAACTTACATATCTTGTTAAAGTGCTTTCGCACCCTTTGTTTTCGCTGCTTTTTGCGGGTCTGCCACCACCGTCATGTTGCCGCAGTCGGAATACGATTCGCCCATGCTCGCCAACGCCGCGGCGCCGGTGGCCATTGCCGCAATTACACAGGATCGCGCCCTGATCGGGCTGCTACGCAGCGTCGTCGATCCGTCCAACGATCTCATCCTCGTCACCTCCGAAGCCGAGCTCACTCCGCATCTCCATAGCCGCCGCGTCTCCGTGGCGCTGCTCGACAGCATGTTCATCGAAGGCGATCTCGCCACGATGGCGGAACGCATGCGCGAGACCTGGCCGGACCTCGTGCTCGTGGTGGTCGGTACCGCCGAAGAACAATCCAAGGTCGCCGGGCAGATCACCTCCGGCGTGGTGTATCGCTTCCTGCATCGCCCGGTGTCCGCGCCGCGTGTTCGATTGTTCGTCGACGCCGCCCTGCGCCGTCACGAAGTCGAGAATGTCGAGCGCACGCTCGAGCAGACGCGCCCGGATTTCTCGCGATTCGAGAAAGCCGCCAAGGCCGGCGGCTCGAGCTCGATGCGCGCGGTGCTGCCGGGCCTCATCGGCGCGGCCGTCATCTTCGCCGCCGCGGGAGCCTGGTACGCGATGTCGTCCCGCGGAAAACCGGAAGCCGCATCCGCGTCCGTCGCGCAGGTAGTTAGTCCGCCGGCCGACGCCGCTCCCGCCGAGCCGGATCCGGTCGCGGCCCCCCGGGCCGAGGACGCGGCGCCGCCCGTGCAGCAGGAACAGGAGCCGGAACCCGTGGCGGCCGCGCCCGAGCCCGTTCCCACGCCCGCGGTTGCCCCGGCCGCAGCCAGGGAATCCGTGCGCGACACCCTGCGCCCCGCCGCTTCGCGTCCGGCCGTCGTGCAGGCGCCCGAGGAAGTGGCGCCGCGCGAAACGCCGCAGCCCGTCCCGAGCTTCGAAGAACGCCTGAACGAACAGCTCGCGCAGGCGGAAGCCGCGTTGCAGCGCGGTGAGCTCGCCTCTCCGCCCGGACGCAACGCCGTCGAGTTGTTCCGCGGCGCGCTCGTTCTCGATCCCAGCAACACGCTCGCCAAGGCGGGCCTGGTGCGCGTCGCCGACAGGCTCCTGAGCGCCGCCGAGCGTGCCATCACCGCGGGCAGCGTCGAGGACGCGAAGAAGATGGTGGCGGTGGCCGAGACACTCACGCCGGCGACGGCGCGCGGCGCTTTCCTGATGATGCAGATCGAGCGCGAGAACGAACGCGCCGCTCTCACGCGCGCCAAGGACAGCGACGCCCAGGACAAGCTGGAGAAAGCCGCCACCTATCTACGGCTCGCGCAATCGCGGCTGGCCAGCGGCAAGCTCACCGAACCTTCCGAGGATAATGCGCGGTTCTACGTCGACGCCGCGCGCCAGCTGCTTCCCGACGGCGATCCGACGCTGCGCGAGACCACGCGTTCTCTGCAGAAGGCGCTGCTCGATCGCGCATCGCTCGCGGCCAACGCCGGCATCGCGACCGAGACCGAACGCTGGCTGGCAAACGCCGACAGCACGGGCGCTCCGCGCCAGGAAATGTCCACCATTCGCCGCTCGCTGCACGACACGGTCAACAACGCGCGCGCCGGCAAAGTGATGGCTCTCGCCCAGTCCTTCACCGCCGCGCTGTCCGCGAACCGGCTGCTGCAGCCCGCGGGCAACAACGCCAAGGCTCATCTGCTGGCGCTGATCAACCTCGATGCGGGCAATCCCGCGGTGGCCAGCGCGCGCCAGGGTCTAGGCAACGCCTATCTCGCCGAAGTCCGCGGTGCGCAGTCGCGTGGCGATTTCGCCGCGGCCGACACCTGGCTCAACGAAGCGCGCACCATCGGCTTCGTCGGCGAAGATCTGAAGACCGCGGAAAACAACCTGGCAGCCGCGCGCGCGAGCGCGGCGCAGAGCAAGAAGGTGGTCGGTGAGAAGTCGCTGGAGCGCCTCGAATACGTCCCGCCGAAATTCCCCAATTCGGCGCGCATTCGCGGCGGCGGCGGCTGGGTCGAAATGGAGTTCACCGTGCTCACCGACGGCTCCACCAGCAACATCGTCGTCACCAATTCCAATCCACGCAGGACTTTCGACTCGTCGGCGATCGCCGCGGTGAGCCAGTGGCGTTACAAGCCGGTCATGTCGAAAGAAGGCAAACCCGTCGAACAGCGCGTCGCGGTTCGCATCAGATTCGCGGATGAATAGATGGACGCGCCGCGCACACAACGCTTCCTGATCGTCGAGACCGACGCCAAGTACGCGCAGTGGCTGCAGCACACGGTGGGCGCCGGATGGCCCAACGATTCCATCGTCATCATGGACTGGACGTCGTTCGGCCGCGTGCGCACGGCGATGACCGTGCGCGACTACGACATCGTCATGTTGTCGATGGCCTTCGACGAAGGCATCGAGGATCCGACCACGGACAGCTTCGACTGGATCCGCAAGCTGCGCACCCAGCCGGGTTTTCCCGAGATGATCATCCTCGCCGAAGGCGGCAGCGAGCTCTCCGCGATCCGCACGCTGCGCCTCGGCGCCGCCGACTATCTACCCAAGCGGCTGCTGACCCCGGCGCGGCTGCAACGCTCCATCAAGCTCACGCTGCGCGCCATCGAGAAGGAAGCGCAGCGCCGTGCGGAACGTAATGCCCAGGCGGGCTTCAAGCCGGAAACCGACAAACACGCCGAAACCCTGACGCGCGCCGCCGCGACGCCGCCGCCGCACATTTCCACGCACACCGGCGCCAGCCTGGCCAGCGCGGCCGCGCAGGTCATCCCGCCGCCGAAACCGGCGGCCGCGCCGCAAGCGCCCGTCGTTCCGGCGCCACCTCGCTCGCACATCGCCACGCACACCGGCGCCAGCCTGGCCGAGGCCGCGAAGGCAGCACTGGCCTCGCATGCACCCGTCCTGACGCCGGTTGCGACACCGCCCGCAGCGCCCGCGCCGTCCGAAGCGCCCGCGCCTGCCAGGGACGCGGCGGCGCTCTCGATGCCCGCCGTGAAGGAACGCAAGCCCATCGCGCCGGAGAATCACCAGATCCCCGGTTACACCATTCTTCAGAAGATAGGCGAGTCCGAAGCCGCCGCCGTGTATCTCGCGATTGCCGAAGACCTCGGCCACAACGTGGCGCTCAAGATCTCCAAGCGCAAGCACTCCGGCAACGTCGATGCCGCGGCCGCCGACACCGGCCAGCGCTCCATCATGTTCCAGCGTGAGTTCGAGGCCATCGCGGCGCTCGACCACCCGTCCATCATCGATCTGTTCGACTATGGCATCCACGAAGGCGTCGAATACCTCGCGATGGAATATTTCCCCTGCGGCGACCTCAAGGCGCGCCTGCAGAACCCGTTGACCTCCGACGAGGCGATCGCCTTCCTCAAGGAAATAGCGCGCTCGCTGAAGGTGGTGCACGAAGCGGGCATCATCCACCGCGATCTCAAGCCGCCCAACGTCATGCTGCGCGATGACGGCAGCGTGGTGCTCATCGACTTCGGCCTGGCGCGCAGCCTGCTCTCGGGCGACGGCAGCACGCGCACCGGCGTTCTGCGCGGCTCGCCTTACTACATGAGCCCGGAACAGGCGCAGGGCGAATCGCTCGATGCGCGCACCGACCTCTACAGCCTCGGCGTGATGCTTTACGAAATGCTGGCGGGCAAGAAGCCCTACCTCGGCGCGTCGGCCATCGATGTGCTGCAACAACACGTCATGGCGCCGGTGCCCGAACTTCCGGTGCATCACCTCGGCTATCAGCCGCTGCTCGAACGCCTGATGTCGAAGTCGCGCGAGCAGCGCATCGCGTCCTGCGACGAGCTGCTGTCCGCGCTCGAAGAGATGTCGCACGCCATGGGTGACAGCGGCATCATCGACCCGGAGACCCTGGTCTCGGCCGGCGCCGGGACCTGAGGAGGCGGAATGGAGTTCCTCAACTTTCCCATCGTGGCGCTCGGCACGGCACTCATCTGCCTGATCGGCGTCACCATCTACGCCATCACGCAGCGCAGCAGCCTGCGTTCGCGCGACGAGCAGCTCGTGGTGGCGCGTGCGCAGGCCTACGCCATGCTCGAGCTGTCACAGGCCGGCGTGTTGTTCCTCGATCGCGAACACAAGCTCATGGGCGAGGCGTCTTCCGCGGCGCCGGAGTTGTTAGGCCACACCTGCGGCGCGGGCACCGCTTTCGTACAGGTCATCGCCGACCTGGTCGACGTACAGGTCCGGCGCCAGACCGTCGCGTTCCTGGAATCGATGTGGAAGGCCGAAGCCAATGCGGTGGTCGACGCCACGCAGAATCCGCTCGCCAAGGTGCATTCGGGCGCCCGCCACCTCGCGATCCGCTTCGCGCGGCTGGTGGTCGACGGCCGGGTCCATCACATCATCGTTTCCATCGAGCGCATCTCGGCGCCGCGCGTGATGCCGCACACCATCGAAGTGCCGGTTCTCGACGAAGAGACCTTTGCGAAGCGGCTCGCGGGTGAAACCGGTTCGCGGCCGGCGCTCAACGTCGCGGCCATGGCCGCGGTGCCGGCGGAAACCCCCGTGGCTGCCGCTCCGGTGCCGGTGGCCGCGCAAGCCGCAGTCACTGCGACGGACGCGCCGCCAGCCCCGGCAGCAATTGCTCCCGCGGCTGCTCCCGCGGTCGCGCCATCCGGCAGTCCCGCGCCGCTCACTCCCATGAGCACCGGGGAATTCGAGCTCGGTCCGATGGACGTCACGGAAGATTCGATCCCCTCGCTCCCCACTTTGAGCGAAGCGGCCATGGCCGGCGGACAGCCCCGCAAGATCGCGTCGATGGCGGCCTCGCTGCCGCCCAACGCGCCCGCGGCGGACGCCGCCACGGCGACGATACGCAGCCTGGATGCAGAGAATCACCTCGCCACCACGATCACGGCGCCCGACGTGGCGTCGTCGGCCGTGGACAGCGAAACACCGAAACCCGCAGCGTCGCCCGATCCTTCGGCGATCATCGATCCGCCGGATCCGCGCCTCAACGAAGTGCTCAAGGAAGTCATGCACATCGAAGCCGGACGGCTCGAGCACTTCCTCGCCGAGGCGCGCGAAAAAGCCGGCCAGCTGCGCGCCATCATGAAGCTGCCCGCGCGCGAGCCGCAGGCCTTCCGTGAAAAGCTGGTGTTGATCCTCGAATTGATCCGCGGCATCCATTCGCGCGCCGAGCGTTTGCCGCTGGCCTCGGTCTGTGAACGCGCCGACCGGTTCTCGGCCGCGCTCAACGGCCTGCGCGACAAGCAGACTTTGTCCGGCAACGATTTCCTGCCGCTCGCGGTGAAGCTCGACGATCTGCTGAGCCATCTCGCCATCCAGGGTGAAGTGGTGGCGCGCCTGCGCGATTGGCGCACGCAGAATGGCGAGACCGGCACGCCGTCCATCGACGCCACGCAGCGTTCGGCCACGGCCACCGGCACCACCATTCGCCAGCCGAAACTGCGGGATGCCGCTCCTTCGGCCACCGGTATCACCAAGGCCGCGCGGCTCTCGGATCTCTCGCAGGAGAGCCTCGAGGAAATGTCCATCTTCCTCGCCGACATGTACTCCAAGCGCGTGTCGCTCGTGGTCGTCGGCCTCGAGGACGTGCCGCGCCACTACCGGCGCTCCATCGAAAAGATTCTCGGCCAGCTCATCCACAACGCGATCCGCCACGGCGTCGAAAGCCCGGCCGATCGCGTGGTTCTCGACAAGCCGGAAACCGGCACCGTGGCCGTGCAGTTCCAGCGCATGGGCGAGGATGGTTACCAGCTCAGCGTCCAGGACGATGGCCGCGGGCTGGACCACGACAAGATCCGCGCGGAAGCCGTGCGCCAGGGCATGCTCACCGTCGAGCTCGCCGCGAAGATCGACCCGCGCAAGCTGGCCAGCCTCATCTTCCGTCCGGGATTCACCACCGTGAGCGACGATGGCGCGCGTGGCATCGGCATGGACGTGGTCCGCGACCTCGTCACCAAGGCCGGTGGCCGCGTCGGCATCGCGACCAAGCCCGGTGAATACACGCGTTTCCGGATTTCTCTGCCGCTCGAGAAGAAGGCTTCGGACGCCGCGGTGGCGTAACCCTAGAGCCCGCGAGTGTCGGGGCGAAAGCCGTCGTGCCGTGGAAATGTGTCCCGCGGCTCGAACCACCGCACGCGTTCGGCGAAGAAGATGTGGAACACCGGTCGAATCGCCGCCGGCGCATCCAGCGACGCGAGCGTGAAGTCGAGCGTGTCCGGCTGATGATCGACGTGCATGGCGAGCTGCGTTCCGCACTCGCCGCAAAACCAGCGTTCGCCAGAACCCGACGACCTGCGCCGCCGCGGCTCGCCGGCGTCGAGGATGAAGTCGGCGCGCGGCACGGTCGCGAACGCCACGACGGGGGCTCCGCTCGAACGCCGGCACATCGAGCAATGACAGTAACCCGCATCGAAAGGCGCGGAAGCGAGCCGATATCGCACGCCGCCGCAGGCGCATCCGCCGGTCAATTCGTTCCTGGTCATGAGCAACTCCTGCTGCGAAACGTGATCGAAAAACGCAGCGCCTTCATCGGCGCGATGCTGTGTTCCCAGTCGTGGCGGATCTCGCCGCTCAGTAGATAGGCCGAGCGCGGCTGCGCGTCGAACGCGAAGCGCGCGAAGCCCCGTGCCTCGCGGCGCCGGAAGCGGAGGATGCAGGGGGTCAGCAGCGAGACGCCGACCACCTTGTCGAAGACCGGGCGATCCCGATGCCAGCCGATCCCGGCACCGGCGTCGTAACGGATCACCGAGGCCTGCTCCAGGTTGTCCGGGGGAAGACGCGCGAAAATCGCCGCGCGCTCGCGCAACGGCAGGAGGAACTCCGGGATCGGTGGCGCCGCGTGCATGGTTGCGTCGTTGAAGTCGTAGCGCCAGCCGAAAGAAACCGTTTCGCGTTTTCCCAGCCAGCCGTGGAACGCAAATGGCTTGAACGGCAGCGCCTGCGCATGCGCGAGCAGTTCGGCTTCCTCGGTGCCCGAGATGAAATCCGGGCCGTGGACGAAACCCGCCGGCGCCAGGTCGAACAGGCCGTGCTGCCCGCCACCGGTCGAAACGCTCATCGCCCTCAGGTCTCTCGCGTGTAGCGAAAGTGATCGCGGATGTGCGCGTTGAAGAACTCGCCTTTTGAAAATGCCCGGCGCATGCCCAGCCAGGTCTCCTCGGGCACGTCGTGATAGCGATAGCGACGGCCGGAAACGAACTGCAACTCCAGGCGGCGCTGCAGCGGATCGTAGCGGTACGAACGGATGACGCTCGAGGGCATGAGCCGCAGACGAAAGTCCGCGGCGCGAAGTTCCCCGGATGCCGGAGAACTCCTACAGCTACTGTTTTCCCTTGTCGAACTTGCGCCCCAGCCACCAGCCATTGACCGCCCACATGGCGCAGACGCCGGCGCCTAACAAGGCGCCCTGCGCCGGATTCATGCCGCCGCCCTTGAGCGCATCCTGCACCTGCGCCACGACGGCATCGGAGAAACGGTACACGGTGACGTCGATGAAGTTCTTCGCCTTGTACTTGGTCTCCGTGTCGAGCCGGCTCCACAACATCTCGCGACCCGGGCGGATGAACGCGTATTCGCCCCAGCGGCGCAGGACCATCACGCAGGCCAGTACGAGGAACGTGCCCATGCTCGCCAGCAGCAGGAAGCCGCCCATGATGAGCAGCGGCAATATCACCAGCAGCGCGGTCACGCCCAGTTTCTGCGCCACGCGCCCGGTGATGAGCACCTGCGACACCACCGTCAGCGCCTGCACGATGAAATCGATGCGCGCGAACATCTGCGCGCGCTGCTCGGGGTCTTCGAACATGTCCTTCACCAGGCGAAGCTGCTCGAAGTACAGGATGGTGTTGGCCGTGGAGATCATGATGACGAACAGCGCGATGCCCAGCAGGTAAGGCGACTTGAGCACGATGGCCACGCCCGCGAAGGGATTGCCACCGACACCGCGCGTGGCGCGTGCTGCCTGGGCGGCCGAAGAGCCCGCGGCGGCCGACAGGCCGTGTTCGCGCATTTCATGGACCAGGGCGCGCTGGCAGAAGATGGCGACCGCGAACAGCGCCGCGCCGAAGAACAGGATGCCCGAGATGCCCACGTGATTGACGATGCGCTCGGTGATGAAAGGCCCGACCAGCGCGCCGGTGGTGCCGCCCGCGGCGATGAAGCCGAACAGCCGCTTGGTCTGCTCGCTCTGGAAGAACTCGAGCAGGAAACTCCAGAACACCGAGATGAGGAACAGATTGATGACGCTGATGCCGACGTAGAAGATGCGCCCCACCACCATGTTCTGCGGATCGGCCTGGAAAACCATGCCGGCTGCCGCCAGCGCCACGGCCACGGTGCCGTAGATGGCCGGAACCAGCGTCGCGCGGCTCACACGCGCCACGAGGAACCCATACACGGGGATGATTGCGATCGCGAAGACCGCGGTCCAGATCCAGGTGTCGCTGGTCACCGCCTCTCCGAGGATGGTGCCCACGGTTTCGCGAATGGGCCGCACGGCGAAGTAGCCGCCCATGACGCAGAACATCAGCGCGAAGGCCGTGAACACCGCGCGTTTTTCACCGGGCTCGATCCGCACGAAACGCGCGAGGAAAACTTCGAACTTCTGACTCATGCGTGATTGATCCGCGGGGGGTTTGTTAGTCGTCGATTCTAGGCATTAGTCCCGCGCGAGGGCGGGCAAATTCGCCAGGTCGACGGTAAGTCCCGGCCGGGTGACGGTGGCGCTTGCCCCGCGCTCGCGCAATTTGCCGGCCAGCGCTTCGGCCGAGGGCACCTCGCCGTGCACGAGGTACACGGGCGGCCGGCCGGCGAAACTGTCATACCAGCGCAGCAGATCGGCCTGGTCTCCGTGCGCGGACAGGCCGCCGAGCGTGTGTATCTGCGCGAGACAGCGCACCCGTTGCCCGTGGATGCGCACTTCCGGCTGGCGGTCGACGAGCTGCCGGCCCAGCGTGCCCGGGGCCTGGAAACCGACGATGACCACGTGGCACTCGGGTCTGTCGAGGTTGTGCTTGAGGTGGTGAAGCACGCGTCCGCCGTTGGCCATGCCGGAGCCGGCGATGATCAGCGCGCCGCTGCGCACGCGATTGATGGCGCGGGAATCCTCGGAGGATTCCGACAGCACGAGATTCGGCAGAGGTGGCATGCCGCGGAACGTCGCGCGCAGGTGCGTGGTCTCTTCGTCGAAGCGGTCCGGGTTGTTCCAGTACACGCGGCTGGCGGCGATGGCCATGGGGCTGTCGAGGAAGATCTTCCAGCGCGTGAGATGCCATTCGCCGTAATGTTTCGCCAGTAGATAGAGCAGCTCCTGGCTCCTGCCGATGGCGAACGCCGGCACGATGACGTTGCCACCGTCGCGCGCCGCCTGCGCGAGAATGCCGCCGAGCTCGCGCTCGGTGTCTTCGCGGCCGCGATGCAGGCGATTGCCGTAGGTGCTCTCGATGAGCACCAGGTCCGCGGACTCGAACCGGTGAGGGTCCTGCAGGATGGGTGTGTCGTATTGCCCGAGATCGCCCGAGAACACGAGCTTGCGGCGCACCGCGCCCTCGCTCGCCCACAACTCCACGCTGGAAGATCCCAGGATGTGTCCCGCGTCGCGCACGCGGACGACGACGCCCGGCAACAGCTCCTTCTGCGTGTCGTAGGGCATGGGCCGGATCTGCGCGAGCGTGGTTTCCACGTCTTCGAGATCGTACAGCGGCTCGATGCGCTCTTCGTTGCGTTGCGCGTCGCGCAGCGCGAGGCTGGCCGAGTCGCGCAGCAGGATGGGCACGAGGTCCGCGCAGGCCTTGTTGGTGTAGATAGGCCCGCGGTAGCCGCGCTTCACCAGCAACGGCAGGCGCCCGCAGTGATCGATGTGGGCGTGGCTCAGCACCACCGCGTCGATGGCGGCGGCATCGAACGGGAACGGCTGGCGGTTGCGCGCCGGCGCGTCCTGGCCACCCTGGATCATGCCGCAGTCCAGCAGCACTTCCCGGCCCGCCACCCGCAGGATGTGGCAGGAACCGGTCACTTCCCCCGCGGCTCCGAAAAACTCCAGTTGCATGCGGCCGATACCTTAACATCGCCGCATCCCGAACACCGGAGCGCGCCATGGACACCAAGTCATCCGCGGGTTTCGACCGCCGCACCTTCATTACCGCCGGCGCCGCAGTTGGAGTCATCGGTGGCGGGCTGGTTCTCGGCATCCGCTACGCAAATCGCCGCGAAGAAGCCGCAGGCGCCGCCGCGACCGGACGCACGCTGGCGCCCAATGCCTTCGTCAGGGTGGCGCCGGACGACACCGTCACGGTGGTGATCGGCAAGTCCGAGATGGGCCAGGGCATCTACACCGGCCTCACCATGGCGCTGGCCGAAGAGCTCGACGTGGATCCGGCGCGCGTGAACGTGGAATTCGCAGGCGCGGATCCGGCGTTCAACGTGCCGTTCATGCCCATCCAGTTCACCGGCGGCAGCATGAGCACCAGCACCACTTACACGCAGCTGCGCGAGGCCGGCGCCCGCGCGCGCGCCATGTTGTTAGCCGCGGCGGCCCGGCGCTGGGATGTGGACGTGGCGGAGCTCACCACCTCCGACGGCAAGGTATATCGCGGCTCGAAGACCCTCACTTATGGGGCGCTGGCCGACGCGGCCTCGCAGCTTCCGGTGCCGGAGAAGGTGACGCTCAAGGATCCGGCGGCGTTTCGCTACCTCGGCAAGCCGCAAAAACGGCTCGACGCGCCGATGAAAGTGGATGGCAGCGCGAAATTCGGCATCGACATGCGCGTGCCGGGCATGTTGTTCGCGGTCATCGCGCGGCCGCCCGTGGTCGGCGCGAAGCTCGAGAAAGTGAATGACGCTGCCGCGCGCGCGGTGGCCGGCGTCGTCGACGTCAAGGTGATTCCGGCGGGGGTGGCGGTGTATGGCACGAACACCTGGGCTGCGAAGCGCGGCCGGGATGCGCTCGAGCTGGCCTGGAACGAAGGCGCGCAGCGCAGCTTCTCGAGCGCAGGCCAGCGCCGTGAGTACCAGCGCCTGCTCGGTAAACCTGGCGCCGTGGCGCGTAATACCGGCGACGTGAAGTCGGCGCTGGGTACGGCCGCGAAACGCATGGACGTCGAATACGAGCTGCCCTATCTGTCGCACTCGCCCATGGAGCCGCTCAACTGCCTCGCCGACGTGCGCGCCGATGGCTGCGAGCTCTGGCTGGGCACGCAGATGCAGTCGCCCGATCGCGATGCCGCGGCCCGCGAGCTGGGCCTCGACCCGGCGAAGGTGGTGTTGCACAACACGTTCCTGGGCGGTGGATTCGGGCGGCGCGCGCAGCGCAATTCCGAGGTGGTGCTGGAGGCCGTGCAGTTGTCGAAGGCGGTCGGCAAGCCGGTGCTGAGCGTGTACACGCGCGAAGACGACGTGCGCGGACTTTCATACCGTCCGCATGTGATGTCGCGCGTGCGCGGCGGCGTGGACGCCGCCGGAATGCCCGTGGCCTGGCAACAGACCATCGTGAGCCAGGGCGTGCTGCGCGGTGGCTGGACCGACGCCTTCATCCCCAAGGGACAGGCGTTCGATCAGTCGAGCGTCGAAGGCGCATCCGACATGCCCTACGACATTCCCAACGTGCTCGTGGACACGCACGAGGGAACCAGCCAGGTGCCCGTGTTGTGGTGGCGTTCGGTCGGCCACTCGCACACCGGTTTCACCGTGAACTGCGCGCTCGATGAGCTCGCGGTGCTCGGCGGGCAGGATCCGGTCGAGCTGCGCCGCAGGTTGTTAGGCAGGCATCCGCGCCAGCTCGCGGTGCTGAACGCCGTCGCCGAGGCCTGCAACTGGGCGGGCGGCGCGCCCGCGGGCCGCGGCCGTGGCGTGGCGCTGCATGAATCGTTCGGCAGCATCGTCGCGGAGGTCGCCGAAGTGTCCGTGCAGGACGGCAGCGTGCGCGTACACAAGGTGTGGTGCGCCATCGATTGCGGTTTCGCGGCGAATCCCAGCGGCGTCATCCTGCAGATGGAGAGCGGCATCAACTACGGACTCACGGCGGCCTTGTATGGCGAGATCACGTTTGCCGACGGCAAGGTGGAGCAGAGCAATTTTCACGACTACCAGATCCTGCGCATGAACGAGGCGCCGGAGATTTTCGTGACCATCGTGAACTCGGGCGAAGCCATGGGCGGCGCCGGCGAGCCGGGCACGCCGCCGATCGCGCCCGCCGTGGCGAACGCCATCTACGCCGCGACCGGCAAGCGCGTGCGCAAGCTGCCGATCGCGAAGAACATCTGAGGGTGGTGCCGGGGAGGTGGTGCCGGAAGGCGGTGCCGTGCCGGAAGGCGGTGCCGGGCACCAAAAGTCGTAGTTGAGCGAGCGTTTGCTCAGGCGCGGATGCTGACTC
>DASTXR010000072.1:0-55964 GCA_035765415.1 Steroidobacteraceae bacterium | reverse complement strand
CCCTTCGGGGCTGTGCAACCCTTCGATGGTGCGATTGGTGCCGCGCTCGCCGCGCGCCGCCGCTTCGTACACGTAGATTCGATCCTCCAGCAGGTGATACACGCCGGCGAGATCGCGGCCCATGCCGATGGGCCAGGTGACGGGCGCGGTGCGGATCTTGAGCACGCTCTCGATTTCATCGAGCAGCTCGATGGGCGGACGGCCTTCGCGATCGAGCTTGTTGATGAAAGTCATGATGGGCGTGTCGCGCATGCGGCAGACGTCCATCAGCTTGATCGTTCTCTCTTCGACACCCTTTGCGCAGTCGATGACCATGAGCGCGCTGTCCACCGCGGTGAGCGTGCGGTAGGTATCTTCGGAAAAGTCTTCGTGGCCCGGCGTATCGAGCAGGTTGATGATGTTCTCGCGGAACGGGAACTGCATCACCGAAGAGGTGATCGAGATTCCGCGCTGCTTCTCCAGCGCCATCCAGTCCGAGGTGGCGTGCCGCGCCGCCTTGCGGCCCTTGACGGTGCCGGCGAGCTGGATCGCGCCTCCGAACAGCAACAGCTTCTCCGTCAGCGTGGTCTTGCCCGCGTCGGGGTGCGAAATGATGGCAAAGGTCCTTCTTTTCTTTATTTCTCCGATACTTAGGTCAACCGTCATAGCCCATCTCAACAAAAAAAGGACACATATGGGGACTTGGGCAAACCGCCTGCCCTCGTCATCGCGTCGGTGCGAAGCAACGCGACGCAGGTATTGGACCCAGCCGCGGACTACGCGATCGAGGCGCGCTGGAAACCTCATGGGCCCCACTAGCCGCCACGAGAGGCGGCGCATGATACCAGCACTCCGAGTCACTCTCGTTCCCATGGCTCCCCCGAAATCCAGGCCCGGGGAACTGGAATGCCTCCTCCCCGCATCCGTCGAAGTCATGGGTCTTGCGAGCCCCCGGACTGCGGAAACGGTCGACGGACGTTTCGGGAGCGCGAGCTAACTATTCGTGCAACCGATACACCGTCGGTGGGGTTCGCGAGTCGGATCCCGACCCGAACACGTCCTTGCAGCTCTGGATTCCGCAGTGGATCCGGTTCCAGAAGTTTTCCCCCTGCACCGTATTGTGGCGGGGGTTGCGACGCCTCACTACCCCGGCCGCTAGTTTGTTGGTGGATAGTCCTAGGGTCGCCCCCCTCTAGCAACTATCTACAAATGAATTGACGATTTTTTCCGCTTCATTGCATTCACTTGAATATTGCCATCGGCAATTGCTGCGTCATTATCAGCGGAGCGGGATCTGTCCATCTGGCAGGGAAGCTATTGGTGATGAACGTGCTTCTCGAGAATCAGCAAGGCTGACCTTGTCGACCTCGTTTCCAATCAGCATGTTTTTTTTCAGGGAGGATGCTCATGATTCAATTATCCGAACGAGTGAAGTCCACCATCAGGAAAGTGGCAAATCAGAATGCCTCGAGCATCAGACTGGATCCAACTGAAGCCGATGACCTTGCACTGATTACCGAGATTCTCGTTGCTTCCAACAAGACCCCGGATCGATATCCCGCACTACACAGGGCTATCACACTGGCAAAGGGCAATTCACCGACGACTCGCGAGCCAAATGCGACGATCATCGATTTGGGCCGGGACTCCCGGGGGCGTGCAACTACACGATGCTGGGTGGCGTCGCCCGGATACGCATTCATCTCCGGCGCCACCACGATGGTGCTGGACCCTGATGGTGCCGTGCTCGCGTCAGGCACAGCGACGCAGGTCGGCGGGACGCTCGTGCAGGCGGCTACGAGGAGCGCCGATGCACGGCCCGCAACGAAGAAGTTGACGCACGCGACGTTCTTCCACTCGCAGCAGACGCCGGACACCGCGCCGACCTTCGGCCTCCTCACGAAGACACAGACGACGAACGAGAATACGCTCGTGCCCCTGGTCACCGAGCCGGTTCAGTCGACGACGAAGGGGAAAGGCCCCAACATCGTCATTGCCGTCGCGCGCGATACGTCGCATCAGAACCCGGATTCGGACTACGCGTATCCGCAGTCCGTCAACCAGGATCCGGACCGTCTCGTCGTGCCGTTCATCGGCAACTGCGATCTGCTGCAGACGATCACCGCGACACAGCAGAACCCGATCGTCGTGACGACGCAGCTCTACGTGCTCAGCGCGAAGGCTTTCCTCAACCCGCTCAGCACATTCGACCTCCAGGCTGGGCTCACGCCGTCGGGCTCGGTGCTCAGCTGGAGCTATCCGTACGACGGGCAGCCGGTGATGTACACCCAGTCCATCCAGTACGAAGCGAACTCGCAGGCGAACGACACGCAGACGGCGTTCTTCTTTCAGTTCACGGTGCCGGTCGACAACCCGATCGATCCGACGGTGACCTTCACGGTGTGCAGCCCGGACTGGCCGCAAGAGCCATCGATCAACTGCAAGGTGATCGAGGACATTCAGTACTGGTGGCACTGCGTCGCCGAAGGGACGCGAGTGACGCTCGCGGATGGGAGCCAGGTGACGATCGATCGCGTCGACAACACGGTGAGCGTCCGCACGGCGCAAGGCTCGGCTTGCCCGGTCCAGGCGACGTCGCGCGCGCGGCACGACGCCAGCGACGCGCTGCATCCGATGATCCGCCTCCGAATGAAGGGCGGGCGCGACGTGCTGCTCTCCGACGCGCACCCGGTGGTCACGCCCGACGGGCTCACCGCCGCGCGCGATCTCAAGGCGGGCGACACGGTCGTCACGGACACCGGCGACGATCAGATCGCGAGCGCCGGTCCCGAGTCGTACGGTGGTCTCGTCTACAACCTGTTGCTCGCGCCGGGCAGCGGCCACGACTTCGGGTCGTATCTCGCGAACGGCATCGCGGTCGGCGATCACGGCGCGCAGGCGGCGCACGATCGCGCGAAACGGCAGGACCCGAAGTACATGCTCGCGCGCATTCCGCAGTCGCATCACGCCGACTGGCAGAGCGCGCTCGCCGACTCGAAGGCACTCGTCTAACCACGCCGGACTTTCGCGGGAGGACGCTTCAATGGCCGCGCCAACATTCGTGTCCGTGTCGTACATCGATCCGTGGGGAATCGTACCGCCGGGGACGTTCAATACCGGCGTGCTCGTGACGGTCAGCGGCACGGGCGCGCCGTCGGGTTACATCCTCATCGCGCAGTTGCTGCAGTCGGGCCAACCGCTCGCCTACGGCATCGGCGGCACGGCGACGTTTCTCTTCGTGACGCCGCCGGGCCCACTCACCGACGCGCTCCCGTACCAGGTGCTGGTGCAGTGGGCGCCGAACGGTACCGACCCGCAGAACGCCGATTGGACGGACCCCGGCGTCATCTCGGCGCCGGTCCTCACGTCGAGTGTCGTGCCACTCGGGGGATCGTACGACGGCGGAAACCTGACGCTCGCGTGGACACCGGCCGGTGCGGCGCAACCCGCGTTCGGCGTCGTACAGGTCGTCGATACGACGGGTGGCGTGGGAAAGACGTTCGTGCAGGCCGGCGGATCGGGTCAATGGGCCTGGTCGCCAACGACGGGGCACGCGTACGCGCTCTATCTACGTGCGGCCGCGCTGATCGATCCATCCGGCGGCGCGGGTGGACCGTACACGAGCGGACCGTACGCGCCGCCGGTCGCGCTGCCAGTCGCATCACCGACGCTGTCGTCGGTGACGTATGACGGCGCGACACTCACCGTCGGTTGGACGCCGCCGACGTTGCCGACGTCGCCAGTGGTCGCGAATCCTTCGTACTCCCTGATCGTCTCGTCGGGCAGCACTCCGGTCGCGACGTTCGGCGCGACGTCGGCCGGTGGCACCGCGGTGGTCGATCTCGCGTCGATCGGCACGAACGTCACCGTCGCATCGGCCACGGCGTACGGATCGGTCGGCGGACCCGCGGGCGCCGCGCAAGCGCCGATCGTCGCCGGACCCAGTATCGCCGGCGTGACGATGGCGCCGTCGGGAACCGCGGGAAGCACCAACATCACCGCGACGGTCGCGGCGCCGCCGAACCTCCCATCGGGAGCGGCCGTCACTGCCGCGCTGTTGCAGAACGGCACGCAGGTCGCCACCGGAACGGCCGCGGGCTCTCCACTCTCGGCGACACTCACCTATCAACTCGCGGCTGGAGCGAGCTACGCGGTCGTCGCGTCCGCTTCGGTCGCCTCGACGAGCACGACGCCGGCGGTGACCAGTCCGTCGAGCGCAACACTACCGATCGTGACGGGTACGGTCTCCGGCATCACGACGAGCTACGACGGCGCGCGGCTCCATCTCGCATGGACCGCGGTCGCCGACCCGAACGTCGACGGCTATCAGGTCACGCTCTCGGGCGGCATCACCGGCACGTATGTCACCGGCGTGCAGCCGATGCTCTCGATTCCGGTATTGCTCAACGTCGGCGCGGCCGCGACCGCGGCGATTCGACCGCTCGCCGGCCCGGTCCTGGGTCTGTCTGCATCGGGCCCGGCGTTCACGGTTCCCGCGCCGGGCGCGCCGGTGATCGTCGACGTCGCGGTGCAAGGCGATGCCGTGACACTCGCGTGGTCGCCCTCGAGCGGTCCGTGGCTGGACGGATACCAGGTGACGCTCACCGGCTCGGCCGGCGGAGCCACCACGTCGACGATCACGCTCTACACGGGACTCGAGACCGCGATCACGACGACACTTCCCGCGCAGACCGTCGCGACGACGTGGTCCGCGACGGTCGCGGCGACGGCGCGCGGAACGGCCGGCACGGCCAGCACGGCGGTCGCGCTCTTCCCCGCCGTGGTGCTGATCACCGGGGTAAGTGTCAGCGGAACGACGGCCACGGTGAACTGGAGTCTCTCGCCCAATTCGGCCGAGGTGATCACCGCGCTCAGCGGCGCATCCGCGAGCCTGCAGGTGCAATTGCTCGATGCGTCGAACGTGATCGCGGCGCAATCCACCGCGATCACGAGCACGAGCACCGGCACCGGCTCGACCACGATCGCACTTCCCGCATCGGTCACGCACCGGTTCACCGCGGCGGCGCAGCTCGTCGCTGCCGCGCAGACGGGGTCGCGCGGCGGAACCGTCGCCGTGCTCTCCACGACTCCGACGATCACCTTCGCGTCGCTCACCGATGGCGCTCTGGCGCTGAGCTGGTCGGCAACCGGCGATGAAGGCGTCACGGGCTACACGGTCACGTACGGCTCACTGAGCGCGACCACGAGCGAAACGAATCTCACGCTTCCCGTCCCGTCCGCGACGACAGGAACCATCTCGGTTACGCCGATCGGCGCGGGCACGAGCGGACCAGCCGCGACACAGAACGTCGTCCCGGCATCGACCGTCGCGTCGGGCAGCTACTCGAGCGGCACGCTCTCGGTGACACTGAACGCCAGCGGAACGCCGACGCCGGATCAATTCTGGGTCGACGTGCTCGTCGAAGGCGCGCTCGCGGCGCGCACGGTCGTGCAAGGCGCGCCCAGTGCCGCGGTGACCGTACCGGTTTCGATCGCGCCAGGCTCGGCGGCGGTCGTGCGCGCGACTGGCATCGGCGGCGGATCCGTGACGCCGTCGGGCACGACGGTCGCGATCCCGAGCACGCCGCCGAACGATATAAGCGGCGTGTGGGACGGCACGAACGTCCACGTCGCATGGACGCCGGTGCCGGACTTCGGCGTGACGGGATATCTCGTCACCATCGGGGGCACGAGCACGACGATACCGACGACGTACGTGGCCGGCGCGAGCGCGCCGTCGACTTCGATCGCCGCAACGTTCTCCGGTGCGTTCCCTGGCAGCGCGACGGTCTCGGTGCAGTCCGCGGTGCTCGTGACCACGGACAACTACATGAGCGGACCGGCGAGTGTCGTCGCGATTCCATCGCTCGCGTCGAGCGTGCGATCCGTCGCGGCCGCGGCGTCGAGCCAGCCGCCGTTCGTGTACCGGCGCGGGATCTACTCAACCCTCGCGACGGCCGACCAGGCGAACGTCATCGTCTATCTCGCGAACGTGTTCACGAATGGCACGCCGACCGTGAAGGATTCGACGACCACGTTCACGCTCGCGCCCGTGGCGACGCCTGTCACCGGCGGCCCGGCGTACTCGCTGACGATCGACAAATCGGCATGGACCTTCGACGGCTCCGCGGCACGGACCACGGTGCGCTCGGCCTATCGGAATCTGCTGATCGCAGTCGAGGCCGCTGGCGTGCAACCGTGGGGCGTTCCGCTCGTGCGACAAGCGATCGCGACTGCGCTCCCGCAGACGTTCGCCGAGCTTCTCTACTATAGATATGGCATCTGGCAGGATGCCTCGACGCGGCTGCTCGACCTCGACAGCGGCATGCGGCTGCGCGTCTCGGGCGCGGTCTATCAGACCGTCGCCGCCTCGAAGGACGACCGCAACGGCTTCGTCGCGCTCGGCCAGCAGCTCTACGACCTCGGCGAAGTGTTCCCGGCGGGCAGCGCACAGAGCGTGCTCGCGCCCGCGCTCACGATGGACGCGTTCCTCTCGCAGGTGATCCCCGGCGGAGGCACGCCGTCCGGAACGACGACGATCGCCGCGAGCCCGATGGACTTCTTCGGACCGGGCGCGCGCGAAGCGTACTACCGCGTCTTTTTTCCGAAAGCGCCGGGCGGAACCACGGACGGCACGACGTTCCCCGGCTCCGGCGCGATCGGCTCAACGTCGCCGACGCAGAACGTCGCGATCGTGGGAGCGTCGACGTGGACCGCGCTCGAGAACGCGACCGACAGCTACGCGTCGAGCGGCGTATTCCCGACGAGCGGCGGTTTGTGGATCGCGTACTTCCGCGGGCGCGCATCGCTCTCGCCGCTCATCTCCATCGCGATCGGCGGAACGACGCGATGGGTGCCGGCGGGCACGACGCTGCGGCAGGCGCTCGCGTCGCTCGGCGCAGCGGCGGCCTTCGGGCCGAGCGCGGCGACCGGCATCTCGCTCACGCGGCCGGTGGTCAACGTGTTCGACTACTCGCAAGGCGGCGCGACGCTGCGCGCGGAGTCGGTGGATCTTTCCGGCATCGACCTGGGCACATTCACACCGCAGCTCTGGCCGCTCGACATCCCGGTGCTCGGCGGAGACACGATCGACGTGTCGCCGGCGATTCCGCCCGGCGCTTGATCGCATGACCGCGTCGGCGTTCGCAGAGTCCTCGGCGCCCGGGCTTTACTGGCTCGGAGAACCGGCGCTGCCGTCCAACTACGGCATCGCGCTCATTCCGGCATCGGACTCGGGACTGCCACAGACGATCGCGTTCGCCGACAGCTGGACGACGTACCCTGGTTTTTACGTGATGACGGCGACGCGTCCCGCGACCGCCGACGAAGCGAGCTTTCTCGACTCGGCTCGGCAGCTTGCCGGGTGGCTGGGTTCGCAGGCGCGATTCGCGTGGTCGGCGGATACGACCGGCGACGTCGGAACGTGGAACGCGCAGGCGATGCTCGTAGCGCAGACGGGCGGCGCGTCGAGCGGAACGGTCGTCGCACCGGCGCGGCTCATGTTCGGCGCATATGGCGTGACGATCTCGGCGGGAATCGTCGTGACGCTTTCCGCAGACGGCTTCACGTTGACAGGCGGGCCTGCACTCCCGTTCGCGCTCACGACGCCGAACGACATCTGGGCGCTCACGAGCTCGGGCAATACCGCACTGTCGTTCAGCGGAGTGAATGCCGGATGCGTGTCGCTCGCGCTGGCCTTGCCGCAAGATCGGTCGGGCAGCGGGATCGACGACTACACGCGACTCGACGTCTGCGCGCGCACCGCGGTCGGCACGACGTGGGACGTCGAAGCGCAGAGTGGCTTGCTTCAGTCTCTCCAGTACCCTGTCTTCACCGGGGTGCCGACGGGAGGCGTGTCGTTCAACGGAACGTTCGACGCTGCGCGGCCGCTCGATGCGTCGCGCACATCCCTGCTCTTTGCATCGGCGCCGACGCACGGCAGTTACTATCGCGCGCCGCTCGGCTACGCCGCCAGCATGACGCCGCAAATTTCGGGATCGGCGCCGGCGGGGCTGGCGTTTCATCGGCGTCCGCCGTCAGTTCGGCCAACGGACGGAGACGATCCCTTTTATCTCGCGCCGATCGGAACGTTTTCGCTGGCGCTGTCCGGAAGCGCGACGCAGCTCGCGTGCGGGACGAGCGGCTACGAGTACTTCGGCCTGTCGGGGCCGAGCGCGGCGACTGTGACGTTCGCGCCAAGTCAGCCGGCGTATGCGGACGGGCTCGTGAAGCCTGCAATGGCCCTCGTTCAACCCGGCGGCGCGACGACCGATGACGACACGGGCGTGACGTTGAGCGCCATCGCGACGTGCCCGTATTCGTCAGTCACGCCGTCGACCGGACAGACTGCGACGTACTACGCGCAGCCGCAGAGCGGCGCGCTGCATCAGATCCGCGCGTCGGGCGACTCGTCGTTGCTTCCGTACCTGCCGTTCCTGCCGATCCCGGCGGGCGCGGCCGGCACCGGAAACGGCGGAGCCTATCCGTTCCTTCCGTACGCCGGTGTATCGAGCGATGACGCTCCGCTCTGCGCGCTGGTCGAAGCACAAGTATTGAGTCCGACCCGCCGGCAGACGTTGATGTCACTCACCTCGGCAACGGCGAGCGGCAGCGCGACGACGGCAGTCACGCCGCGCGGACTGCTGGCCAACTTCGGGAGCGGCCTCGCATGGAGCTCCCTGCAGCTTGCGGCGTATCCAGGCGACTCTACGAGCAACCTCAATACGATCGAATCCGCGCCTCCCGGCACGTTCATTCCGCCGCCGCTCGAGCTGCTGACGCCCGGCCCGGATCTTCGAAACGCGCTGCTGTCGAACGAGCTGTTTCTTGTGATCGCCGACGCGACCGCGTTCGACGACGAAACGGATTACAACTACTGGGTCACCGATGCAGCGCTGAGCGACTTACGCGCGCTCCCGCAGAGCCAGCGTCCGAACGACGCCGTACTCTCGGCGCTCGACCGCGCTCGCACCGCGCAGGCCGGCGAGACCGCGTTCGTCGCGTATCTCAACGGCGTGCTGCCGCCCGGCTGGACGACGTGGCAGTCGGTGATCGTGCAGTTCTGCGCGTACTTCGAGCTGAATATCGAAGGCTGGCGCTTCCGTCTCTCGCCGACCGTGTGGGGCGTGAACGCGGATCCCGATCATCCGGTCATCATGATCTTCAAGTTCGCGAGCCTGTCGCTCCGCTCGCTCGCGGCCGATCCGGGCTCGTGGATCTGGCCCGCGGTATCGGCGATCGACGGCAACACGCAGAAGACCGCCGGCATCCTCGCGGCGATCATCGCCGACGCGGACCAGCAGGTCGCCGCGGCGACGAGCGGCAGTCCGAGCCCGCTGCAGTTCTTCGTCGACCGCGTCGTTGACGATCCGTCGTGGAACGGCGTGCTGGTGTTCAACGCGCAGGTTCCGATCGACGATCTTCCGCCGGAGCTGCAGGGTCTCGCCGCCGGCATCGACGCGACCAGGTTCCGCGCGCATCATGCCGGCGTCTCCGTCAGCCCGGTCACTGTCGACACCGCGACGCGCACGCTCAGCCTCCGCGCGACGCCGCTGTTCGGTCTCATCGACTATCAGAGCCCGGACGACATCGCGCAGACCTACGACGACTTCGACTTCAAGGTCCTGCTGCTTCGCGTCCTGTTTCAGAACTCGGCGGTCGCGGACTTCGCGAGCCGGGTGGAACTGTTCGTCAACCGGTTGTTCGGCGATCTCGTCAACCTCGTGCCGAGCGAGCATTACAACAATCTCATTCTCGACGGGAGCTATCAGAGGACGCCGAGTGGCGGGCACTACGTGTTCGCGACGAGCACGCCGGCGCGCTACTACAGCACGAGCAAGGTCGTCGACTCGATCGAGGTGAGCCGCGCGCAGTTCAACACGCTCGCCGGCGGCACCACCGTGGCGTCGCGGTTCTCGTTGTGGGGACGGCTGCGCTTCGCGCTGCTCGACCAGTTCGATCTCTTCTCGTTCGGCGCGGTGCAGCCTTCGCCCGCATCGCCGGTGATCGACGGCTGGCTCGCGTTTGGAGGCCTGGCGGTCGACATGACGTTCCAGTCGAGCGATCCGCAGGGCACGCGCGCCTTCAGCGTGAATCTCGAGACGATCGCGTTCGATGGGGCAAACAGCGTTCCACGGAACGAGAGCTTCTTCCGCCGCTTCCCGTTGCAGCTCGCCGGCATGATCCGCGGCGTGCCCGGGACGCAGCCGCGCGACCAGGGTTTTCTCGCCGTGAAGGTGCCGCTCTATCAGCCCGCGCTCAACGACGGGTGGCACGCGCTCACGTTCACGATCGACATGGGAACGCTCGGCGCGCTCGCGGCGGATGCGGGATTGACGATGACGCTCGCGGCCGCGTGGGGCCCGGGAACGAATCAGGCGGTGGTGAACGTCGGTCTCAAGCTGCCGGGTGTGCAGACGATCGGACAACTGTTGCCGATCCAGGGCGTGCTCGGCCTCGGCTTCCAGGGTATCGAGCTCGATGCGTCGCCCGCGCCGACGGGTGGTCCATCGTACGTGATGCGTTTGCGCCGGTTCTATCTGCAACTGCTCGGCTGGAAGTTTCCGCCCGGTCAGGCGGACGTGTACCTGTTCGGCGATCCGGAGATCGCGAGCGTGCCCGCCGGCGGGCGACGCGGCGCGCTCGGATGGTACGCCGCGTATCGGAAGAAGGGGTAGCCGATGCCTTCCGTGAAGGTCTGTGTCTGGAACGTTCAGGATTTCGGATGGGGCAACGTCGCGTTGCGATGGGGCGCCGACAGCGATCTTCGAAACAGATTCATCACCTCGTTCGTGCGCAGTCAGAAGATCGACGTACTGCTCATCATGGAGATGACCACGACGGGCGCGCCATCGCTGCTCGATCTCATGCTGACGCTGACGTTCGGAAAAGGCCAGCCGACGGATTGGGCGGTGACTTCATGCGGTTCGGCGCTCACGAGGGCTGCGGAGAATCCGCCCACCGCCGTCACGCAGCTCAAATACAAGACGGGTGCGCGACAGGAAGGCTACGCGGTCGCCTGGCGCTTCAAGCAAACGGACCGCTTCACCGTCGTGCCGGCGCTACATCCGATCTCGGGCGGCGTGAAGGTTCGCAGGGCCTACTCGACCGTACCGACCGCGCCGCTGAACATGACGACGATGGGCCGGCCCGCCGGCAATGTGGACGCCGACTGGCGGCCGAAGGGTGGATACCTCGTCAAAAATCTCTTTCCCTACGACGACAAGACGCTGTTGACGAAGTGGCCGAAACTGGAATTTCCAGGCACGGGCAAGTGGGACTCGCTGATGACATGGACGGGCGCGCGACGCCCCGTCTACGTTGTGCTCGATGTCGCCATCGGAGGCGGCACGCCGGGTCAACGTCTCGTCCCGATTGGCGCCTACCACGCGCCGTCGAAGCTGAAACGTGCCGAGCTCGGAGCGCTTCAGGCCGGATTGAGCCGCGAGCTCTACACGACGAACACGCTCAACGCCGACGGCACGCCGAAAGGCGATTCGCTGGTGCACAACGATCGTGTCGTGCTCGGCGGCGACTTCAACTACGAAGTCCCGGACACGGCGGACTGGCCCGGGTACTACGGCTATTTCACGACGAAATACAAGCAGGGATACGAAGGCGGCGCGGCGTGCAGCGTCGTGCCGGGCTACAACGCGACCGATGCGGCGCGACGCACGGTTGTTCGGCTGGTGAAAGGTGTCGCGCATGATGAAATCATCACCGGCGCGAACATCGGTGATTACCTCTCGCACATGATCGACCTCGCGTTCTTCCGCGGCAGCGGCGTCTCGGCGGCTCGCGTGAACATCCCGGCGCTTCTCACCGATCCGTCGGCGCGGGCGCCGTACACGCCGACGCTCAAGATGTTCTACACGCATCTCAACCGCCTCGTCGCGGCCCTAGTCCCCGCGACGCAACGGCTCGCGACGACGGGCCCGGAGCGCGTCGAAAACGCCGGCACCTCAAACGAGAGATGGGTGCCCATGCTGACGGGCGGCTGGGGTTCGACCTTCGTCGACTGGGCGACGTTCATGACTCAGCTCAAAGCGGGGAAGCTCACCGCCTCGCGCCAGGCCGCAGAGTTCTACCGAATCTTCGTGAGCGATCATCTGCCGCTCGTCGCCACCATCGATCTCTGAGGCGACCATGACCGAAGTGAAAGTCTGCCTCTGGAACATCCAGAACTACGGCTCCGGCGATGTCAGCATGAAGTGGGGACCGGACAGCGATCTTCGCAATCGCTTCATCACGGATTTCATCCGCGCGGAGGAGATCGACGTCCTGCTCATCATGGAGATGAGCACAACGGGAGAACCGTCGTTGAGCGATCTGGTCAGCACGTTGCTCAGCGGAAAGGACGGGATGCCCGATTGGGCGGCGAGCTATTGCGGCTCCGCGCTTGCCAGGAGGGCCGCCGATCCACCGACCGACAAGTCGCAGCTGAAGTACAAGACTGGCGCCCGCACCGAAGGATACGCCGTGCTGTGGCGGACGGGCTCGAGCCGCTACAGCGTAGTGCCGAGCCTGAATCGGATCAGCGAGACTGCGCCGATCGTCTCGACGACCGCGGCCGCGGCCAAGCAAGTGCTCAACATCAACACGACCGGTCGTCCCGCGGACAACGACGGTCTGGATTGGCGTCCCCTCGGCGGCTACACGACGGGATACGTGTATCCCTACGACGGCAAGACGGTGATGGACAGTTGGCCGCAGCTCGATTTCCCGGGGACCGGGAAGTACGACTCGCTCATGCGGTGGACCGAGGCACGGCGGCCGATCTACGTCGTCCTAGATCTGAAGATCGACAAGGGCACTCCGAAGCAACGCCTCTGCCCCGTCGGCGCCTATCACGCGCCGTCGAAGCTCAAGCGTGCCGAGCTCGGCGCGCTGCAGGCGGGGCTGTGCCGGGAGCTCTATGTCGTGAACGACCTGAACGTCAACGGCACTCCGAAGCCGAACACAATTCTCCACACCGATCGCGTCGTGCTCGGCGGCGACTTCAACTACGAGGTCAAGGCCGACGTGAGCGATCCGTGGCCGGGCTACTACGGCTATTTCACGTCGCCTTACCTCAAAGCGTTCACTGGCGGAGCGAACTGCGGCGTAGCACCGCGGCCGTCACTGATCGACGCGGAACGACAGACCGTCATTCGACTCTTGAAGGGCAAAGAGCACGATGAAGTGATCACCGGGGCGTCGATCGATGCCTATCTGTCGCACATGATCGATCTCGTCTTCTTTCGCGGCACCGGCGTCTCCGCGGAGCGCGTCAACATTCCGTCGTTGCTGCTCGCGGCGGTGACGAGCGCACCGTATGCCGCGACGCTCCAGCGATTTCACACGCATCTCGACACATTCGTGAAGGGCCTCAAGGCTCCCAATCAGCGCGTGACCAATAAGAACGGCCCACAGAAGAAGGTCGACAACGACTGGCTGCCGATCATCTCCGGCGGATGGGGCGCCGAGTTTCAGAATTGGAAGTCGCTCATGGCGCAGCTCTCGAAGGGCCAGCTCACCACGGCGCGGCAGGCCGCGGAGTTCTACCAGATCTTCGTGAGCGACCATCTGCCGCTCGTCGTCACCCTCGAATTCTGAGGCGGCCCTTTGAACATCGACGCCCTCTTCCAGGCGCTGCAGCCTTTCGGCAATCCGGGCCTCGGCACGTTCACCATGCCGATCGCACAGGTGGACTCGCAGTGGACCGACGTCCGCGCGCTGCTGCAAGGCGCGCTCGCCGGACAGACGCTGTCGGTCACGGGAATCAGCGCTTTCCCCGCCGGGCCGTCGGGCGGCGTCATCACCTATCGGGGCCAGGCGACGCTGTTCCCATGGACCGCGACCGGACAATCCACGCTCGCGGTGACGATGTGGTGGACCGTCGACGCCGCCGGTGAACCACAGTTGCTGATCCAGGCCGTCGTTCCCACCGGCTGGAATCTTTCCAGTTCTCTCATGGGCCTCGACGACACGGCCGCCGCGGCGGTGACGTGGGACGACGGCGCGTTCCTCGTCACGTCCACGACGACCACATCCGCGTCGTATCCCGACACGGTTCAGCCGTGGATCAACTTCAGCGGCACGGTCGCCGCCGCCGGTCCGTTCGCGAACGCGGGTTCGATGCTCACGCCGCCGGCGCGGCAAGTTGCCGGACACATCGATCTGTCACAGGGAACGATGCCCGTGATGGATCTCCGGCCGACACTGCTCCGGTCGGCCTACGTCGGGGTGGCGATCGAAGTCGGCGCGCGTGTGACGACGCTCTACAAACGCTTCCCCGATTCCGGCATCGATCCGCTCGAAGAGGAACCGTGGCCAATCGCGCAGGCGGCGGTGAGCGCAAGCACGCGCCTCGGCTCGGGCACGGCGATTCCGCTCATCATGCCGCTCACCGACGAAGGCGACAATCTGCCGATGACGCTCGATGGGCCGCCGGTCCCGCTCAGCGGCCTCAACGAACTGCTGCCGCTCGCCGGCAACGCCAACCTCGACGTGCTGCCAGCCGCGGTGCCGACGCCGACGGGCTTCGAGCTCCGCGCGCTGAGCATGTCGATCGACCTCGGCGACGGCTCCGGGAATCCGGCGCGCGCGTCGATCTCTTTCGACGTGGCGCTGCGCACCGGCGGCTGGGCGATCCTGCCGAACGACATCCTGACGCTCGACTCGATCGGTGTCGCGCTGCGCGTGGACTTCGACCTGAACTCCGGGCTCGACGTCTCGGCGACGCTCTACGGCACCGTCACGATCGTCGAGGTGATGCATCTCTATTCATCGGTGAGCATCCCTGGCCTCGCGGTGACTGTGTCGCTCGACGACGGCACGACCGTCTCCATGGCCGAACTGATGCGACAGTTCATGGTCAAGCTCACGGGACGCGAGTACCGGCCGCCGATCGACATGACGATCAAACGGTTCGAGATCGCGACCTCGATTCCCACGGGAGAGTTCGGCGTCGCGGCAGACATCATCACGCCGTGGAACGTCTCGTTCGGCAGTTACAACGGCGGCGCGCTCGTCACGCTCGGCATGGACTCGATCTCGTTCGATGTCGACTACGACGGATCGGTGTTGAGCGGCTCGATCGAAGCGATCACGCACATCAACACGACGCAAATCTACCTCGGCGCGTCGACGGCGGGCGGATCCAACGCCGGCTGGGACTTCGGCGCCGGCCTTGCAGCGGGAAGCCGCATCCAGGTCCTGGCGCTGATGCAGAGCTTCATCTTCCCGAACGCGACCTCGAGTAACGCGCCGGGAGAGACTTACGGCGTTCCGTCGCTCGACATCACGACGCTCGATCTCACGCTCTCAACCGACGCGGCGAACACGCCGTACCGCTTCTCGATCCTCGGCGTCGTCCAGGGAACCTGGAACTTCACGCTGTTCGGCGCGGCGACGAACTTCACGCTGCTCGCCACGGCGTCGATCGCGGGCGCGCGCCCGCGCGCGAACGGGCTGGTCGCCGACGATGCCGAGTGGGTGATCAAGGGCAGCATCGCCGGCAAGGTCACCTTGTTCGGCCTGCTGGTCACCGCGAGTTACGCATGGGAAGAGCAGAACACCGCGCTCACGTTCGGCATCTGGTACGGCAACCGCGGGCTCGAGGCGGCGGTGACGCGCGCGATCGTCACCGAAGACGGGAAGCAGGTCACGCACACGATCCTGACCGTCCGGTTCGGGGATCTCTCACTCGGCGAAGTCCTCGAGTTCTTCGTGTCGCTCGCCATCCCGGGCGAGTCGCGCCGCCTGCCATCGCCGTGGGACGTCCTCTACCAGATCAACTTCAGAAATCTCTCATTGACGGTCGACCTCGACACGTACGACATCGGCGTCGACTACGCGATCAACCTGAACCTGGGTTTCGCGTCGCTGGAAAGCGTCGGCTTCCTCTACACGTCGGCCGGCGGCGAAGGCCAGGTGCTGCTGCGGCTCAAGGGCGATTTCCTCGGCCAGCCGTACGGCACATCGCCGGGCAGCGAGCCACTACAGTGGGACATCATCCGCGAGCCGGCGCCGTCGGTTCCGGGAAAGGGTGCAGGTCTCGTCGACATTCGCTACGTCGGCATGGGCCAGCACGTCGCGCTGCCGGTTCCCGACAGCAAGCTCAAGACGGTCGACGACGTCATCACCGCGCTGCAGGCCGCGATGGGTCCGACCGCGGGCGGCGGCAATCCGCTCGACAGCCCGAACGCGGTGGGCCTGCGCTACGACGCGAACAGCCGCTGGCTGTTCGGCCTCGACGCGACGATTCTCGAGACGCTCTCGCTCGCAGCCGTGTTCTACGATCCGCATCTCTACGGCGCGCGCATCGAGCTCGGCGGCGACCGCGCCGGCTCGCTCGCCGGCCTGCGCTTCGAGCTGCTCTATCGCCGCATCACCGACCAGATTGGCGAATTCTCGATCGATCTGCGCATCCCCGACCAGTTCCGCAACTGGGAGTTCGGCGAGGTGAGCATCACGCTCGGCCTCATTCATGTCGACATCTACACGAACGGCAATTTCCGCATCAACGCGGGCTTCCCGGCGAACGGCGACTTCTCCGTCTCGTTCTCGGTGCAGGTGTTCCCGTTCATCGGCCAGGGCGGCTTCTACTTCGCGTATCTGACGGGCGCGACGTCGGAGCGCGTGCCGCCAATCACGAACGGCTCGTTCGATCCGGTGATCGAAGCGGGTGTCGGTCTCGCCATCGGCGTCGGCAAGCAGTTCCAGAAGGGACCGCTCTCGGCCGGACTGTCGCTCGAGGTGTTCGGCATCTTCGAGGGGATCTACGCGCCGTTCCATCCATACGACGCGAAAGTGCCGAAGGACACCTACTACTGGTTCCAGGGCACCGCCGGCATCGTCGGCAAGCTGTACGGCTCGGTCGATTTCAAGATCGTGAAAGCGTCCGTCAGCGTCGTCGCGCGCGCACAGGCGCGGATCACGCTCGAGGCGCACATGCAGAGCTACGTCGAGCTTCACCTCGAGGTTACCGCGAACGCCTCGGTCGAGGTGTTGTTCATCACCATTCACTTCAGCTTCAGCCTCGAACTCGACGCGAGCTTCACGCTCGGCAGCGACTCGCCGACGCCGTGGATAGAAGGCAATCCGCCGTCGCTGGTGCATGCGACGCGCAACGCGCCGCGGCCGATGATGCGCGGTCTCTCGACGCCGTCGCCGCGGCTGCTTCGCCAGCAGCGGTCGCAGGGCCGCCGGGCGCATCCGCGGCGGCTCGCCGCGTCACACGCTCCCGCGCCGCTGATGCGGGCGGCCGACACCCCCACCGCGTGGCAACCGGTCGCGCTCTACGGCTCCGGCACGCCGAAGATCGCGCGCCTCCAGTTTCTCCCCGCCTTCACGATCGCCGATCCGTCGCAGCTCGACGGCGGCTCGGGCACGTCGAACCAGATCGTCATCGTGCCGCTGTTCGTCGCCGAAGCGGCGATCGATTCGCAGGCGCGCAGCGCGGATGAGGTCGCGCGCGTCTCGACCGCGCAGCTCCACCAGACGACCGGCGACGGCAGTTCCGTCTTCTCGACGGTCGTCGAGACGTTTCTCCGCTGGGCCGCGCTCGAGGGCGCGGGCAAGCAAGCCCAGGACGTCGTGTCGGCGGACGCGCTCGCCGGTCTCGTGAAGCAACTGAGCGACCCGGCCTTCGTCGCCGCGACGTTCGAGTACACGAACCTCTCGAGCTTCCTCGCCGACAGCCTGAACATCGAGATCCTGAACTGCCCGTCGAGCACGACGCCGCCGTCGCCGACGAGCGGAACGTTCCTCGCGATGATTCCCGGCATCACGGTCACCGTGACGCAGGGGACCGCACCTCCCGTATCGCGCACGTACGACGATCCGAACTCGGTCGGCTCGGTGAGCGAGCAGTACGCGACGAATCTCGCCGCCTACTTCGCGCAGCTCGCGACCGATTACCTCTCGTCGACCGCCTCGGACCCGGCAAGCGCCCAGGCGCCGGGCAGGTCCATCACCGCCGACGCGCCCGCGACCGACGATCAAACGATGGCCGAGTTGATCTTCGGCGAGTATTTCGCGCTGCTGACCCAGGCGACGCTGCAGGCCTGCGTCGACCTGATGGCGGCGTACTCGTATGTCTATCCGTCCACCAGCGGGCCGTCGCTGCACGTGATGGCCACGCAGTTCGAGCCGGACACGGTCGTCCTGGGTGTCGCGCGCGGCCAAACCCTGCACGGCGTCGCCGCGTCGGCCGGCGTGTCCGTGGCGTCGCTCGATGCAACCTATCCGGATGGTCTCGCCGCGGACCAGACGACAGTCGAGGTCGAGATGGGCGTCACCGCGCTGAGCATCGCCCAGGACAACCAGGACGCGTCGCTCGTCGCGTTCAGCTTCGCGGCGAACGCGATCGTGTACCAGGTGCGCGGAGGCCAGACGCTCGCGGCCATCGCCTCGGCAATTCCGCAGCAAGTCGCGGCGCCCGGCATCGGCATTCCGGGCCCGCTGACCGCCGCGGCCATCGGCGCGCAGAATCACGCGATCGTCGGCCTGTTGCGGGCGGGCACGACCATCACCATTCCATCATTCACGTATACCCGTCTCCCGGTCGGTGAATCCGACCCATTCCTCGCCGCTTTCTTCCAGGTACGGAATCAGGGAGCGGCCGGGATCGCGAACGTCGACTGGTACGCGCAGGCGATCGCGACGCTGAACCCGAATCCGATCGACTGGTCGGCGTGGGGGACGACCACGCTCGTGATTCCGTCGGCGTTCCAGAACACCACGACGACCTCGACCTATACGATCCACCAGGGCGACGACCTGGCACGAGTCGCCGCCACGATCGCGCTCTATCAGACCGGACCGGCTGGAACACCCGTCACGGGCACGTATACCGTTCCGCAGCTCTCGCACATCATCGGCTCGACCGACACGTTCGCGAGCCTCGTCATCGACTTCCCGGGCCTCGCCGAGAGCGCGCTCATCGCGGCGAACACCGCGGCCGACATCCTGACGCCGCTCCAGGCGATCGTGCTGCCATCGTTCGGTGTCGCGGTCACGTCGGGACAGACGCTCTCGCAAGTCGCACAGATCTTCGACGTCACGCTCGATGACCTCGTCGCGCTGGTCGAGAACACGCCGGCGATCTTCGCGCCGACGTCGTCGACTGCGCCTGTGGTCCCGCCACTCGTCGTCCGCAATGTCCCTGGCCTCAACGTCGACGATCTCGTCACGGCGATCGCCGATGGCCCCGCGGCCAATCAAGTCGCGGCGCAGGTCTCGCGCTTCCTGCTGTACGGCCTTCGCGTTCCCGCGAACGACACGGCGTTCACGTCGCTCACGCCCGAGCAGGTCGAGCAGGGCGACTACACCGGCCCGCTCTATGGCATGTTCGATTCGGCCGATCTGCTATTCCCGTGGACCAGCACCGCAGTTCCGGCGACCGTCGAGCTCTCGACGAGCGCGACGTGGATCACGCTGCTGAACTCCTCGGTGGACGAGAGCGCGACCGACGGTGTCCGCCGAGTCGTCGCGGGCGATGTGACGCAGACGATATCGGTGACCGTGAGCGATGCGCTCCCGTGGAGCACGTGGCTGCCCTCGACGACGCTGACGCTCGACGCAACGACCGCGGTGATGCCCCTCGCGGCGACGTCGCCTCGCCAATGGGATCTGCCGTCGACGATTCACTGGCAGGCCGCCGAGCAACCGTCGCTCGACGGAACGAACGAAGGGACCGACGCGCCCGGAGAGCCGTCGGTGTGGTTGTTCCCACAATCGCTGTCGTCGGTCGCGGCGGGCGCGGGCACGGGCTCGACACCGGCGTTCTCGCTCCGCTCGCGCAGTCTCGACGCGGCCCCGGGAACACAGGGAACACCGCTTGGCGAATGGGCTTGGGCCACACAGGTGCGTTTCACCATCCATCGCGTCCCCGCCGCGCCCGCGCCCGACGCCGCACCGGGTGCCGATGGTTCGCCGTCGTATCTCCCGACGACGTACGTCGTCGACGGCGCCGATCAGGCGGGCGAAGATCTGTTGTTGGCGCTGTGGACGTACATGCAGGGCAACGCGGGCACGGAAGGCTCGTCGGCGTTGTATCTGCTCTACCCGCCCAACGCGACCGACGACAGCCCGAACGGCCTCGCGTCCGACGCCGTCGCCGCGAGCTCGGTCTATCTGCTGAAGACGAATCTCTCGACCGGGACGCGGCAGCCGTTCAACCCGCGCGCCCTCGAAGGCACGAGCGACGACGATCCCACGGAGATTTTCAGCGCGGACCTCGCGTCGCCGATCGCGTTCGTCACATATCTGTGGGAAGCCACGTCCGTGCAAGCCGGCGGCTTCTATCTCAACTACGAGGTGAACGGAGCCGGACTTCCCGACTTCATCTTCGATCCGTCGGGTCGCGCGACGCTCACACTGCTCTGCCTGCTCGAGTCGCAGACCGGCGCGACGGCTGCGCGCGGATTGCTCGCCGTGAACAACTGCGCCGTCGTCCTCGACAACGTCGACGCTTCGGCGACGCAGGTCTACACCGTGCAGACCGGCGGCACGCCGCCGACGGACACGCGCGCGACCGTTCCGCCGGGAAATGTCGGCTTCACCATCACGCGCCCGACGCCGCAGCCCGCGAAAGGCGCGCCGGCGACGTCCGCGCAGATCACCGCGATGCTCTACAACTTGTTCGGCTTCTCGGTGCAGCCCGGCGGCGGCTTCGACGACAGCAACGAAGGATTGCCCGCCGGACCGCAGAAGGCGCCGAACGGCGGCACCGATTGGTACTACGCGCAAGTCATCGAAGCGAGCCGTCTCGCCGAAAACTCCGGCCGCATCGCGCAGAATTGCGCCGCTCTTCCGTCGCCGGGCGATGATCCGTATGCCGGCGTCTCGTCGAGCGCTGAGGTCACGGTGGCGTTCGCCGCGCACGATGCATTCGGCGACCAGGCGATCGCGACCGATCTGCCCGCACCGCTGCCACTGCCGTTCCGCTACACCGATCAACTGATCGGCGTTGGCGAATGGCCCGGAACGTCCGCGTCGTACTCAGTGGCGACCGGCACCAGCGCGCCGAACCTCGTCGTCTCGCTTGCGCTCCAGGCGGTGAACTACCTGCCGGCGCCCGGGCTGGAGACGATCGTTGCGCTCCAGGCAGCGAGCGCTCATGCGACGCGATGGAAGCGTGCGTTTTATCAGGCCGCGCGGCCGAACGTCGGCTTCACCGCGACGACGACCCTGTCGCCCGCCAGCACGACGACGCCCATCGAGCTCAGCGACGCACGATTCCTCGGCTTCGCGTCGGTCGGATACGCGTTCACGAGCCAGATCGCCGCATTGCCGCCGATCTGCTACACGACCGGAAGCACCGACACGCTCGCGACGGTCGCCGCCGCGTACAGCGTGACGGCGGCCGATCTGCTCGTAGCCAACCGCGACGCGGACGTCGGAGCGTTGTTCGCGACTGCCGTGATCGTTCCGGTGTTCGATCGGGTCATGCAGCGCGAATCGATCGACGCATTCGCGGCACGCAACGACATCGACGCGAACACGCTGCTTTCGAGCTACGGCAACGGCGCCGCGCCGATCCGGATCGGCGTCACCGTCGCCATCGCCGCCAGGAGCATTCCCGCCAGCTCGTCGCTCTCGCTCGACGACATGGCGCAAGCCGCCGGCTGCGCGCCCACCGACATCGCGAACGCGAACGCCGGAGTCGCCGGCCTCATCGCCGACGGCATCCAGCTCGTCGTGCGCAGCGCCGTGGTCGTCACGCAGGGTTCGACGTTTACCAGCCTCGTCACGGACTTCGCGACCGCCGGTGTCACGACGACCGCCGCCGAGATCGGCGCAGCGAACGCGGCGATGGTCGGCATCTTCAATGACAGCACGTCGACCGCGCCGCTGAACTATATCGTCGATCGTTGGATCACCACCGAGAACACCACGGTCGACGCCCTCGTCGCCGCGAAGTTCACGGACCTCGACGACTTCATCACGAAGAACGGCGCGACGCCCGCCGTGATCGCGCAGAACACGCCGCTGCAAGTCGCAGTCGAAACGAAGATCGCGCCCTCGGGTATGAGCGTGAGCGCGTACGTCGAGCGCACGCTCGCGATTTCGATTCCACAGTTCGCCGTCGCGAACGCCGTCCCGGGCGGCGGCGGCGCGCCCGCCATTCCGACGCTCGGAGCCGATCAGAAGCTGCTGATTCCCGCGTTGCTCGATCCGGCGCCACTCTCGGCCGCGACGTGCGCCGTGGGTACGAACCAGTCGCTGAACACGCTCGCGACGCTCTTCGCGACTGACGCGCAAACGCTCGGCACGAGCGTTCAGAACATCGGCGCGCTGTTCGTGCCCGCGCAGCCCGTGGCCGTGACAGGCTTCGGCACCGTACTGACCGACGGCGAAGATTCGATCGCGACGCTGCTCGCGAAGTTCCCGTCGACCTCGATGCCAACGCTCGCGCAATTGATCGAGGCCATAGCTCCGTCGACGACGCTGCTGCGCGCCGGCGCCGTCATCATCGCACCCGTGGCAGTCGTCCCGTCGACGGCCCTCACGCTCTCGGCGCTCGCCACCGCGTTCGGCTTCGACTCGACGCAGATCCCGGCGCTCGGCCGCTGCAACGCCGCGCTCGACGGCTTTCTCGACGCGACGAAGACCCTCTCGTATGGCAACGCGAACACGACGGTCGGACTGCACGGCACGCTGACGAGTCTCTATCGGCGGCTCGTTCCGCCGGCGTCCGGGACGGACTTCGATACGTTCCTCGCCGCGATCGCGAATCAGACGTTGCTCGTGGCGGGCGCGAAGACGATTCTTCCGCCGCCGACCGTTTCCGTGGAGGCGCCGCTTCCGCCAACGCCGGCCGTGACGACGACCATCACCGAGCTTCAGACCGCGCTCACGATCTCGCGTCCGAGCACCGAGGTCGACGACGCGTTCGATTCGCAGTCCGCCGTCGCGACGCGCACCACACCCATCACCGCGCTCACGTCCGGCAGTCCGGCCACGTACAACGCGTTCGCGCAGGACGTGCAGGACGCGTACGACGGGCAGCTTCGCGTGGCGGGCGGCAAACGCAGCAACGCGGTGGGACCAGGCCGCCAGCAGCTGTACGTGGTGCGCTTCGCCACACCGAACACGAGCCCGGCGACGAACGCCATTCGCGCGATCGGCATCGACGATACGCCGACGTTCTACGCGCTGCCGCCGCTCTGCCGGGAGCTCGTGTCGCGGAGCGCGGACGTTCGCATCTATCAGAGCGGATCCGACGACCCGTTCGGCGGACCGACGGAGACGCTCGCGTTCCGCGCCGTCGACGTGCAGAGCTGGGCGCGCGCGTTGCTCGCGATGCTCGATCTGGCGCTGTCGGCGCCGTACGTGAGCACGGCGTTCTCGCTCACGCGCGGCACCGACGGCACCTCGCCTGACTTCGATCAGCTCGTGGCGGCGAAGAAGACGCTCGCGCAGAAAGTTTCGGGCCAGCTCACGACCGTGCTTCCCGCGGCGGCCAACGCCGATGACGCCTCTTCCGCGCGGGAGTCGTTGAAGCAGGTGCTCGACGTCAGCCTCGTCACCGGATGGGACACCGCCGCCGTGATTCAACTGCCGACGACCGCCGCGGCGACCTTCGCGACGACCGGCGCCGACGCGGGGGGCCATCGCTTTGCCGGAAAGCCACTGCCAGATTCCCTCGCGCTCGACAACAGGAGCACGCTCGCGGGCATCGCCGCGCAGTATCAGGTCGACGTCCGCGCGATTGCGCGCGTCCTCGGCGCGACGCCGAGTCTGCTGCAGGCCGGAGTACAACTGCAGGCGTCATCCACCGGTCCGACGTGGACCATCGGCGCGCACGATACGATCCAGACCGGCGCCGGCGTACTCGGCATCGATCTCGACACGTTCGCCACGACGTTCTCCGGAACGAGCCCGCTCTTCCGCGACGGTGGAAGCGTCACCCTCAACGGCTACTCGGCCACCGTCTCGAGCGGCGATTCGCTCGAGTCCGTGTCGAATCTTCTCGCCACCGGCGTCGCGTTCCTCGCCGTCGCGAATCAGACGGTCGCTGGAATGCTCACCGGCACCGTCTGGATCGACGGCGTCGCATACGTCGTCACCACCGAGACTTCGAGCTTCGCCGGAATGGCGACCGCCGCGTCGACCACCGTCGACGAGCTCGCGATCTGGATCGCCGGCCAGGGGGTGCTCGTCGCCGGGCAGACGCTGCACGTCGCCGCACTGCTGCCCGACTACTCCCTCAGCGCGTCGAAGATCGATCTCGACTCGGCGAATGGTCAGCTGAACCTGTTGTTGCAGCTCGCCGATCCGGCGCGTTATCGCCGCATGTTGCTCGATCTCGGATTTCCGCTCACGGGCCTGGAATACGCGATCGAGCCCGCGCCGCTCAGCGACGACTACGAGACCTCCGACTGGCTGCAATTCGTCTTGCCGCTCACCGGCGACGGCGCCGATCAGCCGGCGGACATCGAGGTGACGATCGGACAGCTCGACATTCCCATTCCGCTGCGCGCGTATCCCGCGCCGCCGCGGCTGGTCGGACAATACGCTGCGGCCGTCTATCCCGAGTTGCCACGCGATGTGCCACTCGCCACCACGCTCGCCGATGCGAAGGCGTGGACCTACACCGCGACGTTCGAGACCGTGCAGGCCGCCCAGGACATCCTGTGGCTCGAGGTCGGATTCAACTTCGCGAACGGCGCGCGATTCGCCCGCGACGCGCTCACCGACGACCCGTTCAGCGCGCTCGCGGAATTCTCGACGAACGCGCCGGCGATTCAGGGTGATCTGCTGAACCTTCTGCTTCCCGCCGACGTCCTCGCCGCGGACGAAACGAAGCGCAAGAAGGCGAAGAGCGCGTTCGTCGCCACGAGCATCATCGCGAACCGCATCGCCGGCCTGTGGGGACCGATCGCGCCCGACGCGCAATCCGCCGATGCTGACGACGCGCTCGTTCCGCAGCTGCAGCTGACCTTCATGATCGAGACGCGGACGCTCCCGGCCGCCGACGGAACTCTGCTGATCGATTCATTCGTGCTCGAGCGCAAGAACGGCGCCACCGTGTGGGGACCGGGGAACGTGCAGCCGCAACTCGGATACGTCGACGACGGGGGCGCGCTGCAGTTGCTGCAACCGCAGGCGATTTCCGGCGAGCCCGACCAGTTGCTCTACGTCATCCCGAGCAAGGCCGTCGTCCCCGCATTCCAGCAGCGCGTATTCGCCATCGCCTACGCCGATCTCGACGCCGTCGCGACCCAGAACGCGCGCACCTCACTCTGGATCACTCGTAATGAGCGGCTCGTTCCCGGCGAGGAGACGAGCGAGGCATTCATCTATCGCACGCCGGAAACTCGTTTCGCCGATCTCGCCGCACCGGCGCTCGTCGTCGACACGCCGATCGCGATCGGTAGCGGAGACGTGAACGGCCTCACCGCCGCCGTCACCACGATGTTCGTCGATCTGCTCGGCCCATCGACCTCGGCGTCACGGACGCAACAGGCACTCATGGTGCGCTATGGCTATAAGCTGGTACCGCAAGGTCTGAGCTCAGATGGCATCACGATGCTGTCGCCAATCGTATTTCGACCACGTTTCGCATATAGCGATGAAGAACCGGCTTTCATCACCAATGCAGTGAAAGCCTGGATCAACGGGGGTTCCCTGCCTGCAGGGCCGAAACTGATCAGCCTCGAACTCTCTGTCTTTTCAGATCTGATTTCCGGAAATCAGCAACCGCTTCTCGATCTCATGCGTCTGGAATATGAACTTACCTCTTGAGCGGCAAGGATTGCAGGCAGTCGGATTCGAACCCCGCCGGACGCGAACGCAAGACGCACACAAGGAGTCTTACGTGAAGAAATCGATCGCAGCCGCGATACTCGCGGCCGCCGGGTCCGCTAACGCGCAGGACTTGTTCCGGCCAGCCATCCAGTTCCCGACCGATGCAACCACCACGGGTGTCGCCGTGGGCGACGTCACGGGCGACGGGCGCAACGACATCGTCACCGATGGTCACGCCGCGCGCCGAGCGGTCACATCGCGGCACGAATCACGGCCGACCGGCGCGTGAAGTACGATCCGAACCGCAATTTCCGCGGCACGGATCGCTTCACGTACACGATCGCCGATGGTCGCGGCGGCACGGCCACCGCCACGGTGACCGTCATCGTCCACTAGAAGCGAGCGCGCGTCGCCACGGTCGTTCTCGGTTGGTACTCAAGCTTGCCGAAGTTCGAGCTTCAGCACGATGGCGTCTTCGCGCCCATCGGGCGCCTGGTAATACCCGCGACGAATGCCGATTTGTTCGAATCCGAGTCGTTGATAGAGCCGGATGGCGGCCAGGTTGCTCGGCCGCACTTCGAGAAACGCTTCGCTGATGCCGGCCGCGGCGGCGCGTTCGAGCATGTGCTCGAGCAGCCGGCGGCCAAACCCCACGGTGCGGAATTCCTCGCGCACGCAGAGATTGAGGATGTGCGCCTCGCCCGCCCCCAGGCTCATGACGCCGTAGCCGATGACCTGGCCCGCCAGGTCGAGTGCGCGGCAGGTGTAACCCACGCGCAGGCAATCGCGGAAGATGTTCTCGCTCCACGGGAACGCGTAACTCGTCTGCTCGATCGAGGCGACTTCCGCGAGGTCGATCTCCAGCATCGGCCGGATGTGGACCTCCGGAACCTCGTGCAGGTTTTCGGGTGCGGCGGCCATCTAGGAACCCGCCTGGCCGGCCGCGATGCGCGCAAAGGTGGCGCGCGCGAACTTGAGGTCTTCCCAGGCCTTGCGCTTGTCGGCGGGCGTCCGCAGTAGATAGGCCGGATGGTAGGTGACGACCATCGGCGTATTCGCCTCGCCGAACTGGTGCAGCTTGCCGCGCAGGCGCGCCAGCGGCACGTCCGTGGCGAGCAGGTTCTGCGCGGCGATGCGCCCCACCGCCAGGATGATTTTCGGCTTGAGCAGCGCGATCTGGTTCGACAGGAACGGCAGGCAGCGCGACACCTGCTCGGGATTCGGGTCGCGATTGGCCGGCGGCCGGCACTTCAGGATGTTGGCGATGAACACGGTTTCACGCGGCAGGCCGATGGCCAGCAACATGGCGTTGAGCAACTGGCCCGCGGGCCCGACGAATGGCTCGCCCTTGCGGTCTTCCTCGGCCCCCGGCGCTTCGCCGATCACCAGCCAGTCGGCGCGCGTGTTGCCGACGCCGAAAACCGTCTGCGTGCGTGTCTTGCACAGGTCGCAGGCCGTGCACGCGGCCACTCGCTCGCGCAGCTCCCCCCATTCGGTGGCAGGCGGAAGCGATTTCCAGGCGACTGTTGAAGGAACGGCGGCCGTGGCCGCCTCGGATCGCCGGACGGATCCGGAAAGGATTATTTCAGGCGCGGCGACTTCCGCCGGCGCGGTCCTGCGAACCCAGCGGTCAATTCCGAGCGCGTCGAGATACGCGTTGCGCAACGGTCCCATCGGCGATCCTCAGGCAGCACCCGAGCGCGGACGCCGGAGCTTGCGTACTAACCACTGCACCGGTCCGTATGAGGCGTAGGAAACGAACATCGCGAACAACATGGTCGGCGGATCGACGAACACCAGCGCCAGCATCGGCAGGATCACGAAGCCGAAGTACGAATATTTCACGCGTTTGTCGACGTCGATCTGCTTCATGCTGATGTAGCTGAACGGCGAGACCATGAGCATGGCCGCGTAGCCGGTCACCGCGAACGCGAGGATGAGACCGGGGAGCCCGGGCTCGCGCCACTTGCTGAAGAACCAGACGAACGCGGCGACGGTGGCGGCGGCCGAAGGACTGGGCAGCCCTTCGAAGTAGCGCTTGTCGCCGGCGGCCGCGCGCGTGTTGAACCGCGCCAGCCGCAACGCCGCGCAGGCGCAGTAGAAGAACGCGATGACCCAGCCGAACTGCCGCCATTTGTCGCCATATTCGGAAATGCGAATCACGCCCCACTGGTACACCAGCACCGCGGGAGCGACGCCGAACGCCACCATGTCGGCGAGGCTGTCGTATTCCTTGCCGAACGGGCTTTCGGTGCGCGTCCAGCGCGCCACGCGCCCGTCCAGTCCGTCGAACAACAGCGCGATGAACACCGCCGCACCCGCGAACGCGAAGTTCGTATCGACGGCCGCGACGATGGAATAGAAGCCGGAGAACAGGCAGCCGGTGGTGAGCAGGTTCGGCAGCAGATAAATGCCGCGCCGGGGCGGATTGTCCGCCGAATCCTTGCTCGACAACTGGGGGGTCGGGGTGTCTGGCGTCACGGCCGGCATCATAGGCGAATCCCCCACCTGATACACTCTCGCGCCCTTATGCGCTGGTCCCAATACCCGGTCAACACGACCAAAGAAACTCCCGCCGATGCCGAAGTCGTGAGCCATCAGCTCATGCTGCGCGCGGGCCTCATTCGCAAGCTCGCCGCGGGCCTCTACACCTGGATGCCTTTGGGCCTGCGCTCCATGCGCAAGGTCGAAACCATCGTGCGCGAAGAAATGAATCGTGCCGGTGCGCTCGAGTTATTGATGCCCGGAGTCATCCCCGGCGAGTTGTGGGTGGAATCCGGCAGGTGGGGCGCGTTCGGCCCCGAGCTGCTGCGTCTCAAGGATCGCCACGAGCGCGATTTCTGCCTCGGGCCCACGCACGAGGAAGTCATCACCGACATCGCGCGCAACGACCTCAAGAGTTATCGCCAGCTTCCGGTGAATTTCTACCAGATCCAGATGAAATTCCGCGACGAGCGCCGGCCGCGCTTCGGCGTCATGCGCGCGCGCGAATTCCTCATGAAGGACGCCTACTCGTTCCACATCGACCAGGCGTCGCTGCAGGCCGGGTACGACGCCATGCACAAGGCGTACACGGCGATCTTCACGCGCCTGGGGCTCAAGTTCCGTTCCGTCGTCGCCGATCCCGGCGCCATCGGCGGCAGCGGCTCCGAAGAATTTCACGTGCTCGCCGAATCCGGCGAAGACGCCATCGCCTGGTCGGACGGCGACGACTACGCCGCCAACATCGAGATGGCCGCGGCCCTGCCGCCGGCCACGCCGCGCGCCGCCGCCAGCGAACCACTCATCGAAGTGGCGACGCCCGGCGCGAAGACCATCGAACAACTCACGCAGCAGCTCAAACTACCCGCGTCCAGGCTGGTCAAGACATTGCTGGTCGACGCCGCCGAGGGCGGCGTCATCGCCCTGCTCGTGCGCGGCGATCACGAGCTGAACGCCGTGAAGGCGCAGAAGCTGCCCGGAGTCTTCAAACCGCTGCGCATGTCGTCGAGCGACACCATCGCCAGGGCGGGAGCCGAGGCCGGTTTCCTGGGACCGGTGGGTTTCAAGGGCAGGATCTACGCCGACCACTCCGTGGTGGCGATGAGCGATTTCGTCTGCGGAGCAAACAAGAAGGACGCGCACCTCACGGGCGTCAACTGGGTGCGAGACCTGCCCGAAGCCACCGCGGTCGACATCCGCAACATCGTGCCGGGCGATCCGTCGCCGTCGGGCAAGGGCACGTTGTCCATCGCGCGCGGCATCGAAGTGGGCCACATCTTCCAGCTCGGCAGGAAATACAGCGAATCCATGGGCGCCACCGTGCTCGACGAATCCGGCAAGGCGGCGACGCTGTACATGGGCTGCTACGGGATCGGTGTGACGCGTGTCGTTGCGGCATCCATCGAGCAGAACCATGATGCGCGCGGAATCATCTGGCCCGACGCCATTGCGCCGTTCCAGCTGGTCATCGTCCCCATCAACGCACCGAAGTCACCTGCCGTCCGTGAAACCGCCGAACGCCTCTACAACGAGCTGCTGGCCGCAGGAGTCGACGTTCTGCTCGACGACCGCGACGAGCGTCCGGGCGTCAAATTCGCGGATACCGAGCTCATCGGCATTCCACACCGTGTGGTCGTGGGCGATCGCGGCATCACGGCCGGCAAGCTCGAATACCGGCATCGGCGCGCGGAAGCCGCCGAAGAATTCCCGCTCGCAGACGCCGTCGCGTTCATCCGCGGCAGGCTCGCCGGTTAACAAGGTGCGGGGGATGCGCTTACTACTCCCCCTCCTGACTGCCCTGCTGCCCGCGCTGGGTTTCGCGGCACCGGCCGAGGATGCGCAGCGCGAGCCGGAGCTCAAGGGCGCGGTTCAGCACGCCATCGAACAGGCGGAATGTTTCGAGGACCGCTACGACTCGGCGGTCTGGTACAAGATGATGGAGCCGCGACTGCGCAAGCGTGTGCCCGATCGCGAGGAGCGCATGGCGATCCTCAAGAACGTTTTCTGCGAGGCGAATCGCCCCGGCGAAGCACGCATCCCGCCCGGCCTGGTGATGGCGATCATCGAGATCGAAAGCAACTTCAATCGATACGCGGTCTCCTATGCCGGCGCCGTCGGGCTCATGCAGGTGATGCCGTTCTGGCCGGAAAGCCTGGGCATGCGCCGCCACCAGCTGACCAAGACGCCGGAAAATATCCGCATGGGCTGCGCCATCCTGCGTTCCTATCTGAAGCGCGAGAACCAGAACATCGCGCGCGCGCTCGCCCGGTACAACGGCAGCACGGGCAAGCGCTGGTACTCGGACAAGGTCATCGACCAGTGGACGCGCTGGAACGGCGCGGACGATTTAGGGCTGAGCGCCCAGCGTCACGCGGAAACGAAACCCGTCGTCCGCTGAACTATTGCCGGGTCGGCGTGCTCGGTGGCGATGTCGGTGACCTTGGAAGCCGGCGAACCTTCCCACAGCCAGGCGACGAACTCCTCGACCGCGGCTTCATCGCCGCAGGCAAGCACTTCGACGCGGCCATCCGTCAGATTGCGCGCAAAGCCTGTCAGGCCCAGCGACTCCGCCCTGCGCACGCAGGTCGCGCGATAGAAAACCCCTTGCACCCGGCCCGAAACAAAACAACGTTTGCAAACCATGCGGCATGATAGTCATCAATAAAAAGAGGGGCCATGACCGAAATTCTCATTGTCTTCTACTCGCGACATGGGGCCACGGCAGAGCTCGCCCGCCAGGCCGCGCGCGGCGTCGAAGGTGTTGCCGGCTGCACCGCCAAGTTGCGCACGGTTCCGGTGGTGAGCGCCGAAAGCGAACGGCCGGTCAAACCGGTGCCCGATGCCGGCGCGCCCTACGCCACGCTGGACGACCTGCGCCGCACCGACGGCCTGTTGTTAGGCAGTCCGACGCGTTTCGGCAACATGGCCGCGCCGCTCAAGTATTTTCTCGATGGCACGTCCAGCCTGTGGCTGGACGGAACGATGGCCGGAAAGCCGGCGGGCGTGTTCTCCTCGACGCAGACCATGCACGGCGGCCAGGAAGCCACGCTGCTCACCATGGCCCTGCCGCTGCTGCATCACGGAATGATGATCGTGGGGCTGCCGTTCACGGAGCGCGCGCTCAACCAGACACGCACCGGCGGCACGCCGTATGGCGCCACGCATGTCGCCGGCCTCGCGGGGCAACCCGGCGTGTTGTCGGAAGATGAAATCACGCTCGCGCGTGCGCTGGGGCAACGCGTCGCGGAAGTCGCCGCCACGCTCGCCGCCGGGCGCTCGGCACGACGCTAGGTTTTCGGCTTGCCGTCGATGACGTCGCGGATGAACGGCACCGTGAGGCGCCGCTGCGCCGCGAACGCCGCGTCATCGAGCGTGTCGAGGATCTCGCACAAAGTGCGCATGTCGCGCGGAAAGCGGCGCTGCAGGTAACGCGCCGTTTCCGCCGGCAGCTCGAACCCGCGCAGATGCGCACGCAGGTTCAGCGCCTCGATCTGCTCGTCGTCGTTCAATTCACGCACCGCGAACACCGCCGATGAAGCGAGGCGCGATTTGAGGTCCGCGAGGCCGAAGGCCACCTGTGCCGGATTCTCGCGGCCGGCGAACAGCAGCGTGGCATTACGCTCGTGCGCGCGTTGCCAGAGCGAGAACAGGCAGCGCTCCCAGTCATCCAGCCCGGCGACGGCCTGTACGTCGTCCAAGCAGGCCAGGTCGAGCTGGTCCGCGCCTTCGAGCGCCGCCGGACCAAAGGGCAGCAGCGTCTCGAGCGGAAGATAGGCGACGCGTTTTTCAGCGGGCGTGGCGGCGCATACCGCCTGCAGCAGGTGCGACTTGCCCGCGGTGTGCGGACCCGCGATCCAGGTGGCGCCATGCGGCGAATTCGCCGCGAGGTGGCGCAGGTGCGCAACCAGCTCGACATTACGCGCGGTGAGGAAGCTCGCGAAGGTGGCGCGCTCCTTGAGCTGCACGCCGAGAATCAGCTGGCGCATCGGAAGGCCCGGCTCAGGTCGCCAGTGCGCGCCGCGTGAAGGCGGATAGATAGTCGGCGCCCGACACGATGGTGGTGAGCAGCGTCACGATGGCGAGCGCGGTCACCATCTCGGGCGTGGGCAGGTCGGCCGCCGCGCCGAGTATCGCGGCCAGCGCCACCGCGAGTTGCATGCCGGTGTTGATCTTGGACAACAACGTGGGACGGCCGTGCAGCGGCCCGAACCAGAAACGGAAGATCACCGCGCCGAAGCCGATCATGACGTCGCGCGCCACCGCAACCGCGGTAAGCCACCAGGGCAGCAGGTTCATCCAGGTGGCGGTGAGGAACAGCGCCACCAGCAGTAGTTTGTCGGCGAGCGGATCGAGGATCTTGCCGAGATGCGACGTCCAGTTGAATCGCTTGGCCAGCCAGCCGTCGAGCCCGTCGGACACCGCGCACACCGCCACCAGGACCAGGGCCGTCCAGTAGCGCCCCGCGTACAGCGCGTCGATGGTGGGCCAGATGAGCGCGATGCGCACCAGGCAGATGAAATTGGGAAGGTGGCGCAACATCCGCCGCCCCTCACGGACGCAGGCGGAACGCGAGCGCGCCGCCAGCGGTCGGTTCCACGCGTTCCAGCCGCAGGTTGCCGCCCAGCGAGCTCTGCAGCACGTCGCCGCCGCCGCGCGTCAGCACGGAGAACGTCGCACGCGATCCGGCGGATTCGGCGAGCAGCACGCCGCGAACGCCCGGAGCTTCGCCGAGAATCTCCATGGCGCGCGCATATTCCTTCAGCGTGGGCACGCCTTCGATTTCCACCAGGATCGGGATTTCGGGCAATGCCGCGTAGGACACCGCATTACGCACGAACACGTCAGCCGCGCCGTGCACACCCTCTTCGAGAGTGCCGTTCCAGCTTTCGCTCACGCCCGGCGCATTCATGACCCAACGCCAGGTGCCGCCATTCGCCACCGCGTCACCGTAGCCCACGAGCACTCCGTCGGCGCGCATGCGTTGCGCGGCCGCGAGTGCCGCCTCGGGAGCGATATCGCCGGTAGTTGGGAGATTCAGCGCGTCCGGGCGCGCGACGGTGATCGGCTGACCGCGACGATTGCCGGCCGCATCGAGCGCGCCCTCGACCTGGCGACGCGATTCGAAAGCACCCGACGCAGGGCCGCCCGTGAGAATGACCAGCAGGACAGGACGCTCCGCCGGCCACACGGTGCGGCCTGCTGCGACGATGTCGCGCTCGAGCGCGGCGGCGTCGAACACCACGGTGGTGGCCGAACCGGTTCCCGCCGGACGCGTGGCAAGCACGTAGGTCTGCGCCTGCGCGAGAACGCCGGCCAGCGCCGGATCGTTGGCGGCATCGCGCGCGCCGGTGGCGCGCACCAGCACCACGCGCAGCGCCGCCTGCGCCTGGACCTGCGGTTCGGTCTGCGAAGAGACATTGGCCTCGAATACGCGCACCTGGCGCGTGGCCTCGGCGATGCCCGCAAATGCAAGCATGGCGACCGAGATGAAACTGACGATCAATGTGCGCATTGCGTACAATATCGCACGTTTTTTCCTGACCTGCCGCGTCGACAACCCGGCGCAGAGAGTTGTCCACTTCATGGCTCATTCATGACCGAACCCGGACTCACCTATCGCGACGCCGGCGTCGATATCGACGCGGGCGATGAACTCGTCGAACGCATCAAGCCCCTGGTCAAGAGGACCATGCGCAAGGAGGTGCTCGCCGGCATCGGCGGCTTCGGCGCGCTGGTCGAAGTGCCTCTCGACCGCTATCGCAGGCCGGTTCTGGTGTCGGGCACGGATGGCGTCGGCACAAAACTCAGGCTGGCCATCGACACGGGCCGCCACGACAAGATCGGCATCGACCTCGTGGCCATGTGCGCCAACGACATCGTGGTTTCCGGCGCGGAGCCGCTCTACTTCCTCGACTACTACGCCACCGGCAAGCTGCGCGTCGATGTCGCCGAATCCGTGATCCGCGGCATTGCCGAAGGCTGCGAGCTCGCGGGCGCCGCGCTGGTCGGCGGTGAAACCGCGGAAATGCCCGGCATGTATCACGGCGACGATTACGACCTGGCGGGGTTCTGCGTGGGCGTGGTCGAGCGCGATCGCATCATCGACGGCTCGAAGACCGCGGCCGGCGACGTGGTCATCGGCCTCGCCTCGTCCGGCCCGCACTCGAACGGCTATTCACTGATCCGCAAACTGGTGTCGGTCGCCGGCGCCGACGAGCGCACGCAACTCGACGGCAAGTCATTGTTCGATCGCCTGCTGACACCCACGCGCATCTACGTGAAGTCGCTGTTGTCGCTGGCGCAGAAGGTCAACGTCAAAGGCTTCGCGCACATCACCGGCGGCGGCCTCACCGACAACATCCCGCGGGTCCTGCCCGACGGCTTCGAAGTCGCGCTCCATCGCCGCAACTGGCCGCGCGATCCGGTGTTCGACTGGCTCGCCGCCACCGGCAAGATTTCCGCCGCCGAGATGTATCGCACGTTCAACTGCGGCATCGGCATGGTGGTCGTGGTCGCACCAGCCGATGTCGACGCGACGCTGGCGCATCTCAAGGCAACGGGCGAAACCGCCTGCATCATCGGCGGCGTAGGACGCGGTTCGCGCGGCGTAGTGATCGAAGAATGAGGCTGCCGGTCGCCGTGGTGATCTCCGGGCGCGGCAGCAACATGGAAGCCATCGCCCGCACCGCGCTGGCCGCCGGCTCGCCATTTCAGGTAGTTAGAGTCATCGCCGATCGCGACAGCGCCGGCGGCCTGGCGCGCGCCACTTCGCTCGGCATTCCGGTCAGCGTGGTGCCCGTCAGGCAGTTCGCCGACCGCGCGGGTTTCGACGCCGCGCTGGCGGCCGAGATCGATGCCAGCGGCGCACGGCTGGTGGCCCTGGCCGGCTTCATGCGCATACTGTCCACGGAATTCGTCGAGCGCTTCGCGGGCCGGCTGCTCAACATCCACCCTTCGCTGCTGCCGAAGTACAAGGGCCTCGATACGCATGCGCGCGCGCTCGCGGCCGGCGATTCGCACCATGGCGCCAGCGTTCACTTCGTCACGGCCGAACTGGACGGCGGCCCGGTGATCATGCAGGGCCGGCTCAGAATCCGGCCCGGCGACACGCCGGATACGGTTTCAGCCCGCGTTCATACGCTGGAGCACATCATCTACCCGCATGTCTGCACGCTCATTGCCCAGGGACGCATCGAATGGCGCGACGGCTCGGTATTTTTCGACGGCGCCCCACTCGCCTCACCACTGCTGGAGGAAACCGATGCGGCTGCCTGAGCGTCTGCTGGTCCTGTTGCTGCTGGTCGTGAGCCACGCCGCCGTGGCGGATCCCATCGACCTGAAACCGTTTCGCGCCACCTATATCGCCCAGTGGAAAGGCATGAACGCCGCGAACTCGACGGTCGAACTGAAGCACCTCGATCGCGACATGTACACGTACTCGTCGGTCAACACGGCGCGCGGCATGTTTCGCATGGCGTTCCCCGACGCACTCTCGCAGACCAGCACGTTCAAGATCATCGACGGGCGCGTGGTTCCACAATTGTTCGATGGCAAGGACGAAAAGGAACGGCCGATCAACCTCACCTTCGACTGGCAGAACAAGCGCATCACCGGTGTCGCCAAGGAACGCGCCATCGACCTGGCGCTTCCCGAAGGCACGCAGGATGCGATGTCGCTGCAGATCGCCTCGCTGCGCGACCTCGCCGCCGGCAAGCTGAAGGGCACGGTGTGGATGATCGACGCGACCAAACTGAAGGAGTACGAACTCCTCCTCGAAGGCAATGCGCGCATCGAAACCGCGCTTGGTGAGCTCGACACCGTCATCTATTCGAGCAAGCGCGCCAACTCCGACCGAATGACGCGCACCTGGGTGGCGCCGGCGCTCGGCTATCTTCCCGTAAAAGCCGAAAGCATCCGCGGGAAGAAGGTCGAGGTGACGTTGTTGATTCAGGCGGTCGAGCGCTAGGAATGGGGTCAGTCCCCAATTCCTGGAAATGGGGCCGGACCTCAACCGCCATCTGCTCAAGCGACCAGCATCCCATTTCACGGTCCAACCCCATTTCCTGGAATTGGGGACCGACCCGCTAGCTAACCAGGTCCAGGGGGCCGATAGCTAGGTCTTGGGGAGAGTGACGCCCTTCTGGCCCTGGTACTTCCCGCCGCGGTCCTTGTACGACGTCGAGCAGACTTCGTCCGATTCGAAGAACAGCATCTGCGCCACGCCTTCATTCGCGTAGATCTTGGCGGGCAGCGGCGTGGTGTTGGAGAACTCGAGGGTGACGTGTCCTTCCCACTCCGGTTCCAGCGGCGTTACGTTCACTATTATTCCGCAACGCGCATACGTCGATTTTCCGAGGCAGACCACGAGCGTCGAGCGCGGAATTCGGAAGTACTCCACCGTGCGCGCCAGCGCAAAAGAGTTGGGCGGGATGATGCATACGTCGGCATGCACGTCGACGAAGCTCTTCTCGTCGAAGTTCTTCGGATCCACGATGGTGGAATTGATGTTGGTGAAGATCTTGAATTCCCGCGAACAGCGCACGTCGTAGCCGTAGCTCGACGTACCGTACGAAACGATCTTGTGACCATCCGCCTGGCGCACCTGCTCGCGCGCGAACGGCTCGATCATCTTCTCTTTCTCCGCCATGCGGCGGATCCAATGGTCGGACTTGATGCTCATTAGCTCTCTTCCACGACGATCTTGGGAAACAGGGTCGAACGGTCCTTCGACCGCCGCGCGAGCGCCGCGGCGGTGCGGCGCGCCATGATGAAGTAAGGCGCGGCGTGCGGCGAATCGGGCGCCGCGACCACCGTCGGCGTTCCGCCGTCCGCCTCCTCGCGAATGCGCGCATCCAGCGGCAGCTCGCCGAGTAGTTCGACGTTGTATTGCGCGGCCATGCGCGCGCCGCCGCCCGAGCCGAACAGGTGCTCCACGTGTCCGCAGTTGCTGCAGACATGCACGCTCATGTTCTCGACGATTCCGAGCACCGGCACATTGACCTTCTCGAACATCTTGAGGCCTTTGCGCGCATCGGCCAGCGCGATGTCCTGCGGCGTGGTGACGATGACCGCGCCCGCAACCGGCACACGCTGGGCCAGTGTGAGCTGGATGTCGCCCGTGCCCGGAGGCATGTCGATCACGAGATAGTCGAGGTCGCCCCAGTCGGTGTCCCCGAGAAGCTGGGTCAGCGCCTGCGTGACCATGGGCCCGCGCCAGACCATGGGCTGCTCGGGATCGATGAGGAACCCGATGGACATGGCGACAAGCCCGTGGGCCTGGAGCGGCTTGATGCGTTTGCCGTCCGGCGAGGCGGGCCTCTGCCCTGTAAGGCCGAGCATGATGGGCTGGCTCGGGCCGTAAATGTCCGCGTCGAGAAGACCCACGCGCGCGCCCTGCTTCGCCCAGGCCAGCGCGAGGTTTGCCGCGACCGTGGACTTCCCCACGCCGCCTTTGCCCGAGGCGACGGCCACCATGTTCCGGACGCCGGCCTGGGGCGAAAGCTGCCGCTGCACCGCATGCGCGGTGATTTTCTGCACGAGTTCGACCTGGATATCCGCCGGACCACCACGGGCCGCGACATGCGCCTTGAGGCCAGCCGCGAACTCCTCTTCATAGCCGCCCACCGGAAAGCCGAGCGCCACGCGAACGTGACCCCGTTCACCCTTCAGCTCCGCGGATTCGACCGCCTGGGCGGTGCCTAGCGTCTGTCTGAGATATGGGTCCGGATATTCTTCGACCAGTGCGCGAAATTCGGCGGCAGCAAAGGGAGCCATGATTTTTTCGAATTGTCCGCCGGGACCTCAGGGGCCGGGATTCTAACGAAAAACCCCGTTGCGCGGTCTTAGATCGGTGGATGTCGATAGCACTGTGGCATAATTTTTGTAATAGGGTTCTGGCTACAAAGGACGGCAGGCTTGCTTAAATCCGCACGCGCACCTCGCGGTCTTCGCCGTTGCGCGCATCGCGGATCATCGGATCCATGAGTTTTTTCACCAACATCCGGGCTGACCGGTTCATCACGGAGCTCAAGACCGCGACGGACGTCGCCGCTCCCGCAACCCAGAAGGCCATCGCGAAACTGCGCGAGCTCGGCCCCGGGGCGATCGAACCCGTGACTGCGGCCCTGGCCGATGCCGACAAGATCGCGACCGTCGCCTACATCGAAGTCCTCACCGGGCTCGTCAACCAGAAGACCTTTCCGAAATTCATCGAGTCCATGGTCACCGGCAGCCCGCGCGTCGTGGCTGGGGTCGCCTGGGCGCTTTCCAGCAGCCGTGCGTATCCGCCCACGATGCTGCTCGAAGCGCTTTCCACCGAGGGCATCGCCAAGTCCGCGCTGCTGGACGTGATCACGGCCCACCGCTCGCGCCTGTCGGTGCGGGAGATCCTGGCCGCGGCCTACAAGCAGGAGGCCAACGAGAAGGCCGCGCTGTTCCGAATCCTGGGCGAGCTCGCCACCGACAACGACCTGCCCGAGCTCGTCGGCCGCCTGAACGGCAAAGACCCCGTGGCGCGTCTGCACATCATCAACATCCTGTCGCGCTTCCCCAGGCCTGAAGTTCAGCGCGCATTGCAACAACAGCTCAAGGACACCAACAAGCTGGTGCGTGCCGCCACGCTGGGCGCGCTCGCCAAGATGGACGGCCCCATCGAGATCGAACAGGTCTGCGCGCTGCTGCGCGACCCGGAAATCGACGTGCAGAACAAGGCCATCGACGTCGTGATCCGCGCAAACGACCCCGAGACCATCAAGTACCTGATCCCGGTTCTCAAGGACGAAAACGAATACGCGCGGCGCGCAGCCGTGGAAGTCCTCAATGAAATCGGCGATGCGAAGGCCGTGAAAGACCTGCTCAACGCCGTGGCCGACGACGACTGGTGGGTGCGGTCTCGCGCCGCCGACGCGCTCGGCAAGATCGGCGGCCCCAAGGTCGTGGAAGCCGTGCTGCAACTGGTCGGCGACCAGGATGAAGACATCCGGCGAGCCGCGGTCGAGATCCTCAACCAGACCAAGGACGATCGCGCGGTCGGGCACCTCATCGAAGCCACCAAGGACAACGACTGGTGGGTCAGTGAACGCGCGGTGGACGCGCTCGCCGAAATCGGCAGCAAGCGCGCGGTCCCGCGGCTCGTCGAAATGCTCGGCACCACGCCGCCAAAATCGCTGCCGGTCGTGGTGCGCGCGCTCGGGCGCCTGGGCGACTACAAGATCGTCGACGCCGTGCTGCCGATGCTGAGCCGCGAAGAGAAAGACATTCGCATGGAGGCCATCACCTCGCTGGCCAAGCTCGCCGACGAACGCCGCCTCGAGCAGATTCGTGTGCAGATCCAGGCCCAGAGTTCGTCCCCCGAACAGACCGTCGCGCAGGTCGCGCTGCGGGCGTTGTCCGACCTCGACTCCCGCTTCTCGCACAGCGGCACGCGCCTCTCGTCCACGCAGAACCGATCGCCCGTCGATTCGCCGGCCAGCGATCGCAAGGGCTCGGCGACCCAGGCATCGAGCACGCCGGCGATGTCGTCAGCGCCCAGTGTGCCGCAGGGCGGACGCGCGCGCGTGGACGCACCGCCACCGCCGCCGGCGGCGCCACCCGTACGTCCTCCGGTGCACGCACCCACTTCGCAGCAGGCGCGCACGCAGCTCATGTCCGAACAGGAAGTGCAGCGCGCCGTGAAAGAAGCCGAGAAGATGGCGGGCCCGCAGAAGCTCGACATCCAGACTCTCAAGCCCGGCGACATCATCGAAGGCCGTTACAAATACGTCGAACGTATCGGCAAGGGCGCGTTCGGCACGGTGCTGCTCATGGAAGACACCGTGGTCGACGAGCGGCTCATCCTCAAGTTCCTCAATCCGAACGTCGCCGAAGACGAAGAGATCATGAAGCGCTTCGTGCATGAGCTGCGCTACTCGCGCAAGATCACGCACCACAACGTCATCCGCATCTACGACTTCCTGTTCATCCAGGGCAACTACGCCATTTCGATGGAGTACTTCCCGTCGCACACGCTCGGCAGCGAAGTGGTCGGCGAGAAACCCATGCCGCTGGCGCGCGCGCTCAACTTCGGCATCGACATCTGCACCGGCATGGAAGTCGCGCACGCCCAGGGCATCGTGCATCGCGACCTCAAGCCCGCCAACGTGCTCATCAACAACGAAGGCCTGCTCAAGATCGTGGACTTCGGCGTCGCGGCCGCGCAGCGCGAAGGCGACACGCAGCTCACGAAGACGGGCTATGTCATCGGTTCGCCGAAGTACATGGCGCCGGAACAGATCCTCGGCAAGAAAGTGGACCAGCGCGCCGACGTGTACGCGCTCGGAGTCATCCTCTACGAAATCATGACGGGTGTGCCGCCCTATGCGCGCGGCGATCACATGTCCGTCATGTACCAGCACGTTCAGGGCAAGGCGCGCCCGCCGCGCGAGATCAACCCCGGTCTGCCGCCGGGTTTGCCCGAAGTCATCATGCAGGCCATGTCCGTCGACAAGGACAAGCGCTACCAGACCATGCCGGAACTGCGCGCGGCGCTCGAAAAATTCCGCTAGGGGCATTTACGGTTTTATGGGGACATTCCTCATTTCCCCGCTGTGCGGGCAAGAGGGGACGCGCCTGCGGCAGGCGCGTCCCCTTTTGCTTAGGAAATGAGGAATGTCCCCATAAAACCGTAAATGCCCCCATTCGCCTCGCGAAGAATCGCGCACTGCGTCACACTTGACGCCCTTCTCACCGTCGCATGCTTGGGTGAGCAGACTAAATAAGTTGAGGACACAGCCCCCGTGGCCCGCATAGACGCGTTCTTGAAACTTGGCATGCAGCAAAGCTGCTCCGACGTGCACCTGGCTGTCGGCGTGCCGCCCATGCTGCGCATGAACGGCGATCTCATGCCCATCAAGTTTCGCGACCTCGGCGACGCGGAGCTCGAGAGTTACCTCACCGAGATCTTCACGAAGAACCAGCACGAATACTTCGGCAAGGGCAACGACCTCGACTTCTCTTACGTATCCGCCGACGGCGGTCGCTTCCGCGTCAACGTGTTCCGCAAGGAGACCGGCCTCGGCGCCACGTTCCGCGCGATTCCGCAGGACATTCCGAGCATCGACAAGCTCGCGTTGCCACCGGTGGTCAAGAAGCTCTGCGACTACCACCAGGGCATGGTGCTGGTCACCGGCGCAACGGGAACCGGCAAGTCCACCACGCTCGCGGCAATGATCGATCACCTGAACACGTCGCGCCGGCTCAACATCGTCTCGCTCGAAGACCCCATCGAATTCGTCCATCGCAGCAAGCTCTCGCAGGTCATCCAGCGCGAGCTCGGCACGCACATCCCGTCGTTCGCCGAAGGCGTGCGTGCCGCCATGCGCGAAGACCCCGACGTGATCCTGGTCGGCGAATTGCGTGACGCCGAAACCATCTCGATGGCGATGACCGCCGCGGAAACCGGCCACCTGGTGCTGGGCACGCTGCACACCACCTCGGCCGCCAAGACCATCGACCGCATCATCGACGCGCTGCCCATCGAAGAGCGCGAACAGACCAAGAGCTTCCTCTCGCAAAGCTTGTTAGCCGTGGTCACGCAGATCCTGGTGAAGACCGCCGACCAGCGCTCGCGCAAGGCGATCTGCGAAACGCTGGTCATGACGCGCGCCATCGCCAAGCTCATCCAGACCGACCAGACGCACCAGATTCCGAACCAGATCCAGACCGGCCGCGACCTCGGCATGCAGCTCATGGACCAGGCACTGCTCACGTCGCTGGCCGCCAAGGAAATCGACCCCGACGATGCGGTCACCTATGCCGCCGATCGCCGGCCGTTCCAGCGCTACGTCACCGACACCACGCTGATGCCCAAGCTCGACGTCACGGGCCCCACCTCGCAGGCTGCGGGCGGCGGCTGAGGCACTCGCGCATGCCCGTCATAGACGAATACCTCAAGGAGGTCCTGAGCAAGAAAGGCTCGGACCTGCACTTCCTCGCCGGCGATCCGCCGCGCATCCGCCTGTACGGCGACCTGCAGCCGCTGCGCCAGGAACGGCTCGACAAGGAGTTCGTGCAGAACACGCTGTACGAAATCATGCCGAAGACGGCGGTGAAGCGATTCGAGGAACACGACGGCGCCGACTTCGCCTACAACATGGGTGAATACGGGCGCTTTCGCGTCAACGTCATGCGGCAGCTGAACGGCATGGGCGCGGTCATGCGCGCCATTCCGTCGAAGGCGCTGACGATGGAGCAGCTCAATCTGCCGCAGGCGTGTCACGCGCTCTGCTCGGCCAACAACGGCCTCATCCTCGTCACCGGCAAGACCGGCTCGGGCAAGTCGACCACGCTCGCCGCGATGATCGACAACATCAACTCGCGCCTCAAGGGCCACATCCTCACCATCGAGGATCCCATCGAGTTCGTGCACTACCGCAAGCAATGTCTCATCAGCCAGCGCGAAGTCGGCGTGCATACCAAGGGCTTCGCGTCGGCGCTGCAGTCGGGTCTGCGCGAAGATCCGGACGTGGTGCTGGTCGGCGAGTTGCGCGATTACGAAACCATCAGCATCGCCGTCACGGCGGCCGAGATGGGCATCCTGGTCATGGGCACGCTGCACACCAACGGCGCCGCGCCCACCGTCGACCGCATGATCAACGTGTTCCCGGCCGACAAACAAAGTCACGTCCGCACCATGCTGTCCACGTCCCTGCGCGGCGTGATCTCGCAGCAGCTGCTGCAGAAGGCGGACAAGAGCGGCCGCGTGGCGGCGCTCGAGATCCTGGTGAACACACCGGCGGTTTCCAACCTGATCCGCCAGGGCAAGCTCGACCAGCTGGAAACCACCATGCAGGCGGGCAGTGCGTTCGGCATGCGCACCATGGACAACGCCATCGAAGCGCTGCTCAACCAGCGCCTCATCACGGGCAAGGAAGCCTATAAAAAGGGCATTTCCAAGGCGAAGTTCGAGCCGGTCAAAGACCAGGGTTGATCCGACTTCCGTCTATACTTGCGGCCCCTTTCAGGACCGCAGTTGCATGCCTCGCAAGATCCTCGTCACCAGCGCGCTGCCCTACGCCAACGGCCCGCTGCATCTCGGCCACATCATCGAAACCGTGCAGACCGACATCTGGGTGCGCTTCCAGCGCATGCAGGGTCACGACTGCATCTACGTGTGCGCGGAGGACTCGCACGGCACGCCGGTGATGATCAAGGCACAGGCCGAAGGAACCGCGCCCGAGGACCTGATCGCGCGCATGGCGGCCGAGCATCGTGCCGACTACGAAGGATTCCTGATCGGCCACGATCACTTTCACACCACGCACTCGCCCGAGAACAAGGCGATCACGGACGATCTGTACCTCAAGCTCAAGGCGGCGGGGCACATCACCACGCGCAGCGTGCGCCAGGCCTACGACGAGAAGGCCGGCATGTTCCTGCCCGATCGCTACGTCAAGGGCACGTGCCCGAATCCCACCTGCAACTCGCCCGATCAATACGGCGACTCCTGCGAGGTATGCGGGCGCACGTATTCGCCGGCGGATCTCATCAATCCGGTCTCCACCATCAGCGGCACGCCGCCGGTGTGGCGCGAGTCGGAACACTATTTCTTCAAGCTCGGCGATTTCACCGACGTGCTGCGCCAGTGGCTCGAAGGTGGCGGCGCCCGCCAGCCCGAGGTGCGCGCCAAGCTGGCCGAGTGGTTCGAAGCCGGCCTGCAGGACTGGGACATCTCGCGCGACGCGCCCTACTTCGGATTCGAGATTCCCGGCGCGCCGGGCAAATATTTCTACGTGTGGTTCGACGCGCCCATCGGCTACCTCGGCAGCTTCAAGGCCCTGTGTGACAAGCGCGGGCTGAATTACGACGAATACCTGAAGGCCGGAAGCACCGCCGAGCTGTATCACTTCATCGGCAAGGACATCAGCTACTTCCACAACCTGTTCTGGCCCGCGGTGCTGCACGGCTCCGGCTGCCGCAAGCCGACGGCAGTGTTCGTGCACGGCTTCCTCACGATCAACGGCGCGAAGATGTCGAAGTCGCGCGGCACGTTCATCACGGCGCGGCGCTACCTCGAACGCCTGCCGCCCGAGCCATTGCGCTTCTACTTCGCCGGCAAGCTCGGGTCCGGCGTCGATGACATGGACCTGTCGCTGGAGGATTTCGTCGCACGCGTGAATTCCGACATCGTCGGCAAACTCGTGAACATCGCCAGCCGGTGCGCCGGCTTCGTGCAGCGCGGCGGAGGCAGGCTGGCCGCCAAACTACCCGATCCGCAGCTGTACGAAGAGTTCGCCGCACTGCGCGGCACCATCGCCGAGCTGTACGACGCGCGCGACTACTCCGCGGCCATGCGCGGCATCATGGGCCTCGCCGACCGTGCCAACCAGTACGTCGACACGAACAAGCCCTGGGCGCTCGCCAGGGATCCGGCCAAAGCGGCCGAGGTGCTCGCGGTGTGCACGCAGGGAATCAACCTGTTCCGCGTGCTCATGAGTTATCTCGCGCCGGTGCTGCCGCAGATGGCGGAGAAGGCCGGCAAGTTCCTGCGCATCTCGTTCGCCGACTGGAACTCGGTGGATACGCCGCTGTTCGACCATCCGATCGAAGCGTACGAGCCGCTGGCGACGCGCCTCGACCCGAAGGTGGTGGCCGAGTTGATAGAGCCGGCGGCCGCGGCCGCTCCCGCCAAACCCGCCGAGAAAGCGAAGAAGCCCGTGAACACACCCGCTCCCGCTCCCGCTGCCGCTGCCGCGCCCGGCACAGTGAACATCGCCGACTTCGCCAAGCTCGACCTGCGAGTCGCCAGGGTGCTGGACGCGAAACTCGTCGAAGGCTCGGACAAACTACTGCAGCTCACGCTGGACCTCGGCAGCGAGCAGCGCAATGTTTTTTCGGGCATCCGCACGGCCTACGACCCGGCCACGCTCGTGGGCCGCCACGTGGTCATGATCGCCAACCTCGAGCCCCGCAAGATGCGCTTCGGCGTCTCCCAGGGCATGGTGTTGTGCGCCAGCGGCGACGACGGCCCCGAAGTGTTCCTGCTGTCGCCGGACAGCGGCGCGCTGCCCGGGATGAAAGTCACCTGAGGGCCGCGCGTGGCCGACGCCACTGCCATCGATGCGCTGCTTCCGCAGACGCAATGCACGCGCTGCGGGTACACGGGCTGCCTGCCCTACGCGGAAGCCATCGCGCGCGGTGAAGCCGACATCAATCAGTGTCCACCGGGCGGCACGGAAACCATTCTCGCGCTGGCGAAGCTCACGGGACGGCCGGCGTCGCCACTCAACCGCGACAACGGCAGCGAGGCTGCGCCCACGGTGGCGTTCATCGACGAAGAGCGCTGCATCGGCTGCACCAAGTGCCTGCCTCCCTGCCCCGTCGACGCCATCGTCGGCGCGCCGCGCCGCATGCACACGGTCATCGCCGAGCTGTGCACCGGCTGTGAGCTCTGCGTGGCGCCCTGTCCCGTGGACTGCATCGTGATGATTCCATTACTGGCGAGTCCTCTGCCCGCGCTGTCGCTGCCGCCGGCCACCGCCTCGCTCGCGCGATTCAAGGCGCACAACGAGCGGGTGGCGCGCCGCGCCGACGAACGCGCCGCAACTCTTGCCGCCAAGAAGCGCGGTGCGCGCAGCCCGAGCCCATGAATCCCGAGAAACGGCGCCAGATCTTCGAGCGGTTCCGCGCGGCGAATCCGCATCCCACCACCGAGCTCGAATATGAGACGCCGTTCGAATTGCTGGTGGCGGTCATCCTGTCGGCGCAGGCCACGGACAAGAGCGTCAACGCCGCAACTCGCAAGCTGTTTCCGGTGGCCCGTACTCCGCAGGCGATCGCGAAGCTCGGCGCCGATGGATTGGCGAAATACATCCGGACGATAGGCCTGTGGAAAGCCAAGGCGAAGAACGTGGTGGCGACCGCGTCGGCGATTGCCGACGTCCATGGCGGCGAAGTGCCGCGGGATCGCGAAGCGCTCGAAGCATTGCCCGGAGTGGGACGCAAAACTGCGAACGTGGTCATGAACACAATTTTCGGTGAGCCCACAATAGCGGTGGATACACATATTTTTCGTGTCGCCAACCGCACGCGGATTGCCCCAGGGAAGACTCCGCGGGCGGTGGAAGACGCGCTGGTCAGGTTCACGCCCGGGGAATTCGCACATGACGCACATCACTGGCTCATCCTGCACGGCCGCTATGTCTGCAAGGCGCTGAGGCCGGAATGCGCACGGTGCTTCGTGAACGATTTGTGCGAGTATCCCCCGCGCCGCAGGATCATCGCCGCGGCGAGGAAGGCTCCGTGATTTTCGCCGGCCAGTCGCGCGACCAGCTGCGCGAGACCTACCGCGCGGCGTGGCGCCGCTTCAAGCAGCAGCACACGCTGTCGCCGCTCGACAAGCAGGTCATCTCGGTGATTTCCGAGCACCCGGAATACCACGTGATCGTGGAATCCGCGGCCGCCGACCTCGCTAACTACTCCCCGCGCAGCGGGCAGCTCAATCCCTGGCTGCACATGGGATTGCACCTCGCCATCCGCGAGCAGGTGGCCACCAACCGCCCGCATGGCATTGCCGACGTGCACGCGAAACTCGCGAAGCAGCTCGGCGATGCGCACGAGGCCGAGCACCGCATGCTCGAAGTGCTCGCGGAGCAGCTCTGGGAAGCCCAGCGCGCCGGCCAGCCGCCGGATGAAAACGCCTACCTGGAGCGGCTGCGCAGCCTGGTCTGACTCCGCAATATGGAAAATGCGGGTTGCGCCGGCGAAGTGTGACCCATTCCCCATTCAGCATAACGTCCGCGCTGCCACGCGAAGGCCGCGGACTAAACTCGGCGGAGCTTGTTTGAGGTTCCCTGAATGGGCATTTCCGAGACCATCATCGCCGCCATCATCGGCGCGCTCGCGACCATGGCGACGGCTATCGTCCAGCTGTTGCGCAATCGCGCGCCCAGCGACGGCCGGCCGAAGCCGAAGAAGAGCCGCATGCGTTCGTTGCTCGCCACCGTGGCGCTCATGATCGGCTGCATCGTCGGCGGTTATGCCTGGTCCTCGTTGCGCGCCGTCAGCGCCAAGGACGATCTCAAGGCGACCATGGAAGCCGAATTCACCAAGCAGTTTGCCGCGCTCGCCGCACGCCAGAATCCCGAGGCCGCGGACACTTCCGCGAACGGCGGCCTGGACGCGTCCGGCACCGCCATCCCCGCGCGCAATGGCGAGGCGGGCTCCGTCGAATCGCTGGCCCACCTGCCGCCCTGCAAGGTCGGCGCGCATGCCGATGAAGTCGGCCCGGTCACCTGCACGGATCGCGTGGCGCTGCCCATCGCGCTGTGTGCGTCCATCCCTTCGGCGGCGCATGCCACCAACGTGCGCGTGCAGGCACGTGTGCCGAAGAGTGAATCGCCGTGGCTGGAACGCGATGCGGGTGCGCCGACGCTCGGCAGCCTGCACATCGGCGCCGCGCCGGCGGAATATCCGATCAGCGCGGATCAGCGCTCGGTGTGCCTCGATGTGGCCAACTTCAGCGTGGACGACACGCTCGCGGTTCGCGTGATCGTGGAGTATGCGTTTGGTGGCGCTCCGGCGAGTGAGCTCACTGCTGCCACTCCCGGGGCCGCGACCCTTTGAAAGCGCTGACGCGCACATCGGAAAACGGCGCCCAAGGGGCGCCGTACGTGAAGTGTCAAGAACGCTCTAGTTAGGCTTTCTTGGGCATGTAGAGGTCGGTGATGGTGCCTTCGAAGGCTTCGGCGGACAGGGCGACCGTTTCCGACAGCGTGGGATGCGGATGAATCGTGAGGCCGATGTCGGCGGCGTCCGCGCCCATCTCGATGGCCAGCGCCACTTCGGCCACCAGCTCACCCGCGTTCGGCCCCACCATGCCGCCGCCCAGCACTCGATGCGACACCGGGTCGAACAGTAGTTTGGAGAAGCCTTCGTCGCGGCCCAGCGCCAGCGAGCGGCCGCTGGCCGCCCACGGGAACTGACCCTTCTTGTACGGCGTGCCATTCTTCCTGGCGTCGGTCTCCGTGAGGCCGACCCAGGCCACTTCCGGATCCGTGTAGGCCACGGATGGAATGACACGCGCATCGAAATAACTCTTGTGCCCGGCGGCCACCTCGGCAGCCACCTTGGCCTCGTGCATCGCCTTGTGCGCGAGCATGGGGCCCGGCACGAGATCGCCGATGGCGAACACATGCGGCAGGTTCGTGCGCATCTGCTTGTCCACGGGGATCACCCCGCGATCGGAGACGTCGATGTCCGCATTCTCGAGCGCGATGCGCTTGCCGTTGGCGGTGCGCCCCACCGCCACGAGCACGCGATCGAAGGTATCCGTGCGTTTGCCGCCGGCGTCTTCGAACTCGACGGCCAGGCCGGCAGGTGTTGCCGTGCAGCCCGTGACCTTGGTGTTGAGCAGGATCTGCTCGTAGCGCGCCTTGAGGCGCTTCTCGAGCGGCCGCACGAGGTCCGGGTCGGCTCCCGGCATGAGCTGGCCCGTGAGCTCGACCACTGAAAGTTTCGCGCCCAGCGCCGCGTATACCGTGGCCATCTCGAGGCCGATGATGCCGCCGCCGATGACCAGCAGGCGTTTCGGCACGCCGCCCAGCTCCAGCGCGCCCGTCGAATCGATGACCCGCGGGTCGTCCGGGATGAACGGTAGTTTGATGGCCTCGGAACCGGCGGCGATGATGCATTGCTCGAACCGGATCTTCTGCGCCTTGCCGTCGTTGCCGGTGACTTCGACCACGTGCGGAGACGCGAATTTGCCCACGCCCGTGACCACTTCGACCTTGCGCTGCTTCGCCAGCACCGACAGGCCACCGACCAGCTTCTTCACCACGCTGTTCTTCCACTCGAGCAGCCTGGCGAGGTCCAGCGCCGGAGCGCCGAAGCTGATGCCGTGATGGCGCATCTCTTCGACTTCGTCGATGACCTTGGCGGCATGCAGCAGCGCCTTGGACGGAATGCAGCCGACGTTCAGGCAAACGCCACCCAGCATGGGCCAGCGCTCGACGAGCGTGACCTTGAGCCCCAGGTCCGCGGCGCGGAACGCGGCGGTGTATCCACCGGGCCCGGCGCCGAGCACTAACAACTGGGTCTCGCGATCGTGTGGCACGTCGGGCCGGAGCGGCCGGGACGGCTTCGGGGCCGGAGCGGGCGCCGCGCGCGGTGCGGGAGCCGCTGGCGACGCCTGCGCTTGCGCCGGCTTCGAGGCGGGAGCAGCGGCAGCGGGCGCCTTTGCCGGGGCAGCGGCCGGCCTGGCGGCCTCACTGCCTTCGAGGCGCGCGATGACTCCGCCCTTGCCTATCTTTCCGCCCTTCTGCACCAGCACTTCGGTGATCGTGCCCGTCGCCGTGGACGGCACGTCCATCGTGGCCTTGTCGGTTTCGAGCGTGACCAGCGGAGTCTCGAGCTCCACCTTGTCGCCCACCTTGACGAGTACGTCGACGATCGCGACCTCGTCGAAATTACCGAGATCCGGAACTACGAGATCGATTTTGCTCACGACATCGCCCCGACGAGATCCTTCGGGTTGGCAAGCGTATCGGCCAGGAATTTGGCGATGCGGGCGCCCATCGCACCGTCGATGACCCGATGGTCATACGAAAACGACAGCGGCAACATGAGCCGCGGCGTGAACTCCTTGCCGTTCCACACAGGTTTCATCGCCGACTTCGAGACGCCGAGGATGGCGACTTCGGGCGAGTTGATGATGGGTGTGAACAGGGTGCCGCCCACGCCGCCCAGGCTCGAGATGGTGAACCCCGCGCCCTGCATGTCGGTGCCCGGTAGTTTGCCGTCGCGGGCTTTGCCACTCAGATCGCCGAGCGCTTTCGCCACGGCGAACACGTCGAGCTTGTCGGCGCCCTTGATGACCGGCACCAGCAGGCCGTTGGGGGTATCCGCCGCGAAACCCACGTTGAAGAACTTCTTGAAGATGAGGTTCTGGCCCGCTTCGTCGAGCTGGCTGTTGAGCACGGGGAATTCGCGCATCGCGCGCACCGCCGCCTCGATGATGAACGCGAGCGGCGTCACCTTGACGCCCGCGGCCGCGGCCTTCTCCTTGAGCGAACCTCGCAGCGCTTCGAGTTCCGTGATGTCGGATTCATCGAACTGCGTGACATGCGGGATGTTTATCCACGCGGCCTGCAGGCGCGGACCGGAGATCTTCTGCACGCGGTTGAGCGGCTTGACCTCGACCTCGCCGAATGCGGACGCGTCGTAGTTGTGAGCCTTGGGCAAAGCCGGCGCGGCGGCGGCTGGCCCTCCGCCTGCCATCACCATCTTCACGAAGGCTTTGACGTCGTCGAGCAGGATGCGGCCTTTTTCGCCGCTGCCACGCACGCTGCCGAGGTTCACGCCCAGCTCGCGCGCGAATTTGCGCACGGAAGGGCTGGCGTGAGCAGCGCCGAAACCGGCTTCATCGATGGGCGGCAGTCCGCCACGGGCGGCCGGCGCCATGACCTGCTGCACGCCCTGCGGTGCGGCCGGTCGGGCAGCTTGCGCAACGGGCTTGTCAGGCGCTGCGGCCGGCGCGGTCCTGGCAGGTGCAGCGGCAGCTGCATGACCCTTGACGGTCACGACCACGGAACCCGGAGACACCTTGCCGCCCTTGGCGACGTGCACCTTTTCCACCACGCCCTTCGCCGTGGACGGCACGTCCATGGTGGCCTTGTCGGTTTCCAGTGTGACCAGCGGCGTGTCGATGTCGACGGTATCGCCCGCTTTCACCAGCACGTCTATGACGCCCACGGAGTCGAAGCTGCCCATGTCGGGCACGCTGACGTCGATCGAAGTGGCCGCCGCGGGAGCCGCAGGAGCCGGTGCCGCTGCAGGCTTCGCCGCCGCGGCTGCGGGAGCAGGACTGGCGGCGGCCGGGGTGGAAGCCGCGGCAACGGCATCCGACTTCACCGTAACCACGAGCCCACCCGTGGAGACGGTGCCACCCTTGGCGACGTGCACCTTCTCCACCACGCCCTTGGCGGTGGACGGCACATCCATGGTGGCCTTGTCGGTTTCGAGCGTGACCAGCGGCGTGTCGATGTCGATGGCGTCGCCAGGCTTCACCAGCACGTCGATGACGGTGACCGACTCGAAATTCCCCATGTCGGGGACGCGTACTTCAACCGTGCTCATGCTTTCTGCGGATCCAGCTTGTTGGCGTCGAGGCCGAGCTTGCTCAACGCGGCCTTGAGCGTGCCCTTGTCGAGGGCACCTTCTTCGGCGAGCGCGTGCAGCGACGCGTAGACGATGTTCTTCGCGTCCACTTCGAAGTGTTTGCGCAGCGCAGACCGACCGTCGGAGCGGCCGTACCCATCGGTGCCCAACGTGGTGAATCGCCCGGGCACCCATTGCCGGATCATGTCCGGCCATGCGCGCATGTAGTCAGTGGCGGCAACGAACGGCCCCGTGGCCTTCGACAAGGCCTGCGTGACATACGGTGTGCGCGCAGGCTCGCCCGGATGCAGGCGGTTCCAGCGTTCGATCGCGAGCGCCTCGCGACGCAGCTCGGAGAAGCTGGTGGCCGAGTAGATATCCGAAGGAATGCCGAAGTCGCGGGCCAGGATGTCCGCCGCGGCGATGACCTCGCGCAGGATGGTGCCGCTTCCCAGCAGTGACACGCGCACCTTGCCGGCGCCGCCGGTCTGCAGGAGGTACAGGCCCTTGAGGATGCCGTCCTCGACGCCTTTGGGCAGCGCGGGCTGAACGTAGTTCTCGTTCATCACCGCGATGTAGAAGAAGACGCTCTCGTCGTTGGCGAACATGCGCTTCATGCCGTCCTGGATGATGACGGCGAGCTCATAGGCGTAAGTGGGATCGTAGGCCACGCAGTTCGGCACCGTGGCGGCGTGCAGCAGGCTGTGGCCGTCCTGGTGCTGGAGGCCTTCACCAGCCAGTGTCGTGCGACCGGCGGTGGCACCGAGCAGGAAGCCGCGCGTGCGCAGATCTCCTGCCGCCCAGTAGAAGTCACCCACGCGCTGGAAGCCGAACATCGAGTAGTAGATGTAGAACGGCACCATGTGGGTGCCGTGATTGGCGTACGCCGTACCCGCGGCGATCCACGAGCAGGTGGAGCCCGCCTCGTTGATGCCCTCTTCGAGCATCTGGCCCTTCTTGTCCTCGCGATAGGACATGAGCTGGTCGGAATCCACAGGCGTGTACAGCTGCCCCGCGGAGCTGTAGATGCCGATCTGGCGGAACAAACCTTCCATGCCGAAGGTGCGGGCTTCGTCGGGGACGATCGGCACGATGTTCTTGCCGATGTTCTTGTCCTTGAGCAGCATCGTGAGGATGCGCACGAACGCCATGGTGGTGCTGATCTCGCGGTCGCCCGTGCCCTCGAGCATGGCGCTGAACGCGGACAGCTCGGGGATGACCAGCGGTTTCGCCACGATCTTGCGCGCGGGTAGATAGCCACCCAGCGCCTTGCGCTTGTCGTGCAGGTACTTCATCTCCGGCGCGTCATCGGCCGGCTTCACCAGCGCGAGCTTCGCCACCTGCTCGTCGGTGAGCGGGATGTTGAAACGGTCGCGCACGTCGCGCAGCGCGGATTCGTCCAGCTTCTTCTGCTGGTGAGCCACCATCTGGCCTTCGGCCGCCTTGCCCAGCCCGAAGCCCTTGACGGTCTTCGCGAGAATGACCGTGGGCTGGCCCTTGTGATTCATGGCCGCCGAGTAGGCCGCGAACACCTTGTGGGCATCGTGGCCGCCGCGGTTCAGGCGCCAGATGTCGTCATCGGACATGTTGGCGACCATTTCCTTGAGCTCGGGGTACTTGCCGAAGAAGTTCTCGCGCGTGTACGCGCCGCCCTTCGCCTTGAAATTCTGGTACTCGCCGTCGACGCACTCTTCCATCACGCGCTGCAGGAGACCCTGCGTATCGCGCGCCAGCAACGGGTCCCAGCGCGAGCCCCAGACCACCTTGATGACGTTCCAGCCCGCGCCCATGAAGGCGGCTTCGAGCTCCTGGATGATCTTGCCGTTGCCTCGCACCGGGCCATCGAGACGCTGCAGGTTGCAGTTGACGACGAACACGAGGTTGTCGAGCTTCTCGCGCACCGGCAGCGTGAGCGCACCCATGCTCTCCGGCTCGTCCATCTCGCCGTCGCCGAGGAAGGCCCAGATCTTGCGATCGGACACGGGCACCATCTCGCGGTTTTCCAGGTAGCGCTGAAAGCGCGCCTGGTAGATAGCCATCATCGGGCCGAGGCCCATCGACACCGTCGGGAACTGCCAGAAGTTGGGCATGAGCCAGGGATGCGGATACGACGAGAGACCATCACCGCTTGCTTCCTGCCGAAAGTGTTTCAGCTGGTCTTCGGAGAGGCGCCCTTCGAGGAAGGCGCGCGCGTAGATTCCCGGCGAGGCGTGGCCCTGGATGAACACCATGTCGCCCGGATGATTCTCCGACGCCGCGCGCCAGAAGTGGTTGAACCCCACTTCGTACAACGTGGCGGAGGATGCGTAGGTGGACAGGTGTCCGCCGTATTCACTCGACACCTTGTTGGCATTGAGCACCATGGCGAGCGCATTCCAGCGGATGCACGCCTCGATGCGTTTTTCGAATTCGCGGTTGCCGGGATAAGACGGCTCGTGGCCGGGCGAAATGGTGTTGACGTAGGCGGTGTTCGGACGGAACGGAAGGTAAGCGCCCGACCGGCGTGTGTAGTCGATCAGTTGCTCGAGCAGGTAATGCGCGCGTGCCGCACCCTGGGTCTTGAGCACGGAGTCGATCGATTCGATCCACTCGCGAGTCTCGATAGGGTCGAAGTCTTCGAGCTTCATGATTTCCGTCATACACATCCACTGCCGCGGTACGGCAAAGCAAAGAGAGCGGTGCACGCTGTGCTAGCATGCGCCGCGTTGAAAATGAGGTGAGGGGGGCGGGAAAACAAGGCGCGATATGATCGTGGCTTAGCCCCTCCCGGTCAAGCAAACCTCAATGCGGACAGCAGCTTACGGCGCGTTTTACGCGACCCATTACTAGTGGAAATCGAAATCCGCCGCCCTGACGACTGGCACCTGCATCTGCGCGATGGCGCGGCGATGGCGGCTGTGCTGCCGTTTACCGCCGAGCGCTTCGCACGCGCCATTGTGATGCCGAATCTCAAGCCGCCGGTCACCACCGTGGCCGCCGCCGCGGAGTATCGCCAGCGCATTCTCGCGGCCCTGCCCGCCGGATTGGCGTTCACGCCGCTCATGACTCTTTATCTCACCGATCAGACCGACCCGGCGGAAATCGACAAGGCGTTGAAATCGCAGTGCGTGTACGCCTGCAAGCTCTATCCAGCCGGCGCAACTACCAACTCGGACTCCGGCGTCACGGACATCAAGCGCATCGACGACGTGCTCGCGAGCATGAGCGACGCGGGCATGCCACTTTTGGTGCATGGCGAGGTAACCGCGCGCCAGATCGATGTCTTCGATCGCGAATCCCGCTTCATCGACGACGTGCTGGCTCCCACGCTCGCGCGGTTTCCGAAGTTGCGCGTGGTGTTCGAGCACATCACCACCGCGCGTGCCGCCGAATTCGTCGCCGGCGCGCGCGACGGCGTCGCGGCGACGATCACGCCCCAGCACCTGCTGCACAACCGCAACGCCATCTTCGAAGGCGGCATACGTCCGCACTACTACTGTCTGCCCATCCTCAAGACCGAGCCGGATCGCGAAGCACTGCTCGCCGCCGCCACCAGCGGCAATCCGCGGTTCTTCCTCGGAACAGACAGCGCGCCGCATGCGCAGCACACCAAGGAAAACGCCTGCGGCTGCGCCGGCATGTTCTCGGCGCACGCGGGCATCGAGCTCTACGCGGAAAGCTTCGAGGCGGCGGGCGCGCTCGACAAGCTGGAAGGCTTCGCGTCGGACTTCGGCGCGGACTTCTACCGGCTGCCGCGAAATTCCACGCGCATCCGGCTCGTGAAGCGCGGCTGGCAGCCGCCGGCTAGCTACCCCATGGGCAAATCGGACAAGGACGGCCGGCTCGTGCCCATGCGCGCCAGCGAGACCATCCACTGGCAACTGGTGCACTGATGCAAGAAACTCTGCCCGTTGCCGGAAGCGAGCTCGTCGATCCGCCGCTCATGAGCCGGCGCTTCCGCCAGTTCCTGCCCGTGGTCATCGACGTGGAAACCGGCGGCTTCAATTGCGCCACGGACGCGCTGCTGGAAATCGCCGCGGTGATGATCGAGTTCGGCCCGGATGGCCGGCTGCGCCGCGGAGTGTCGCACGCCTATCACGTGCGGCCGTTCGAAGGCGCCAACCTCGAGCCCGCCTCGCTCGCGGTCAACGGCATCGATCCCTTTCACCCGCTGCGGCCGGCAATTCCCGAGAAAGACGCGCTGGGACGCATTTTCACGGAAGTGCGCACCGCGATGAAGGCGCAGGACTGCCGCCGCGCCGTGCTGGTCGGACACAACGCCGCCTTCGACCTGGGGTTTCTCAACGCGGCCGTGGCGCGCGCCGACATCAAGCGCAACCCCTTCCATCCGTTCTCGTGTTTCGACACCGCGACGCTCGCCGGCGCGGCGTTTGGACAAACCGTGCTGGCCAAGGCCGCGCAGGTCTGTGGAATCAGTTGGGATTCGAGCGAAGCGCACTCGGCGCGTTACGACGCCGAGCGCACCGCCGACGTCTTCTGCGAAGTGTGCAACGCGCTCGATGGCGTGTGGCGCAAGTCGGACGTGCGCGCGCGGGCCCTCTGGAACAGCGTTGAGCCCGACGACGGTGGTGCCGGGCACCAAAAGCCGTAGTTGAGTCGCCGTCAGCGAGTCGGCCAGCGCTCGCTCAACTACGGCT
>DASTXR010000071.1:0-7721 GCA_035765415.1 Steroidobacteraceae bacterium | reverse complement strand
CTGCGAGTGGAGCTGCGCATCGCGCGCTGGGAGGCGGCGCCGTCGCCACGCTCTGGCGTGCAGGTGGTCACCAGCGTGATAGCGCTGGGCGTGCTCAACGCCGCGCTGAGCCTTCTCGTGTTGCCGTTGCTGCTGCTGATTTCCCTCGCGGTCGTCGTGGCGATCGCGGCTTGCGTTGCCGGTGGTATCTGGCTGCTGTTCGCCGGCCCCTCGCTGGAGATTCCCGGAGGCGCGGGCGTTACCGTGCTCAGCGCGATTGGGCTGATCTTCGCTGCCGTCTCGCTCACGGCGTTCACCGCGCTTTGCGGGCAACTTTTCGCAAACGCACTCGCGCGCTGGGTGCGGCTGCATTACCAGGTTCTTCCACGCGCGAACCGCGCAGGTACACCATGAAAATCTCCACTCGTCTCGTTGTTGTCGCTGTTGGCGCCGCGGCAATCTCTGCGGGCTGCTTCAGTGGCTCTTATGCGCTGGCCACTGCTAACGACAGCGGCTCCACGGAAATCATCAGCCGCGAATTGCCCTGGGACGACAGCACATCCCTGTCGCTGGGCGTTCGCAGCGTGCTGCGCTACGTGCAGCAGGACGGCCCCGGCAAGGTAGTTGCTCGCGGTCCGCACCGTTCGATCTCCACACTGTTAGTCAGCAACGGACATATCCACGATCAGCTGCTGCGCACGGGCGCGACGCTGGAGCTCACGATATTCGCGCCGGCGATCTCGCGGTTTCAATTGAACGGCGGCAGCCGTCTGAGCATCGAGGGGTACGACCAGCGGCAGCTCTACCTATCCACCGAAGGTTCCGCATTCGTCGAGGCCGTGGGGCGCGCAGACTCGGCGACGATCGAAATGCGAGGCAAGGGCGTCATCAACCTCTCCCGGTTAACGTTGGCTTCGGCCGAAGCGAACATCGGTGGCATGAGCACGCTGGTGCTCGCTCCGTCCCACGGCGCCGACTTGAAGGTGCGCAATTTCGCAGCCGCGGTGCTGCTGACGCGCCCGACTGCGCTGAGCACGGCACTCGCGGATTCGGGTCGTGTGGTTGACGCGGCGGGACGCTGAGTATGCGTACCAATCGCCGTGAGTTTTCGCAGGGGTTGATGGCCATAGTTTTAACCCCGATGGCGGCCATCGCCCGCGAGATGTCAGACCCTGAAGACGCTCGCATTCGAGCATTGCTCAGAGATTGGGTGGATGGCCGGCATCAATGCCGCGGTGTGTCGGCCGCGGCCATTGAGGGCGATCGCATCCGCTACCTCTCGCATGGCGTGATGGGACTGCAGGACAAGCGCGAGGTGGGCCGGGACACGGTCTTTGGCATTGCCTCGCTGACCAAGGTGTTCACCGGGTTGCTGCTCACCGACGCCGTTCTGCGCAAGGAAGTTGCCCTGACAGATCCCGTGCGGCTGTATCTTCCGAACACAAGGGTGCCAAACTACCGCGGACGTGAGATCACCCTGCTGGACCTGGCGATGCAGACGACTGGGTTGCCGCAGGAAATCCCAAACTACGCAGAGGCGGCGGCCAACATCGGTGCCGATCCGAACGCGCCGCTGTTCGGGTTCCTGGAATCGCTCGAGCTCACGCGGCCGATCGGGGAGGCGTGGTCGTATTCCAACCTCAACTACGCGCTCATTGGCCTGGCCCTCTCTCATCGCGCTGGACTGAGTTATGAGTCCCTCATCGTCAAGCGCATTGCGAACCCGCTGCAACTCAAGGATACGCGCGTCACCGCCACACCTGACATGGCCACGCGACGGGCCAGTCCCCACCTCGATTACGACGCGCCGGCCCCCGAATGGAACAAGCCCTGGTCGCTGGGCGCGGGCGCACTGCAATCCACGGGGCAAGACCTTGCGCATTTTCTCGATCATGCGGTGAACGGGATTTCCTCGCCGCTGCAAGATGCCTTCGCGGCTATGTTGCAAACTACTCATCCCGCACCGTTTCTCGAAGGTGATCAGGCCATTGGCTGTGCCATCGATCGCAGCCATGGTGATGCGCGTGTGTTCTTCGGCGGGCGAGCGCCGGGGTTCACTTCTTCGATGATGTTCGATCCGAAGGCACGGCGCGGAGCGGTGGTGCTCGGCAACTCGGCGCTCATGGTGGAAAGCCTGGGTCGCGAGATCCTTCGCCCCGGATCCACGGCACCGTCGCCCGCCTCACAAACCACCATTGCGCCTGCCCCCGAGCTGGACCGCCTGGTCGGGCGGTACGCGCTCGATGAGCCGCATCGGGATGCCAACTTTGCTGCCGGTGAAATCGTCGACATCAGCCGTACCGCGACGGGACTCGCAGTCTTCATGCCGCGTTATCCGAAGACGGATCTGAAGCGCCTGGGCGATGGGGTGTTCGGCATCGACGGCTTCTCCGTGCGTTATGAGTTCGCTCCGGGTCCCGCGCCGGCCGCATCGATGTCTCTGACCATCAACGGCAAGGCCGTGATTGCAACACGCACGAAATGACGGTGATCGCCTTCGTCAGTTCAGCGAAGAGTTGATTCGGGACGGTCCGTTCGCGTGGATGGGAAACCTCCTCCATACTCGCCTCATCAGTCTCCGTAAGGATGTGTGGCGAATGAACCTGTCGTCGCGCCGAAACTCGGTGGGGCAGCACCCGGCTGCGCGAGTGCGCGGCCTCGCGCGCGGTGTTGCCGCGTGTCTGGTCGCGGCGCTGGCCGGCTGCTCGAAGTCGCCGCCGCCGACCGTCGACTTCAATCGCGATATCCGCCCAATCCTCACCAAGAGCTGCATGGCGTGCCACGGCGGCGTGCGCAAGCAGGGCGGGATCTCGTTCGTCTTTCGCGACGAGGCCATGACCGAGGGCGCGTCGGGTCGTCGCGCCATCGTGCCTGGCAAGCCTGATGCTTCGGAACTCATTGCGCGCCTGGAATCCGACGATCCCGAATTCCGGATGCCGCACCACGCGCCGCCGCTCTCCGCCGAAGAGATCGATCTCTTCCGGACGTGGATCGAGCAGGGCGCGAGCTGGAACGAACACTGGGCGTTCGTCGCGCCGGCGCCGCAGACGCCGCCCGCCGTGAAGCACGAATCCTCGGTCCGTTCGCCCATCGATCGATTCATCCTCGCACGGCTGGAGAGCGAAGGCCTCGCACCCGCGCGCGAGGCCGACAAGGCGGCGTTGCTGCGAAGGGTCAGCTTCGATCTCACCGGCCTCCCGCCCACGCCGGCCGAACTGCAATCCTTTCTCGACGATCAAGCGCCCGAGGCTTACGAGAAGCAGGTCGACCGACTGCTCGCTTCCGAACACTTCGGTGAACGGTGGGCGGCGGTGTGGCTGGACCTCGCACGTTACGCCGACAGCCGCGGCTTCGAGAAAGACAAGAACCGGCCGGGCGTGTGGGTGTATCGCGACTGGGTCGTGAACGCGTTCAACCGCAACCTGCCGTACGACCGCTTCGTCACGCTGCAACTCGCCGGCGATCTCGACCCCGAGGCCACTCTCGAACACCGTATCGCCACTGCGTTCAACCGGCTGACACCGGCGAACGACGAGGCCGGCACCGACGACGAGGAATACCGCACAGTCGCGGTGATGGATCGCGCGGCCACGGCGTGGGCGGCGCTCAACGGCTTCACGATGAACTGCGTGCAGTGCCACTCACATCCGTACGACCCGGTGCGGCACGAGGACTACTACCGGTTCCTCGCCTTCTTCAACAACACGCGCGATGCGGATCTTCCCAACGACACGCCCTCGATGCCCGTGCCGAAAAATCCCGCGGACTATGCGGCTGCCGACGCGACGTGGCGCGAGCTGCAAGGTGCACGCGTCCGACTGGTCGATGCCAGCCGGCACAGCGTCGAGGCGGAAGGAGCGAAATGGATCGCGGCGCCGGTGGTTGCTGCCCGCAGTGACGCAGTTGCGGCGCTCGAGCGAGAGATCGAGTTCGCCAATGGCGAGCCGGAAGTGGTCGCCGAACTGAAAGCGGTGTTGACGAAGTTGAAGGCCGAGCCCAACTCGGTCGAGCCGAAATTCCGCCTGCACGACGGCGAGGCGATCACCGTGGGCACGGGTCGCAACGTCACGATTTACGAGTACGACGTCGTGCCGAAAGCCGGCGTGCTCACCGCGCTGCGCGTGGATTTCCTGCCGCTGAATCCGGTCGAGGCTCGCAGTACGCCGGAAGAAGGTTTCATCGTCGACCGGATCTTCGTGTCCCGGATCGGTGTTGACGGTCGACAGACGCCGATCGCGATGGGCGCCTATCTACCGGATTCGGTGAAGAACGTGGACTTCGGTTTGCTGAACCTGCTCAAGCAGGGCCCCCGCGCGGACATCCGGGAGATGGCGCGGCTGTATCGCGCTCCGATCGCCGGTGCCGACGCGGGAAAACGCCTGCTGGCGGTGGGCGGCGTCGAAGCGAGCAGCAAGATCACCGCGCCGCGCTGGACCGTCGCAATACCCGCGGCGCCAGTGACGCTGGCCGAGGGCGACCGGTTGCGCGTGCGAACCGAGCAACTCACGCCGCAGGAGCGAAATCCGACGGTGCGCCGCGTGCGCGTCGCCGCCAGCGCAGAGACGAGCTGGTCGCAGATACCGACGGCGCTCGAGACTGTGGCCGGCGAAGTGGTGGCCAGCTACAACCGCCTTGCACGCATCGACAACGTGGCGTTGCCCGTGATGGAGGAGTGCGCTCCCGCCGAGCGTCGCGAAACGCGCCTGTTCGAGCGCGGCAACATGCTGACCAAGACCGGGGCCGCGCTGACGCCCGGCATGCCGAAATCGTTTCCGCAGATCGAGGCAGGCAAGCCGGCCGACCGGCTCGCGATGGCGCGCGCGTTCTTCGCGCCGGACGAGCCGCTCACCGCGCGGGTCGCGGTCAATCGTTTCTGGGAACAGCTCTTCGGATTGGGTCTGGTCGAGACGCTGGAGGATTTCGGTTCCGCGGGATTGCCGCCAAGCCATCCACAGTTGCTGGATTGGCTGGCCCTGCGCTACCAGAACGATCTGAAGTGGAACACGAAGGCATTGCTGCGCGAACTGGTGCTCACCGCGACGTACCGGCAGGACGCGCGCACCACGCCCGAGCTGATCGAGAAGGATCCGCGCAATCGCCTGCTAGCGCGCGGCCCGCGCCAGCGGCTGACCGCGGAGATGGTGCGCGACCAGGCGCTGGCCGCGAGCGGTCTGCTCACGCCGACGCTGGGCGGTCCACCTGTCATGCCTCCGCAGCCCGAAGGTGTGTGGAAAGTGGTCTACAGCAAGGACGTCTGGACCGATGCCACCGGGCCGGATCGGTATCGACGCGCGCTGTATACCTTTATCAAGCGCAGCGCCGTCTATCCCAGCCTGATAACTTTCGACGCGCCCGCCCACGAGGTCTCGGTGGCGCGACGCATCCCGACCAACACGCCGCTGCAGGCGCTGGTCACGCTCAACGATCCTGTCTACTCCGAAGCGGCGCGCGCGCTGGCCAAACGCGTGCTGACGTTTCCGGCATCGGAGCTGCCGCGCGCCGGTGAGGGTGCGACCGATGAGACCACGACGCGGCTGAACTACGCCGGACGGCTCGTGCTCTCCCGCGATCTGACCGCAGAAGAGCTCGCGGACGTGCGTGCCTACCACGACAGCGAGCGGCGGAGTCGATCGTCGCTGCAGGCGATGAGCGCGGTGGCAGCTTTGCTGCTCAATCTCGATGCCGCAATGATCCGTTGAGCCCGAGGACGTCATGATTCGTCATCCGAAAACGTTGCCCGACACTCTTGCCGAATCGGCGCTCATGGATCTGAAGCGCCGGCATTTCCTGCGCCAGTGCAGCACCGGCCTGGGTGCGATGTTCCTGGGTAGTTTGGCGCCGGCCTTCGCAACCGGGGGTCGCCTCGACTTCCGGCGCGATCCGGCCACGCCTCTCGCGCCGCTGCCGCCGCAGATCACGCCGCGTGCACGTCGGGTGATCTACGTCCATATGGCCGGCGCGCCCAGCAACCTCGAGATGTTCGACTACAAGCCCGAGCTCGCGAAACAGGACGGCAAGGATTGCCCGCAGTCGTTCCTCGAAGGCAAGAGCTTCGCCTTCATCAGCGGCGTGCCGAAGATGCTGGGGCCGCAGTATCCATTCCAGCAGGTGGGACAGAGCGGGGCGTGGATGTCCGATCGCGTGCCGCACGTCGCCAAACACGTCGACGAGCTGTGCTTCGTGCGCTCCATGAGAACCGACCAGTTCAATCACGCGCCCGCGCAGCTCGCGGTGCAGACGGGCAACGCGCGGCTCGGCAGTCCGTCGATCGGATCCTGGGTCACCTATGGCCTCGGCACGGAGAACCAGAATCTGCCTGGCTTCGTCGTACTCAAGTCGGGCCAGAACGCGCCCGATGCGGGCAAGCCGCTGTGGGGTTCGGGCTTCCTGCCAAGCGTGTACCAGGGCGTCGAATGTCGCTCCGCCGGCGAGCCCATCCTCTACCTGCGCAATCCCGACGACGTCAGCCGCGAGCAGCGACGCGCGTTGCTGGACGTCCTCGATCGCATGAACCAGCGCACGGCGCGGGAGTTTGGCGATCCGGAAACGCTTACGCGCATCGCGCAATACGAAATGGCGTTCCGGATGCAGACCGAAGCGGCACAGGTGCTCGACATCTCGCGCGAACCTGCCCACGTGCGAGCCGCCTATGGCGCAGTACCGGGCGACGGCAGCTTCGCCAGCAATTGCCTGATCGCGCGCCGGCTCGTCGAGAATGACGTGCGGTTCGTGCAGCTCTACCACTGGGGTTGGGATTCGCATGGCGCGGCCCCGGCGGAAGCATTGAACCTGGGCTTCAAGGATCTCTGCCGCGAGACCGACCAGCCCGTGGCCGCGCTGCTCACCGATCTGCGGCAGCGCGGATTGCTCGAGGACACGCTGGTAGTCTGGGGCGGCGAGTTCGGACGCACGCCGATGCGCGAGAATCGCGGCGGGCAGGAGATGCGCTACATCGGGCGCGACCACAACCCCAATTCCTTCACGATCTGGATGGCCGGCGGCGGAGTGAAGGCGGGTTCGTCGTACGGCGAGACCGACGAGATGGGCTACGAAGTCGTGCGCAATCCCGTGGAACTGCGCGACCTGCACGCGACCATGCTCTATCTACTGGGTTTCGACCACCACCAGCTCAATTTCCCGTTCCAGGGTCTCGACCAGAAGCTCACCGGTGTCAATCCTGCGAAGGTGGTGGCGGATCTGCTGGCATGAGTGAGGCGAGTGACGTGATCGGCGTCGCTGTGCCGGCGCCCGCGGTTGCGAGGGAATCCGGCGCTGGTTCGTGGTCGACGGCGCGTTACCTGCTCGTCGTGGTGCTCGCCACCGCCTGCGCGCTCGGCGCGCTGGCGTGGGTTCGGCCGAGCATCTTCACGAGCATCGTCGTGCTCTCCGGACAAGGTCATCTCTTCGCCGAGCCACTTCCGGGTTCGTTCTACGCCGAGCGCGTGGCGCCCATACTCGAGAAGAACTGCGCGGGCTGTCATGGTCCGCGCCTGCAGCGCGCGCGCCTGCGGCTGGACACGCTCGGCGATGTTCAGCTCGGTGGCAAGAACGGTCGGGTGGTAGTCGCCGGCGATCCGCAGGCGAGTACTTTGTACACGCGGCTGCTTCTGCCACGCGGCGACAAACGTGCGATGCCAGCGGGCAACAAGCCGCCGCTCGCGAAAGACGAACTCCGCGTGATCGAATTGTGGATTGCCGCGGGCGCATCCGGCGCGACGCCCGTCGATGCGATCGCGGGTGCG
>DASTXR010000070.1:0-44501 GCA_035765415.1 Steroidobacteraceae bacterium | reverse complement strand
GCTACCGCTTGGCGCGCCGGAGTGGATTCCAGTCGATGTCTACTAACGTTTCCGGAGCGCTGGTCACGCTATTGGTCGCCGCATTCGCATTCTCCGCGAACGTTTGCGCGCATGGCGGAAAGACCGACAAGAACGGCTGTCACGTCGAGGCCAAAACCAAGCAACGTCACTGCCACGCAAAAGCTGCGAAGTCCGTATGCAACGGGAAAGCTCCAGCGCAAGGTGATGACAACGTCATGTACGGACGTGTCGTCAGCGTCACCGACGGCGACACTTTCAAGGCAAGAATCCAGGGCACGGTACTGGAATTCCGGATGTCGGACATCGATGCGCCGGAAAAAGACCAACCGTATGGCCGCGAATCCCGAACGGCGCTCGCGGCAGCACTCGATGGCAAGGAAGTCGTGATGCTGCGTGTCGACAACAACACTACCTATGGGCGCCTCGTGGTGCATGTGTGGATCGGGAGCCTGCACGTGAATCGCCAGATCGTGGCGGACGGCGCGGCCTGGTTCTACACCGAATACGCTCACGACGATTGTTTGTATCAATTCGAAAACGAAGCCCGTGATGCCAAACGCGGTTTGTGGGCGCTACCGCTCGAGAAGCGAATTGAGCCTTGGGTGTGGAGACATAACAAGCGCGACACGCCCGGCGATCAACGGCCGGGGAAAGTGCGAGCTGGCGGTAGCTAGGCGCGATCCAGCCCGAGCGCCTTGCGCACCGCGGCGGCGATCTCCTCGTCGGTGACCCCGAGCTGCGCTTCCTCGGCCTGGTCGAGGCCGCCGCCGAGCCCGGCTTCCTCCGCATTCACGATGCGATCGGCGCCGATGTCCGCATCGGGAACGATGTCGGATTCGAGATCGACGCGCTCACCGGTGCCGTTGCGATCGCTGGCGCCGTCGCGCGAGCCGGCGCCGGCGTTGTCCGCGCCGGTGTCGGAGCTGTCGCTGGCGCCGCGGGATCGCTCGTCCTGGTCCTCGAGCACTTCATTTCCTTCCTCGTCGACGAGCGTGTCGAGGTCGAGGGATTTTTGTTTTGTCATCGCGCTATCCCGGCAACTGGCCGTGAAGCGCCTGCTCGATTTCCTCGAGCGCGTGCAGCGCGTCTTCGTCGTCGCGCGCGAAATCGCGCACGTCGGCATTGTCGATTCGCGGCTCCACGCGCACGCCCTTGTTGGACACGCGCGTGGCGGGGCCGGCGACGTGCTCGAGATCCTGCATGTCGATCACGGGAGTGCTGATCTGCAGCGGTTCCTGGTCAGCCGGGTCGGGTCCGGATGAATGTATTTCAGCCATGACGCAGCGTAGGCGCAGAAACCTGCGCCTGGTGATCAGCGAGCGCCGCCCATCCGTGTAGTCCTCCCCTGCGTGCGACCGGTCAGCCGCGCAGCGCCGATCGCCGCCACGCGGCGGGAGAATCGCCGAACTGCCTCTTGAACGCACGGCTGAACGCGGCTTCCGATTCGTAACCCACGCTGAAACCCACCTGCGCAATGGTGTCGCGGGATTCACGCAACCGCTGAGCAGCGAGATGCATGCGCCAGAACGTGAGGTACTGCATCGGCGGCTGGCCGACCAGTGACGCAAATCGCTCGGCAAATCCCGATCGCGACATGCCCACTTCCACCGCGAGCATCTCGGCGCTCCAGGCCTTCGCGGGACTGGCGTGCAACAGGGTCAGCGCGCGGCCGATATTCGGATCGCGCAAACCCGCAAGCCACCCCTGGCGATCCTCGGGCAAGCCTGCGATGTAGTGGCTGACGGCTTCGACGAACAGCAACTCGGATAGTTTGGCGATGACGGTCGTAGAGCCCACACGTCCTGCCGAAATCTGGCTGGCGGCAAACCGGAAGGAACTTTCGATCCATGTGCCCGCCGGCGTAGCGCGCAGATCGAGCTTCAGCACGGATGGCAGCGAAGAGAGCAGTGGGCCGAAGGAGTCGTCGGTGCCGAGGAATCCACAGAGCACCTGCGTGGCTTCGCCGTCGCCGCCGTATTCGATGCTGGCGATACCGCCGACCGGTGCCGGTTTCATGACATCGCGCGCGGGAATGGGATCCACCCCGAGCTCGCTGCCAAACACGTGCGTGTCGTTGTGCGGCAGCAGGACGAGTTCGCCGGCACGCACGTCGATGGCGTCACCGCCGCCGACGCTCAACCGCATCTGGCCGGACGCGACGAAGTGCGAGGCGATGACATGGCGCGGCGCGACCTGGAACGGCTTGCAGTCGTCGGCAGATATCTTGCCGCTGACGCACCACGGCGCGGAGAAATGCGCCTCCAGGAATACACCCCCGGACAGCCGGATCACGCGCAAGACATCTGAGAACGCGTCCACTTGTTCTTGATGGAGCCTGGAGCAAGAGATTTGGCGTCGCGGACATTCATCTTCGAAGTTCGCGGGGGGAGAGTAGCACTCACTACTTCACCCCACTAGCTAACGGAGATCGCATGAACGCCGCAATCCTCTCGTCCACGCCCGAGCCGGGGCGATCTGCACGCTATGCGCAGATTGTCAGGCTGTCGAAGAAATCAGAATGGCAGATCGATCGCGACGTGCTGCAGGATCGCCAGTTCGACTTTTCGCGCAAGTTCCTGCCTGACGGCCTTTCGCGCGTGGACACGCTCTCTTTCCTGCCGGTCGACGACGCGCGCCTTCTGAGCCAGATCCAGGGCCGCACTTATGCGTACATCTTCGGCCTGGTGGAGCGCTTCATCAGCGCCAAGATGCTCGACCAGGGTCGCACGCATGCGCTCGATGACCAGCACGCGCTCGAGGCGCTGGTTCGCTTCACCAGTGACGAAATCAAGCACCAGGAGTTGTTCCGCCGCATCGAGGAGATGATCGCGCAACACATGCCCCCGGGTTACCGGCAGACGGCCAATCCGGATGACGTGGCGCGCGCGGTGCTGGCGGCGAGCACCTGGGCGGTACTGGCGCTTACCTGCCACATCGAGTTGTTCGTCCAATCGCACTACGTCGAGAGCATCTACCTGACTGCCGACCTGTGCCCGCTGTTCAAGGACGTATTCAAGTACCACTGGAAGGATGAAAGCCAGCACGTGGTGCTCGACGAGCTCGAGTGGAAGGACGAGCACGAAAGGCTGTCGCCGGCGCAACGCGACCAGGCGGTGGACGATCTCATCGCACTCGTCGCGGCAGTCGACGGAATCCTGCAGTCGCAGTCCGCGGCGGATGCGGAATACTTCCTGCACAATGCGTCGCGTCAATACAGCCGGAATGAGATCGCCGACATCGGTTCCGTGGTGTTAGGCGCGTATCGCTGGCAGTACATCATTTCGGGCGTGCGGCATCCGCATTTCGGCCGCCTGCTGACCAGCATGACGACTCCGGCGCAGATGTCGCGTGTGCAGGCGGCGCTGGCGCCGATCATGTCCGCATAGGTGGGCCGGCTACGATGACCATTCCCCAGTGGACACTGCTCGGCTTCGCCGCGTGGACGCTGGCGCTGCTCATGGCCACGGTCGGCGTGTACCGCTGGGGAAACATCCTGCTTTCGAAGGCGCGGATTGCGTCCTTCCGCAGCGATCAACTGGAAGGAGACGACTGGTATCGCCGCGGAACGCGAGCCCACGCCAACTGCATCGAGAACCTGCCGGTCTTCGGCGCCATCGTGTTCGTGATCACGGCGATCGGCCTGCAAGGCCCGACGGTGGACGCGCTTTGTATAGCCATCCTCGTGGCGCGAATCTGCCAATCCTCGGTTCACGTGTCTCACGTGCAGACGGATGCGTTCGTGGCGGTCCGGTTCTCGTTCTACAGCGTGCAGCTATTGTGCTTCCTCGTGCTCATCGTGATGGCGACGGTTCACGGTGGAGTTGACGTGGCGCCATCCTGCCGAAACCACTCATAGATCTCGTGCTGCCGCGACTGGAACGCGGAAGAATTCCCGATGTCCGAGTGCCCGAAACCGGCATACATCTGGAGCTCGACGCGGGTGCCCGTGGCGCGCAGGTGCGCGGCCATCTCGGTGGCATTCCACGGCGGCACGACGACATCGGCATCGCCGTGATCGAGATACACGCGGCGAACGCCGGCACGCATCGGATAGTGCAGCGGCGAGCTCGCCAGCATGCGTTCGCGCGACTGCTCCTCGCTCTTGCCGTCGAGGAACTGGCAGCGATACTGCCCCGCGTAGTGGTTTGCCACTTCCGCGCGGTAGAAATCCACGGGCGCCGAGCCTGCCGAGACGGCGGTCACGCGAGCGTCGCGCACTCCCAGCAGCAGCGCGATGTTGCCGCCGCGGCTGCCGCCGCGCGCCATGACACGCGTGAAATCCGCCTGCGGGATTTCCGCGTCCACGATGTTCAGAAGGGCGATGGAGTCGTCGGCCGCGCCGTCATACGCATCGCAGAAATCGCCGCCAGCGCTCAGCGACAGATTCCGGTAGATCAGCGTGCGGCCGCGAAACACCGGAACGACGTAGACAAACTGGCCGAGTCGGGCCTGCGCGGCCTGTTCCCAGCGACCGAGATCCATGCTGGGATTGCTTTGATCGAGTCCGTCGGCGAACAGGACTACCGGGTACGCGCCAGCGCCTTTGGGAATCGTGACGACGCCGTAATGCCGGCGACCTCCCACGATGTGTTCGTAGATACGCAGCTGGTAGTTGGCGTTGGTGTCGTCCTGGTGGAAGACCGTGGCTTCGCGCGGAGCAAGATCGCGAGCGCGCCACATCGCCTGAACCCCTTCCAGCCGGGCTTGCGTGGGCGCCGGAAACACGAATCCCGTTGCGGCTTCGTCGCCTCCGTCTCCTCCTCCGCAGGCAGTCAGAATCAGGCCGGAAAGCGCAAGCAGGCGCGAAAGGGCAGGCATCGAGTTCTCCATTGGGGAATTCGACGGTTAGTGCGGCCTTCGAGCCGAAATCCTTCGCCGCCCGTTGTCCGACACGGCAACTCCGCAGATAGAGCTACGCTTGGGGAAATGCCTTTCACCGTTTCACACGCTGCGGCGGTCCTTCCGCTGCATCGCCTCGGCAATCACAGCTTGCCGCTCACGGCCTTGATGGTCGGCAGCATGGCGCCCGACTTCGGGTACTTCTTCTCGCATGAAGCGAGCCGCGCGCTGACGCACAGCTTCACGGGTCTTTTCATCTTCGCGTTGCCCGCGGGCCTCTGCGTGTGGCTCTTCTACGTCGCCTTCCTCGAGAAGGCGACGATCACGCTGCTCTCCGACCGCTGGCACACGCGATTCGCGCACACCGATGCGATCACGCTGGCGCTCATCGGGCGCGCGAGCATCGCGATCATCCTGGGCGCCGCAACTCACCTGGTCTGGGACGCCTTCACACATCGCGGCACGCTCGTGACGGACGCGATCCCCGCGTTGCTAGGCGCAACGCCGGGCTTCGGCTGGCTGCCTATCTACCACCTGCTGCACTTCCTGAGCTCGGTGGCGGGCCTCGTGATCCTCGCGATCTGGGCGCGAAACCTGCACCGGCTGCCGGCGAAGTCGCTCATCCGGCCGTACAAGATCCGCGAGCGCGCGCGCGTCGGCGCGTTGTGGTTGCTGCTGTTCGCGTCGATGGCTGGCGGAATCCTCGACTGGCTGCCGTATGCCCACTCTCGCTACGACGCACAACTTTTCTCCGCGGCCGTCGGCAGCATGTCCGGATTCTTCATCGCCTGGTGTTGCATCGCGGTAGGCCTGTGGATCAAGGCGCGCCGGGCCGGGCGGCAGAGGCGTGTGTAGGCGCGGCGGCCACCGCCGGCGGTGCCGGGGGTGAATTTTTTACACGTCGCGGCTCACCGACATATTTTTCAGACTGACTCCTACTGGCGACATGCCCCCGGCCGGAGTAAGTTGTGCCCTCACGAAGCGAGGAGCAGCGGAATGTCACGACCTCAACGTATCGCGCAATATATTCAGCGGCTTGCCTACGAGAGCCTGATTCGGCACGAAGAGAAAGACGAGCGGCCGGACGACGCGCCCCGCGCCCCGGACCCGACGCCGAACTACGCAAGCTGGAGCGCTACGTCGTTTTCCGCCTACGTTCCGTTCCGGAGTCCGACGAACGGTTGATCGAAATCGTCAGCGCGCGCCTACAAGCGCGGCACTCGAGCTACTAACAACGCCCGGCGTGATCGCTCACGCCGGGCGTTCTTTCGTCTAGCTACCGGAATCTAGCTTCGCGGGAGCTGATCGCCGATGGGCTCCGCGGGCGGCATGTCCTCCGGCTCCAGCGCTTTCAACGGCGCGGTCGCGGGACCGTTGAGCACCGAGCCGTCGAGCGCGAAGCGCGATCCGTGGCACGGACAGTCCCAGCTCTTCTCGCCGCCATTCCACTGCACCACGCAGCCGAGGTGCGTGCACACGGCGGACATTTCCTGGAGGTTGCCGTGCGCATCGCGATAGACGGCAACATGTTTCATGCCGTCGCGGATGATGGCGCCTTCGCCGAGCGCGACGTCGTCGCGATCGTGCACGTCACCGCCCTTGACGTGATCCCCGACCATGCGCGCGACCATATCCGCAGTCTCCGCGACAAACGTGGGCGCGGCCTTCAAGGTCTTGCGCGTGGGATCGTAGAGCTTTTCCCAGGGATTCGGCCGGCCGGTGATGAGGTCGGAGATCAGCATTCCGGCCAGCGTGCCGTGCGTGATCCCGTTTCCCGAGTCACCCGTGATGATGTAGACGTTGTCGTCGTCGAGAGGATTGCGGCCGATGAAGGCGAGGCTGTCGACGGGCTCCATGACCTGCCCGGACCAGCGATACACCACCGCGCCGAGATCGCGGAAATTCGCGCGCGCCCACGCTTCGAGCCGGTCGTACCGTGCGGCCGCGTCGTTCGCCTCACCGGTCTTGTGATCCTCGCCGCCGATGATCACGACGTCGCGCTCGATGCCGCGCACACGGCGCACGTAGTGATAGGGATCTTCCATGTCCCACAACAACATCGCGGGAAAGCTGTCCTTCGCCACTTCGAAGCCCACGACGAAGGTGCGGTATGCCGCCTGCTTGGTGTGCATGGCGACGCGGTCGTTGAATGGCGTGTTGGTGGCGACCACGATGTGGCCGGCGGCCACTGTCTTGCCATTGGCGAGGTCCACGTGCGCGGCGCCGCCGCCGCTCACCGACACCACGCGTGCCTTGGTTATCAGGGTGCCGCCGTGTTTGCGGAACGCGCGCGCGAGGCCATCCATGTACCTGCCGGCGTGGAACGCGGCCTGGCGTGAAAATCGCAGCGCCGGGCCCTCCATGAGCACTCCGTGCTCGCGCATCGACTCCAGGACCTCGAGATCGTCGAAGCCGGCGCGCAGCGCGGCTTCGCTTTCGTCCTCGAATTTCTCGCGCAGCTTCGCGTCGGTGCACACCAGGTAGCCGTCGAGACGCTCGAAATCGCAGTCGATGGATTCTTCATTGACGATGGTCTCGACGCGATCGATGGCCGCGCGATGGCTGTCGGCCGCGAGCCGCGCATTGTCGGCGCCGAACAGGTTCTCGAGATGGTAGTAGCGGTCGTCGAGCGCGGACGTCAGGTGGGCGGTGGTGCGCCCGGTTTCGCCGGCCGCGACGCCGTATGCGTCCAGCACCAGGACCTGCAGTCCGGCACGCTGCAGTAGATAGGCCGTGGTGAGCCCGCTGATGCCGGCCCCGATGACGCAGACCTGCGTCGAAGCGGGAAGCGCGGGCGTACGCCCGGCGGGTTCGGCAGGGGTCTGGCTGGTGGCGTTTTCGCGCCAGACCGGTATCGACTCGTCGAAGCTTCGTGACATGGATTCACCTCCATGCCGACGCTAGGCTTCCGTCCGCATAACTGAAACTCCAAACCTCCCGGCCCGGGCGTTAGCCGAGTCCTACGGTCGAAACCTGCGTCCGAAGGGAACGTCTGGTGGGCAGTCTGCATTGCCGCCAAGACACGGTTTTGCCGCGATGCAATGCGGTGTAACTACTAGCTTGCCGTCGTGCGTGCACAGGAGAAGAATCCCGCGTCGCATTCCCGGATACGGATATCCGGCCTTCTAACTAGTCTGTACCGATCAACTCGCAAGTGCACGGAGGCACAAATATGAAATCCCGCATGGACGGTGAGGTGAAATGGGTCTGGTTGCTAACCTCGCTCGTCATCCTGTACGTCGTAACTTTGTCCGCGATCTAGCCGAGCCATCACATGCCATGGCCCGATCCGGCGTCCCCCGGATCGGGTCCTGGCACCTCGCTCGATAGACCCATACCGCGCCGTGCTTCAGCAAGGCAGGCGCGGCGCGCGGGGATGTCCGTCAGCGCTGACAGATAACGCACGAGATCAGGTCTATACCTTCCCCCTCTCAAAGGCACTCGCGATTCTCGAGAAGTGCCAGGGCAAGGGGGATCTATGTGGCCGCTCCGCTCCCGTTTCGGTTTCCTCACGCTGTTGTGCTGGCTGTGCGCCGCGTCCGTCACACACGGCGCAACCCTGCCCAGCGGCTTTGCCGAGACGCGCGTCGCCACGGGCATCGGCAGCCCCACCGCGATGGCCATCGCTCCGGACGGCCGCATCTTCGTGGCGCAGCAGGGTGGCGCGTTACGCGTCGTCAGGAACGGCGCGCTGCTGGCGCAGCCGTTCCTCACCGTCAGCGTGAATGCTTCCGGCGAACGCGGCTTGCTGGGTGTCGCGTTCGATCCGAACTTCGCCTCGAACAATTTCGTCTACGTGTACTACACGACGTCGAGCTCGCCGATCCACAATCGCGTGAGCCGCTTCACGGCCAGCGCCGCGAATCCGGATGTGGCGGCGGCGGGCAGCGAAGTGCAGATCCTGAATCTTCCCAACCTGAGCTCTGCCACCAACCACAACGGCGGGGCGATTCATTTCGGCACCGACGGCAAGCTTTATGTCGCGGTGGGCGAGAACGCCAACAGCAGCAACGCGCCGTCTCTCAACACCACGCTCGGCAAGATGCTGCGCATCAACGCGGATGGCTCGATCCCTTCCGACAACCCGTTCTTCAGCCAGACCACGGGCCTGAACCAGGCGATCTGGGCGCGCGGACTGCGCAACCCGTTCACGTTCGCCGTCGACCCGACGAATGGCCGCATCCATATCAACGACGTGGGCGAGGTCACGTGGGAAGAGGTCAACCAGGGCGTCGCCGGCTCTAACTACGGATGGCCGCAGACCGAGGGCAACAATCCGGCGGGCGTTGCGGGGGTGCGTTATCCGATTCACACCTTCAATCATTCCGGCGGCGTCTGCGCGATCACCGGTGGCGCGTTTTACCGGCCCGCCACGGCCACGTTTCCGGCCGAATATGCCGGGCGCTATTTCTTCGGCGACTTCTGCGCCGGCTTCATTCGCACGCTGAGCCCGCCGAACTACACGACGCCCACGGCCTTCGCCACCGGCGTCAGCTCGCTGGCCGATATCCAGGTCCACCCTGACGGCTCGCTCTACTATCTCGCGCGCGGCGGCGGCGGCGAACTGTTTCGCGTGCAGTTCACCGCGAACACGGCGCCCAGCATCTCCACGCACCCGGCCAGCGTGACCGTATCCGCCGGCCAATCCGCGACCTTCGCGGTGACGGCCTCGGGCACGGCGCCGCTCGCGTATCAGTGGCAGAGGAATGGCGCGAACATCGCCGGCGCCACGTCGCGCACGTACACGCTGACTACCTCGCCCGCGGACAACGGTGCGATGTTCCGCGTGCTCGTCAGCAATGCCTCGGGCTCCGCGCTCAGCAACTCGGCGACATTGACGGTGCTCACGAACAGCACGCCGGCGGGCAGGATCACGGCGCCGGTGAACAACACCAGCTACCGTGGCGGACAGGTGATCGCGTTCTCGGGAACGGGCTCCGATGCCGAAGACGGAAACCTGCCGCCCAGCGCCTTCACCTGGCGCGTGGACTTCCACCATGACGATCACGTGCATCCCTTCATGGCCAACACGAGCGGCATCACCACCGGCACGTTCACGATCGCCAATCGCGGCGAGACTTCGGCGAACGTGTTTTATCGCGTCTACCTCACGGTCCGGGATTCCTCGGGCCTGACGCACACGTCGACCGTCGACGTCCGGCCGCTGACTTCCGTGGTGCGCATCGAAAGCAATGTGGCCAACGCGCAGCTCACGCTCGACGGCGCGCCCATCACGGCGCCGTTCCAGTTCACGGGCGTCGAAGGCGTGATCCGCACGCTGGGCGTGGTGACGCCGCAGACGTCCGGCGGCACGACCTACGAATTCGTGTCCTGGTCTGATGGCGGACAGGCGACGCATGAAATCACGACGCCCAGCGACAACACGACGTTCACGGCGCTCTTCCAGCCCGCGGCGACCACAACCTTGTTCAGCGACAACTTCGAAGCGGCACGCGGATGGACCCTGACTACCGGCGCCAACACCGCACCGCGTGGGCTCTGGGCTCGCGGCGATCCGCAGCCGACGACGTTCAATGGCGTCACGCTGCAACCGGGAACCTGCGACGCGTCGGTCAATTGCTTCGTCACCGGGCTCGTGGCGGGATCCGCGGTGGGCTCCGCCGATGTGGACGAGGGCATGACCTCCGTTCAATCGCCGGCCATTGCGCTGCCGGCCGGTGGCGCCGTGACGCTGCGCTTCCGCTATTTCCTCGCGCACAACAACAACGCGACCAGCGCGGACTATTTCCGCGTGCGGGTAGTTGGGACCAGCGGCACGCCACAGACCGTGTTCACGAGGGCTGGCACTGGCGGCACCGTGGTCGGCGGCGCGTGGACTACGCAGACGGTGAACATCAGCGCGTTTGCCGGACAAACCGTGCGGCTGCGCTTCGAGGCCGCCGATGCGGCTGCGGGGAGCATCATCGAAGCGGGCTTCGACAACGTGTCGGTGACGCGGCAGTAACGGCGCGGGGTGTATGTCTGCCGGCGCATGCGGTACTGTGCGCCGGCATGAGCAGCGGACCGCTCGAAAAAATACTTTCTCCCGACCTCAGGTCCGGCCTCAAGATCACGCTCATCGACGAAGCGGGCGAGTTGTACGCGCGTGTGAGCTGGATCCACTGGGACAGCGGCTTTCGCGACAGTGGGCTGCAGGTCGAAGACCGCATCATTGCCATCAACAACACGCCGCTGCGGCTGCCGGAAGATGCAAGGGAGCGGCGCCTTGCGCGCGATGTCGTCATCGGCGGGCTCAACGAGTCGAAGCGATTCGCGGAACTGGGCCTCGCGGAAGGCTCGCCGCTCAAGCTGACGGTGCTGCGCCGGAACGTTCCTGGCCGCGGCTTCACGGAGCACGAAGTGACGGGAACGCTGCGCGCGGAACGTGCGTACTACACCGCCGACGGCAAGAGTGCGCTGGCGCCGGGCGGGCCGGAGCGGCTGGGTCGCAACGACGCGGGCGACACCTGGATGACCTGGTTCGAGCGAACGACGTTCGAGTGGGAGAAGATCCTCGACGGCCGCTGGTACAACCGCTTCGACAATCGCCGCGCGCTCGCGGAACACCTCGAACTGAAGCCGCGCATCGACGCGGCGCTGAAGGCGCATCCCGGCGAGTTCACGAAGCGGCTCGCGCTCGATTGGGATCGCGTGGCGGAGTCGCTGCGCGGGCGCAAGATCACGTTGCCGAAAGACGCGCTGGCCTTTCGCGAGCAGAGCGATCGCATCGAGCAGGACATCGCGGCGGCGGGCGAGGCGGCCTGGACGGCGTTCCTCAAATCACACAGCGCGGTGGATTCGCTGCCCACGCTGGACCTGATCCGCGACGACCGCACGCCGGTCGCGGGAAAAGTGATCGCGCTGCCAGGCATCACCTGGCGGGACGCGGTGAAGGACGGAGACCGCCACATCTTCACGGCCGCACATTCCGGTTACTTCTGTTACGTCGCGGCGGACCAGCCGGCGATGCGCGCATTGTGGCAGATTCAGGCTAACTACCAGGCGCGTGTCGAACCTCGCGTGCAGGAAAAGTACGATCTGGTTGGCCGCGTCATGCCGGACCCGCGCCTCGTGGTCACGCCGCGCAGCGGCGCAAAAGTGGGCCTGAACATCGAGGTGCTGGGTGCGCGTGTACCGGGTCACTTCTTCGCGGACCTGACGAAGCCGGATGGCTCGTTCGCCGGCGCGGAGCTGGCGACACTGCGCGGCAGCGTGCCGCCCGCCGATGACGCCAGCCCCGCAGACGTGATGCGCGCCTATGTTCAAGCCACCAAGGCCGGTGACGAACAACTCTGGCAGGCCCTGTATGCCGACTGGGTGGCCATGGGCGGCGGCTCGGAGCGTCCGCTCTACCGCGCCTTCGACTCCTATCGCAACTACATGAACGACTACACGCGCGCGCGCAACCTGCTGCTGCACAAGATCGTGCAGGTGGAACCGGCGTGGGAAAGCGATCCGCGAGTGGTGATCCGCGGCGATGAGTTCGAAGGCGCGCCCAGGGTGGAATCGGTGGAAGTCATCATGGATCACTTCGGCGAGATCGATGGCGAGTACCGCGTGGTCAACAACACTGAAGTGGCGCGGGTCTGGCACCTGCAGCGACGCGACGGCGGCCCGTGGCGCATCAGCTCGCGCAACACCTTGTAACCCCATGTCGAGCTACTCCAGACGTCCGGAGGAAATGCTCAGGGAGCTTGCGGCGATGAAGCCGGTGCTCCCGGAGCAGACCACGAAGAACATCCAGGCGGCCATCGAGAAGTACAAGTCCTGGCGCGCCGAAGCGCTGGGGAAGCTGCTGCAGGTACTCGAAGAAGACGATGACGATGAATTCGCGCGTGAGTGGAAAGATCTCTGCGACGAGTTCCGCGAGGATGCGTCGGACTTCCTGGAAGACAACATCAAGCTCGAAAGTGATGTCGCCGCCGGCACGCACTTCGTGCTGACCATGATGGCGCGCGAATCGAAATTCTTCGACGAGCTGGGCAAGACGAATGCCGCGCAGGTGCGCGACTACCTGGCGAAGAATCGCCAGAGCCTGGCGGAATACACGCGCGTGCTCGACGACAAGTGGCGCGCCATCGTCGAGAACGGCAACAGGCTGCAGGCCGAAGAGAAAGGCATCTACCAGGAGATGCTGGCCAGCACGCGCAAGATCGTCGGCGAATTCGTGGCCGCAGAGCGTACGGCCAGGGAAAAGATGGCGTATGCCGCGCAGTTCCCGTTGCTGGCCGCGGAGAAGCTGGCGGGCATGTTCGCGGACCTGATCGGGGGGCTGGACGGAACGGGCGAGCTCGCCGAGCAGATCGCGAAGTGGCTCGCCGAGAAGAACCAGGCCTGGCTCGAAGGCAATTCCGCGATCATGGGCCGCATCGCTAACTACCGCGCGCTGGTGAACGCGGAGAAGGGCGGGGTGCTGCCGCTGTTCAAGGAAACCCGGCGCGAGGTCTACGAATACTGGGAGAAAAACAAGGTGGAGGTGGCGCGCGACTGGATCGCGAAGTTCCGCGCCTCGGTGGAAAGCGAGTGGGTGGGGCGTTGCCCCACGTCGGGCCAGCAGGACGACGCGCGCGACTTCTACAAGGACGCGCTCGAACGCATCGAGAAGCACTTCAAGGCCGTGGAATCCATCGCGCGCGAGTTCGAGGACAAGTGGACTGGCGTCTTCAAGGGCGCGCTGTCGCCGAACGCCATGGATGAGCTCATCGATGCCAACTCCGCGCGCGTCACGGCCGAAGAGCTCATTTCGATCCGCACGCCCGAAGTGATCACCGAGCTGCTGGAAAAGATGGATGGCTACTACGAGGAATCTCTCGAGAAGCCGCTGCAGCGACTGGCGGACGCCGTGGATGATCTGCCCGAAACCGCGCGCGACGAAGCGCGTCGCGCGGTGGAGCTCGCCCAGTCACGCGTGCGGCAGTCCGTCCGGGACCGCATCAGGATCATGCAAACGGAGATCGGCCGCTCGCTGAACTGGTTTCAGCCGCAGGAGATTCAGAAGGCGCTCGATCGCTCGGAGCTGGCGGACGAGCTCAAGTAAGGCGCGCCTCCGTGTCCTGTTTCCGGGACAGCGGGAATCGGCTTCAGTTGACCGTCAGCACGCCGGATGTCGAAATAGCGCTTCCTCGTTCGTATGGCTGGCATGCAAACCGAATCCACCTTGCACGATCCGGGCGGACGCATCGCGGTCGTCGACGTACTGCGCGCCTATTCGCTGTTCGGCATCATCGTGACGCACTCCGTCAACGGCTTCCTCGCGGGCCGGCCGCCGGATCGGGAATTCATGCTCTTCAGTTCTTTCGATCGCGTGGTCGCGCAGCTCGAACAACTGCTGACCTTCGGCAAGTTCTTCACGATCTTCTCGTTCCTGTTCGGGTTGAGCTTTGCGATCCAGTTGCGCAATGCCACGCAGAAGGGAGTTGGGTTCTCGGGCCGCTTCACGTGGCGCCTGCTGGTGCTGGCGCTCATCGCGCTGGTGCACAGTGCGTTCTTCACCGGCGACATCCTCATCATCTACGCGTTCCTGGGCCTGCTGCTGATCCCGTTTCGCAATCTCAAGACCCGGACGCTGCTCATCGTCTCGCTGCTGCTCGTCTTCAACGTCCCGGGGCTCCTGCTGGGCATCGCGCAGATAAACGCGCCGCCGCCGACGCCGGAGCAACTGGCGGCAAGGGCCGAGTTCGCAGCGAGATTCCTGGAAGCCGCGCAACGCCAGTTCGAGATCAAGCAATCGGGCACGTTCGCGGAACTCGCGCACATCAATTTCACGAGCGCCATGCTCGGCAAGCTGGCCTTCATGGTCTTCACCGGCCGGCTGTGGATCACGTTCGGGCTCTTCCTGTTAGGCATGTGCGCCGGCCGGCTGGAGATCTTCCGGGATACGGAGACGAATCGCCGGTTCTTCCACCGGCTGCTGTGGCCGGCCGCGGCTGTGGCGCTGGTGACCACCATCGTCGAGATCGTCCATCCCAGCACCTTTCAACCGAAATCCATCGTCGACCTGCTGGCATCGTTCTCGTTCACCGTGCAGCAGGTGTCCTTGTCGGCGTTCTACGTGGCGGCGGTGACCTTGCTGTACTGGCGCCAGCCTTCGCAGGGGCTCTTGCCCGCGCTTGCGCCGCTCGGCCGCATGGGCCTCACAACCTATCTCGGCCAGACCGCGTTCGGCGTGGTGCTCTTCTACGGCCTGGGATTCGGGATGTTAGGCAAGATCGGTGTCGCGGCGGCCGCGGGTGCCGCCATCGCGTTCTACATCCTGCAGGTCTTCATCGCGCGAGCCTGGATGACAAAGTTCACGATGGGTCCGGTGGAATGGCTCTGGCGCTCACTCACCTATTTCAGGTTGCAGCCGAACAGGCGCGGGGAAGCGCAGGCCGCGTAGGCTGCCCGCCCGGTGGATTCGACTGCGCGACCAGCCGTTCACAAGCGGCTGGAGCGCCGCCCGCATCTCGGCAAGAATGCGGCCATGCAGTTCGGTCCCACCTTCTACCGCACGGCCGCCATCTGCTCGGTGCTTTCGGCCGTGACGACGCTGGGGCTCATCTTTCTCCCCAATTTCTTCACCCCCGTCGACGGCTTCGAAGAGCGCATGGCGCGAGTTCACGACCCCGCGTACACGCTCCGGGCCTGGATCTACTTCATCCACCCCTTTCTCGTGATGATGGCCGGGCTGGCCATCGCGATGCGCGTCCGGACTGTTGCCGCCGGCTTCGCGATCGTGGGGCTCCTGGGCTTCGTGCTCTGGGGATTCACCGAAGCCGCGCAGCAGACGATGACATTGTTTGCCTTCGACAAATGGCGCTTGGCATTCGCGACGGCCGACGAAGCGACGCGCGCCGACATCCGCACACTAACAATGATGTACGACGGCCTCTGGGACGGGATGTATTTCCTGATCCTGGTCGGCTTCGCGATCGGCAACTTCTGCCTGGGCATGGTGCTGGTGCACCTGCCCGGGCTGGCGCGCGTAGTCGGCGCGTTCATGTTCGCGGCCGTGCTGCTCACGCTCACGCTGATAACGCGGGAACTGGGCTGGTTCTCGCTGCCCGAGCCGCTGGCGAGCTGGAGTTATCCCGCGATCCAGCCACTCGGCCGCGTTCTCATCGGCGTGTGGCTGTGGCGGATGTCCAAAGAGTGGTTGCCACTCTGGTCAACGCCCGATCCGGCATCAACCGGACCGGGCCATCGCGACTAACCAGCGCTTGCGAGTGTCTCGCTCATCCCGAGGTGATTCTTCAGTTCGGCCGCCTTCGCCATGGCGATTCGACCCTTCTCGGTGGCCTCGATCGTATTGCCGGCACTTGCGATCGCGCTGGCTTCCGCCCAGATGGTCTTCAGTGTCTCGAGCTCCGTCTTCGCGCTCTCGAGCACTTCCGGGGTGACATCCTTCGGGAGCGCATCGGGCATGATGCTATCCACGCGAGCCTGGATAGCCTCCACCGATTTCGGCACGTTCTCGTTGAGCGTGCTCCACTCTTCACCGGCCGCCGCCACCACGGTCCGCTTCTCGGCCATGACTTTCTTCAGCGCGTCCATCTGCGCGTTGAACTGCGGCACATCCGCCACGACGACCTTGTAGTCGCGCTTTTCAAAACTCTGCTGCATGTGCGCGAGCGTGGCTTCGGCCGCCTTGAGCTCTTCCGGCGCAATGAATGCCGCTTCTTCCTTGGCCGCGCTGATAGCGCTGTTGGCTTGCCCAACCACACTCATCGCCGTGCCACGATTTCCACAGCCGGCCAGGATCATCGCCACCGCGACCGGCAGCAGTGTTTGACAGATCTTCATGTTCTCGTTCGCGCTCTGAAGACAAAAGGGCGCGAAAGATAACGACAAACAGCCTGTTACAGGCGCACGGACTTCACACCTCCATGTGCTCGCCCAGCCGTTTGTGAGCGAAGCCTGGAAGCGCGCCGTGAATTGTCAAATTCGACACGAGAGGCTCCGCGAAATGCGCGGAGCCTCTCGCTTTCGCGCCGAAGCGACTAACTCGCGCTCGCGAGCGTCTCGTTCATCCCGAGCGAATTCTTCAGCTCTTCCGCCTTCGCCTGGACGACGCGGCCTTTTTCCGTGGCCTCCACCGTGTTGCCCGCGTTCGCCGCCGCGGTGGCTTCCGACCACGTGGTCTTCAACGTTTCGAGCTCCGTCTTCGCGGTCTCGAGTTCTTCCGTGGTGACATCCTTCGGCAATGCGGCCGGCTTCAGGCTGTCCACGCGAGCCTGGATGGCTTCCACGGACTTCGGCACCTCGGCGTTGAGCGTGGACCACTCCTGCGTGGCCGCTGCTTCCGCGGTGTGCTTCGTCTGCATGGCCGCCTTCAGCGTGTCCATCTGCGCATTGAACTGCGGAACATCGGCCACCACGACCTTGTACTCGCGCGCATCGAAGCTCTGCTTCATGTGCGCCAGCGTGGCTTCGGCCGCCTTGAGCTCATTGGGCGCAGTCGTCGCGGCCTCTTCCTTGACCGTGCTGATCATGCCGTCGGCCTGCCCGATTACATGCTCCGCGGTACCGCGATTTCCGCAGCCGGCGATCATCATCGCCGCCGCGAGCGGCAGCAGTGCCTGGTAAACCTTCATCGTGATCTCCTTGCTTCAGCCCTTGTTTGTTAGCTCCACCTTACGGCAGCCGCGATCGGCGCCTCCGTAGGACAAGTGCGCCTGTCCCATCGGCGTACGTCTCCGCGCCGTGTGGGGCCGTCGCCGCATCGCGACAACGAACGGTGAACCCTGCGCGCCAATGGGGTCGAACCAGGAAGGAGCAGGAGGCGAACATGAAAACCCGATACTGGGTGGTTGCATTCGCGGCGATGGTGACGCCCGGGTCGTTTGTCCATGGCCTGAATCCCCCCTCTGCATCGGATGGGCCTATCAAGCTGCTGAGCTGCGTCGTCACGCCGGGAGGCAAGCTCGAAGCCGAAGTCGACAGCCAGGCCGACGAAGCGATGAGCTGCATCATTCGCTGCAACTACGAGCTCGGCGACAGGATGTTTGCCCACACGTTCGACGTCACCATTCCCGCGCGATTTCACGGACGCGTCGGCGGGTTCGATACCTCGAACGCCAGGGCGGGCAATTACTCGGGCGAGGTCGGCAACTGCACGAAGACTTCGCGCTAGCGCGCTACTTGTTCGGGTTCAGGCCCAGCTCTTCGCGAACCACGGACTCCAGTTCTTCGTCCGTGAATCCAAGCTGCGCTTCTTCGGCCTGGTCCAGTCCGCCGCCCAGGCCCACGTCCCGCGCCTCGACGATGCGATCTGCCGCTATGTCGGCATCGGTGTTGGCGTCGGATTCGACGGTGAGACTCGGACGCTCGCCGGTGCCGTTGCGGTCGGTGGTGCTGTCGAGCGCGCCGCCGGTGCCGACCATGTCTGCGCCCGTGTCGGAGCTGTCGCTGGGGCCTAACGAGCGGATGTCGTGGCCCTTAGGAATGTCGAGTCCGGTCTCGTCGAGCAGAGCGTCGAGATCGGGGGTTTTGCGCTTTTCCATGCGATCACTCTAATACGCCGCGCCGGCGGCGAACCCGGACGGCGCCGTGCACGGGTGTAGGAACGGATTGGCGAAACTTGTGGCGTCGGCGCGTCAGGCTCCGCGCCGCGTCACGCCGGTGTGCGAACTATGTAGGCGCCCTTGACGCCGCGCGTCGGCGCCGCCTCAGGCGCGTCATCCAATCTAACTATTGAAGCGGGGTGCGCCGGGGAGAAAGATGCACTTCACATTTCGGGAAGCTGGGCGCAATTCCGCGGGGCCATGAATCCCGCGAGGCGCGCAGACTCGAGAGGGAGCCTGATATGAAATCCAGCACTGGACATCCGCGCGCCTGGTTCGCCGTTCTGCTGGCGATCGTCCTCACTCTCCTCGTGGCCATGATCAAGGTGGGCGGCGAGACGATGAGCCAGCTTCCGACCCCTTAGATTGCGGCGCGGCGTCATAACCAATCGTTATTGAATCGCGCGTTGACAGGCGCGTCGCGCGCCCGTAACTTCGACGCGTGCTCAATCACTTCTGCAAATCGTATTCATGGCAACCACACAACGTGGAGGCCGGTGTTTGAGCGCAAGAAACTGACGGAACTGACAATCCAGCTCAATCAAAACCAGCCTCCCTAGCGGAGGCGTTTTTTTGTTCGCATCCGCCGGGGAGGGCCACTCGAGGACGCGAACATGCCCAAGACCGATTTACTCGAAATACGCCCCATGGAGCCGGCGGACGTGCCGGCGCTGCTCCAGATCATTGCGGACACGCGCGCCGAATACGGCATCGGCGAGCGCGGCCTCGAGCTGCTCGAGCCCGCGGACCACGCGTTGTATGCCACTTACCAGCGGCAGCGCACGCTGTACTTCGTCGCGCGGCTCGGCGGCGAGATCGTCGGTGGCGCCGGGGTGGCGCCGCTCGCGGGCGGGGACCCGCTGACCTGCGAGCTGCAGCGCATGTACCTGCGCGCGGACGCGCGCGGCCGCGGCATCGGCGATGCGCTGCTCGATCGCTGCCTCGCGGCGGCCAAGCAGTTCCTCTACGTGCGCTGCTACCTCGAGACCATCACGCAGATGCAGGCGGCACTCGAGTTCTACGGCCGCCACGGATTTCGCGATCTGCAGGCGCCGGTCGGCCGCACAGGCCACGAGCACAATGACCGTTGGCTGATGCGCCCGCTGCGAGCGTCGGCCGCCACGTATGCGTGAACCCTGCCGATGCTGGACCTGGTGGCGCGATCGCCCAGGTCCAGCGTCAGCCGGGTAGCTGCCCTCGCATCGATTTCTCGAGCTTTTCGAGCGCGACCAACGCGTCTTCGTCTTCTTTCGCGAGGTCGCGCTCGTCGGAGCTGTCCATGCGGGGAATGGTCTTGTGGCCTTTGTTAGACACGCGCATCTGGGTGTCGGGTTTGTGCCCGGGACCCCGGATGTCGATGACCGGCGTGCTGATCTGCAGCGGTTCCGCGGGGTGGGGCGGCGGTTCTTCCGCAGGCACGGGATCGGGCTGGGGTTCTTCGACCATGGCGCACATTTAGCTTGTGCGCCGCCGCGAAGCAATCAGGAATCGTCGCGCGCCCATGCATGCAGCCCCTGCAGGCCGATGGTTTTCGCGGTTACGCCGCCTTCACCCACTGCCCACCCACCACTTCCGAAATCCTGGCCTTCGCCGACTCGAGCGACGCGGTGCGCGCTTCCGGTCCATAACCGATCTTCTCGGCATGCACGAAGGTCACATCCGTGATGCCGATGAACCCCAGCAGGTGCCGCAGGTACGGCTCCTGGAAGTCGATGGCCTGGGCCGGGCCTTCGCTGTAGAGCCCGCCGCGCGACTCGATGACGATGACGCGCTTCCCGCCTAACAATCCGCGCACGGCGCCGTCGATGTACTTGAACGTCACGCCGGCACGCAGCACATGGTCGAACCAGGCGCGCAGCGTGGTCGGGACACTGAAGTTGTACATGGGCGCACCGATGACGATGGTGTCCGCGGCCTTCAGCTCGTCGATGAGCTCATCGGAAAGCCTGCGGGCGGCAAACTCGACTTCGGTCACGGCCGTTCCGCGCACGCCGTTGAGACTCTGCGAAACCAGGTGTGGCGGCGGGTTTTCGCCGAGGTCGCGATGCGTGACCCGCGCGTTGGGGCTGGCCTCGAGAAGCTTGCTCACGGCGTCTGCGACGAGCACGCGCGAGACCGAATCCCGGCCGGCGGCGCTGCTGTTGATGACGAGAATGTTCGACATGGTCTTGACTCCTTTTCTCCTGGCGCCCATCTTCGCGTTCCGTATGGCGGCACACTAGCCTCGCCATACGACCTTCTGTGTTGCTGAAAGTGGAACGCAAGTGACGGATCTGGCGGATTTGGAGACTTTCGTGGCTGTTGCCGACGCCGGCGGTGTGTCTGGGGCGGCACGAAGGCTGGGATTGCCGAAATCCATCGTGAGCCGCCGTCTCGCTCGCCTGGAGAGCGAACTCAACACGCAACTGCTCACGCGAACCACGCGCGGCGCGGCACTGACCGAGGCGGGAGCGACCTTCCGCGAACACGCGGCACGCGTGGTGGCGGAGCTGGAAGCGGCGCGCGACAGCCTGTCCCCGGAAGGCGAATTGCGCGGCCTGTTGCGCATCGCCGCGCCGCTGTCGTTTGGCGCTTCGCATCTCGCGCCCCTGGTAGCCGAGTTCGCGAGCCAGCATCCGCAGTTGCAGATCACCACCTCATACGGGGATCGGTTCGTGGACCTGGTCGCGGAAGGTTTCGATGTGGCGATTCGGCTGGGCTGGCTGCCGGACTCCACGCTGGTGGCGCGGCGCATCGGTCCGGTGACGGGCCGGCTGGTCGCGACGCCGGACTACATCGCCAAGCACGGCGCGCCCGCCACGCTCGATGACATCGCCAGGCATCCGGCGCTCATGCAGGGAACCGAGATCTGGCGCGTACGCGATGGGGACCAGATCGTCGCGCTGCATCCGCAGGGGCGATTCAAGGCGGACAACGGTCAGGCGCTGGTGGCGGCAGTGCTGGCGGGGCTGGGAATCGCGATGCTGCCCGACTTCCTCATCGACGAACACATCGCCTCGGGCGCGTTGATCACGCTCTTGCCGCAGTATCCGATGCCGGAAGCGGGGCTCTATGTAGTGAGGCCGCCGGGCGACCACCCGTCACGCAAGGTGCGCGTGTTCACCGACATGCTGGTGGAGCGGCTGTCCGCCCGGTGCAACGTGGCGCCCGGGAAGTTGCAGCTTCCCGGGCGCCACCCATCTAACTAGTCGACGCGCTCAGACCGGGCTGATGCCGAGCTGGCCCGCGACTTCCTCGGCCTTGGCCTGGACCAGTCGGCCCTTGTCGGCGGCTTCGGTGGCATTGCCCGCATCGAATGCGGCGCTCGCTTCAGCCCAGGCGGTCTTCATGGACTGGAGCGCGGCCTTTGCGGCTTCGAAAGCTTCCTTGTTCACCTCCGCCGGCAGTTTGCGCGACCCTGACAAGGTGTCCACGCGGCTCTCGATGGCTTCGACCATCTTGGGCACCTCGGCGCTCAGGGACTCCCACTCGTGAGTGGCGGCCGCATTCTGCGTCTGCCTGGAGACGACGACCTCCTTGAGCGTGGCCACCTCCTGCGTGAGCTGCGATGAGCCGCTGAGCACGTCTTTGTACTCTTCGTCCGCAAGCCTGGTCTTGAGGCCCGCGAGCCTGGTCTCGGCCGCCTTCAACTCCTCGGGTGCGAACTTCGCGGCGTCGACGCGGACTTCCGCGAGCGACGCTTCGACGGCGATGACTGCCTGCGCGGCGGGCTCTTCCTGGCTGGCGCAACCGGTGATGAGGATCGTGGTCGCTGCCAGAGCGACAAGTGCTTTGGAAACAGGCATCACGCCTCCTTCATGCCGAGCGTCTTCTTCACTTCCTCGCCCTTGGCCTTCACGGCCTTGGCCTTGTCGGCAGCCTTGATCTGGTTGCCGGAGTCGAGCGCGGCCGTGGCTTCGGCCCACTCACTCTTCATCCATTCGAGGCCGGACTTCGCGGACTCGAGCTCTTCCTTGCTGACCTTGAAGCGGATCTTCTTCTTCGACTGTTCGTCGACCGTGGTCTGGATCTTCTCGATCATCTGCGGCACTTCGGTGTTCAGCGCGGCCCACTCGCTCTTGGCGGCGGCAAGCGCGGCCTTGGCGTGCTTCTCACCGGCAACGACAGCATCCTTCAGCGACGCGACAGCCTTCTCGAGCTGCGGCGTGCCGGCGAGCACGTTGTCGTACTCCTTCTTGTCGAGGCTCTCCTTGAGGCGCGCCAGTTGCGACTCGACGCCCTTCAGGCCATCGGGTGCGTACTTCTTCGCATCTTCCCTGACGGCGTTGAGCGAAGTTTCGACGGACTCCAGCGCCTTGGTGGCGGGAGCTCTTTGTTTGGCGCAGCCGCCGGCAAACAGCAACGAGGCCGCGGCCAGCGCCAGGAACGCTTTTGAAATTTGCATGGATCACTCCTTCAGGCTGCACGGAGCCTGGACCTTGCTAGGGTAGGCGCGGAGCCGTCCGTTCCCGCGTAGGACATCGGCGCAAACTTCATGCGCAAAGGCCGGCAAATGGATCCCGCGGCTAATAAGGCTGGCAGCCGGGCGCTGCCCGCCGGGCTGGCGCCATTCGGCGACGTTCACGATCCGCGGCGGGTGGAATGTCGAAATCCGGTATCCCCGTTCGACTACCTTCCGAACACCCCATTTGGCGCTGCGGCGCCGGAACCCAAGGAGCGAACATGAAAGTCATGGTGATCGTGAAGGCCACGAAGAACAGCGAGGCGGGCGTCATGCCCAGCGAAAAGCTGCTGACGGATATGGGCAAATTCAATGAAGAGCTGGTGAAGGCCGGCATCATGCAGACGGGTGAAGGCCTGCAACCCAGCGTGAAGGGCAAGCGCATTCACTTCGCCGGCGGCAAACAAACCGTCATCGATGGGCCGTTCGCGGAAACGAAAGAGCTGGTGGCCGGTTTCTGGATGTGGAACGTGAAGTCGATGGAAGAGGCCGTGGCCTGGGCGCGGCGCTGCCCGGACCCGATGCCGGGTGAAGAGTCGACGCTCGAGATCCGTCCCGTTTTCGAGGCCGAAGATTTTGGCGAGGCGTATACACCGGAAGCGCGGGAGCGCGATGCGCGTCTGCGAGCCGAGATCGAACGCCAGCAGGCGAAATGACGCGGTGACCTGGCGAAGACAGGCGCCAGCCAGACTTGTGGCGCCTGAATCTTCACAACTCGTCAATCAACTCGGCGAAGTTCGCCACAACCGTGACCAGAAAAGCGCCGATGACCACCAACGTTGCCGTGGCCCCGGCTCCTCGTTGTTGTTTGCCGGCAGGCTACCGCGGCGCGTCTAACTTCTTAACCTGAAATTCTAGGGTCCCAGGCCGATCGCGCCCAGCAGCGCGAGCAGGCCGCCGCCCCAATCGACGACGCCGGGCACCTGCGACACGGCGATGGCGAATCCGAGCGCAAAGAAAGGCAGCGCGGTGTAGGTGAACAGCGAGGCGGAGAACTTGGCCTCTTTCGGCCGGTTGCACAGGATGTTGCTTAGCACGCCGTCGCGCTCGAACGACGTGGCGACGTAACCGGCGAGCAGCGCGTGCACGACGAGCACGAGCAGGTTCCACATCAGCAGGGCGTCCGCCTCCAGCGGGAATAGATAGGCGGCGCAGACGCTGGCGCTGGCGCACAACACGGCGCCGCCGACGAGCCAGCGATACAGCGAAACCTCGCTCGCGAGCAGCGCATAGATGGCGCGGCGGTGCCGCCCATCGTCGCTGCGCTGTCCGCCATCACACTTGCCCAGGAATTCGTTGACGAGCAGCTTCCAGGGATGTTGTGTGTCCGCGTTGAGGCTGGCAACGATCTCGGAGCTCACGTGCGCCACCACCGGCGTGGTGGCGAAGAAATCCGGTTGCCAGTCGTTCGCGCGCCAGAGCCCCGGATATTCACCGGGCGGCGGCTCGGTGGCGCCGGGCGTTGGCTGGGGGGCGACACACCGGCCGATATGCCCGGAGATGGTTCGCACGCGCCGGCTCGAGTGGACGGCGACCACCGTGAATATGCTGGCCCCGAGTGTCGTGAGCACGAGGACCAGCGTCGCGATCAGCGATGCCTTGGGCCCGAAGATAGTCAGCCTCGGGCCGCCGAATTCGGACACCAGGCTCGGCACGGCGATGAGTGCGATGAGCAGGATGATGGCCACGACGGGCCCCGCGGAAAACTTCGGCGCCCGGGCGCCCGCTTCGATGTCGCGGCATCCATTGGCGATTTCGAGCAGGCGGTTGTTGCGCACCAGGATGCAAAGGCCTGTCGCGAGCCCGACCATGATCGCGAGCACCATGACCACGCCGAGCGCAACGACGACCTCGAAAGCCATCCCCTGTCCGATGTCGAGCGCGAGCCGCGTCATCAGCGAGACATCCGTCGGCGGCGCGCCCGACGGCAGCGACGGCTTCGCATGCCGGTAACAGGAAATCAGTGGCGCCGCGGCCAGCGCGCAGGCGAACAAGCCGACCGCGGCGATCGCGACGCGATGACGTCGCGGCAGCTCGCCCACGACCTGCCCGGCCTCCTGCACCCGCTTCAAACATTGATAGAGGCCGGCGAGCGCGAGCGACAGGATGCCCACCGACCAATACAGCAGCGCATACCCGCTCTCGGGATCTTCTCCCAGGTACGCGGCCTGCATGGCGAACGCCCAAACTACTGCGCCGGCGGCCGCGGCGGCCAACGTGACCTTCCAGGGATCGTGCGCGAGCGCAGGCTTGTCCTTCTTGCGCAGCGGGCCGATCCACAGCCAGGGCAGCACGATGACGAAACAGCAGGGCACCGACAGCCACTGCCCGATGTCGACCAGCTTCTGCTGCAGTTTCCGTGACTTCGCGAAAGTGGAATCCGGTTTGGGGTTGAGCTCGGAGACGCGACTGATGCGGCGCAAACCGTTGAGCGTCACCACGTGAAGGATGGGCGCGCGGGAACCGTATTTCGCTTCCACGCCCGGCTTCAGGATGCACGGCAGGTCGGTGCGCGCCTGGCCGCTATCGAACAGGCGGCCGACGGCGTCGGCGAGAATGCCCTGGCCATCGACCGACCAGGACGCGAGCGGCGCGCGTTTCCTGACGCTGCCGTCCGGGCTGCGTTCTTCACAGCCGAAGAGCCGTCCGCGGCGCACGAAGAGATTCGCCGAGGCCACCGTGACGGCGCCGCGGCTGGCGTGCAGAAAATCCGGGTGCCCGAGCAGGATGTCCGTCTCGAGGTCGACGAGCATGGCGCTCGGCAGGCGCTGGCGAAGCTCGTCGAACAGGAACAGGCGGTCGCGGACATCGGTCGCGACGACGATCACCATCTTCGGAGAGAACTGTTCGAGCTGCTGGAGTACGTGATCGAGCGCGAGCTGCTGGCTGGCCGCCGTGAGCGTCGACTGCCGGTTCTCGGGAAACTCGCTGCCGTTCTCCGCGCCCACCTCGAGCGTCAGGTGTTCATTGGGCATGGCGGCCTTCATCGCCGCCTGCACGTCGTTGAGCTGCTGCTGGCGCTGCCGTTCGATGCCATAACGGATGTCGGCGACGGCCGCGGGAAAGTTCAGCATGTAAGCCTGCCGGCAGAAAGTCCTGATGCGCTCGAGATTCGCGTCGTCTTTCTGCCGCCAGGGATTGCAGACGCCGTAGCCGAACGTGGACGCCTCGGTGAGAAACGCGACGTCGTATTTCGGATCTCCCTTGCTGCCACGATTTTTTTTCCCGCTGGGATCGAAATAGCCGAAAGCCTGTGCCAGATCCGCGAGTCGCAGCAGCTTGAAGCCATCGTCCGCGGCGAGCTGCACGTAGGTCAGGTGCTCGTACGCATGCTCGGCGAGCGGGTTCGAGCTGTTGGTCGTCGTGCTCGACACCAGGCAGAAGTCGGTGATCTGCGGGCCGAGCAGCCTGGGCAGATGCTGGCCGACCGAGTCCATGCCGCCGGAGAAGTTGGGCCCGAACAGGACGAGGGTTTTGCGTCCATCGGCCGACTCGCAACTCCCTGGGTACTGCAGCAGTTCGACGGCCGCTTTTCCGGGCGGACCTGTCGACTTCGCGGCCGCGGCCGATTCCACCGGGCACAGGTCCGCGTCCGTGGCCGGTTCGGCTCCCGACAGTTGCGCGCTGATCCGGCGGGTTGCACACGTGAGCGGCCGCGTCGCCACACCCCAGGTCGCGGTGTCGGTGACGATGTAGATGGCGCGAACGCGGGTAGTTTGGCCGGACCTGGCGTCGGCGGCCGGCAGGGTGGCCGCATCCTGGCACAGATGTTCCCGCCATCCGTCGCAGCGAAAGACCATCAGGCCAAACGCGCCCGGGTGCGGATCGCTGCCGGGCGACGGCCGCGCGTCCTTCTCGGCACCGCCCGTGTTCCAGGGGAACACGTAGCGATCGAGCACGTAGCCATCGTTCAGCATGCCGAGCGTGATGGCCTGGATCTCGAGGTCGAACAGCCTGCGATATCGCGGGACATTCGGATCCGGCACCACCGCCACGGCGAGGCCGATGCTTCCCGCCTCCGGATACAGCCTGGACAGGCTGCTGTTCGCATCCACCTGCGCGGTAGGGGCGGCCTTGCCCGGCGCCGGTGCGGCTGGCGTCGCCTGCGCCGCTGCTTCCACGCCGATGCACGACCCGAGAACCAGGAAGATCACCGACAGGTGTTTGCGCCGAACATCCATATTCGAGCCGTGTCCGCTTGGTAGTTAGTCGCCGTCGTCACGAGGCTAGGCGTGCGTGCGCTGCGCTTACAAGGACGTGGCCGTCGCGCCGCTCGGCAACTGTGACGGGTTCCCTCCAAAGAGTTCGGGACGAACCGAAACGATTTCGCGCCGTGCGGCAGAGACAAGATGTGAAAGTGTTGTCCTGGGCGGTTATCCTCGGGGCCAGTCCACTCTTGGGAGAAACCCTGTGTTCCGCACTCTTCTTCTTGCCGGCCTTGCGCTGGCGCTCGGATCGGTCGCTGTCGCGCAAGTCCCCGCCGCCGATCTCGCCAGGCCGCCGGCCACCGCCACGCACTACATCATCCAGTCCACGGGCGGCAAACACGGCGATTCCTGGATCTGGACCGGCGCCGACGGCACGCGCATGGGCCGCGAAAGCATGAACCTGCGCGGCCAGGTCTTCGAGCTCGATTCGAGCGGCAAGGCAGGCGCGGACGGAATGCCGATGTCGGTCACGATCCGCGGCGTCACCCCGCAAGGCGACGCGGGCGAAACTTTCGCCATCACCGGTGGAAAGGCGAGCTGGAAGAGCCCGGTGGATGCCGGCAGCGCTGATTACGCAAAGCCGGCGTTCTATCTTTCGCAGGGCGGCCCCATCGACCTGTCGGCGTGGGTGATCGAGCGGCTGCTCGCCAGTCCCGACCGCACGCTCGCGATGCTGCCCGGCGGCAAGGCCAAAGCCGAGAAACTAACTACCCTGGTCGTGGGCGAGGGCGCGGCCCGCAAGGAAGTCACCGCCTGGGCGGTCACGGGAATCAGCAACCAGCCGATTCCGATCTGGGCCGACGACAAGGGCAAGTTCTTCGGCTTCGTATTTTTCCTGAGCTGGCTGCCGGAACGATACGCATCCGAACACGTGCGCCTGACCGAAGCGCAGTCGAAAGCGATGGCCGCGCGGGCCCCGGCACTGGCCAAGGCGCTGGTGAAGACACCGGCCGGTGCCGTGGCTTTCACGAACGTGCGTGTGTTCGACGCGGACGCCAAGGTGTTCCTCAGCGACCAGACGGTCATCGTCGACAAGGGTCTCATCGCCGCGGTGTTCCCCGCGAAGGAAACGAAGATTCCCGCCGGAGCGCAGATCATCGACGGGCGCGGCAAGACTCTGATTCCGGGCCTGTGGGATTGCCACATGCACGTGTCGTCCGACTACACGGGGCTGCAGGAACTGTCGATGGGTGTCACCTCGGTGCGCGACCCGGGGAACGACGACACGCAGACCATCGACCGGCGCGAACGCGCGGCGCGCGGCGAATTGCTGATGCCGCATGTGTACGCGTCGTCGCTCATCGACGGCAAGGGAACCTACACCGCCCAGGTCGCGAACGTGGCGACCAGCGAGGCCGAGGCCGTCGCGCTCGTGGACAAGGCGAAGGCGAACGGCTTCATCGGCGTGAAGTTCTACGGCACGCTGAACAAGGCCTGGTTGCCGGCGGCAGCGGCCGAAGCGCGCAAACAGGGCTTGCACGTGCACGGCCACATTCCCGTCGGCATGCGCCCGCTCGAAGCGATCAACGCCGGTTATGACGAAGTGACGCACATCAACTGGATCGTGATGCAGGCGATGCCTGACAGCGTCATCGGCGAATCGAACGGCATCCTGCGTTTCGAAGGCCCCGGGCGCTTCGCGAAGGGCCTCGATCTCAACGGCAAACCGATGACGGACATCGTCTCGACCATGGCGGCCAAGGGCATCTACAGCGATCCGACCATGGTGGCATTCGAAGGACTGTACGTGCCCGAGAACGGCGACCTGTCGCCGGCTTACGCGCCGTTCGTCGGCACGCTGCCGCCGGCCACCGAACGCCAGTTCCGCACCGGCGGCTTCGCGGTGCCGAAAGATCTGACGCGTGCGGACTATCGCGCGAGCTGGTCGAAGATGGTTCAGCTGCTCGGCAAGATGCACAAGGCCGGCGTACCGATCGTCGCTGGCACGGATGGCGCGGGCATCGAAATCGTCCACGAGCTCGAGATCTACCTGGAGGCGGGGTTTACGCCAGCCGAGGCGCTGGCCGCGGCCACGATCGTTCCGGCGAAACTCGTCGGCCAGGACAAGCGCACCGGCTCCATCAAGCCCGGCAAGGTGGCTGACCTCGTGCTCGTCGAAGGCGATCCTTCGCAGCGCATCGGCGACCTGCGCAATACGCGCGTGGTCATGCTCGAAGGAAAACTCCTCGATGCGGATGCGTTGCGTACCGCGGCGGGGTTTTCGGGGAGGCCGAAATAGGGCGCGGCTTCCTCCTATAGCTCTTCCGTGCGCGGGCGCGGAAGCTCGGTGCCTTGCCAGCCAGCGCACTCAACTCTTGCCTGCGTGCCGCGGCGTTTCTCGCCGCGTGCATGCTGTGCGTTCCGCGGTCCCAGGCTGACGCGGCCGAAGGCGCCGCCGCGGCATTGCGGGCGCGTTACGCCGCGCTGGGCCAGAAGCTGGAAAACAGCGCGATTCAACGCGGGCTGCACGTTGAATCCAACGAGAGCGCGAGCACGCCGCAAGGTGATGCGTACGCGGTGATCCAGTATCCGTTCGCCACGGTTGCCGCCGCATTCGCGAAGCCTGAAAACTGGTGTGAGTCGATGATCCTGCATCTGAACGTGCAGTACTGCCGCGCCAATACCAGCGAAGGTGAATCGCATCTGCTGGCCGCGGTGGGCAAGAACATCAACCAGCCGCTCGACGACACGCATCGAATCAGGTTCGACTACGAGGTCACCGCGTCGACCGCGGATTTCCTCGGCGTGCAGCTCCTGGCCCGGGATGGGCCGCTCGGCACCAGCAACTACCGCATTGCCCTGCAACTGGTCGCGCTTCCGGATCAGCGCGCCTTCATGCACATCCAGTATTCGTACACGCAGGGAAAGCTGGCGCGTTACGCCAGCAGCGTCTATTTCTCGACCACGGGCCGCGACAAGGTGGGATTCACCTGGATCCAGGAGGAGGGTGATGCGCCGCAGCTGGTGCGCGGCACCCGCGGCGCGCTCGAGCGGAACACCATGCGCTACTACCTCGCCTTCGATGCCTATCTACGTTCGCTGAGCAGCCCGGCTCCACAGCGATTCGAGCAAAGCCTCGAGATCTGGTTTGCCGACACGGAACGTTTCGCGCGCCAGCTGCGCGAGGTGGAGCACGACGATTACATCGCCATGAAGCTCGACCAATACCGGCGTCAGCAGGCGGCGATGTAGGGATCAGCCCGCGCTGACGGGTTTCATCACGGGCAGCAGCGCGCGCAGCCGCTCATCGCGCAGGAAAAGCCCGCCCCACATCAGCACGCCGATGTAGACGCCGAACAGCACGTGCGAGAACAGCGGATTGCCGAGACGCACATGCGTGGCCACCGCGCCGCCGAGAAACGCGGTCAGCAGGATGGCGCCCAGCACCGACGTGGCGGGCCAGACATACAGCGCGGTGCACAGCAGGAGCAGCAGCCCGAGCTTGCGCGCCATGACCTCGCCGGGAAATCCGATCTGCGCGCCGGCTTCGAGCACCGGGCGCAAAGCCGCGAGCTTCATCCCTGAATCCATCAGCAGGAAAAGAATCACCAGTCCGCTCATCGACCAGCCTGTCCACCACATCTTGCCTCGCTTGTTCATTCGCACCCTCCATGCGGGGCGAGAATGTTAGGGGCGGCGTCCGGCTTCGGTCTTGTACAGAAACGACAACTGGCGTTCCTCGCGCGCGATGCGCGCGGGAGTGAGGCCGATGAGATGGCGCAGCGAGCGCGTGAGATGCGGCTGGTCGAAGAATCCGGCTTCGAACGCGGCGTCGCTGAGGCTCACGCCGGCGCGCAGCAGCAGCGTCGCCTTGCGTGCTCTTTCGATGCTGCGGAGTCGCGCGAAGCTCATCCCTGTGGCATGCAGGAAATGCCGTTGGGCAGACCGCCGCGTCAATGCGAACTCGTCGCCCTCGAGCGCCGCCTCGACAGCGCCGTCACGCGTGATGATGCCGCGCTGCGCGAGCCGCGCGACGAAGGTTTCGGCATTCTCGAAGTCAGGAATCTGCCAGGCATCGCCTTCGAGCCGGAAGCGCCCGCGAAATGCCGATGGCAGATTCACATCCTGGCCGTTGAGCAGACTGGCAACCGGCAGCGCCGGCATGAACGTGCCGGCCTTGAAGCGAATGGCAAACCACTCGCCATCCGGCGGGCAGTACACCTCGCGTGCGCGGGTTTCCGGGCCGTGCAGCGTGACCGTGGCCACGCCCTGAAGTCGCGTGACCACGAGTTCCCAGTGGCTGGAAGCGACGGCGAGGAAAGGACCACCGCGATCGCTGTGGCAGCGCCAAACGCGCTCGACGAACGGCGAATCCGAAGCGCGGTCGGCGAAGTGGATGAACATGCGGCGATTGTGGGCGAACGTGGCTTCGCCTTCACGCACTGATACGTGTCCCGCGCGCGGGCCACGCTCGCGAGGATCTACTTGGTGGCGGCGGTGGCGGTGTCGCGTGTCGGCATCGTGCCGTCGAGCGCGGGCACCAGCACTTCGGTGAAGTACATCATCTCGGGCGCCTTCTCGCAGCGCGCCAGCACCTTGTCCAGGGTCTTCGGCCACGTGTCCCAGAACTTCTCCGCGACGGCGCCGGCCATGTCCTTGCCTTCCGCATACATGTGCGCCGAGACGTAGGGCATCGTTTCGACGCTGGGCTCGCGCACGCCGGCCTGGTTCTGCATGCGGTTCACTTCCCACACGAAATCCGCGCACATCATGCGGCGCAGGCGTTCGGTCTCGACGGCCATCGGCGGCGGCTTGAGAGTGACGCGCACCACTTTCTTGGTGCCGCGCTTGAACATGTTCACGTTGACCTTGGCCATGCCTTCGACAGCCTGGCCGCGCTCATCGAGCGCCGGCAGGAACTGGCGCGTGCGCATGTAGTCGGCGGCCACCGCATCGGCGTTGAAGTTCTTCGAGGAGCTCGTCACCACCACGTTGGTCACGGAGCCATCGGCGGCCACGTACACATCGACGGGAATGGAAAAATCCTCATCGAAGCTGGGCCGGTCATGAGTGGTTTCGAGTTTTCCATCCGTCAGCACCAGGACGGGCTGAATGGGGCCTACCTGTGCGGCAAGCGGCATGGCTGCGAGGCACGAAACATAACCAAGCAGCACGACAATTCGACGAACAGCCACGGTTTTCATGGTCTCGAAACTATTGCGCGCGAGGGATGCCCGCAATCGAAACGCTGGAAATGTGTGCGGTCCGCCCTAGGGAGTGCCCGGGACTGTGAATCGCCTAACAGGAGTGCCGCGTTATGTGAGCGGACGTTCGAGCACTGTCTGTAGCGTGTCTAAACCGAGAGTGAGATAGATCTCGCCCTCCGAGCGCGCCAGCGAAAACTTCATGCGCCGTTCGAGCCGCGCGACGATCGCGGCGAGCCAGTTGCGCTCGAACGCGAAGGCTTCGAGTTTTTCCGCGCGATGAATCGAAGCGGCGCGCACGCGAATCGCCCACTGGGCCGCGTCCTTGTGCGTGTACACGGCCACTCGCGGCGCTGCCTTGCTGGCGCGATGCAATCGATCGGGCTCGGGCAGCCCGATGTCCACCCACACCTGCAGAGCGCCGGTGAGATCGCGCACGTAGATCGCCGGTTCGTCGGGATCGGACAGTCCTTTCGAAAACCCGATGCCTTCGGAGAATTCCAGGCAGTACGCGAGCACGCGTGTGACGAGGTAGTCCGGCGTCTCGCTCGGGTGCTGCGCCACTCGCAGGTTCAGGGATTCGTAAACCGCCCGGTCGGCATCGGCCAGGTCGATGTCGAACGTGTAAATGGTTGCGCCGAGCGCCAAGATGCCTCCGGTTGTGAGTGCGTTAAGATGCCGGGCGTGATGCGCCTCACAAACTCGCGGCGAGGCGGATTTTACATGCGGATTATCGTAGTTCCGTACTAGGAGTTTTCCCGAGCATGACTGACGCTGACCCCATGTCCGCTCTGACGATCAGGGAAAGCCGGCGACTGCAGCTGCCGCTGGATACCGTGCTCGAGGCGCTGGTGCACTTCGACCGCCGCTCGCACGGGCCGTTGTCGCGCGGCGAAGTTCTGCAGGCGGATTTCGTGTCGGACAGGAGCAGCAGCGACGCCATCGAAGTGGCGGTGCGCATGCCGGGCAACGCCATCGAATGGCAGCGCTTCAATTACGACGCCGTCGCGGCGGCCATCATCAGCTACTGCCGCGCGAAGCGCATTCCCCTGCCGCTGTCGGGCGTCAAGTCCATCGAGCTCACGCAGGAAGGCGTGACGTTTTCGATCGAGAACCGCGTGAGCATCGCGCCGCGCGCCGAAGTGCGTGCGGACATCGCCGGCCGCCCGCTGCGCTACGCGAAGGGCTACGAGCCGCATTCGATAGTGCCCAGCGGCGAAGAAGTCGCCTTCGTCTGATCACAGGCTTCCCGTCACGCTGAGCAGCCACCAGTGCCCGGGGCGGCGCTGTCCATCTTCGAAGCCCGACAAACTACCGGCGCGATCGGGCGTGTAGAACCTGCGCGTGCGGGTTTCGGCGTCGTCGAGAATCGACAGCATCGAGAGCCGCACGGTGAACCTCGGAATCAGCGCGGTCTCCACGAAGACATCGAGCGATGAGCTCTTCTGCTGCGTATCGAGCTCCTTCAGGCGATGCGTGAACGTCGCGGACTCCGCCGCGAAACTCACGCCCCAGCTCAACTTCGCGGCCGGCAGATCCTGGCGCAGCTCGGCTTTGCCCTTGCGCTCCACGAGGCCGGAGATGGGGCGCTCGACCAGGGTCACCGGATCGCGCACCGATGAGTCCTGCCAGATTCCCGACAAACTGAACTTGCCGCCCGGCAGCACGCGTCCCAGCGGCAATTGCAGCGAGACTTCGATGCCGTCGAGCGTGCCGCTGCCGATATTCCCCGGAGCGTCGATGCGCGCGGCCGGAGGGCCCTGGGGGATGAGATCCACGACATCGTCCAGCCACTGGTGAAACACGCGGGTGCGCAGCGCCGCGTCGCCCGCCATGCGCAGATCCACGCCCAACTCGGCTACCCACGCGGTCTGTGGCCGCAGATCCGGGTTGCCGCCGTTGATCACGTCGTCGGACAGGGACGCCGCGGAAACGAAATCCGTGAAATCGAGCTGGCTGACATCGCGATAGGCGCGCAACTGGAGCTGGTGCGAGCCGAACGGGCGTGAGACCTGCAGCCGCGGCTTCACGTAGGTGAGCGAGACGGATTGCTGTGCATCGCCACTGAACGCGAGATGCGAACTCTCCACCGCCAGGCGCGCGTCGAGAGACCAGTTCGCGGGCAGCGTCATGCTGAGGTTCACGAAAGCTTCGCCACGCTTTTCCTCGACGAGCACATCGGCATTCGGAACCGGAATCGCCAGCGGCCCGTTGCCGGTGTCCATGGAAAGGTCCATTTCCGCATCGAGCGTGTTGAGCGCCAGCTCCGCGCCGGTTTCAAGGCGTCCGCGCGACCACGGGCGCGCGAACGTGGCACGCAGGATGCTTTCGCCGCTGTTCCGGGCGAGGACTTGCGCAAACACCGAATCCTGCACGCCGGCCGCATCGAAGTGCGTGGAGGTCACGTCACTGGCGTAGCGCTTGCGCGTCGCCAGTGCCGCAAGGTTCATGTTCCAGAGATCGTACGCGCGCTCATAGGTGACGCCCGCTTCGCCGGTGCGTTCGCTCTCCGCATACGGTGTGTGCTCGTACTCCAGCTGTTCGCCCGTCGGCGAAGTCGTGAGCAGCGTGGAGTCATCCTGGTATCGCGAATATGCCACCTGGCCCGTGAGCACCAGGCGGCCGTCACCGATCGCCCGCTTCATCTCGCCATTGAGCGCGTATTCGCTGAACTCGCGCGGTGATTCGTCGTAGCGGCGCTTGGTGAGAATGCCGTTGCCGTCGTAAACCTCGCGCGTGCCCGGGAGCTCGCGCGCGAGCGAGTAGGTGGAGCCGCCCAGTGAATACTCGGTGAGCCCGCCGCGCCCGCTCCAGCCGAAGTTGCCATTCGGAGCCGCCTCGTCCTGGCCCGCCAGCTCGAAGCCCGCGGCCCACCAGCCACCGCCGGCGCTGCGTGTGCGCACGACATTGGCCAGCACCGCGGCGCCGGAAGCGTCGCCGGCTGCATCGCTGCCGCGCAGGATCTCGATGCGCACCACTTCGGCGGCCGGTATGCGCGCGAGGACGTCGCTCGGCGTCTGGCTCTTCGCCGAGAGTCGCTGGCCGTCGACCAGCACGTTGCCCACGGCGCCGCTGAAGCCGCGGCGCTGCTCATCGTCTTCGGCGGTCTCTAGCACGAAGCCCGGCGTTTGCTTCACCATATCGAGCGCGTTGTGCGGCGCGAATGGAGCGTAGTAGGCCGCGTCGTAGTTGATGGGCGTCCCCGCCATTCCGGCACAGGGAACGAGCACGATGGACCAGAGCACGAGCAGGTTTTTGTGTTTCATGGCCGCGAACCTGCGCGGGAGATTTTTCTATGACAATGGTTTGGCGCTAGCAGCGACCTCACACCGACCTCACACGGCATGTCCTTGAACGAGCAAGACAAAAACGCACAGGCACGTTCCATTCGCTTCGGCGAATTCGAGGCCGACCTGCGCACCGGGGAGCTGCAGCGTGCAGGCCGGCGCGTGCGCCTGCCCCGGCAGTCGTTCCAGGTGCTTGCCGCACTGGTCCGGGTGCCCGGCGAACTGGTGACGCGCGAGCAGTTGCAGGCCGAGCTGTGGCCCGCCGAGACCGAGGTGGAGTACGAGCAGGGGCTGAATGCCGCCATCAACCGGTTGCGCGAGGCGCTCGGCGATTCGGCGGCCACTCCGCGGTATATCGAAACGCTGCCGCGGCGCGGCTATCGCTTCATCGGCAAGCTGGAGGCGCCGGCGCCCACACCTGTGGAAGTTGCGCAGTCACCGACACCCGCGCCCGCACCGACACCCGCACCTCAATCTACTGGCCCGCGGCCTCGAACCTGGATGTTCATGGCGGCAGGCGCGGTGGCGATCCTGGCCGCGCTGGCGTTGCTGCTGCGCGAGCAGGACATCACGCCGCCGAAGCTGTCGCCGTTCACGGCGCTTGCCGGCGAGGAGCGTGCGCCGGCGTTTTCTCCGGACGGCACGCGCCTCGCTTTCTCGTGGAACGGTGCGCCGGGCGCCGAGGGATTCGATCTGTACGTCAAGGCGCGCGGATCCGAACAATTGCTGCGCCTCACGCAAACGCCCGCGCTCGCTCTCGGCGCTGCATGGTCGCCGGACGGCACGCAGATCGCGTTCACGCGGCGCGGCGATGGTGTCACCGGCGTCTACCTGGTGCCGGCTCTCGGCGGCGCGGAGCGCCGGCTCACGACTGCCTCGTTCCCGAACGATGCATTCATGCAGCTCGCCTGGTCGCCGGACGGAAAGCGCGTTGCCTATTCTTCGTTCGACGCCACCGGGCAGAACGGCGTGAAGTTCGTGGACGTGGCCACGCTCGAAGTGACCCCGATGCCCGATTCACCCGATTGCGTGAGCGCCGGATTGCCCGCCTGGTCTGACGATGGCCGGCGTTTCGCGTTCGCCTGTTCCACCAGCGTCGGAGTCTACGGCGTCTATCTAGTCGAACACCGGCCGAGGCTGGTGGCGACCATCATGGGCGAGGCCCAGGGGCTGGCCTTCGACGCACAGGGTGAAGCACTGATCCTCGCGAACGACGCCGGCGACGGCGGGGCGCTGTGGCGGCTCACGCCCGATGGCGCGCGCACGCGCCTGCCATTTGGCGAAGAGGGCGCGCAGCCCGCGCGCCTGCGTGGCGGCAAGCCGCTCGCCTACGTACGCGCGCGACAGAGCGTCGAAATCTGGCGCATGGACCTGGCGGCGCCGGACATCGCGGCCAGCGCGCAGCGCCTCATCGTTTCCACGCGCAGCGAAATCACGCCGCAGTACTCCGCGGATGGCACGCGCATCGTGTTCCAGTCGAACCGCTCGGGCAGCGCCGAAATCTGGATGACCGATGCCGCGGGTGCGAACCCGGTGCGCCTCACCGAGTTCGGCGGCCCGATGGCCGGCGCGCCGCGGTGGTGTGCGGACGGCAAGCGCGTGGCGTTCGATTCGCGCGCCGAAGGGGCTTCGTCGGTCTACGTGCTGGACGTCGATCAACGGCGTCCGCAGCGCATCGCGAGCAACGAAACGTTGTCATTGCCGGTCTGGTCGCCCGACTGCCGCTGGCTGCTCGCGAGCGACGGACGCTCGCGGTTGTTTCGCGTGACCGCCGACGGCAAGGCGGAGCCGTTCACCACCCGGCCTTCCTACTACGCGCAGTTCGCCGGCGACCGCGTGATCTTCAACGTCAAGTCGCCGGACGGCGTGGATTTGTGGTCCAGGTCCATCGAAGGTGGCGAGGAGATCGCGCTGCCCGGGCTGCCGAGGATTTCCTATCTGGACGCCTGGGCGGCGACCGCGCGCGGCGTGTATTTCACCTCGTCGGTGCGCGGTTCGGTGGCCGTGCAGTTCTACGACTTCAGCACGCGCGAGATCCGGCGCATCGCCGGGCTCGACAAACCGCCTGTGCCCGGCGGCGGACTCGGCATCGCCGTGTCAGCCGACGATCGACAGCTGCTGTATTCGCAGACCGGAGAAGCGCAAAGCGATCTCATGCTGGTCGACTAGCAATCTGGCGCCGCACGCCTGCGCCCATTAGCATGGCGCCGATGCTCACAACCCTGCTAGTCCTCATCCTGGCGCTCCTCGTGTGGGCTGCCATCGCCTTCAACCTGCTGATCCGCGATCGCAATCGTGTCGCCCAGGCGTGGAGCGACGTCGACGTGCAGCTCCTCCGGCGCCACGACCTCATTCCGCGGCTGGTCGAGATGGTGAAAGGTTATTCGGGATACGAACGCGCGCTGCTGACCAGCCTTGCGGAGCTGCGTGGCCAGAGCACGGCGTCGCCGTCCCCGGGCGCGCGCGGGGAAGTGGAAAAATCCGTGAGCACCGGAGTGCACAAACTGGTGGCGCTGGTGGAGGCGTACCCGGATCTCAAGGCCAGCGAAAATTTCCGCGACCTGCAGAACAAGCTGGTCGACACCGAAAACCAGATCCAGTTCGCGCGGCGCTATTACAACGGTGCGGTGAACCTGTTCAACAACCGCATCCAGAAGTTTCCCGACATGCTCATTGCCAACTCGTTTGGCTTCAAGGCGGCGGAATTCTTCGAGCTCGAGGATTCGAAGGCGGCAGCCCCGCCAACCCTGGGCCCGTTATGAGCGGTGGGCGGCACATATATAAGAGTGTGTTTCGGGCGCTGGTGGCGCTGCTGGCCTGGGCAGCCGGCTGCGCGACGGCCACCGCCGACGAACGCATCCTGTCGTTCGATGAAACCATCACCGTCAATTCCGACGGCTCGCTGTATCTGCGCGAGGTGATCCGCGTACGCGCGGAAGGCAACAAGATCCGTCGCGGCATCTACCGCGACTTTCCCACTATCTACCGCGGCAGCGATGGCACGCGGTACGTGGTGGACTTCTCGTTCCAGGGCGCATCGCTCGACGGGCAGTGGGTGCAATCGCGCGTGGAGAATCGCGACAATGGCGTGCGCATATACCTGGGCGATCCGTCTTCAACGGTGGCGCGTGGGGAGCACACCTACGAGATCGTGTTCCGCACCGACCGGCAAATGGGTTTCTTCGCGAATCACGACGAGCTGTACTGGAACGTTACCGGCAATGGCTGGGATTTCCCGATCGATCGCGCCACGGCGCGCGTGGAGCTGCCACCGGGCATTCCCGCGAACGAAATCAAGCTCGAGGCTTACACCGGGCCGCAGGGCTCGAAGGGACAGGACTACACGGCGCGCATGGACAACGGCGTGCCGCTGTTCGCCACCACGCGCAAGCTGGGCCCGCGCCACGGCCTGACCATCGTGGTGATGTTTCCGAAAGGTTTCATCATGCCCGCGGTGGAGTCGCCGGCTTCGAATCGCAAACCCTGGACACCTTCGGGCACGCAGAACGTGGTCGACGCCGGGCGCCACGGCTGGTCACCTGCCGAGCGCATACTCGGCACGGACCTGCCCAACAATGGGCTGCCCGCGGTTCTCGGCCTGCTGGGCCTCGCGCTGTTACTCACTTACTACTACCTCATCTGGGCGCGCGTCGGCCGCGATCCGCCGGGGCGCATCGCCATTCCCGAATACGAATTCCCCAAGGGCCAGTCGCCGGCGTCGATGCGCTATCTACTGCGAATGCGTTACGACGACGAATGTTTCGCCGCGGCGGTGCTGAGCCTCGCCGTGAAAGGCCACCTGGTCATTCACCAGGACGCGGGCGTGCTGGGGTTCGGCAGGAAATTCACGCTGGTCAGGGAACACGCGGCCGGCGCGAAGGCATTGTCGGCCGACGAACAGCAATTGCTGGCCGGCCTGTTCGCCGGGGGCGACACACTCGTTCTCGAGAACGAGAACCACGAGCGCGTCAGCGATGCGCGGAAGAACCATCGTCTCTCGATCAGGGAGCGCTACACCTCCGGGTTCTTCGACATCAATGGCGGCTGGCACGCGCTCGGTATCGTGTTGAGCCTGGTCCTGGCGGCGCCCGCGGCGTTGCTGCCGGGCAGGGCCGACATCTGGCCGGAGTGGCATTTCACGACGCCCGGTGGCTGGTTCACGCTCTTCACCGTGCTGGCCATGCTGGTGGCCAACGGCGTCTTCGGCATTCTGCTGCGGGCGCCGACGGTGGCGGGCCAGGCGATCATGGATCACATCCGGGGATTCAAGATGTACCTGGAGGTGGCCGAGGGCGAGGATCTCAGGAAAATGAAAGGGCCGCCGCCGCCGATGACGCCGCACCTGTTCGAATCCTATCTGCCGGCCGCGCTGGCGCTCGAAGTGGAACAGCGCTGGGCCGAACGTTTCGCCGGCGTGCTGAACGTGCAGGCACCTAACTACACGCCGGCCTGGTACGCGGGCCCCGGCTGGAATTCCCGCGACCTCGGCGGGTTTTCGCGCGACCTGGGCTCGTCGCTGGGCAGCGCAATATCCTCCGCGGCCACCGCACCGGGTTCGAGCTCGGGCGGTGGAGGAAGCGGATCGTCCGGCGGGGGCGGAGGTGGCGGCGGCGGCGGTGGCTGGTAACCCGCCACGAGCCGCTCAGCACGAACCTTCGTCCGTCGCAAGAAACGTTTCTGCTGCATGTCGAAAGTTGGTGACAGTAAAAAGAATGAATTTCCGTGTCACAAATTTCGATGTCATGAAATGGCGTCACGTGTCACATCGTCCGGCCTCAGGTGGCTAGTCCATCGTCGCCACACGCGTTGACATCTTTCCGTTCAGCCTGATCTACTCCGCCGCGCATGGTCTCTCGCGCCTCGCCGGTCAAGTAGTTTGATCCGGAGACGAGCGCGAATTCTGCTGACACAAGTTCGGTAACCAGGGATGGAGTGTGTTCGGAATCCTCCGGAAGAAACTGCGCGCTGAAGCCGTCGTCACGGTAACCCGCGAAGATTTTCTCTGGGTCATCGGCAGCATCTGCCAGATGCATCGCGTGCCTTTCGACGCGACGCTGATTTCCGGCCAGTTTCCCGGCCCGTTCACCACGCTGACCATCCTGGACGCGGCAACGCGGCTCGGTCTCAAGTGCGCGCTGCACGAGCAGGACGCCGCGCGTTGCGAAAACTGGTCCTTCCCTTCCGTCGTCTTCATGAAAGGCGAGTCGGACGGCGGCGCGCTTCGGCCGGCGCTCGTGGCCGCTGCGGATGCGACCCGCGTGTTGCTGTTCAAGCCCGGTGAAACCACGCCGGCGGTGCTCGATCGCGCCGGATTCGCCGCGCAGTACGCAGGCATCGGCATTTTCGCGACGCGGTCCGCCGAGAAGGCCAATGAAGCGGACGCGGATGGCGTGGTCGCGCCTCAGCGTTTCGGATTCCGGTGGTTCATCCCGGAGCTGCTGAAGCATCGATCGATCTGGCGCGACGTGTTGCTGGCGTCGCTGGCCATCCAGCTCATGGCGCTGGCGACTCCGCTGTTCACGCAGGTCATCATCGACAAGGTGGTGGTCCACCGCACGCTGAACACGCTCGTGGTCATCGGCGTCGCCATGGCTTTGTTCATGATCTTTTCGGCGATCATGTCCTGGGTGCGGCAATACCTCGTGCTGCACACCGGCAACCGCATCGACGCGGTGCTCGGGTCGAAAGTGTTCGAACACCTGACGAAGCTGCCGCTCCGCTACTACGAAAGCCGGCCTACCGGCACCGTCGTGGCGCGCGTGCAGGGCGTCGAGCAGATCCGCGAGTTCATCGCCAGCGCGGCCGTCACGCTCATCCTCGACTGCCCGTTCCTGCTGATCTTCCTCGCGATCATGTTCTATTACAGCGTGCCCCTCACGCTGGTGAGCCTCGTATTCCTCGCGCTCGTGGGGCTGATCAGCTTCTTCGTCGCGCCGGTACTGCGCGAGCGCATGAACCAGCAGTTCATGCTCGCCGCACGCAACCAGGCGTTCCTCACCGAATACATCTCCGGCATGGAGACGCTGAAGTCGCTGCAGATGGAGCCGCAGCTCAAGACGCGCTTCGGCGACATACTGGCCACGCTGCTGAACGCCGGCTTCCGCACGCGCCAGCTCGGCAATACCTACAACGCCAGCGCCACGCTGCTCGAGCAGCTGATGACGCTCGCCATACTGTGCTACGGCGCCTACCTGGTGATGCACAACACCGCGTTCACGGTGGGAATGCTGGTGGCGTTCCAGATGTTCGCAAACCGCCTCTCGCAGCCGATGCTGCGGCTCGTCGGGTTGTGGCAGCAATTCCAGCAGGCCAACATCGCCGTGCAGCGTCTCGGCGATCTCATGGATGCGCCCGCGGAGCCGTACTCCATCAACCCGCAGCGCCAGACCGGCGGCGCGGGCCAGGTGGAAGTGCGATCGCTGTCGTTCCGGTATGGAGAACAGCTGCCGTTCCTCTACCGGGATTTCAACCTGCTGCTGCGCGCCGGCCAGTGCATCGCGCTCATGGGGCCGAGCGGCAGCGGCAAGAGCACGCTCGGCAAACTACTGCAGGGCTTCTACTGGCCGACCGACGGCCAGATCCTCATCGACGGTCACGACACGCGCAATCTGTCGGCCAACGAGCTGCGCCAGTACTTCGGCATCGTGCCGCAGGAAACGGTGCTGTTCTCGGGCACCGTGTACGACAACCTGCATCTTGCCAATCCGCAGGCAACCTTCGAGGAAGTGGTGCACGCCTGCCGCATGGCCGAGATACACGAATTCATCGAGAAGCTGCCGCGCGGATACCAGACCGTGGTCGGCGAGCGCGGCGTCGGGCTGTCGGGCGGCCAGAAGCAGCGCATTGCCATTGCCCGCGCGCTCCTCAAGCGCCCGCGCATCCTCATCTTCGACGAGGCCATCAGCAGCCTCGATGCGCAGACCGCCGAGCAGTTCGCGCGCACCGTCAACACGCTGCGCGGCCGCGTGACCATCCTCTTCATCACGCACCAGCTGCCGAAGGCGCTGCGCTTCGACTCGGTGTACGAACTGGGCCGCGCGGCGCGCGACGACAAGCACTTCGACGTCATCCGCGGCGAAGAGGTCCCCGAATGAAGGTGACTTTCGAAAGCCTCGAGCCGCGGACTTCGCCTCTCGATTTCGCGCCGGAAATCCTGGCGCTCCAGGAACGTCCGCCATCGCCCATGCCCCGAGCAGTATTGAACGTCCTGCTGGTACTGCTCGCGGCGCTTCTGGTGTGGGCGATGGTTGGACGGGTGGATATCGTCGCCAGCGCGCAGGGCAAGCTGGTGCCGCAGACCTACGTGAAGATCGTGCAGCCGGCCGACTCCGGCGTGGTGCGCGAGATCCTCGTGCAGGAAGGCGACTTCGTGCGCGCCGGCCAGGTGCTGTTGCGCATGGACACCACGCTGTCCGCCGCCGACGCGAGCATCGTCGCGAAGGAAGTGGAATTGCGCGAGTTGCAGCTTCGACGCATCGAGTCGGAGATGTCGGACCGGCCCATGCAGCGCTTCACCGGCGGTGGCGACGCGTTGTTCCGCGAGGTCGAGGCCGAGGCCACGGGCCGCCGCCGTGCGTATGAAGACGCGGTGAATTCCGAAAAGGCGGCCGCCGAGCAGGCGCAGGAGGAGCTGGAAGGCGCGATCGCGCAGCAGGCGAAGCTGGAGCAATTGCTGCCTATCTACAAGCAGGAAGAGGCCTCGCTCGCGAAGCTCGCCGAAGAAGGCCACGTCTCGAAGTTCCAGTACGCCGAGAAGCAGCGCGAGCGCATCGAGACCGAGCAGAACCTGATGTCGCAGAACCGTACCGTCACGGGATTGCGCGCGCGCATCACGCAGGCGAACAGCCGTATCGCGCAGGTGACGTCCGACTACCGTCAGAGGCTGTTGTCCGAGCGCACCGAAGCGCAGGGCGCGCTGGAGCGCGCGCGGCAGGAGCTCGCCAAGCAGGAACATCGCAGCCGATTGAGCGAGCTGCGCGCGCCGCAGGACGGCGTCATCAAGGACGTCGCCACCTACACCGAAGGCGCGGTGGTCTCCGCGGGTTCCGTGCTCATGAGCCTCGTGCCGGCCAACGAGGAACTGGTGGCCGAAGTGTTCATCAAGAACGAAGACGTGGGCTTCGTGCGCGAAGGGCAGACCGCGAAGGTGAAGCTGTCCACCTACCCGTTCCAGAAATACGGAATGCTCGACGGCACCGTCGTGCGCATCTCCGCGGATGCCAGCGAGCCGCAGGCGCAGCGCGGCGATACCGAAGACGACGAAGCGCCTCCGCCCGCCATTTCGCCGTTCAAGGCCATCGTGCGCCTCAATCGCCAGAGCCTGCGCTTCGCCGACACGGAATGGCCGATTTCCCCCGGCATGCAGGTGGTCGCCGAGCTCAAGGAAGGCGAGCGCACCGTCATGGAGTACCTGCTGTCGCCCGTGAAGAAAATAGTCGGGGAGGCAGGGCGTGAGCGGTAGATCGCATCCCTCCATCGGCAGGGAACGGGTTTTCGATGCGGTGCTGTCTCCGCAGCTGGATTCCAGCGCGATGCAACTGGCCGGCGGCGCGTTCGTCCTCGCGCTGATCATGCTGGTCATCGGCGTGCCGGCAGATCCTGCGCAGTGCCGCGACGGTTGCGAGGGGCTACGGATGGCGTTTGCCGCGGCGAAGCACGTCGCGGTTGTCGAGCGATTCACATTGGGCAGCGCGTATCCCCTGACCGTGGGAGTGACTTACCTGGCCGCGCTCGTGTTCTCGGTGCTGATGGCCGCGATCGTCGCATTCACGAAATTCGAGAGACTCAATTGGAGTGCGTTCACAGGCAGTCGCAAGGCGCAGCTCCTGCGGTTTGCCGCCTACGCGCTCTGGTTCGCCCATCTCTTGTATGCACCGGCCTACGACGGGCCTACGCGCGCGAATTACATCGTGCATGCGGTGCAGAACAACCTTCCAGTGCTGGCCTTCTGGGCCGTGGCAATGTTTGCGGCATCCGCGCTCATCCTGGTCGCGTTGCTGATTGATCTTCTACTACTGACT
>DASTXR010000069.1:0-5159 GCA_035765415.1 Steroidobacteraceae bacterium | reverse complement strand
GTTCGCGCCGGAAGCCTGTCCTTCTTCACGCGCTGACGCGCCAACGGCGTGCCTCGATCCCGCTTGCAAGGAAATCGGAACTGAGGACCTCCCCATTCGAGGCGCGTCCCCTTTTGCTAGCAAATCAGGAATGTCCCCATTATCGGCGGTAGCCGGAGGTGATCGGGTAGCGCCAATCGCGGCCGAACGCACGGCGGGAAACGCGCACGCCAGGGGGCGCCTGCCGCCGCTTGTACTCATTGCGCTTCACGAGATCCAGCACGCGCACGACGGTCGCGCGCTCGAAACCCTTGGCGCAGATCTCGTCGACGGACAGATCGTCCTCGATGAACGACTCGAGGATGGGATCCAGGACTTCGTACGGCGGCAGTGAATCGCTGTCTTTCTGATCAGGGCGAAGTTCCGCCGATGGCGGCCGGTCGATCACGCGCCGCGGGATCACGGGCGCCACGTTGCTCGCCACGGAATTCCGGTACTCGGCGAGCCGGTACACGAGTAGTTTGCTGCAGTCCTTGATGGGCGCGAAGCCGCCGGCCATGTCGCCGTACAAGGTGGCGTAACCCACGGCCATCTCGCTCTTGTTGCCGGTGGTCAGCAGCATCTTGCCGGTCTTGTTGGAGATGCCCATGAGCAGCAGCATGCGGCAACGCGACTGGATGTTTTCTTCCGTGGTGTCGGGCTTGCGGCCGGCGAACTCCTCGGCGAGCGTGGCCTCGGTGGCCTTCATCATTTCGCCGATGGGCAACACACTGTATTTCACGCCGAGGATCTCGGCCTGCGCGCGCGCGTCGTCGAGGCTCATCTGCGAGGTGTACGGCGACGGCATCATCACCGCGTGGATCTTGTCCTTGCCCAGCGCATCGACGGCAATCGCGAGCGTGAGCGCCGAATCGATGCCTCCCGAGAGGCCCATGACCACGCCGGGGAAGCCATGCTTGCCGACGTAGTCGCGCACGCCGAGCACCAGCGCGCGATACACACTCTCGGCATCGCCGAGCTCCGGCGCCACGGTCGCCGCCACCGGTCGCACCACGCCGCCCACGCGCTCGAACTCGATGGGATACAACCCTTCCTCGAACGGCGGCGCGCGCATGACGATCCTGCCCGCGCCGTCCATCACGAAGGAGTTGCCGTCGAACACCAGTTCGTCCTGGCCGCCGAGCATGTTCACGTACACCACGGGCAGGCCGAGCTCCTTCACGCAGCGGCCGACGATGTCCTCGCGGTTGCGTTGCTTGTGGATCTCGTACGGCGAGGCGTTGAGCACCACGAACATCTCCGCGCCGGCCGACCGCGCCATCTGCGCGGGCTCCGGTTCCCAGATGTCCTCGCAGACCAGCACGCCGAGGCGGAAGCCGCGATAGTCGACGACGGTGGGCTGGCCGCCCGCTTTGAAGTAGCGCTTCTCGTCGAACACTTTGTAGTTAGGCAGGCAGCTCTTGCGGTGCGTGGCGCGCACCTCCCCCGCTTCGATGAGCGCGGCGGAATTGAAGAGCTGCTCGCCGGCGTATTCGGGAAACCCGACCAGGAAGCCGCAATTGCCGCGCGCCGACTTGAGCGTGGCCATGCCTTTGTCGATGGCCACGCGGAAGCCGCGATGGAACAGCAGGTCCTCGGGCGGGTAACCCGACAGCGTGAGCTCGGGCAGCACCAGCAGATCGGTGTCGAGATCGCGGCAGGCGCGCTCCGCCGCGGCCACGATCTTCTGCGCGTTGCCCGCGACATCGCCCACGAGCATGTCGAGCTGCCCGAGGGCGATGCGCAATTTGCCGGGCGTTGCCACCTTGGCGGTGCGTTATTTCGCGCGCCGCGCCGTCTTCGGCTTCTTCTTGGCCGGCTTCTTCTTGGCCGGTGCGGCCTTCTTCTTCGCCGGCTTCGCCTTGGCCTTCGACTTCTTCGCCGTGCGCTGCTCGATGATGAGCACCGTGGGACGCTCGACCTTCTTCACAGGCTTCGCGCGACGCCTGGCGAGCTGCTCGGCCATGGCCTTGCCGAGATCGGCCGGGGATTTCACGGTGCGCGCGCCCGCCTTGTCCAGCGCGCGGAATTTGTCCGCGGCGGTGCCCTTGCCACCGGCGATGACGGCGCCGGCATGGCCCATGCGCTTGCCCGGCGGCGCGGTGACGCCGGCGATGTACGCGACCACCGGCTTGGTGACGTAGTTGCGGATGAACTCGGCCGCGGCTTCTTCGTCGGTGCCGCCGATCTCGCCGACCATGATGATGCCTTCGGTCTGCGGATCGCGTTCGAACAGCTCGAGCACGTCGACGAAGTTCATGCCGCGCACCGGATCGCCGCCGATGCCGACGCAGGTGCTCTGGCCGAGACCCTTGTTGGTGGTCTGGAACACGGCTTCATACGTGAGCGTGCCCGACCGCGACACGATGCCCACGCGGCCTTTCTTGTGGATGAACCCCGGCATGATGCCGATCTTGCATTCGCCCGGCGTGATGATGCCCGGGCAGTTAGGCCCGATGAGCCGCGTGCCGGTGCCGGCGAGCGTGGCCTTCACGCGCACCATGTCGTTGATCGGAATTCCTTCGGTGATGCACACCACGAGCTCGATGCCGGCATCGGCCGCTTCGAGGATGGCGTCGGCCGCGAACGGCGCCGGCACGTAGATGACGCTGGCGGTGGCGCCCGTCTTGTCGACCGCATCGGCGACAGTGTCGAACACCGGCAGGTTCAGGTGCTTTTCGCCACCGCGGCCGGGCGTGACGCCGCCGACCATCTTTGTGCCGTACTTGATGCTCTGCTCGCAATGGAACGTGCCCTGCTGGCCCGTGAATCCCTGGCAGATGACCTTGGTGTTCTTGTTGACAAGAATGCTCATGACTTTCCTTAACGGCCTTTGGCGGCGAGAGCGACGACGTTCTTCGCCGCGTCGGTGAGATCGGTGGCGGGCGTGATGGCAAGCGCGCTGTGTTTCAGCATCTCGCGCGCCTGTTCCGCGTTCGTGCCTTCCAGTCTCACGACCACGGGAACCGACACACCCACCTGCTTCACCGCGATCATCACGCCTTCGGCGATGAGGTCGCAGCGGACGATGCCACCGAAGATGTTCACGAGGATCGCGCGCACCTTCTTGTTGGCGAGGATGAGCTTGAACGCCTCCGTGACGCGTTCGGCCGTGGCGCCGCCGCCCACGTCGAGGAAGTTCGCCGGGCTGCCGCCGTGCAGCTTGATGAGATCCATGGTGGCCATCGCAAGGCCGGCGCCGTTGACCATGCAGGCGATGTCGCCGTCGAGCGAGACGTAGTTGAGATCGTGCTCGCTGGCCTCGCGCTCGATCGGGTCTTCCTGCGAAGGATCGCGCATCGCCGCCAACGCCTTCTGGCGGAAAATGGCATTGGCGTCGACATTGAACTTCGCGTCGAGCGCCACGAGGTCGCCGGTCCTGGTGACGATGAGCGGGTTGACCTCTAACAACGACGCGTCGCGCTCGATGTAGATGCGATAGAGGGCCGTGAGGATGGCCTGGAACTTGCCGATCTGCGGGCCCTTGAACCCGAGCCCGAAAGCGAGCTTGCGGCACTGGTACGCCTGCAGCCCCGCCGACGGATTGATGTCCACGCGCAGGATTTTCTCCGGGGTGTGCTCGGCCACTTCTTCGATATCCATGCCGCCGGCTTCGGAGGCGATGACGGCGATGCGGCCGCGCTCGCGATTCAGCGTGAGCGACAGGTAGATCTCGCGCTCGATATCCGAGCCGGACTCGACATAAACCGTTTCGATGGGCAGGCCTTCCGGACCGGTTTGTTTGGTGACCAGGCGCTGGCCGAGCATGTCGGTGGTGGCCGAACGCACCGTGTCGAGGTCACGCGCCAGCTTCACGCCACCGGCCTTGCCGCGGCCACCGGCGTGCACCTGGGCTTTGACCACCCAGAGATTGCCCCCTAATGACTGTGCCGCCGCGACCGCCTCGTCGGCGCTCTTCGCGGCCAAACCCCGCGGGACAGGGATTCCGAACTCGCGGAACACTTCTTTTGACTGGTACTCGTGGAGGTTCATCGGGCCCTGGCGTTGGTTGGAAAAAAAGAGGCGGTATTCTAGCGGCAACTCGTCCCGCCTGCGGCTAGCTGATAGAGTCGCGGCCGATGCCGCTAGTCGCCGCCGTACCACCCGCCCCGACTGACCTCGCCTGGCGAGTCATTGGACTGGTCAATCTCTACAGACTGCTGATAGCGCCAGCGCTGTTTGCATTGCACCTTTATCTCGGCTCGTCGACTCCCATCGGCAATGCCTTCCCCAACCTGTTTCTCTGGGCCTGCGTGGTGTATTTCGGCACCGGCGTGGCCATCGTCTTCGGCGGGCGCCGCATGTTGCCCAATTTGCGGGCGACCACGTTCGTCCACGCCATGGTGGATGCCGTGGCGATCAGTCTGCTGCTGTTCTCCAGCGGCGGCGTAGCCAGCGGCATCGGCATCCTGTTCGTCGTGCCGGTGGGCGCCATGGCTCTGCTCGCGGACAGCCGCGACGCCTTCGTGCTGGCGGCCCTGGCCACCCTTGCGCTGTTCGCGCAGCAGATCGCCAGTCACCTGGCCGGCGAAGCCGTCGTGTCCGACTATCCGACGGCCGGCATCCTGGGCGGCATCGTGTTCCTGGTGGCGCTGCTCGCCTGGCCGATCGCGCGCAGGCTGCGGGATACCGAGGCTACGGTGCGCCGGCAGCAGGTGGACCTCGCCAACCTTGCCCAGTTGTCGCAATACATCGTGCAGAACCTGCGCGAGAGCATCGTGGTGGTCGACCACGAGCATCGCATCCGGCTCATCAATGAATCCGCGGCGATGCTGCTCGGCGATCGCAATGCGTACCCCGGCGCCCTGCTGGGCGAGGCGTCACCGCAGCTTCTCTACCTACTCGAAACCTGGCGCCAGCGCACCGTCGCACCCTCGGCTCCGTCACCCACGTTCGTCGCCGCCGACGGCGGCCACGTGATCCAGCCGCATTTCGCGCCGCTCGGCGGCACGGAACCCGCGCCCGTCATCGTGTTTCTCGAAGACACGGAACTGCTGGCCGCGAAGATCCAGCAGTCGAAACTCGCGGGCCTGGGGCGGCTGTCGGCGAGCATCGCGCACGAGATCCGCAACCCGGTGGGCGCGATGAGCCATGCGGCGCAACTGCTCGGCGAGTCGGCAACGCTCTCCGACGAAGACAAG
>DASTXR010000068.1:0-2896 GCA_035765415.1 Steroidobacteraceae bacterium | reverse complement strand
CCGTTCGCTGCCGCAGTCGACGGCACCTTGACCATTGAGGTGACTTCGCCAAGCGGACTGGTGTCGTTCATGACGTACGACATCGACGTGCAGTAACGCATCGTCCTCGATCGTCCTTGAAACGGCCGCCTTCGGGCGGCCGCTTCTTTTCCGCTATGCTGTTTTCGGCATGTCCACGCGTAACACCAACGTCTTCCTGATAGGGCCGATGGGGTCGGGCAAGACCGCCGTCGGCAAACACCTCGCGCGCCTTCTCCGTGCACCTTTTCGCGACAGCGATGCCGAGATCGAGTCGCGTACCGGCGTCGACATCTCGTACATTTTCTCCCGCGAGGGAGAGGACGGCTTTCGCCAGCGCGAGCGCGAAGTCATCGAGGACGTCACGCGCGAGAGCCCCATCGTTCTCGCCACGGGCGGCGGTGCCATCCTGCTGCCGGAGAACCGCGTCGTGCTCCACGAAAGGGGTTTCGTCGTCTACCTCGAAACTTCGCTGGAGCAGCAGGCGGAGCGAGTTCGCCAGGGTCGCAACCGACCCCTGCTGCACGACGTGGATCCGCTGACCAAGCTCACGGAGCTCATGGTGGTGCGTGCTCCCCTCTATGAGTCGCTTTCCGACTTCACCATCGCCACGGACGGGCGCAAGGTGCACGTGGTCGCCGACTCGATCATCGCCGCCTTCAAGGCCGCTCAAGAGGCCAGCTGAGGCCGCATATACTTCGCATGCGCCGGTCATAACCGCCGGCCGTTACATGGACCGAAGCGTGCAGCGAATCGAAGTGAAACTGGGGACGCGCAGCTATCCGATCTTCATCGGATCGGGCGCGATGCAGCTCAAGACGGAAATCGACCAGGCCATCCCGGCCCGCGACATCCTGCTGGTTACCAATACCACCGTCGGACCGCTGTACGCCGCCAGGCTGACCGCCGCGCTGGCGCCACGGCGCTGCGTGGAAGTGTCCCTGCCCGACGGCGAGTCGCACAAGACGCTGGCGAATGTGGGACGCATGCTCGACGTGCTCGTCGCCAACCGGTTCGCACGTGATGCCTGTGTAGTCGCCCTGGGTGGCGGCGTCGTCGGCGACATGGCCGGGTTTGCAGCCGCTTGTTATCAGCGTGGCATCTCGTTCGTGCAGGTCCCGACCACGTTGCTGGCGCAGGTGGATTCATCGGTCGGGGGAAAGACCGGCGTGAACCATCCCGGAGGCAAGAACCTCATCGGGGCCTTCCACCAACCCGCCGCCGTGTTTGCCGATACCGACACCCTGGGCACCTTGCCTGATCGCGAACTGCGCGCGGGCCTCGCGGAAGTCATCAAGTACGGACTCATCGTCGATCGGGACTTTTTCGACTGGCTCGAAGCCAACGCTGCCCGGCTCCTGGCGCGCGACACTGCCGCACTCACACACGCCATCAAGCGATCTTGCGAGATCAAGGCTGACATCGTCGCGCGTGATGAACATGAGCGGGGTGATCGCGCATTGCTCAATCTCGGGCACACCTTTGGCCACGCCATCGAAAGCGCCACCAACTACTCGGTGTGGCTGCACGGCGAAGCAGTCGGCGCCGGCATGCTGCTGGCCGCCGACATGTCCCAGCGGCTCGGTTGGGTGAGCGCCGCGGATGTCAGTCGCGTCGAGCGTGTTCTGCAGCTTTTCGGCCTGCGTACCGACGTCACGTCGCTGACGGCCGCGACGCTGGCCGAGAAGATGAAGATAGACAAGAAGGTGGCAGCCGGAAGAATCCGGCTCGTCCTGCTCAAGGCGATCGGCACTTCCGTGGTCACCGGCGACTACGACGACGCGGCGTTGCGGGAGACGTTGCGCGTGCGCTGCGGATAACCCATGAACCAGGCGCTCGCGTCGTACGCCGCGATCGACGAACAGAGTCGCGGTCGACGTTTCCCCGAACCCCCGCCACGATTTCGCACCGAGTTTCAGCGCGACCGCGACCGCATCATTCATTCGAACGCGTTTCGCCGCCTGGTGTACAAGACCCAGGTCTTCGTGAACCACGAAGGCGACCTGTACCGGACACGCATTACGCATTCACTGGAAGTGGCGCAGATAGGGCGCACCGTGGCACGCGCGCTGAACATCAATGAGACGCTCACCGAGGCCATATGCCTGGCGCACGACCTGGGGCATACCCCGTTCGGCCACGCCGGCCAGGACGCGCTGAACGAATGCATGCGCGAATACGGCGGATTCGAGCACAACCTTCAGTCCCTGCGCCTCGTCGATGAGTTGGAAGAGCGATACGCCGAATTCTCTGGTTTGAATCTCACGTTTGAGTGCCGCGAAGGCGTGTTGAAGCACTGCTCCGCGCAGCACGCACGGAAACTCGGTGACGTGGGCGAGCGATTTCTCAACCGCACCCAGCCCGGACTCGAGGCGCAGCTTGCGAACCTGGCCGACGCCATCGCCTATAACAACCATGACGTGGACGACGGCCTCCGCGCCGGGCTAATCAAGGTCGATGAGTTGCAGGACGTACGTGTTTTTGCGCGGTTTTACTCGGCAATTACCGCGCTTTATCCGCAGACCTCGCCGAGACGGCAGTTATACGAAACCATTCGCCGCATGATCGACTATCTCGTCAGCGACGTGATCGTCCAAACGAAGAAGAACATCGTCGAGTCAGGCGTGGAAAGCATTCAGGCAGTTCGCGCCCGGTCGCAACCGCTGGTCTCGCTCAGCGATGCCGTCCTCGAGGAGCACCAGGAATTAAAGCGCTTCCTGCGAGCCAAGCTCTACAATCATCCCAAGGTACGGGAAGTCATGGACGAAGCGGGCAGCACTCTCAAGGAGTTGTTCGACGCGTACATGAACGACCCGACCCGCTTGCCAGCAGAACATCAGTCATTGATTGCGCGCGCAGAAAGCGATGGCGGGAAGCC
>DASTXR010000067.1:0-26115 GCA_035765415.1 Steroidobacteraceae bacterium | reverse complement strand
CGCAGCGTCATCGTGGTGGAATGTGCAGCTTTCGCCTCTTGCTCAAGGACGGACAAATAGTTGGTCCAACCAAGTTTCGTCCGTGAGGAGTTTCGAACTCTAGACACTACAACTATAGCAATGGCTCTCACACATATAGAGGCGGATGGGCGTACAGGTAGTGAGCAGGGAGGGCAATTGAAGTATCAATTCCGCCGCGAAGGTTTCCGCAAGGCAATTGGGCTTGTCACACTGACGGCGAGTTTGATTTCAATGGCGGGATGCAGTGAAGGCGAACCACCTGCGCCAGGCAGGGTAAGTCTCGAATTTGTCGGAATGTCAGAATCCGATGCATATTTCAGTCTTGCGAACGGACTAGACAAATCAATATCCCTCCGCGGAGCACGCACACTCTCATTCGCGATTCAAACGTGGCCTGGCGATACTGGGATGAGATGTGAAAGCGGGCCGAACACTGGAATAGAGGAACGGCTGCCTGGATTCCCCCACGGCGGTAGTCCAACGATTTTTGAGGTGTCGCCAGGTGAGCGAGCGAGGTTGGTTGTTGCGACCACAATGCCGCAGCGGCACAAAGGCGGTAGGTGTCGGTTTCACTTGGAGTTGCAAAATGGCACCTCGATTGAGTCAGGTCAGTTTCAACCTTAGCCACGTTTAGATGGGTTAGATTTTCTCGCCGTGAGTAAGTACTCGGACATCCTCTTGCCGTGTTCAAAGAAGAGCGAGACAGTGATGTCGATCAAAGGCCCGGGTCGGCACCTAAATAGCAATCGACAGAACGCGCCGATGGAATCCCCAAGTTTCTGACCCAAGTTTGCGCTCGAACTCATCGCGCTAACGGCGACACCTTGCTGGATGCGAGCATCGCGCCCAACGAATGAACACGCACAGCATGTGCACTCTCATCGTCAGGAATTCACGCCCAAGTCGAAAAACGGCGCCGGAGCGGCAGCGTAGGTGAATAAATAAGAACAGGAACCGGGGTTGGGGAAGTAGTTAGTCCCTGGTTCGGGACAGCCCGCGTACAACTACGTACAGTTAGGAAGGGCGCTTGGAGCTAACGTCCACGCATGAAGAAGTCATGCGCACATTGGGTCGTACTGCTGGCAGCACTGATGGCGCCCGTCGTGACATGCGCGGCCGAACGCGGATGGTATCTCGGCGCAGCATACTCGGACATCTCGCCGGACCTGCCCGATTCTTCGATCGTGTTCAGTGAAGTCCGGCTCGAAGACGCGGGTTACAAGGCCTTCGTGGGATATCGCGCCTTCGACTGGCTGGCAGTCGAAGCGGACTACGGCGATTTCGGTGACACGCACGAAGTCGTCAACTTCATCTGCTTCACCATTCCCTGCCCGGTCGAGATCAACACCAGCACGACCGCGGTGTCGGTTTCTGCGCTGGGCCTGTACTCGCCCGGAGACTTCGACCTGTTCGCACGCGTCGGTTTTTCGAGCTGGCGGGCGGAGGTGGACGTGCGTACCACGACGCCCGGCTCCGTGGCGTTTGCCACCAACGTGCGCGACGACGGCACCGATGTGCTGTTCGGCGCAGGCGCGCAGTACAACTTCAGGCGCATCATCGCGCGCGTGGAATACGAGCGCTTCGAGTTCGGCAGCAGCGAGGCCGACGTCTGGTCCGTCGGCCTTGCATACCGCTTTTTTTGATCATTGCCCGGGCGTTTGATTCGCGGCGTCCCCGGTCTCACCTTGCGTCTGACCCTCCCCGGCTGCGGGCGCTTCCGGCTTCGGCAGCGCGACCGATTCGCGCAACTGGCCACCACGACTGTCGGTGATCAGCAGCTCACCTTCGACCTGCTCGGTCGCGGCGATTCCGAATCTTGCCCAGCCGTCCCGCGATGTCTTGCTTTCGGTTTTTCCGTCTTCGGGCGTGAAGTCGACCTGGTACGGCTGCATTCCACCGGTGATGTGCGCCACGAGCTGCGCCTGCTCGCGCTGAGCGGACACGGCGAGCTGGGGTGACGACGCGTCCCCGGCGCCGAAGTAGAAGCCGATGATCGTTCCGAAGATTCCCGAGAACACCAGGAAGATCTCGCGCGCCGGGCGGAAGCGCTGCGAGAAATTCTCGGGGTCGTCCGAGGTGAAGATGGCCGCGAACAGCAGCGCGCCACCGAACAGCACGGTAGCGATGATTGCGGTCAGGACCAGCAGCGGACGCGTGTATTCGATCTGCGAGAGGTTCGCCACTCCCGTCGTCTTGATGTAGTAATAGAGAACGCAAAAGGTGAGGATGACGAACACCACGGCGATGGCCCCGCCGAATTTCGGACCCCACTTGCCGCCAGGCGCGGCCACCGCGAGCACCAGCGCCGTCAGCTCGCGAATCTGTTTCTCCGCATCGTCCTTCTCAGCCTGCGTCTGCAGGGTCGGAAGACTGTCGAACAACTGCCGCGCCTTCGCCGCGGCGTCCTTCACATCCTGGTCCTTCGACTTCTTCGCGGAGAATTCCGCGAGCCTGACATGCAGTGCGAGTGCTTCGGGTGACATGACAGCACGGCCTTTTGTTGGTCTTGTCTGATAGGTTCTGTCGCAAGGAGCCATGCGATTACAAGAGCCCACGCACATTGCGGGCCGCCTTTGACGCGATGCGGTGGGGCCGCGCCGTGACCCGGCCTAACATCCCGCTGGCGCCCCGCCGCGGACAGATTCCTACAAATCCCTACAGTTAGAAACAGCGCGCCGGCCTAACTTCCTCCCCATGAAGCACACGCGCGCAAATCGGATCGCACTGCTGGCAGCACTCCTGGCGCCTTGCGCGACGCCCGCCGCGGAACGCGGCTGGTATCTCGGTGCGGCGTATTCGGACATCTCGCCGGACCTGCCGGACTCGTCGGTGGTTTTCAACGAAGTCCGGCTCGGTGACGATGGCTACAAGATCTTTGCGGGATATCGCGCGTTCGACTGGCTGGCGATCGAAGCCGACTACGGCGATTTCGGCGATGTGCGCGGAACGACCAACATTGTCTGCGTCACCACTCCATGCCCGACGCATTTCAGTACCAGCGCGTCCGCGTTCTCGGTCTCCGCGCTGGGCTTGTACGCGATCGGAAGATTCGACCTGTTCGCGCGCGTTGGATTCGCAGGCTGGAGCACAGAGAGCGAGTTACACGACTCAGTCGGTGCCAGCGTAATTTCGAACGACGACAGCGGCACCGACGCCCTCTTCGGCGCCGGCGCGCAATACAACTTCAGCCGCGTGATTGCGCGCCTGGAATACGGGCGTTTCGAGTTCGGCGATAGCGAGGCCGACGTCTGGTCAGTCGGCCTCGCCTGGTCGTTCCACTGACGGGTTTCAGCCCGCCGGAGCCGGCATCCCCAGCGCATTCGCGACGAAGCCGAACTGGTCGGCAATGTCTTCGATGACCATCCAGACTGGCTTGCCGGCGCCGTGCCCGGCGCGAGTCTCCACGCGGATCAGCACGGGATTCGCGCAAGCCTGTTCGCGCTGCAATTCGGCGGCGAATTTGTAGCTGTGCCAGGGCACCACGCGATCGTCGCGATCGGCCGTGGTCACGAGCGTCGGTGGATAGCAGGTGCCGGGCTTGATGTTGTGCACCGGCGAGTATGCGCGCAGCGCCTTGAATTCTTCGGCATCTTCGGAGATGCCGTAGTCGCTCGACCACTGGCGCGCGTTGGCGCTCGCGGTGTGGTATCGCAGCATGTCCATCACGCCGACACCCGGCAGCGCGGCGCCAAACAGGTCGGGCCGCTGCGTGAGCGCCGCGCCGACCAGCAAGCCGCCATTGCTGCGGCCGAGGATCGCGAGTCGTTTCGGGCTGGTGTATTTCTCGCGGACCAGGAATTCCGCCGCGGCGATGAAGTCATCGAACACGTTCTGCTTCTTGAGCCGCGTGCCGGCCAGGTGCCATTCCTCGCCGTATTCGCCGCCGCCGCGCAGGTTGGCGACCGCGTAGACGCCGCCCATCTCGAGCCATGACTGGATGGCCGGGCTGAACGCGGGCGACAGCGTGACGTTGAAACCGCCATAACCATAGAGCATCACCGGGCGATTGCCGTCTCGCGGCGCATCCTTGCGTCGGGTGATGAACATCGGTACGCGCGTGCCGTCCTTGCTCGGGAAGAACACTTGTTCGGTGACGAACGGCGAGAAATCCGCCGGCACTTTCGGCGTGCGGAACTCCGTAACCGAGTTCGTGGCGACGTCCAGGCGCATGATGCGCGTGGGCGATAGATAGTCCGAGTAGGAGAAGAAGGCTTCCGGATTCTTGCCCGTGCCCTGGAATGCCGTCGCGGTTCCAATCCCCGGCAGCTTCACTTCGCCTGCCTGCGTCCCGTTCACGTCGAACAGGCGCACGACGCTGCGCGCGTCGCGCGAATACTCGACGACGACGCGGCCACCGATGTAGATGGCGTTGGCGATCGCGATGTCGCCGTGCGGCACGATCGTGCGCCAGCGCGCAGGCACCGGGTTCCTGGCGTCGACGGCGATTACGCGCCCGCGCGGCGCGTTGTTGGTGGTCTGGAAATAGAGCTCATCGCCGTTCGAGCCGATGAAGATGTAAAGCGCATCCCACGCGGTGAAAAGCGGCTGCGCTTTTGCGGCGGGATCGCGCAGATCCTGCACGAGCATGCCGTTCGTTTCGTAGCCGTCGAACAGGCCGATGAGGAGATAACGCCCGTCTTCGGTCACCTGCCCCGAAGGCACGCGCGTCGGGTGGTCGCTGACCTTGTACACCAGGCGATCGGCCGACTGCGCATCGGCGAGCCTGTGGAAATAGACATCGGGTCGCCCGGCGTCATCGCCGCGCTCCGCTTCCTCGAGCTTTTCGCCGGGCTTGAGCGGGTAGCGGCTGTAGTAGACGCCGCTGCTGTCACGCGACCACGACACCGTGTAGAACTTGCTGAACTTGAGGATCACCGGCAGATCCGTGCCATCGGCCACGCGGCGGAAGTGCCAGGTGTTCCAGTCGGTGCCGCCGTCGGAGAGCGCGTAGGCGAGCAGATTGCCGTCCGGGCTCGGCACCCATTGCGACAACGCGATGGTGGCGTCGTCGCGCTTGCCGTTCGGATCGACGAGCACGCGCGCCGTGGCGTCGAGCGCATCGGCGACGTACAACACGCTCTGGTCCTGGGTGCCGTCGTTGCGCATGAAGAAATATTTGCCGCCTTCGCGAACCGGAACGCCGAAACGCTCGTAGTTCCAGAGCTGCTTGAGCCGCTGGCCGAGCCAGGCACGCTGCGGCAGCCTTTCGAGATACGGCTGCGCGAGCGCGTTCTGTGCGCTCACCCAGTCGCGCGTTGCCTGGGCCGCGGGGTCTTCGAACCAGCGATAGGGATCGGGGACGCTCACGCCGTGATAGTTGTCGACCACCTCGCTTCGCGCGCTCGCGGGATATTGGAACGCGGCGGGCGCGACGGCTGGAGAGTGCGTCGCCGTGGGGGAAGTGGCGCATGCGACGAAAAGTGCGGTTATCGCGGTCGCGGCCAGCGCGCCCAGGTAGCGAGGATTGTTGACCATCCCTAAACTCCCGAAATGAATTTGATCGGCAGTGTAGCAAACGGTAGTCGCGCGTCTTTCCGACGCGCCGTGATTATTTCTCGCTTCGGCGCAGCGTTCGCCGCGCTCACGCTCTGCGCCGCGCCGCTCGCCCCGGCACACGCGGAAAAGCTCACGCTCGATCGCCTGTTCGCGGCGCCCGACCTTCCGGGCCCCACGCTGCGTGGCGTAAAGATCTCGCCTGACGGCAAACTCGTGGCATATCTTAGGGCGCGAGACGACGACAAGGATCGCTTCGACTTGTGGGCGTTCGACGTACGGCAGGCACGCCATCGGCAGCTCGTGGATTCGCGCACGCTGGCCGGCGCGGACCGCGCGTTATCGGCCGAAGAGGAAGCGCGCCGCGAGCGCCAGCGCACCTCGGCGTTCTCGGGAATCGTCGAATACAGCTTCGGGCCCGACAGCCGGCGCCTGCTGATCCCGCTGAACGGCGACCTCTACGTCTACGACCTGGGCCGCAAGCCCGCGGACGCGGTTCGCCGGCTCACCAGCACCGAACCTTATGAAACCGATGCGCGTTTCTCGCCGCGCGGAAGCTTCGTGAGTTTCGTGCGCGACCAGAATCTGCACGTGATCGAGCTCGCCACGGGCCAGGAGCGCGCCGTGACGCGCGAAGGCGGCGGCACGGTGAGTTTCGGCGTGGCCGAATTCATCGCGCAGGAGGAAATGGATCGCGACACCGGTTACTGGTGGTCGCCGGACGAGCGGCATATCGCGCTCGCGCGCGTCGACGAAGCCGAGGTTGCCGAGGTCGAACGCATCGAGATCCAGGCGGCGGGCGCCGCCGTCGTGCGCCAGCGCTACCCCGCCACCGGCGCACGCAACGCGCGCGTGGAACTGTTCGTCGCGGACCTCGCGGCCGACAGCCGGCTCGAGCTCGACCTGGGAACCGACCCCGACATCTATCTACCGCGCGTGGACTGGTTCCCCGACAGCCGCGGCATCGCCGTCCAGCGCCAGAGCCGCGATCAGAAGACGCTGGAGCTGATGCGATTCGATGCGCTCTCGGGCCGCGGGCGCGTGCTGCTCACGGAACGCGACCCACATTGGGTTCCGCTGCATCGCGACCTCGTGTTCCTGCGAAATTCGCCGCAATTCATCTGGGCATCGTCGCGCGACGGTTTCCAGCATCTCTACCTGTACGGAAACGAAGGCAACCTGATCCGGCAGCTCACCTCGGGCCAGTACATGGTGGTGGGTGAATCACCCGAGTCCGCCGTTCGCGCGGTCGACGAGCGCGCGCGGCGCGTCTATTTCATCGCCAACCGCCCTTCGCCCATCGAACGCCAGCTGTTCTCGGTCTCGCTGGATACCGCGGGCGCGCCGCTGCAGGTTTCCGCCGCGCCGGGCTGGCACAGCGTCGCCATGTCGCGGGACGGGAGCGTGTGGGTCGACACCTTTTCCGACGCGAACACCCCGCGCAGCGCCACCTTGCGCACCAGCGGCGGGAAGGTGCTGGCGAAACTGCTCACCAACAACCTCGACAGCTCGCATCCGTATGCGCGCTATCTCGACGAACACGTGCGCGCGGAGTTCGGAACCATCGCCGCGGCCGACGGGCAGACAATGCACTACAAGCTGCTGAAGCCGCGCGACCTCGTTGCCGGCAAACGCTACCCGGTGCTGGTGGATGTCTACGGCGGCCCCGGCGCGCAACGCGTGACCAACGCGTGGGGCAGCCTGTTTCATCAGTATCTCGCGCAGCATGGCTACGTCGTGTTCATGCTCGACAACCGCGGCAGCGGGATGCGCGGCGTGCAATTCGAGACGGCGCTCGGCCTGCGCATGGGCAACGTCGAGGTGCAGGACCAGGTGAAGGGCGTCGAGTTCCTGCGCAGCCTGCCTTTCGTCGACGCGCAGCGCATCGGCATGTTCGGCTGGAGCTACGGCGGATACATGACGTTGATGTGCCTGATGCAGGCGCCGGATGCGTTTGCAGCGGGCGTCGCCGGCGCGCCGGTCACCGATTGGACGCTCTACGACACGCACTACACCGAGCGCTACCTATCTACCCCGCAGGCGAACGCCGCCGGCTACCGCCAGAGCAATGTGCTCGAGTACGCCGACCGGCTGAAGCGCCCGCTGTTGCTGGTGCACGGCATGGCCGACGACAACGTGCTGTTTGCGCACAGCACCGCGCTCATGAAGAAGCTGCAGGATCTGCAGAAGCCGTTCGACCTGATGACCTATCCGGGCGCCAAGCATGGGCTGATTCGCCAGACCGTCACCGGCAGGCACGCGCACGCGAACATCGTGCGCTTCTTCGACGCCCAACTAGTCCCGGGACCTCGTTAGCTAGCGGGTCGGTCCCCATTTCCAAGCAAAAGGGGTCGGACCTGCCTCAGGTCTGACCCCTTTTGCTAGGAAATGGGGACTGACCCCATTCCTAGAGGGACTGACCCCATTCCTATAGCTTGATTCGCCCGCCCCCACCCGCCGGCGGTCCACCCATCCCGCCCGCATCGGGCACGACGATGCGAGAAGCGGCTTCGCGGCGCATCTCCCGCGCTTCCTCGATGGCCTGTTCGATGGCGATCTTCACCGCATCGGGGAATTTGTTGCAGGCGTCCTCGAGCGAAGCGGCTTCGAGCTCGAATGCCAGCGGCAGCACGCCCGCCGGAGTCAGCAGCTGCGTCTGTCCGGAATACAACACGGGCCGCGAGGTGTCGGTGTTGCCGTCGGCGAGCACGGGCACCAGGCGACGCAACGTTCCGGCTTTGCGATCCGTGAAGATCTCTTCGCGGTAGAGCTGGGTGACGTCCAGTTTGATCTCGGGGAGCTGCTGTTCTTGGGCCATGATGATGTTCCGTCAATGAGTCGCGGCGGATGATACCAACTGCAATGCGGCGATGAACGGCCGATCCGCTTCGAGCAGGCGTTCGCTCGCAAGCGCTTCGCAGTCCACCCATTTGAGCTGCTGACCGTCGAGCCCGCGCGGCACTCCTCGCGCGGTCACGCGCCACAACACGAGGTCGACCACGCGGTCCGGATAGTCGTGGGTGAGCGTCATGATTTCAGCTTCGGGACGCGCATCGACACCGAGCTCTTCACGCAGCTCGCGAACCAGCGCCTGCATGTCGCTTTCGCCGGCGGCCACTTTGCCGCCCGGGAATTCCCACCAGCCAGCCATGTGTTTGCCCGCGGGGCGCTCGGCGATCAGCACGCGGCCATCGTCATCGAACAGCGCGGCCGCGACCACGCGCAGCCGCGGCTTGTCCATCTATTCCACGCCCTCGAGCACGCCGTGGCAGTTCTTGAATTTCTTGCCGCTGCCGCACGGACACGGCTGATTGCGCCCCACCTTGGGAGCAGCGCGCACCGGACGCTGCGCCGGCTGCGGCGGCATCGGTGGCGGAGCCTGGCGCGCACCGGGCGGCGGCAAGCCTTGCGGAGGCGCTTCACCACTACCCACTGCGCCGAGCTGCGACAACGACGCGGCCTCGGCGTGCTGAGCCTGCAGCGCGCGATTGAGGCGCGCGCGGCGGGCCTCTTCCTCGCGCTCGATCTGCTCGGGACTCTTCACCTGCACGTCGAGCGTCGCCAGGATGGTGACCGTGTCGAACTTGATGCGCTCGAGCATCGCGGCAAACAACTCGAATGCCTCGCGCTTGTACTCGTAGCGGTAATCTTTCTGCGCGTAGCCGCGCAGGTGGATGCCCTGGCGCAGGTAATCCATGGCGCCGAGATGCTCGCGCCATTGCTGGTCGAGCACCTTGAGCATGATGTCCTTCTCGACATGCCGCATGATCGGCTCGCCGATGCGCGCCACCTTGGCGTCGTAGACCGCGTCGATGGCGCCGATGACACGTCCGCGCAGCGTCGACTCCTCGAGGTCGGGCTGATCTTTCAGCCACTGCACCGGATCCACCGGGGTCGCGAAACTCTTGGCGATGGCGGCGGCGAGGCCTTCGAGATTCCATTCTTCGTGGCTGACGTTCGCGGGCAGGTGCTGGTCGAGGATGCCGCTGACCACTTCCGCGCGGATGCCGCGGATGGCGTCGGCCAGGTCGGTGGCGCCCATGAGCTCGGTGCGCTGCTGGTAGATGACCTTGCGCTGGTCGTTGGCCACGTCGTCGAACGTGAGCAGCTGCTTGCGGATGTCGAAGTTGTGCGATTCGACCTTGCGCTGCGCCTTCTCGATCTGGCGCGTCAGCAGGCCGCTCTCGATGACCTCGCCTTCCTTCATGCCGGCCATGGCCAGCCATTTCTTCGTGCGATTCGGATCGCCGAAGATGCGCATGAGGTTGTCTTCCATCGATAGATAGAAGCGGCTGGAACCCGGATCGCCCTGGCGGCCCGAACGTCCGCGCAGCTGGTTGTCGATGCGGCGGGACTCGTGACGTTCGGTGCCGATGATGTGCAGTCCGCCGGCGGCGACGACCTTGTCGTGGCGCGCCTGCCAGTCGGAACGGATGCGCGCGGCGGTGACTTCGTCGAGCCCCGCTTCGCCCGCGGCGGCAGCGGCCTGTTCGAGCTCGGCCTCGTTGTTGCCGCCGAGTTTGATGTCGGTACCGCGGCCCGCCATGTTGGTGGCGATGGTCACCTTGCCGGGCATGCCGGCGTTCTCGACGATGTGCGCCTCGCGCTCGTGCTGCTTGGCGTTCAGCACTTCGTGCGGAATGCCGTTTTCCTTGAGCACGCCGGACAGCAGCTCCGAGGTTTCGATGGACGTGGTGCCGACGAGCACGGGCTGCTCGCGCGATACGCAGTCTTCGATGTCCTCGATGATGGCCTTGAACTTGTCGCCTTGCGTGAGATACACGAAGTCCGGGTTGTCCACGCGGATCATCGGGCGGTGCGTGGGGATCACCACCACTTCCAGGCCGTAGATCTGCATGAACTCCGGCGCTTCGGTGTCGGCCGTGCCGGTCATGCCCGAGAGTTTCTTGTAGAGGCGGAAGTAGTTCTGGAACGTGATCGACGCGACGGTCTGGTTCTCCGCGCGCACCTTCACGCCTTCCTTCGCTTCGACGGCCTGGTGCAGGCCGTCGGACCAGCGGCGGCCCGGCATCGTGCGGCCCGTGAATTCGTCGACGATGATCACTTCGCCGTTGCGCACGATGTATTCCACATCGCGCTTGTAGATCGCGTGCGCGCGCAGCGCCGCGTTCAGGTGATGCATCAGGCGGATGTTGGAAGGGTCGTACAGGCTCTCGCCTTCACGCAGCAGGCCCGACTCGAGCATGAGTTGCTCGACGTGTTCGTGGCCAGTCTCGGTGATGTGCGTCTGCTTCTGCTTCTCGTCGACCGTGTAGTCGCCGGCGATGAAATCGGGCTCCTCGCCTGGCTTGACCGGCAGGCCCTGCCGGTCTTCGTCGCCTTTCTGCTTCTTGAGCCGCGGCACGAGCTGGTTCACGCGCAGGTACAGCTCGTCGTTCTCCTCGGCCGGGCCGGAGATGATCAGCGGCGTACGCGCTTCGTCGATGAGGATGGAATCGACTTCGTCGACGATGGCGAACGCGAGCCCGCGCTGCACGCGATCGTCGAGGCTGAACGCGAGGTTGTCGCGCAGGTAGTCGAAACCGAACTCGTTGTTGGTGCCGTAGGTGATGTCGCAGCGGTACGCGGCGCGTTTCTCGTTCGGATCCTGCTGGTTCTTGATGACACCGACGGTGAGGCCGAGGAACCGGTAGATCGGACCCATCCAGTCCGCGTCGCGCTGTGCCAGGTATTCGTTGACGGTGACGACGTGCACGCCGTCGCCCGTGAGCGCGTTGAGGTACGCGGCGAGCGTCGACATCAGCGTCTTGCCTTCGCCGGTGCGCATCTCGGCGATGCGGCCTTCGTGCAGCGTGAGGCCGCCGATGAGCTGCACATCGAAGTGGCGCATCTTGAGCGTGCGGCGCGCGGCCTCGCGGACGACCGCGAAACCTTCGGGGGCGAGATCGAGCAGCGGGGTGCCTTCGGCCAGCCGCTTGCGGAATTCGGCGGTCTTGGCCCCGAGGGCCTCGTCGCTCAATGCCTGCAATGCGGTTTCGAAGGCCAACGCCTTGCGCACCGTCACCTCATAACCTTTGACGATGCGATCGTTGCGACTGCCAAAGAGCCGCGTCAGAAGATTGAGCACTTAAGAATCCTTGCGAGAAACTTCAAGCTGGACAGCCACTTAGAATAGTGCGCCGCGCAGCCGGGCCGGTATTCTACGGATAGACCCTCATCCACGGTACTGGTTTCAGCACCTACCCTGGGGCGGGGTTATTGGGTTGGACTGCGCGGGTGACAAGAGGGCCCGCAATAAACGGAAAAGCCCCGGAGGAATGACGCGGCGGGCTCGCATCGAGGTGCGTCCCCTTTTGCTAGGAAATGGGGAGTGTCCCCATTTCCGGAGCCCATTACCTGCCGATGAAGGTAAGGGGGTCGATCTGGCGGCCTTCCTTGAGCACTTCGAAATGCACATGCGGGCCGGTCGAGCGACCCGTGGAGCCGACGAAGGCCAGGGTGTCGCCGCGGGCCACGGTACGGCCTACGCCGACGGCCAGACCCTGGTTGTGGCCGTAGCGCGTGGTCAGCCCGTTGCCATGGCTGACCTCGACGAGGTTGCCGTAGCCGGTCTTCTCGCCCGCGAAGGTGACCACGCCGGCGGCCACCGCGATGACTTCAGAGCCCTTCGGGCTCGCGAAATCGATGCCCTTGTGGAACGCCTGGTGCCCGTTGAACGGATCCTGGCGCTCGCCGAAATACGAAGAGATGTGGCCGGCACGCACCGGACGGCCGTCCGGGCGGATCCGCTCGTCGAGTTTCTTCGACAGCAGCGCATTTTCGAGCGCCGCCAGCTGGGCGTCGCGCGAGGAAATCTTCTGTTCGAGGCCATTCAGCAGCGAGTTGAGATCGGGCGCCTGCATGGCCGCGGCCCCGATGTCCGATTCCGGTCCGCCAACGGCCGGCTGGCTCTCGAAATCGAACTCGCGGTTGTCGATGTTCGCCATCTGCGTGAGGCGCTTGCCCAGCGCGTCCAGGCGAATGACGTGGGCATTCATCTGCCCGATGCGCATCGCCACCGCGTCCACGCGGCGCTGCAGCTCGGCCTTGAGTTCCTTGATTTCGGCTTGCTGCTCGGCGAGCGTCGCGGTCCACGAAGCAACCCCGCGCGAGGGCGCCTTGCTCTCACCGATCTTGAATCCGAGGCTGAAGGCGGTGGCCAGAATGGCGACCAGCACGGCCGCAAAGGCCGCGACAGCGAACGGGTGGGCGAGGTTGAAGTGCCGGGCACGTCCTTCGCGGCGCGAGAAAAAAATGATGTTCATCGCGCCAGCTCCAGGACATGGGAACAATTCGGATCTTCAGGACCCTGTTCTATGTGCTTCAATGACTTGCACTCCGCTGGCAACCTGTTCCCGCTCCCTCGAGGGAGTCCCATTAGGCGAAACCGTAAGGCCCAGCTGGCGCGAAACTATGCCCAAAAGACCAGACCGAAACAAGCAAACCGTCCGTCCGGGGTCGAGACCCAAGACCGCCGGAGACTTAATCTCGGCACGCCTGCCAGCTCTCGCCCAGCGTGCCCTTTCGCGACCCGAAGCGTCCGTGTGGCATGTCGCAGTAATGAAGGAGTTGGGAACTGAGTTGGCCAATAAGGTAAATCGATGCACGCTGGACGGCGGAACGATTACGGTCGTCGCGGAATCCTCCGCCTGGGCCGCCCGCATACGCTTCGTCCTGGCCGAAATCGAGCCGCAGTTGCGCGCCATCACCCCGGGGTTTCGCGAGCTGGTGGTTCGTGTCCGGCCACGACAATCGTCTCCCCGGTAGACCATGCTATAGCTCCCCAGACGCGAGTCTGTCTGCCGCGTAGTTTGCGGCTCGCGCCGAAAGGGCCATGTAGGTCAAGGACGGGTTAGCACACCCCGAAGAGGTCATACATGACCCATCGGTGATGAAGAGGTTTGGAACATCGTGCGCCTGGTTGTGCCTGTTGAGCACGGAGGTCGAAGGATCGTGCCCCATGCGCGCCGTGCCCATCTCGTGGACGCTTGCGCCCGGCGGCGAAAGACGCGGGAACAGCGGGCGGACATCCGTGCATCCCGCCGCGAGCAGCATGTCGAGCGCGTCCTTGTTGGCCTGTGCGGCGAGCTCGAGTTCGTTCTTCCCGAACGTGCAGTCGATGTGCACAAGGGGCATACCCCACGCGTCCCTCTCGAGTCCATGTAACGTCACGCGGTTGTCCGCGCGCGGCAGCATCTCGGCGGTTCCGGACAACGCCAATTGCCAGGGACCGGGCTCACGCAGCCGGGCCTTGAGCGTCGCACCCACGCCGGCCATCTCGGCGGCCCGGTTCCAGGTCGGCCGATCGCCCCTGCCGTGGAATGCCCACCCGCGCGTGTACTCACCCTGTGCGTCCTCGGTGACGTTGGCGTAGCGGGGAATGAGGATCCCCGTGGGACGCCGTCCGTAGTAGTAGCGATCGAGGAATCCGGGCACGTGGCCGATGGCGCCAACGCCGTGCACGTGGTCCATGAGATTTCGGCCCACCTGGTCGGATCGGTTGGCGAGGCCTTTCGGAAAGTATTCCGATTTCGAATTGAGCAGGATCTGCGCGGTCGGGATGGTCGAGGCGCAGCAGAAAACCACGCGCGCCTGGTAGCTCCTGCGCTGCCGGGTTTTCGCGTCGACGACGCGCACCGCGGAGATACGCCGCTTGCCATGGTCGTACTCGAGGGTTTCAACGATCGCGTCGGTGACCACGGTCAGGTTGCCGGTGCGTTGCGCGGCCGGCAACGTCGCGCTCAGCGTCGAAAAGTATCCGCCATATCCGCAGCCGCGCTCGCAGACGCTGCGCATCTGGCAGGCGCCTCGCCCCAGCTCGATGTGCTCGGCGGTGGGCTCCGTGAGATGCGCGCAACGGCCTATCGTGACGCGACGTGACGGGTGACTGGCTTCGAGCTTGCGCTTGAAATCGAGCTCGGCGCAGTTGAGGTCCATCGGTTTGAGAAAGCGGCCGTCGGGCAGCTGCTCGAGGCCCTCGCTGTTGCCGGAAACGCCGGCAAAGACTTCCACGCGGTCGTACCACGACGACAGATCGGTGTAGCGAATCGGCCAGTCGATGCCGTGGCCGTCTTTCTTGTTGGCGCCGAAATCGATGTCGCTGAATCGATAAGTCTGGCGTGACCACGTGAGCGAACGGCCGCCCAGGTGATAGCCGCGCAACCAGCGGAACTCACGCCCTTCCGGCGTGAGGTACGGATGTTCGCTGTCTTTCACCCACCACTGCCGGGTGGCGGAGTTGAACGTATCGCCGGCGCTCTGGATTGCGTAGTCGCGCCGCACCTCGTCCTCGGGCACCTGCCCGCGATGCGGCAGCTCCCAAGGCGCGGCAAAGTCCTGGTAGTCGGTTCGATGCGTGACGTGACGGCCGCGCTCGATCAGCAGCGTGCGCATGCCGCGCTCGCACAGCTCCTTCGCGGCCCAGCCGCCGCTGATTCCCGAGCCAATCACTATTGCGTCGAAGTCCATCGCCGTTCCCGATCAGTAAACCGCGGACGCGCGGCCCACTTCGGACAGCGGCAGGCACGCGCGCCAGGCTCCGGGAACCAGCTCGAAGCGCAGTTCCTGGGTCGCGCCGATCTCGGACTGGTAGTAGCCGATGAGCACCAGCCACTTGAACTTGCGATAGGCGCCGTCGTGCGCGGCGATGCGCGCGGCGTCGAATTCCTTCATCACGTCGAGCCGCCTTTCCAGGGGCATCACCAGGAAACCCATGCCGAACCTGCTCCACGCATGCCGTTCGACGGCGTCGAGCACCGCGGCAATTTCGACTCGCGTCTCCTGCGAACCCCACTGCGCGAGCATTTCGCGGATGAATGCCGGCACACCTGCATCGATGGCGCCGGCCGTGTCGGTCGCGGGCAGCAGGGTCTCGCTGATCTGTTCGAGCAGTGCGAATCGTTCGGTAGTGAATGCGGGGCCATCCGCCACGGACTCGCCGTCGCGCAGCCGCGTGAAGCGCGTCAGCGCCGCGGCGCCGCCCAGCAGGAAGACCGCGCCCGCCAGCAAGGCACGCCGATTCAGTTTTTCGCTATTGCCCGTATCCAAAACGAAGGTTCCTCCGCCCCGCTCTATCGGCGAAGCCGCTTCGAACTGAATTCGCAATGCGTGCGCCGGGTCATGATCCCGGGAGGCATGGACAATGGATTACAGGCGCGGCAAGGAATTGCCGCCCCGGAAGGTCGGGGTGAACGTTCCTAGAACGCGGAGCCGGCAGCCACCGGCGGCGGCTGGACGTAGGCGATGGGCGCGTCCGCGGGCTTCTCGAACGTGACCGCCTCCCACGTGGAAGGCTCGGAGATGAGCTTGCGCAGCAGGTTGTTGTTCAGCTTGTGGCCGGACTTGAAGCCGCTGAACTCGCCGATGAGGCTGTGGCCGAGTAGATAGAGATCGCCGATGGCATCGAGGATCTTGTGCTTCACGAACTCGTCCTCGTAACGCAGGCCGTCTTCGTTGAGCACGCGGAAATCGTCGAGCACGATGGCGTTGTCGAAGTTGCCGCCCAGCGCGAGGTTGCGCGCGCGCAGCATCTCGAGATCGCGCATGAAGCCGAAGGTGCGGGCGCGCGAGACTTCCTTGAGATAAGAGGTGGTCGAAAAATCCATCGAAGCCTTGTTGCCGCGGCGCTTGAACAGCGGGTGGTTGAACTCGATTTCAAAGTTCACCTTGAACCCGTCGAAAGGCCGGAACTCGGCCCACTTGTCGCCGTCTTCGACACGCACGCGCTGCTTGATGCGCACGAATTTCTTCGGCGTGCGCTGATCTTCGAAACCCGCCGACTGCAGCAGGAACACGAACGGGCCCGCGCTGCCGTCCATGATGGGCACCTCGGGCGCACTCACGTCCACGTGGGCGTTGTCGATGCCGAGACCCGCGAACGCGGACAGCAGGTGCTCCACCGTCGAGACGCGCGCCTCGCCATTAATAAGAGTGGTGCCGAGCTGCGTGTCGCCCACGTTCAGCGCATGGGCGCGGACTTCGGCAGGAGGATCGAGATCGGTACGACGAAACACAATGCCGGTATCCGGCGCCGCGGGCCTGAGCGTCATCAGGATCTTCTGCCCGGTGTGCATGCCCACACCCTGGGCGCGGATGGAGTTTTTGAGAGTGCGTTGTCCAAGCATCTGAAAATTCTCCCGCTGCCGTCTAACGGTGCTCGGGTAGCGCCACCTGTCCCAACGGACTGAAGGGGGCATCGGGGAGCGGTCGCAACAGGTCTGCGACACCGTGCCCCCAAAAGGGGCGCTACCGTAACACAACTGCCTTATTCAGTCTGCGGCGTCAGTCGGCCTGGCGTCGCAGAAAGGCCGGAATATCCAGCACATCTTCGGGTTCCGCGCCGGCATGTAATCCGTCGCCCACCGCCCTTTGACGCTGCACCGCAGGCTTGTCCAGCGCTGCATAGTCAGCCGCCGTCAGCGGACGGCGCGGGACGACCCGCATTGCCGGTTCCGCCGCCGGCGCAGCCGCCTGCGGTACAGCTTTCGACAGGGTGGGTACGTCACGGCCGAATGGCGAGCGGCCACTGACCGCTATCTCGGGCTTGCCGAGCCCGGTGGCAACCACGGTGACCCGCATTTCATCCGACAGCTCGGGGTCGATGACGGTTCCCACCACGACGGTGGCGTCGTCGGACGCGAACTGTTTGACGATGTTGCCGACTTCCTGGAACTCGCCGATCGACAGGTCCATGCCCGCCGTGACGTTCACCAGGATGCCGTGCGCACCCGAAAGATTGATGTCCTCGAGCAGCGGCGACGACACGGCCATCTCGGCCGCTTCCTTCGCGCGATGCTCACCGCGGGCCACGCCCGATCCCATCATCGCCATGCCGGTTTCGCTCATGACCGTGCGCACGTCGGCGAAGTCCACGTTGATGAGGCCCGGCCGCGTGATCAGCTCGGCGATGCCCTGCACCGCGCCCTGCAGCACGTGGTTCGCGCTCTTGAAGGCGTCTAACAACGTGGTCTTGGCGCCGAGCACCGTGAGCAGCTTCTGGTTCGGGATGGTGATCAGCGAGTCGACGTATTTGCCGAGCTCCGCGAGACCATGATTGGCAACCAGCGTGCGCTTGCCGCCTTCCATCTCGAACGGACGCGTGACCACGGCCACCGTGAGGATGCCGAGCTCCTTCGCGACCTGCGCGACCACCGGCGCCGCGCCCGTGCCCGTGCCACCGCCCATGCCGGCGGTGATGAACAACATGTCGCAACCCTCGATCATCTCGATGATGCGATCGCGGTCTTCCATCGCGGCCTGGCGGCCGATCTCGGGATCGGCGCCCGCCCCGAGGCCCTTGGTGATGTTGCAGCCGATCTGCAGAGCGGTCTTCACCTTGGAATGTTTGAGCGCCTGCGCATCGGTGTTGATGCACAGGAACTCCACTCCCTCGATGCCGCTCGAGACCATGTGGGCCACGGCGTTGCCGCCGCCCCCGCCTACCCCTATGACTTTGATTACAGCGTTCTGGCTGTAAGCATCCATTAATTCAAACATTGTGTCGCTCCTTCACTAGTTAATACAAAGCTGTCAGCTTCGTTTTCGAACATCATCAGAAATTCCCCTGGAACCAGTTCTTCATGCGTTCGGCCATGCTGCGCGCCGAACCGCCGACCGAACGCCCGCGGTTGCCCGCCAGCGCGTTGTCGCGCGCGTACAGCAGCAGGCCGGCGCCGGTCGAGTAGATAGGGTTGCGGATCACGCCCGAGAGCCCCTTGATGTGCTGCGGCACGCCCAGGCGCACCGGCACGTGGAACACTTCCTCGGCGAGCTCGATGGCGCCTTCCATCTTGGCGCTGCCTCCGGTCAGCACGATGCCGGAGGCGATGATCTCCTCGAACCCCGACCTGCGCAGTTCTTCGCGCGCCAGGCCAAACAACTCTTCGTAACGCGGCTCGACGACCTCGGCCAGTGTCTGGCGCGCGAGGCGACGCGCAGGCCGGTCGCCCACGCTCGGAACCTCGATGCTCTCGTCGGGGTTGGCGAGCTGCGACAATGCGCAGGCGTAACGCACCTTGATGTCCTCGGCGTACTGCGTGGGCGTGCGCATGGACACGGCGATGTCATTGGTCACCTGGTCGCCGGCGATGGGTATCACGGCCGTATGGCGGATGGCGCCCTGCGAGAACACCGCGAGATCCGTCGTGCCACCGCCGATGTCGATGATGCACACGCCGAGCTCGCGTTCGTCGTCGGTGAGGCAGGCGAAACTCGAGGCGAGTTGCTCGAGCACGATGTCGTCGACCTCGAGGCCGCAGCGCTGGATGCACTTCTCGATGTTGTTGGCCGCGCTTTCCGCGCCGGTGACGATGTGTACCTTGGCTTCGAGCCGCACGCCCGACATGCCGATCGGATCGCGGATGCCTTCCTGCCCGTCGATGATGAATTCCTGCGGCAGCACGTGCAGGATCTTCTGGTCCGCCGGGATGGCCACGGCCTTGGCTGCATCCACCACGTGCTGCACGTCGACGTCGGTGACTTCGCGGTCGCGAATCGCGACCACGCCATGCGAATTCAGGCTGCGCACATGCGAGCCGGCGATGCCGGCGAACACCGAGCGGATCTCGCAGCCGGCCATGAGCTCGGCTTCCTCGACGGCGCGCTGGATCGACTGCACCGTCGATTCGATGTTCACCACCACGCCTTTCTTCAGGCCGCGCGAGGGCTGCGTGCCGATCCCGATCACCTCGATCGAGTTGTCGGGCGCCACTTCGCCGACCAGCGCCGACACTTTCGAAGTGCCGACATCGAGGCCGATGATCAGGTTCTTGTCTGCCTTCTTAGCCATTAAAACTCGCCATCTGAATTGTCATCCTCGGAAGCCACCGTCCCGGTAGCCACGCGCTGGCCGCCCTGGCGCCAGCCGATTGCAAAACCGTTCGTGTAACGCATGTCGATGTAGCCGATGTCGCTGGCATGCGCGGCGATCTGCCCGACGCCGGCCGCGACGAAGCGCGCGAAGCGCTCGTCGATCTGGCGCCGGCCGAGCCTCACGGTGATGCCGTTGTCGAGGTCCAGTTCCCAGGCGCCGCGCGCGTCGAGGCGCACCGCGGTCAGGCGCATGCCGGCTTCGATGAGCTGGCCCTGCGCGGCGAGATAGCGGCGTGCCACTTCGCTCTCGGTGCCCCGCGGGCCGGACAGCCGCGGCAGCTCCGGCGGGATGTGGCGTGCTTCGGAAATGAAGAGCTCGCCACGCGTGTTCAGCAGGCCGTTCGCGCCCCAGCGCGCGGCCGCCACCTGTTCGGTGACGCGGATGTTCAGAGCACGCGGCCACTGGCGTTCCACCGTGGCGCTATCTACCCAGGGCAGCTGTTCGACGGCGCGGCGAACGGCCGCCAGGTCCACGCTCACCAGCCCCATGTCGCGCACGCGCGCTTTCACCGCCTGCTCCACTTCGCCGGGCGACACGCGCTGGAAACGCCCGGTCACGGACGCCTCCGTGATGTTCTGGTCGAGCGCGCCCAGCGCCAGCGTCGTGGCGATGCCGAGCACGGCGAACACCACCGCCGCGATCCCGAAACGCGCCGCGAGCGCGCCGGGGAAGCGGAAACCGCTCCCCTCGCTCTTGCGCCGGTTTTTGGGCTTGCCCCACATCAGACGATGACGCTCCGCGTGAATGAGGTTTCCAGGACCTGCCAGACCAGCTGCTCGAAGCTGATGTCGAGCGCGCGCGCCGCCATCGGCACGAGGCTGTGGTCGGTCATGCCGGGAACCGTGTTGATCTCCAGTAGATAGGGCTTGCCGGCCTTGTCCATCATGAAGTCGGCGCGGCCCCAGCCGTCGGCGCCCACGGCGGCAAACGTCGCGAGCGCGAGACTGGCGAGATGTTTCTCGGCTTCCGCGGGCAGGCCCGAGGGGCACGAGTACTTCGTGTCGTTGCGGAAGTACTTGGCCTGGTAGTCGTAGAACGACGCCGGCGTCTCGATGCGGATCGAGGGCAGCGCGCGCCCCTGCAGGATGGACACGGTGTATTCCGCGCCCGTCACCCAGGCTTCGGCGAAGACCGTGGGCTCGATGAGCGCCGCGGCCTGATAAGCGGCCAGCAGCTGATCGGCTTTTTCGACCTTGGTCATGCCCACCGAGGACCCCTGCGTGGCGGGCTTCACGATCATCGGCAGGCCCAGCCGCTCGATGCAGTTGTCGAGATCGGCGGGTGAACGCAGCAGCATGTATTCCGGCGTCGGAATTCCCACGGCCTGTGCCAGGCGCTTGGTGCGCAGCTTGTCCATGCCGATGGCCGAACCCATCACGCCGCTGCCGGTGTACGGCAGCCCGAGAAAATCGAGCGCGCCCTGCAGCGTGCCGTCTTCGCCGCCCGGACCATGCAGCGCGATGAACACGCGTTCGAACTTGCGCGTGAGCAATTCGCCGAGCGGCTTGTCGCGCGGATCGAACGCATGCACATCGACGCCGCGTTTCTGCAAGGCGGCAAGGCAGGCGGCGCCGGACTTCAGCGAGATCTCACGCTCGCTCGAGGTGCCACCGAACAACACGGCGACGCGGCCGAACTCCCCGGCCTCGGTGACGTGGCGGACGATCTTGGGGTCGTGACGCAGGCGCATCAGGGCATCTCCCCGGCGATGCGAAATTCCGGCGTGAGCGTCACGCCGAACTTTTCGTGTACGACCTGTTGAATGTGCGCGACGAGTTTCTCCACGTCGGCGGCGGTCGCGGCCTCGACGTTGACGAGAAAGTTCGCGTGCTTGGGTGAAACCATGATGTCTCCGATGCGAAACCCCTTGAGGCCGGCCGCTTCGATGAGACGCGCCGCGTGGTCGCCCGGGGGATTGGTAAAGGTCGAGCCGCAGCTCCACTCGCCGATGGGCTGCTTTTCCTTGCGCTTGGCGAGCAGCTCACGCATGGCCTCTTCGGTGAGGCCGGGGCGGCTTTCGAACTGCAGCGCCGCGGCCAGGAAAAATTCCCCGGCCGCCGGCGGCACGATGTGGCGATAACCGTAGGAGTACTCGCGCGCATCACGGCGCCGATCGACGCCGCGTGCATCGCAGACATCCACGCTGCGCACGTGCGGCCAGATTTCGCCGCCGAAAGCGCCGGCATTCATCGCGAGCGCGCCGCCGAGCGTTCCGGGAATACCGGCGAAGAATTCCGCGGGCGCGAGGCCCCACTTGATGCACTGGCGCGCCAGCCGCGCGCAGGGCACGCCCGCTTCGCAGGTGATGGTGGTGTCGTTGACGCGCTCGAGGCGCGTGAGGCCGCTGGTCGTGTCGATGACCACGCCGCGGATGCCGCCGTCGCGCACCAGCAGGTTGCTGCCGAGGCCGAGCCAGAGCAGCGGCGTGCCCGGCGGCAGCGTCGCGAGGAACCTGAGCAGGTCGGCGCGATCGCGCGGGCTGAAATACACATCCGCGGGGCCACCGACGTGCCAGGAGGTGTGGCGCGACATCGGTTCGTCGCGCTTCACGCGCGACTCGAATTCCGCGTCTAACAAGAGTGCGCCAGTCATGGCCTGATCCATTCGGAGTACGGCGCGCACGTCACGTCTGCCTCCGGGTCGCGGCGACCCCTAACTTCGCGGGCAACGCATGCGACACGGCGCTGATGGAACCGGCGCCCATGGTCACGAGCACGTCGCCTGGCTGGAGCACCGCACGCAGGGCCTCGTTCAGCGTCTCCACCTTTTCGACGAACACGGGCTCGACCTTGCCGCGCATGCGGATGGCGCGGCAGATGGCGCGGCCGTCGGCGGCGGCAATGGGCACTTCGCCGGCCGCATACACCTCGGTCACCAGCAACGCGTCGCCCGTGGACAGTACCGTCGCGAAATCGTCGAGCAGGTCGCGCGTGCGCGTGTAGCGATGCGGCTGGAATGCCAGCACCACGCGACGCCCCGCGTATCCCTGGCGGATCGCATCGAGCGTGGCGGCGATTTCGGTGGGATGGTGTCCGTAGTCGTCGACTATCGTGACCGCGTCGCCGCCACCCGCCAACTGGACGTCGGCGACGTGCGTCAGGCGCCGGTCGATTCCCTGGAAGTTGGACAGCGCGCGCTGGATGGCTTCGTGCGGGATGCCGATCTCGAGCGCGACGGAAATGGCGGCCAGGGAGTTGAGCACGTTGTGCAGTCCCGGCAGATTCACCGTGACCGGCAGCCGCAGTCCGTCGGCGCGCCTCACTACCTCGAAATGGGTGCGCAGGCCTTCGCGCCGCAGGTTCTCGGCGCGCAGGTCGGCGCCCACGGAGAAGCCGTAGCCCACCACCGGGCGATTCACTTTCGTGAGGATGCTGCGGATATGCGCATCGTCGACGCACAGCACCGCGAGCCCGTAGAACGGCAGGTTGTGCAGGAACTCGACGAAACTCTGCTTGAGCCGCTCGAAGTCGCCGTCGTGAGTGCCCAGGTGATCGTGGTCGATGTTGGTGACGATGGCGATCATCGGGTTCAGGTGCAGGAACGAGGCGTCGCTCTCGTCGGCTTCGGCGACGAGATACTTGCCCGCGCCGAGCCGCGCGTTCGTGCCCGCGCTCTTGAGGAGTCCGCCGATGACGAACGTCGGGTCTTCGCCGCCTTCGGCGAGGATCGAAGACGTGAGACTGGTGGTCGTCGTCTTGCCGTGTGTGCCGGCCACGGCGATCGCGTAACGGAAACGCATGAGCTCGCCGAGCATTTCGGCGCGCGGCACCACCGGGATGCGCCGCTGCAGCGCGCCGGCGACCTCGGGGTTCTCCTGCGACACGGCGCTGGAGATGACCACCACGTCGGCGTCGCCGACATGGTCGGCGCGATGGCCGATCATCACGCGCGCGCCCAGTTGCGTCAGCCGCTCGGTGACCGGGTTCGGCTTGAGGTCGCTGCCCTGCACTTCGTAGCCCAGGTTCACCAGCACTTCGGCGATGCCGCTCATGCCGCTGCCGCCGATGCCGACGAAGTGGATGCGATGGATGCGGCGCATGCGGTCGCTCATGCGGCCTCCAGCTGTTCGAGGCACACGGCCGCCAGCTCTTCGGCGGCGCGGGGCTTCGCCGCGAGGCGCGCGCGCTCGGCCATGGCCAGTAGTTTGCCGCGGCCGGCGCAGAGATCCTTGAGCTCGGCCGCGAGCCGCTCAGCCGTGAGATCGCGATCCGCGATCAGCACCGCCGCGCCTTCACGCACGAGGTACTGGGCGTTGAATGTCTGGTGGTCGTCGACCGCCGCGGGGAATGGCACGAGCACCGCGCCCACACCCACGGCCGCGAGCTCGGAAACCGTCAACGCGCCCGAGCGGCAGATCACGAGGTCCGCTTCCGCGTACGCCTGCGCCATGTCGTCGATGAAGGGCGTCACGTCGGCTTTCACGCCGGCCTGCGCGTACGCGGCGAGCGCGGCATCGATGCCGCGCGCTCCCGCCTGGTGACGCACCTGCAGGTCGAGGCCCGACTGCCGGATCGCGAAGGGCACCACGGCATTGAGACGCGAGGCGCCGAGGCTGCCGCCGACGATGAGCAGGCGCAGCGCGCCTTCGCGCCGCGCGAATCGTTCGGACGGCGGCGGCTGCAGGAGAATTTCCGCGCGCAGCGGATTTCCGACCACCTGCGCGTCGACGCCGGGCGGAAACGACTTGGGGAACGCCGCGAGCACGCGGCGTGCAAGATGCGCGAGACAGCGATTCGAATAGCCGGCGATCGCGTTCTGTTCGTGGATGACCAGCGGCCGGCGCGTGAGCCACGCCGCCACGCCGCCCGGCCCCGTGACGAAACCGCCGAAACCCACCACCAGGCCCGGCCGCCGCCGGCGCATGACGCCCAGCGCCTGCCAGATGGAATGCACCAGCTTGAAGGGCGCGACTAACAAGGTTGCCGCGCCCTTGCCGCGCAACCCGCTCATCGAAAGCCATTCGATGTCGATTTTCTCCGCGGGTATCACGCGCGCTTCGAGTCCGGCCTTCGTGCCCAGCCACACCACTTCGTGCGACGCGGCGCGCAGCAGGCGTGCGAGCGCCAGCGCCGGGAAGACGTGGCCGCCCGTGCCGCCGGCCATGATGAGAATGGGTGCGCGGGCCCGGCTCATGCGAACGCCCCGGCGCCGCGCGGGCGCGCGTCTTCGTCGGATCGACGCACGGTGGCCATGCCGCGCGTGTTCTGCACGGCCTCGTGGTACACGCGCAGCAGCAGGCCCACCCACGCCAGCGTGACGATCATGCTGGAGCGCCCGTAACTCATGAGCGGCAGGGTCAGGCCCTTCGTGGGCAGAACGCCCATGTTCACGCCGATGTTGATCATCGCCTGGGCGCCGAGCCACAGCCCGAAGCCGGCGGCCAGGTACGACTGGAACTTGAGCCCGGCGCGCGACGCGAGCTGCGCGATCCAGAACGATCGCCACACCAGTGCGATGAACAGCGCGAGCGTCGCCGCCACACCCACCAGGCCGAGCTCCTCGGCCAGCACCGCGAACAGGAAATCGGTATGGGCTTCGGGTAGATAGAAGAGCTTCTGCACGCTTTCACCCAGGCCGACGCCGAACCATTCGCCGCGGCCGATGGCGATCAGCGACTGGGTCAGCTGAAACCCGCTGTTGAAAGGATCGGCCCAGGGATTGAGGAACGAGGTGACGCGCGCCATGCGGTACGGCACCAGCATGACCAGCAGCGCCATACATGCCGCGCCGGCGGTGGCCGCGATCAGGACGTAGCGCAACCGGGCGCCGGCGATGAACAGGATGCCGAAGCCGGTGATGAACAGCACCGACGCGGCGCCGAAGTCCGGCTCGGCGAGCAGCAGCAACGCGATGAATACGAGCAGGCCGAGCGGCTTGATCAGGCCGAGCGCGGTATTGCGCAGCTCGTTCTCGCGCCGCACGGCGTAGCTGGCGATGAAGATGAGCGTGAGGACGCGCGCCAGTTCCGAGGCCTGGAAGTTGAACCCCAGCACGCGGATCCAGCGCCGGCTGCCGTTGACCACGTGCCCCAGGCCCGGGATGAGCACGACGAACAGCAGCGCGACGGCGGCGATGAGCAGGGGCCAGGCCATCTTGTCGAGGTATTCGGTGCGCACGCAGAAGACGATGGCGGCCAGCACGAAGCCGACCAGGCACAACACGAGCTGCCGCTCGAGGTACGAGAACGCGTTGCCCGATTCCTTGCTGGCGATCGAGATCGAGGCCGACGTGACCATGATGAGGCCCAGCAGCACGATGGCGGCGACCAGCGAGAGCGCCACCGCGTCGATGTGCAGGCCGCGGGCCCGGGTACTCATGTGAGCCCCTGCACGGCGGCGGCGAATGTGTTGCCACGCTGGGCGTAATCGCGAAACATGTCGAGGCTCGAACACGCCGGCGACAGCAGCACGGTGTCGCCCGCTTGCGCGAACCGGGCGGCGGCCAGCACCGCGTCTTCCATGGTGGCAACGCGCGCGGTGTGACAGATTCCGGCGAGCGCGGTTTCGATGAGCCCGGCGTCACGGCCTAACAACACGGCGGTGCGCACCTTGCCGCGGAAACTGTCCGCCAGCGGCGTGAAGTCCTGGCCTTTGCCGTCACCACCGGCGATCACCACCAGTGGCCCGGCGAGGCCGCTGACCGCGGCCAGTGTCGCGCCGACGTTGGTACCCTTCGAATCGTTGATGTAACGCACGCCCTTGAAATCCGCGACCCACTGCGCGCGATGCGGC
>DASTXR010000066.1:0-11322 GCA_035765415.1 Steroidobacteraceae bacterium | reverse complement strand
GTAATTGAGCAGCCGCAAGTGCATGCGCGAACGGCGACTCAATTACGACTTTTGGTGCCCGGCACCACCCGGCACCACCTCCGCAAGCCTGGACAACACCGCGCGCAGCTCGAGTAGTTTGGGCGGCTTGCTCAGCACGTGATCGACGCCGGGCGGTACGTCGCCCTCGGTCACGAGCCGCCGGCCCCAGCCCGTGAGCATCACCACCAGCGTCGCCGGCACACTCGCCTTGACCGTTGCAGCCACCTTGCGCCCGTCGACATGCGGCATGCCGAGGTCGGTGATGACCACGGGAAATGGCCGGCCTTCGGCGTGCGCCTCGACGAAGGCCTCGATGCCGGCGCGCCCGCCGTTCGCCGTGATGACTTCATGGCCATCCACCTCCAGCGTGTCGCGCAGCGATTTCAGCAGCAGCGGATCGTCGTCGATGATGAGGATGCGAGTGGGGCCGGCGGGCGCGCGCTGAATGCCGCTGGCCACCGTGGATGAGGGCGGCGCCACGGCGAACGTCATGCGCACCAGCGTGCCCTTGCCGAGCTCGCTTTCGATCTCGAGGCTGGCTCCGTGCCGCTGGGCCACGCCGTAAACCATCGCGAGTCCCAGGCCCGTGCCCCTCATGCCCTTGGTGGTGAAGAAAGGTTCGAGACAACGGCGGCGCGTGTCTTCGTCCATGCCCACGCCTTCGTCCTGCACCTCGAGCAGCACTATCTGTTCCTGGCTTCCCGACGCGAGGGAAGTGCGAATGGTCAGCTGCCCGCCGTCGGGCATGGCGTCCACGCCATTGAAGATGAGATTGACCATCGCGTCGCGAATCTGGCTCTCCACGGCGGAGACGTGCGGCAGATCCGGCTCGAGGTCCATGCGCATCTCGATGGCGGCGCCGCGCTGCTGCGCCATGTCGCTCCACCGTGCGCGCGTGAGATCGACGACATGGCCGACGAGCTTGTTGAGATCGACGGGTATGAGCGTGAGCTGCGGCTCGCGCTGCCGGTAGAACTCGCCCATGCGCGCCACGGTCTGCGCAATGTCGTCCACGGCGCGCTGGATGATCTCGAGCTGCGAACGCCCGCGAGCGGTGAGCGAAGGCTCGCGTTCGAGCAACGCTTCGGTGTAGAGCGCCACCGGCGAGATCGCGTTGTTGATGTCGTGCGCGATCCCGCTCGCCATCTGGCCCAGTGCGCGCAGGCGCTCCTGCTGCATGATCTGTTGTTGCGAAGTGCGCAGGTCGTCGTAGGCCTGTTGCAGGGCGGTGTACAACTGCGCCTGGTGCGAGGCGAGCGCGGCGTGCTCCATGGCCTGGCGCAGGAACTCGCACTCGCCGCTGCTGAAAGCGTCGACGGTGGTTCGCGCGGTGACCAGCACGCCGAACACCTGGCTTTCGACGAGCAGCGGTGCAATGACCAGCGAGCGCATGCCGGCGCTGGCCAGCCTCGAGGGAAACGCAAACTTCGAATCCTGGATGTCCGGCTCGTACACCAGTTGTCCCTGCACGCAGCGCGAGAGGCCGTTCTCGTCGATGGGGATGACCGTGCTCTCGTTCATGGCGAGCATCTCGGCCAGCGGCTCGGTGCGCGCGCCCACGCAGCTCACGGTGAGCCGGTTCTCGCCCATGTCGTACAGGCCGATGCTGCAGAAATCCACCGGCAGCTCTTCTTCGATGCTGCGAACCACCACCTGGAAGATGCTGCGCAGATCCTGCCGCTCGCCGATGGCGCGCGTGATTCGCGCCATCAGCGCCAGGCGCCGCATCTGCTCGCCGAGCCGCGATTCGTGTTCCAGCCGCTCGGTGATGTCGCGGTAGTTGGTCACGATGGCGCCCACCGACGGGTCGTCCAGCATGTTGGTGGCGACGCCTTCGAGCCAGATCCAGCGGCCATCCTTGTGGCGGCGGCGCCAGATCAGCGAGATCGGCTTGCCGGGTTGCGCGAGCAGCTTCTCCACGGCCGCGCCCACGACCGGCAGGTCGTCGGGGTGGGTGTGGTCGGTGCCGAGCCGGCCTAACAACTCTTCGGGTTGGTAGCCTTCGACGTTGGTCACCGCCGGGCTGAGATAGACGATGCGGCTGTTCTTGTCGATCATCGCGATGCTGTCGGAGCCGTGCTCGATGAGCGCGCGGAACCGCTGCTCGCTCTTGCTCAGCGATTCGTTGGCCGCGGCCAGCTCGCGCGTGCGCTGCTCGACGCGCTCCTCGAGTTGTCCCTTGGCTTCGCGCAGCGCCACGGCGGCCGCGTGCGCGTCGGTGACGTCGCGCGCGGTGGCGTACATGAGGCCGTCGGCCGGCGTCGAGCGCCACGACAACACACGGTACGTGCCATCCTTGTGCCGGAACCGCGATTCGAAATTCTCGACGCGCTCGCCGCGATTGATCTGCGCGTCCACCACGTCGACCGTGCGATTGCGATCGTCGGGGTGCTGCATCTCCCGGTAGTCGAGCGCCAGGGCTTCTTCCATGGTGTAGCCGAGCATGTCGGTCACCGCGGGGCTCATGCGCACGAAGTGGCCTTTGGGGCTCGCGATGGTGAACAAGTCGATGGACAGGTCGAAGAAACGGTTGAGCTCGGCCTCGGCGCGCGCGCGACCGGCGAAATCACGGCGGATCGCGTAGAGCGCCAGCGACATGAAGATGAGCGCCAGGCCGCTGCCGCCGATGATCACCATCTGCGTGACCCTGGAGCTGTGCTGCGCGCTGAGCTCGCGCTCGTTGAGGAGCTGGATCTCCGCGACCTTCATTTCCTGCGCCAGGGTCCGGATGCGTCCCTGCAGGGATGCGCCGGGCCGGCGCGACGTCTGCGCGAGACGTTGCTGGACGGCTTCGAAGCCGCCGCTGCGCCGCAGATCGATGAGCTCGGTGCTGTGTTTCATGCGCGCGCGTACCGCCTGGGCCAGCGGCTCCACGCGGGCCAGTTGGCCCGGATCCGTGCGCACCGCGTCGCGAAGCTGCTGCACCAGCCCTTCGACGCGGCCCATGGCGCGCGTGTATTCGGCGGCGAAAGGTTCCTCGCCGGTGAGCACGTAGGCGCGTTGCGCGGATTCGGTTTCGAACGACGTCTGGACCAGCGCGTCGATGTTGGACATCACCAGCTGCGAATGGGCGACGAGCTGGGCGTTCACGCCGAACCGCACCACGCTCAGGAAACTCACGATGCCGATGGCGCCCAGAAAAAAGAGCGCGATGGCGAAGCCGATGCGCACCTTTCGTTCGGTGGTGGCATGCCGGCGTTCGTCGCTGCGCGCCACTGTCTTGTCGCGCCACTGCTGGAGCTCGTCGAACAACACGCTGATGAGCACGCCCACGAGCAGCAGGAACAGCCATTGCGCGAGGTCCAGCGGATCTTCGAACAGGACGCTGCCATGCGGCGGAATGACGAAAAGTATGGTGGCCGCGCCCGACACGGCAGTGGCGAACAGGCCCGGACGCAGGCCGCTCATGTAGGCGGCGAGGATCACCGGGATGAGGAACACCACCAGGAATTGCCGGTTGCCCACCCAGGGCTCGGCGAGAATTCGCAACAACAGTATGGCCGCCGTAAACGCCACTGCCAGGACGTATGCACGCCAGTGCGGCCAGGGTCTCGGTCGGTTCGTTGTTGTTTCGTCCGGCACCGCCGCAGGGTAAACGCACGCGTGAGGGTGGGGAAGCGCCCCAAGGGCGTATACGTGCTTTCCCCTTGCGGGCAGTCGTTAGGCGTCGCGCGGCGTGGCCGGCAGCTCCACCCAGAACGTCGCACCCTTGCCGGGCTCGGAATCGAAGCCGATGCGGCCCTGCATCTGCTCGATGAACCGCCGGGCAATATATAGACCGAGTCCGGTCCCACCTTTTTCGCGCGTCGCCGAAGCATCGGCCTGGGAAAATCTTTCAAAGATTCGCGAGCGGAAATTCTCCGGGATACCGGGCCCGGTGTCGCGCACGCTCACGCGCACGACGTCACCGCGCCGGCCGCCCGACACGTGGACTGTTCCCGACGTGGGCGAGTACTTCACGGCGTTCGACAGCAGATTGGTCAGCACCTGCACGAAACGGTCGGGATCGACGTCGACGCTGTGCGCCGCGTCGATGGCCTCGAGCGTAATGCCGACATTGTGTTTGCGTGCGTAGCCGTCGATCGATTCGACCGCCTGGCGCACGATGCTGCCGAGGTTCACGGTCTCGATCTCGAAACGCATCTGCCCGGCGCTGAATTTCTCGATGTCGAGGATGTCGCTGATGAGCAGCACGAGGCGGTCCGAATTGCTCTGCGCAATCTCCAGCAGGTCGCGCACCTTCTGCGGCAGGCTTTGCGCGAACGCGCCGAGAACCAGGCCGAGCGAGCCGCGGATGGAAGTGAGCGGGGTGCGCAGCTCGTGGCTGACCACCGCGGTGAATTCGCTCTTCATGCGATCGACTTCGTACCGCGCGCTGACATCCTCGATGACGCCGAGGAAGCCCGAGGTGGCGCCGTGCTCGTCGCGCAAGGGTGTGATGATCACGTTGACCGGGAACCGCGAGCCGTCCTTTCGCACGAACGTCCACGCCCTCGTCTCGAGTCCGTCGCGCAAGGGAATGCGCGTCAGGACGTCGGGGCCCAGCGTGACGTTCTCGCCCAGCTCGGCCGACAGCGTGCGCGCGCGCTCCATGAGCTCGGCCGGGTCCATGAACGAGGGCACGGCGCGCTCGCCGACCACCTCGGAGGCCGAATAACCGAGCGCTTTCTCGGCGGCGCGGTTGAAGATCATGATGCGGTACTCCGCATCGATGGCGATGACCAGGTGCGCGCTGCTTTCGATGATCCCCGCATTCAGCGCCAGCGACTTGGCGAGGTGCGCGGATTTCAGGCGCGATATCAGCACGTAGCGCACCGACAGCGCGGCCAGCGCCGCCACCAGCAGCCCGGCGCTCAACACCAGCAAGGGCAGGCCGGACTTCTGGCGCTCGACGAAGTCGGGCGTGGGAACCATGCGCAGCGTCCAGGTGTGCGTGCCGACGCGCATGGGTTTTTCGAACGCGAGCTCGCGCATCAGCGGGCTTTCGCCGCGGCTGTTGGCGAACACCGTGACGCCCTCGTGGAGAATGGAGACCGCGTAGTCGTTCAGCATGTGCGCGTCGACGGCCCCGTTGAACAGGTCTTCCACGGAGAACTGCCCGGCGATGAAGCCGTCGAAACGCCCCGCGCGCCGCAGAGGTAGATAGGCCGAGAAGCCGACGTAGCCCTGCGGCATCGGCGCCGGGGACGTCAGCAGCGGCCGGCCGGTTTCGCCGGCGGCGCGCAGCGCGCCGGCCCGCCCGGCATCCGCCAGCATGTCGCGGCCGATTTCACCCTCGTTGCCGCCCAGCGGTTCGAGCCAGCGCACGTGGTAACCGGGGTCTATCCACTGCAGCGCGCGCAGCCCGGGAAGCTCGTTGGTGAGGTTCGCGGCGTCGCTGCGCCAGGATTCGTAGCTGGTGCCGCCGGAGGATTTCCAGCGCGCCGCCATGCGCGCCAGCGTCGTGATGCGTTCGGCGGTGCGCGCGCGAAGCTGCGAATCGATTTCGCCGAGGTCGTTCTGCACCTGGCGGCGCACGAAGTCGAGCTCCTGGTCGAGCAGCCGCTTGTACAGCGCAAAACTGCCGATCAGCAGCATCAGGAACACCAGCGAAGGCACGATGAAGCGCCGCTCGCCCACCATCGGCTCGATGTGTTCGGTGCGCCGCACCGTCAGCACCACCAGCAGCAACGACAGCAGCCCGGTGAACACCAGGCCGCCGATCAGGATGAATAGCGGGTTGGTCGAACGCTGCGCGATGTCGAAAGCCGGCGTGCTCTCCCAGACCAGCAGCCACTGGCGCTGCATGATCTGCACGGTGCCGCGCTTGACGAACGCGGGGTGCGCGGTGGATGCGCCGGCGCTCGCGTAGACCAGCGCCTCCGGAGTTTCCGCGTTGCCGTCGTAGACGTGCAGGCGATAGTCGACGTCCTGGCGATCGGTCAGCGAGGCGAGAAGATTGTGCGTCACCAGCGGGCCGTCGACCCAGCCGCGAAACGCCGCGCGCCGCTCGGCCGTCGAGCTGGTCGGCATGTCCCGGTGGTAGATGGGATGGAGCAGGAGGACGGCCGGCGTCCTGCGGACGTCCTGCACGAGCAGCAGGATCTCGGTGATGGTGGGGCGCCCCGAATCGCGCGCCAGCTCGGCGGCTTCCCGCCGCCTGGGCTCGAAGGCGAGGTTGAGGCCGAGCGCCGGACGGTTGTCGTTCTCCGGTTCCACGAAGGCGACGATGTAGTTAGGACCGCCGTCGACCCGCGGATGGGCCGTGAAATCGGGCGCGCCATCCGCGCGGCGCTTGCGCTCGAACTCGGCGAGGTCGGCAGTCTCGACCGGCTGGATCAAGCCAATGCCATTGAGGCCCGGAAAGTTTTCGCGCAGCCGTATGGTGTCCGCATAGGCGCGCCACTGTGCGCTGGTGACGTCGGCGGAGCCCTGGACGAAGCTGGCGGCGCCGAGCAGGGCATTGCCGTAGGAAGCCATGCGGTTCTCCAGCGCCTTCTCGCTTTCGATGGCCAGGGTTTCGAACTTGGCATCGCCGCGCAGGTAGTCGCTTTCGGAGATGACCTGCCATGCATAGAACGTGAGCCCGAGCGGCAGCACCAGCAGCAGCAGTGCGGCAAACGGCAGCTGGCCGATGGGCTTGCCGCGCCACGTCACCTGCGCGCGGCCGCCGGGCGCGAGCAGCACCAGCGGCGTGAACACCACCACTCCCAGCGAATCGCCCGACCACCACGCGAGCCAGTTGCCGACGATCGTGTCGGAACCGACGATGCCCAGTGCGTACAGCGTGCCCACGCCGACGGTCGCGGCCGTTACGCAGGTGGCGGGGCCGGCGAGCAGCAGCACCATCAGCACATCGCGTGCCGCGCGCAGGCGCACGGGAACGCCGATCAGGCGCGCAACCAGCCAGCGTCCGGCGAGCGCCTGCAGCGTCGATCCGGCGGCGATGCAGAGCGCCGCGAAATTTTCCTGCGACAGCCACTGGCCCGCGGAAAACACGCCTGACTGGTGCGCATTGAGCAGCCACGAACCGAGAAGGATCGCCGGCCACAGTCGCGCGCCGTGCACCAGCAACATGCCGATGGCGATGCCGGACGCCGGCCAGATGATCGTGGCATAGCCGGGCGGCACCGCGAGCAGCAGTCCGAGCTTGCCGGTGATCACATACAGCGCCGTGAGCAGCGCCGCGCGTCCAAAGTAGTTAGCCGGAGATGGAATGGTGAAACCCTTAGGAATTTGCATTCAGGGTCAGCGCCACTTCTTTGTGAAGTTGCGCTTATCCCTCGTTCTCTCATTACGTTATCGTGGGATGCGATGGCAATCTGTGAAGGTGACACCAACTTGGCACTGGCGGCCGCAGAGTTCTGCTCATGACCCGGCGCGATCCCATTCTCGGCGCGCTCGCCGCCGATGAGTCCGTCATCACGCAGGTGCAGCCTGCGCTGGTGAGTATCGCGCCGCGCGTGCTGCTGGTGGACGACGACGAGATCGTCATCGAGCGGCTTCGCGACCTCATCACCGCCGCCGGTTTCGAAGTCGCCACGGCTGGCAACGGCGTTGCCGCGCTCGCCGAGCTCAAGCGGCAGTTCGCGCCCATCGTCATCCTCGATCGCAACATGCCGGGCATGGACGGGCTCGCGCTCACGCGCGCGATCCGCGAAGACGTGCACTATCCGGGCTACGTCTACATCATGTTGTGCACCGCGCACGACTCGGAGCAGGAGATCCTCGCCGGTCTCGAGGCCGGCGCCGACGACTATCTATCGAAGCGCGTGTCCGGGCCGCAGCTGCTGGCGCGGCTGGCCACCGCGCGGCGCATCCTCTCGCTCGAGCACTCGCTCAAGCTGGTGATCGAGGAACGGCGCCGCATGGCGATGACCGACTCGCTGACCAACGCGCACAACCGCCGTTACTTCATGACCCACATGCGTCGCGAGCTCAAGCGCGCGCGGCGCATGGGCGGGGATCTGTCGCTGCTGGTGTGCGACATCGACCATTTCAAACACATCAACGATCGTTTCGGCCACGCTGGCGGCGACGACGTGCTCATCGAGTTCGTGCGCCGTGTGCAGCAGTCTTTGCCGCGCGATTACGACTGGTGCGCGCGCATGGGCGGCGAGGAGTTCGCCGTCGTGCTGCCGCAGACTCCGCTCGCGGGCGCGGCGACGGTCGCCGAGAAGATCCGTCATGCCGTGGCCGCGGCGCCCATGCTGACCAGCGCCGGCGGCGTCGACGTGACCGTGAGCGTGGGGGTCACCAGCCTGTCGGTGCTCAACGATCCCAACGCCGCCACTCCCGAACTACTCCTGAGCCGCGCCGACGACTGCCTGTACACCAGCAAGAATCATGGGCGCGATCGCGTGACGCTCGATGGCGTGCCGGCGCAGGCCAAGACCAGCGGCAAGCCGCTCAAGTCGCTGCTGTACGTGGACGACGATGCGGACATCCGCGAGATCGTCGAGATGTCGCTGACCCTCGACGGCGGCCTCAAGGTGCTGACCAGCGACGGCGGCGAGCGCGCGCTGCTCAAGATGCGCATCGAGCACCCCGATCTCGTGGTGCTCGACGTCATGATGCCGGGCATGGATGGCCCGACGCTGCTGCGGCGCATGCGCTCGGACCCCGAGCTTGCGCGCATCCCGGTCATCTTCATGACGGCAAAGGCGCGCGCCAACGAAGTGGGGCGCCTGCGCGAGCTGTCGGCGATCGGCGTGATCGCCAAACCCTTCGATCCGATGGCGCTGGGCAAGCAGGTGAGGGCGCTGTGGGAGGCTCGATGAACGACAACCAGCACAGTGCCCCCGTGCTGCAGACGCGCCTGAACGAGCTGGTGCGCAAGTTCGTCGCGCGCACCGCGCTCGACCTGGCGCAGATGCGCGAAGGGCTGGCGCGCCTCGACGCCGGCGACCGCAGCGGTCTCGCCCAGATCTACCACCTCGCGCACCGGACCTGCGGCACGAGCGGCACGCTCGGCCTGCTGGCGCTCAGCGATGCGGCGGCGGAACTCGAGCGCTGCATCGAAGCCTGTCCGCCCGACGCGCTGCCGGGCACGGCGGAGCGCGCGCAGATCGCGGCGGGCATCGACCGGATCTCCGCGCAAGTCCGCACGCTCTGATCGCGTCCCGCACCCGGGACGGCGCGATCCGCCGTTGACTTTTGAATCGGTGAATGTGTATATACACATTCATGAATATATCAACCTTCGCCGCGCTCGCCGATCCCATGCGCCTCGCGCTCATCGAGGCATTACGTGACGGCGAGCAGCCGGTCAACGAACTCGTCGAACGGGTGCACATCCAGCAGTCCGGCGTGTCGCGCCACCTCGGCATCCTGAGTCGCGCCGGCCTCGTCAGCGTGCGCCCGGAAGGCCAGCAGCGTTTTTATTCGCTGCGGCAGCAGCCGTTCGACGAGCTCGACGAATGGATCGCGCGCATCCGCGCCCACTGGGAAGCGCGCCTCGACCGGTTCGGCGCCGCGCTCGAGCGACGCAAGGCGACGAATACAACCAAGAAGAAGCGGAGCATCAAGTGAAGAAACGTATCAACCTGCAGCGCACGTTCAGCGCGTCGCTGGATCTCGTCTGGGAACTCTGGACCACGAAGGACGGCATCGAATCATGGTGGGGCCCGCCCGGGTTCGAAGTGAAGGTCAGCAAGCTCGAGCTGCGCGCCGGTGGCGCGCTCGAATACGTCATGACCTGCGTCGGGGCCGACCAGATCGCGTTCATGAAGCAGCACAACCAGCCTCTATCTACCGCGCTCAAGGCGCGTTACACCGAGGTCAGTCCGAAGACGCTGGCCGCATGGATGAACCTCGCGGATTTCATTCCCGGCGTCGACCCGTACGAGGTCGAGACCCGGCTCGTGCTCACGGCGCAGGGGGCGCAGGCCGTGCGCGTCGACCTGCAGCTCGATGCCATGCACAACGAGTTCTACACCTCGATGGCGACGCAGGGGTGGGAAAGCGAAATGGGCAAGCTCGCCGAAGTCATCGCGCGGAGGAAGCAATCATGAGCTCACTGATCCCTTTTCTCTGGTTCGACAACCAGGCAGAAGAAGCGGCGCGTTACTACGTGGGGATCTTCCCCGATGCGAAGTTGGGCGAGATCCAGCGGTTTCCCGCCAACGGTTGCGGTCCCGAGGGCAGCGTCATGACCGCCAGCTTCACGCTGGGCGATCAACAACTGGTCGCGCTCAACGGCAATCCGCGGTTCGCGTTCTCGCCGGCCATGTCGCTGCTCTACGGATGCGGCAGTGCGGCTGAAGCCGCGGCGCTCACCGAGAAGCTGTCCGCCGGCGGCGAAAAACAGCCCGGCGGCTGGCTGCGCGACAAGTACGGCGTGTCATGGCAGGTGCACGCGATGGGCTGATGGATCAAATCGCGGGTGCCGAACGTATTCCCGGTAGCTACCACTACCGGGGATTCGCATGCTTCCCAGCGATCATGATGAGCAGGACCTGCGGCGCAAGGCGCGCGCGGCGCTGGACCTGGGCCGCATTCCCGCCGTACGGCCCAACGGCCTGTGGGGCGGCCACGGGTCGGCAGACATGTGCCCGGTATGCGGCCATTCCATCGATGCCGCCGAGATGGAGCTGGAAATCGAGTTCGCCGCGGACGATGCACAGGGCACGCGCGAATTCCATCTGCACCTGCCGTGTTTCGCCGCGTGGGAAATCGAAAGGAAGGCCGCGTCGCAGTGAGGCGGCGCGATCGGCGATCAGACCACGTCGCCTGACACGATCGCTGCGACGTCCTCGAATTCGAGGATCTCGCCTTTTTCGAGCTCGTTCGCGATGCGCTCGATCAGCGCCCAGTCGCGTTCGATGAGCGCGAGTGCGTCGCGGCTGGCGGTAATGAACTGTGCGTCACTCAAGCCCAGCGATGCGACGCCGTCGCGATCGTCAGTCGCGGCTTCGCCCGCGAACACGCGATCGAAGCGCAGTTGCCGGGCGCGGGCTTCCGCGCAAGGCCCGGCGAGCAGGACCAATGCCGACGCCTCGGCCGACATCGCGACTTCGCCCGATGTGTGCAGGTCGGTCCAATGCAATGCGCCTTCGATGTCCTCGTCGAAATCCGGCACGGCGGTGACGTGGTCGAAGACCAGGCCGGCGCGGATCGCAGCGACTGCGTGAGCGGCCTCGTGTATCGCGGTCGTTCTGGAGATGTTCATGGAGATTGGAGTGGTGGGCGGTACAGGGCTTGAACCTGTGACCCCTGCCGTGTGAAAGCAGTGCTCTACCGCTGAGCTAACCGCCCGCCTAAGCCGTGTTGGCCTTCCGAGAGGGGCGAGAGTCTAAAGACCGGTCCCGCGCGAATCAATCC
>DASTXR010000065.1:0-25834 GCA_035765415.1 Steroidobacteraceae bacterium | reverse complement strand
CGTAGTTGAGTCGGCGTCGGAAGGGTTCATAGCGTCTGCTCAACTACGACTTTTGGTGCCCGGCACCGCCGCCACGGCACCGCCGCCATCACGACACTGCGCGTGGATACGAACCGAGAACGCGGAACAGCGAAGCGCGCTTCTTCAACGCGGCGAGAGCCTTCGCCACATGCGGTTCTTCCGCATGGCCGACGATGTCGAAGAAGAACACGTAGTCCCACTTCTTGCGCCGCGACGGCCGCGATTCGATGCGCGTGAGGCTGATCTTGTGCTTCGCCAGCGGCTCGAGCAGCCGGAACAATGCGCCCGGCGATTCGGTGTCGAGCGCCGAGCACAGGATGGTGGTGCGATCTTCGCCGGAAGGCTTGAACAGCTTGCGGCCCACGACGAAGAACCGCGTGGTGTTGTCGTCGCTGTCTTCGATTTCGGTGGCCAGCAGTTTCAGGCCGTAGACGTCGGAGGCGGTTTCGCCGGCGATGGCGGCGGTGCCCTCCTCGTCGCGCGCGCGGCGCGCGGCCTCGGCATTGCTGGACATCGGGATGCGCGGTATGCCGGGCAGGTGTTCGTCGAGCCAGCCGCGGCACTGCGCCAGCGATTGCGGATGGCTGCAGATGCGCTTGATCTTGGCCAGGTTGTCCATGCCGCCCATGAGGAACTGGTGGATGCGCAGTTCCACCTCGCCGCAGATGCGCAGCGGCGAGCCTAACAAGGTGTCGAGCGTGTGATTGACGGCGCCCTCGGTGGAGTTTTCCACCGGCACCACGCCGAAATCGGCGAGCCCCGCCTCGACCTCGTGGAACACCTCGTTGACCGAGGCCAGCGCCAGCGCGCGCACCGAGTGGCCGAAATGCTTGAGCGTGGCGGTCTGCGAGAACGTGCCCTCGGGCCCGAGGTAACCCACCTTGAGGGGCTCTTCCTGGGCGAGGCACGCGGACATGATCTCGCGGAACAGGCGCAGTATTTCTTCGGTGCGCAGCGGACCCTTGTTCCGCTCGCGCGCCATACGCAACACCTGCGCCTCGCGCTCGGGCCGGTAGAAATCGACGGTATGTCCGTCGGCGTGTTTGGACACGCCGACCTGCCGCGCGAGCATCGCCCGGTCGTTGAGCAGCGCGTGGATGCGCGCGTCGACGCTGTCAATCTGCGCGCGCAGGTTGGCGAGCGGTTCGGCACCCTTTGCCGCAACCGCCGCCCCGGATCCGCTTTTCTTCTTGCTAGCCATCGGCCGCAGTTATATCACCCGCGCCGCCAGCACGCCGCTGATCGCACGCACTTTGTCGATTACGCCCGCATCCACGGCGCCATCGGTGTCGATGAGGGTGTAGGCGTACTCGCCCCGGGACTTGTTGAGCAGCTCGGCGATGTTGAGCGAAGCGCCGGCGAGGATGGTCGAGATCTGGCCGACCATGTTAGGCACGTTGCTGTTGGCGATGGCGATACGCGTGGTTTTCGGCGCACGCGGCAGCACCACTTCCGGGAAATTGACGCTGTTCTTGATGTTGCCGTTCTCGAGGTAGTCCTTGACGGTGTCCGCCACCATGACCGCGCAGTTGTCCTCGGCTTCGTTGGTCGAAGCGCCGAGATGCGGCAAGGTCACGACCTTGGGGTGATCCTTGAGCGCATTGGTCGGGAAGTCGCAGACATAACCTTGCAGGCGCGCGTCGTCGAGCGCGGCGATGATCGCCTTCTCGTCGACGATGGGAGCACGCGCGAAGTTCAGGATGACACCGTTCTTGCGCATGAGCTTCAGGCGGGCTTCGTTGACCAGGCCGCGTGTCTCGGGCGTGAGCGGAACGTGCACCGAGATGACGTCCGAACGCACGAACAGGTCGTCCAGCGACAGCGCCTGTTCCACGTTGGACGACAGCTGCCAGGCGCGCTGCACGGTTATCTGTGGATCGTAACCGAGGACTTTCATCCCAAGGCCCAGCGCCGAATTCGCCACTTCGACGCCGATGGCGCCGAGGCCGATGACTCCCAGCGTGCGGCCGGGCAGTTCGAAGCCGACGAAATTCTTCTTGCCCTTCTCGACCGCGAGGTCGAGCGCGTGATCGTCGCCCTGCTGCGCCTTGGCGAAGGCCCAGGCCTGGCAGATGTTGCGCGCTGCCAGGAACATGCCGGCCAGCACCAGCTCCTTCACGGCATTCGCGTTGGCGCCGGGCGCGTTGAACACCGGGATGCCCTTCTTGGAAAGCGCCTCGACCGGAATGTTGTTAGTGCCGGCGCCGGCACGGCCCACGGCCCGCAGGCTGTCGGGCAGCGCCACTTTGTGCATGTCGGCCGAACGCACCAGGATGGCGTCGGGATTGCCGATTTCCGAGGCGATCTCGAAGCGGTCGCGCGGCAGGCGCTCGAGGCCCTTGATGCTGATGTTGTTGAGAGTCTGGATCTTGAAACGCATGTTTTGTCTCCTCGAGCGCTGACGTTATTGCCAGCGTCTTTTCACGTTGCGCCCGGACGTTATTGCCCGGGTCGTTAGGTGGGACGCCTGCTTCAGGCGCGTCCCCTTTTGCTAGCTTGACGAGAGGGGACAGACTTAAGTCCGTCCCCTCACATCCATGTCCCATTTCTAGGCGTTCTTGCTCTGGAAGTCCTTCATGAAGTTCACGAGCGCGTCGACGCCCTCGATGGACATGGCGTTGTAGATGGACGCGCGCATGCCGCCCACCGAACGGTGCCCTTCGAGGTTCACGAGGCCCACCTTCGCCGCTTCGGCGCAGAACGCCTTGTCGAGATCGGGCTTGGCGAGCGTGAACGGCACGTTCATCCACGAACGCGCGTTCTTCGCCACCGGGCTCTTGTAGAAGCCGGAGCCTTCGATGAAGCCGTAGAGCTTCTCCGCCTTGGCGCGGTTGCGCGCTTCCATGGCCTTGAGGCCACCCTGCTTCTTGAGCCACTTGAACACGAGGCCCGCGAAGTACCAGCCGAAAGTCGGCGGCGTGTTGAGCATGGAGCCTTCATCCGCCATGGCCTTGAAGTCCCAGACCATGGGCGTGCCCGGGCGCGCCTTGCCGATGAGGTCATCGCGCACGATGACGACACAGATGCCCGAAGGGCCGATGTTCTTCTGCGCGCCGGCGTAGATGAGGCCGTATTTCGACACGTCGATGGGCCGCGACAGGATGCTGGAGGAGAAATCCGCGACCAGCGGGACATTGCCCACCTGCGGAACGTAGTCGAACTCCACGCCGCCGATGGTTTCGTTGGGCGTGTAGTGGAAATACGCGGCATCCGGCGTGAGCTTGAGCGCGCTCTGTGCGGGAACGCTCGAATAGTTGGTGGCCGACTCGTCGGCGGCGACGTTCACCCTGGCGAAACGTTTGGCTTCGCCGATCGCCTTCTTCGACCAGGCGCCAGTGTTCACGTAGTCCACGGTGGATTCGGCAGTGGCGAGGTTCATGGGGATCGCCGAGAACATGCCAGTGGCGCCGCCCTGCAGGAACAGCACCTTGTAGTTAGCCGGGACGGCCAGCAGCTCGCGCAGGTCGGCTTCCGCCTCTTGCGCCACGCCGATGAAGGCCTTGCCGCGATGGCTGACTTCCATGACCGACATGCCGCTGCCGCGCCAGTCGACCATCTCCGCCTGAGCTTGCTGGAGGACTTCCAGGGGCAGCGTCGCCGGCCCCGGAGCAAAGTTGAATACGCGCATGAGATATTCCTCTGGGCGGACCTTATTGCCCGCACCGTTAGTTCCCCCGGACGTTATTGCCCGGGGCGCGGAATATATCAGGACGTCGGCGTGTCGGCAGGGCCTTCCGGGTCGGATTCGTCGCTGCCCAGCACCGGCGGGGCATCCGCGGATGCTCCGGCTTCTTCGCCCAGGCTCTCGATGCGTTCGATTCCGGTCAGTCTTTCGCCTTCACCCAGCCGGATCAGGCGAACCCCTTGGGTATTACGCCCGACGATGGAGATTTCGCCGACCGGTGTACGCACCAGCGTGCCGGTAGAACTAATCATCATGAGCTCATGATCGGAATTTACTTGCAGCGCCGCGACCATCTCGCCATTGCGCTCGGTAGTTTGCAGCGCGATGACGCCCTGCCCGCCGCGCCCGTGCTGCGGGAAATCTTCGAGCGGCGTGAGTTTGCCGTAGCCGTTGGCGGACGCCGTGAGCACCAGGCCCTCGCCCACCACGATGAGTGAAATGAGCTCCTGGCCGACACCCAGCTTGATGCCGCGCACGCCGGTGGCCTCGCGGCCCATGGGCCGCACTTCTTCTTCACTGAAGCGGATGGACTTGCCGCCGCTCGACGAGAGGATGATTTCACGCCGGCCGTCCGTGAGCGCCACGCCGACCAGGCGGTCGTCGGTGTCGAGCCCTAGCGCGATGATGCCGCTGGCGCGCGGACGCGAGAACGCCGACAACGGAGTCTTCTTCACCGTGCCCTGGCTGGTGGCCATGAACACGAAGTGGTCGTCGTCGAACTGCTTGATGGGCAGCACGGCGTTGATGCGTTCGCCCTCTTCGAGCGGCAGCAGATTGACCATGGGCTTGCCGCGCGAGCCGCGGCCGGCCTGCGGAAGCTCGAACACGCGCTTCCAGTAGACCTTGCCGCGATTGCTGAAGCACAGGATGGTGTCGTGCGTGTGCGCGACGAAGAGTTTCTCGACGAAGTCCTCGTCTTTGACCGAGGTGGCGGCCTTGCCGCGGCCGCCGCGACGCTGCACCTGGTATTCGGTGACCGGCTGGCTCTTGGCGTAACCGGCGTGCGACAGCGTGACGACCACGTCCTGCGGCTCGATGAGGTCTTCGGTAGATAGATCGAGGTGGTCGCGGTTGATTTCGGTGCGGCGGGCATCGCCGTACTGATCGCGAATGGCGATCAGCTCTTCGCGGATGACCTGCGTGAGCCTTTCGGGACGCGCCAGGATGTCGGTGAGATCGACGATGAGCGTCAGGAGGTCCTGGTACTCGCCGATGATCTTGTCCTGCTCGAGGCCCGTGAGGCGGTGCAGGCGCATGTCGAGAATGGCCTGGGCCTGGGTCTCCGAGAGCTTGTACGCGCCGCCCGCGACGGTGATGCCGAACTCCGCCGCCAGGCCCTGCGGGCGCGTGGAGATATCCCCGGCGCGCGCCAGCAGCTGCGGGACGACACCGGAATTCCATTCACGCGCGGCCAGCGCCGCCTTCGCTTCCACGGGCGTGGGCGATGCCTTGATGAGCGCGATGACTTCGTCGATGTTGGCGAGCGCGACCGCCAGTCCTTCGAGGATGTGGGCGCGGTCGCGCGCCTTGGCGAGATCGAAAATGGTCCGGCGCGTGACGATTTCGCGCCGGTGCCGCAGGAATGCCTCGAGCATTTCCTTGAGGCCGAGCAGCTTCGGCTGGCCGTCGATGAGGGCGACCATGTTGATGCCGAACACGGTCTCGAGCGGCGTTTGCGCGAAGAGGTTGTTGAGCACCACTTCGGAGACTTCGCCGCGCTTCAGCTCGATGACCACGCGCATGCCGTCCTTGTCGGACTCGTCGCGCAGTTCGGAGATGCCGTCGATTTCCTTGTTGCGTACCAGCTCGGCGATGCGCTCGAGCAGGCGCGCCTTGTTCACCTGGAAGGGAAGCTCGGTGACGATGATGGCCTGGCGCCCGCCCACCTTGTCGATGTCTTCGAAACTGGTGCGCGCGCGAATCGACAGGCGGCCGCGGCCGGTGCGATAGGCGGTGGCGATCTCGGTCGCCCCGTTGATGATTCCGGCCGTGGGGAAGTCCGGGCCCGGCACGTGCTGCATGAGCGCGGCCAGCGTGACTTCGCCGTCGTCGAGCACCGCCAGGCACGCGTTGATGATCTCCGTGAGGTTGTGCGGCGGGACGTTGGTGGCCATGCCCACCGCGATGCCGGCCGAGCCGTTGACCAGCAGGTTCGGGAACCGCGCCGGCATGACCGTGGGTTCCGTTTCGCTTTCGTCGTAGTTCGGCTGGAAATCGACGGTTTCTTTTTCGATGTCGGCCAGCAGCTCGCTGGCGATGCGCGACATGCGCACTTCGGTGTATCGCATGGCGGCCGGCGCATCGCCGTCCACCGAACCGAAGTTGCCCTGGCCGTCGACCAGCATGTAACGCAGTGAAAACGGCTGCGCCATGCGCACGAGCGCGTCGTACACGGCGTTGTCGCCGTGCGGGTGGTATTTGCCGATGACGTCGCCGACGACGCGCGCGGACTTCTTGTAGGCCTTGTTCCAGTCGTTGCCGAGCTCGCGCATGGCATGCAGGATGCGGCGGTGCACGGGCTTCAGGCCGTCGCGGACATCGGGCAGCGCGCGGCCGACGATGACGCTCATGGCGTAGTCGAGATACGACTGGCGCATCTCGTCTTCGAGATTCACGGGAAGAATTTCTCGCGCGATTTCGTTCATGTAAGGGCCCGAAAAAAGGTGCGGAATTCTATCACGGAGGTCTAACCAAAAGCCTTTTTTGGGGGCCGCGCGTCTATAATTCCCACCCTCATGACGACCCCGCAAACCGACGGCAAATCACCGCAGAATTCGCTGAACAGCGACGCCGCGGAAATCGCGAAATTCGAAGCCGCTGCGCACCGCTTCTGGGATGTCGACGGTGAGTTCAAGCCGCTGCACAAGCTCAATCCCGTGCGCGCGCGCTATGTGCAGGAACGCTGCGCGCTCGGCGGCGCGCGCGTTCTCGACGTGGGCTGCGGCGGCGGACTGCTCGCCGAAACGCTGGCGCGCGCGGGCGCCGAAGTGACCGCCATCGACCTCGCGCCCAGCATGGTGGAAACCGCGCGCCTGCATGCGCTCGAGTCCGGGTTGACCATCGACTATCGCGTCGAATCCGCCGAGCAGCTGCTCGCGGGCCACGCCGGAAAATTCGATGTGCTCACCTGCATGGAGATGCTCGAGCACGTGCCCGATCCCGCCGCCACCATCGCCGTGCTCGGCAAGCTCGTCCGGCCGGGCGGCCACGTGTTCATCTCCACCATCAACCGCAATTTCCGCTCGTTCCTGCTGGCCATCGTCGGGGCCGAATATGTCGCCAACCTGGTGCCGCGCGGCACGCATGAATACGACCGCCTGCTCAAGCCGTCGGAAGTGGCGCGGTTCGCGCGGGCGGCAGGGCTCGATGTGCTGGACATCGCCGGGCTGCAATATGACCCGGTGCGCGAGCAATGCTCGCTCGATGCGAATCCCGCGGTGAACTACCTCATGCATCTCGGCCGGCAGGCGCCGGGCGCGTCATGACCGGCATCATCAAGGGAGTGTTGTTCGACCTCGACGGCACACTGCTCGACACCGCGCAGGATTTTCACGAATCGCTGAACCAGTTGCGCGCCGAGGAACATCTCGCGCCCTTGTCGTTCGAGACCGTGCGCGCGCAGGTGTCGCACGGCGGCCATGCGCTGGTGCGCCTGGGGTTCGGCAAGCTGGACACCGAAGCGCACGAGGCGATGCGCATGCGGTTGCTGAACATCTACCGAAAGCGCCTCGCGAAGTACACGCGCCTCTTCGAAGGCGGCGACGAGATGCTCGATGCGCTCGAGCAGCGCGGGCTCGCGTGGGGCATCGTCACCAACAAGCCGGGCTGGCTCACCGATCCGCTGCTGATCGAGGTGAAGCTGCATGATCGCGTGCGCGCCGTGGTCAGCGGCGACACGCTGTCCGAACGCAAACCCCATCCGCTGCCGCTGCTGCACGCCGCAAAGACCATCGGTGTCGAACCGGGCGAATGCGTGTTCGTCGGCGACGCCGAACGCGATGCGCAGGCCGCCGAGGCCGCCGGCATGTATTCATTGATCGCGGGCTTCGGCTACATCGGCGACGACGATCGCGCAGACGAGTGGTTCCAGCATGGCTGGCTCAACACCCCGCTCGACCTGCTCACCTGGCTGGACAAGCCGTCGCGCGTGCCCGCGCGCGCCAAGAAAGCAAACGGCGGCGCATGAACAGCGCCTGGGTCATCACCGTCATCGCCGCGCTCGCGGCGGCGCTCATCGGCTACCTGATCGGCACGTTGCGCGCGGCGAAACATGCCAACGAGCTCAACGGCAGGCTGGAAGCCGCAAACGCGCGCCTCAGCTCCGAAGGCGAGCTGCATACGCGCACCGCGGCGCTGCTTGCCCAAAGCGAAGCGCAGGTGCGCGCGGCCGTCGAGTCCGCATCGCGACTTGCGCTCGACGCCAACAGCGAAACTTTCCTCAAGCTGGCGCGCGAGGTCTTCGGGCGCGACCAGGCAGTCGCGGGCGCCGAACTCGAGAAACGTGAAAAGGCGATCGCCCAGCTCGTCGAGCCCATCCAGAAGGCGCTGGCAAAGCAGGAAGAACAGTCACAGGCGATGGAGCGCGAGCGACGCGAATCGGTGGGCAAGTTGTCCGGGCAGATCGAAAGCCTGGTCAACGTGCAGGCGCTGCTTCAGCGCGAAACCCGCAATCTCTCCACTGCTCTGCGGCGGCCGGAGGTTCGCGGCCGCTGGGGCGAGATCACCTTGCGTCGGGTCGTCGAGCTCGCCGGCATGTCCGACCGCTGCGATTTCGAAGAACAGGTGAACGTCGAGACCAGCGACCGCAGCGTGGTGCGTCCCGACCTGGTGGTGCGCATGCCGGAGTCGCGCAGCATCGTCGTGGACGCCAAGACGCCGCTCGATGCGTACATGGACGCGGTGGAAGCGCCCGATGACGAATCGCGCCGCGTCTCGCTGGCTCGCCATGCCATGCAGGTCGAACAGCGCGTGCGCGAGCTGGGCCAGAAAAGTTACTGGGAACAGTTCGAGCAAAGCCCGGAGTTCGCCGTGTTGTTCCTGCCGGGCGACCAGTTCCTCGCGGCGGCTCTGGCCGAGCGCCCCGACCTGCTGGACACGGCGCTCAAGCAGCGCATCGTCATCACGACGCCGTCGACGCTCATGGCTTTGCTGAAAGTCATCGCGTACGGCTGGCGCCAGAACGCCGTCACGGAAAACGCGAAAGAGATCCGGAAGAACGGCGAGGACATCTACCGTGCGCTCACGGCTTTCGTGAGTCATCTCCAGAAAGTCGGCAACTCGCTGGGCAAGGCCGTCGAGGCCTACAACTCCACCATCGGCTCGCTGGAACGCAACGTGATGCCGAAGGCGCGGCGTTTTCCGGAGCTCGGCATCACGAGTGACGCACCGATGGCGCCCGTCGATCCGATCGAAGAACTGGTTCGAAAGCCCGCGACCGCACCGGCGCTCGAATCGGACAGCTCTCCCGACACGCCGCGCAATCCTTCATGAATACATTTGATCCTCGCCGGCACGAGCCGGCAGCCGATGAATTGCGTGGCCGCGTCATCATGGTCACGGGCGCGGGTTCCGGCATCGGTCGGGCGGTGGCGCTCGCGCTGGCGCGCGCCGGCGCCGAAGTCATCCTGCTCGGCCGCACGGTGCGCAAACTCGAGGCCGTGCATGCGGAGATCGCCGCCGCAGGCGGCCCCGAGGCCAGCATCGTGCCGCTCGATCTCGAGCGCGCGCTGGCCGCGGATTACGAAGCCGTGGCCGCGGCCATCGAGAAGCGCTACGGGCGCCTCGACGGACTGCTGCACAACGCCGCCTTGTTAGGCGCGCTCACACCCATCGAGCAGTACGACGTCCCGATGTTCATGCGCGTCATGCACGTGAACGTCACCGCCGCGTTCGTGCTCACGCAGCACCTGCTGCCGCTGCTGCGCGCCTCGAAGGACGCCGCCGTGTTGTTCACGTCGAGCGGCGTCGGCACTCGCGGGCGCGCCTACTGGGGCGCCTATTCCATTTCGAAGTTCGCGGTGGAAGGTTTCACGCAGGTGCTGGCGCACGAGCTCGAAGGCACGAGCGCGGTCCGCGTGAACATCATCGACCCCGGCAAGGTGCGCACGTCGATGCGCCGCCAGGCCTATCCGTCGGAAGCGGCGGAGTCCCTGCCGGTTCCGGAGTCGCTCACCGGGCCCTATCTCGCGTTGTTAGGCCCGGCAAGCCGTGGCGTGACCGGGCAGCGCTTCGAAGCGCAGGGCACGCGCGCGCTCTAGTCGTTATCGCTGGCGTCCGCCGACGAGGGATGCAACAGCGCCTTGACCTCCTCGTCGGTCAGCTGCCGGAATTGCCCGCGCGACAGGCCCTTGTCCAGTTTCAAACTACCCATCGACACGCGCAGGACCCGGCTGACCAGCGCGCCCTGCCTTTCGAAGAGCTGGCGGATGTCCTTGCCGCTGGCGCCGCGCACCACGATGGAATACCAGCGATTCGATCCTTCGAGCTGCGCCTCGCTGGTGCTGACGTTCTCCACGGTCATGCGCGCCGCGCGGTCGAGCTTGCCGCTCTTCACCGCCTCGATGTGATCGGGGCCTAACACTCCCTTGATGCGTACGCTGAACTCGCAGGTCAGCTTGTGATTGGTCCGCTGCAGTTTCGCGGCCAGCGCTCCATCGGAGGTGACCAGCTCGAGTCCGCCGTCGATGCCGGGCATCGGGCTCACGGCGACGAAACGCCGGCCCGCGGTTTTCGGCAGCCGGTCGATCAGCGCCGCCCGGTCGCCATCGGCTTCGCGCAGCGGATCGCCGGGCGAGCGGTTGAACAGGAACAGTTGCGAGCCTTCGGCCGCGCGCACCTTGATGGCACGGCCGTCGAGCCGGATGTCATCGACGTGGGATACCTTCTGGCCGAGCTCGGCGATGCGCCCGTTGACGGACAGCCGCCCGGCGCGAATCCATTCTTCGACGGTCCGGCGCGATCCCAGGCCGCGCTGGGCCAGGTATTTCTGGAGCCGCTCGGCGACGCCGGCCGGCGTCGGACGCGGGCGTGCCATGTTTTCTAGTTCTCGTCGGACGGCGGCGCCGCCACGAGCCCCGCCGCCGAATCGCCGGGCGCGGAGAGCTCGTCATCGTCGGAATCTTCGTCGGATGCCGCATCGAGGCCGCGATCGCCGCCATCGGCGTTGGCTTCCAGCACGGGCACGACCGCCACTTCGCCGGAATCGGTGTTGGCTTCGGTGTCGGGCGCGAGCGCTTCGCCGCTTTCACCGGCGGCATTCACCGGCAGCGGCAACTGCAGGTTGAGGTCGGTCAGCGACTTGAGCTCGGCGAGCGGCGGCAGGTCGTCGATGGACTTGAGCGAGAAGTAGTCGAGGAACTCGGAGGTGGTGCCTAACAACTCCGGATGGCCGGGCACGTCGCGATGGCCGACGACCCGCACCCAGTTGCGCTCCATGAGCGTCTTGACGATTTCCGGGTTCACCGCCACGCCGCGCACGTTTTCGATCTCGGCGCGCGTGATGGGCTGGCGATAGGCGATGAGCGCGAGCGTTTCGAGCAGCGCTCGCGAGTACTTGCGCGGGCGATCCGGCCACAGGCGCGACACTTCGTGCGCGAACTCGGTGCGGACCTGGAAGCGAAAACCGGTGGCGGTTTCCTTGATGGCGACGCCACGGCCTTCGAAGTCGGTGGCCAGCTGGTCGAGAATCGCGCGCATCTCCTTGGCCGTGGGGCGCGACTGCTCGTCGAATATCTGCAGGAGCTCGGCAATGGGAACGGGACGCGCCGCGGCCAGCAGCGCCGCTTCGACGACATTCTTGAAGTACGCATCACTCATGCTGATCTCCATCCGCTTGCTCTGGCTCTGACTCAGGCGCCTGGGCCGACTCGTCCATTACAGATTCATTGGCGGCGCCTTCGAGGTCCGCGTCAGGCACCGCGTCACCCAGTATCGAATCGTTGTCCACCGCGAGCCGAAGACCTCGCGCGCCTTGTGCGCCGCGCACGTGCAGCGGCGCATAGGCTTCAGTCTGCACGATGTCGATCAGCCCCTCGCGCACCAGCTCGAGAATGGCGACGAAAGTAACCGTGACACCCATGCGGCCCTCTTCGGGTTTGAAGAGGTTCACGAACTCGACGAAGCTCGAACGCTCGAGCGTCGCGAGAATATCAGACATGCGTACCCGCACCGACAATCGCTCTCGCTGGACGTGATGGTGCGCAAACATTTCCGAGCGCTGTACCACGTCGCGAAATGCCAACAGCATTTCCTGCATGGCCACCTGCGGAAGCGGACGCACGGATTTGCGCTCGCCGAGCTCGGCGTTGCCGATCCACGTGTCGCGCTCGATGCGCGGAATGCGATCGATGTTCTCCGCGGCGCTCTTGAAGCGTTCGTATTCCTGCAGACGGCGCACGAGGTCGGCTCGCGGATCGCTCTCTTCCCCGGCATTCGGATCCACGGCGCGCGGCAGCAGCATGCGTGACTTGATCTCGGCCAGCGTCGCGGCCATCACCAGGTATTCCCCGGCGAGCTCGAGCTGCAGGCCTTCCATGAGAGTGATGTACTCCATGTACTGCTTCGTGATGTCGGCGATCGGAATGTCGAGGATGTCGAGGTTCTGCCGCCGGATCATGTAGAGCAGCAGGTCGAGCGGGCCTTCGAAAGCCTCGAGGAATACTTCCAGCGCCTGCGGCGGGATGTACAGGTCCTTCGGCAGTTGTGTCACCGGCTCGCCGTGCACCATGGCAAACGGCATCTCCACCTGCTCGGGCGAAAGGGCTGCCGCGGCGGCGGTTTCGTGCGCCGGTTCATCGGCGTTGTTCACGACCATGCGCAGATCGGGTTTCGGGGCCTTTTTGTTCATGATGACGTCCTCGGTACGGCCGCGATCGGGCTGTTGTGGAAACGGCGCATCAATCCACCCTGAGGTTCATGGCGCGGCGCACGTCATCGAGCGTCGCGCGCGCGGCATCACGCGCCTTCTCGCCGCCCTCGGCGACGATGTTGCGCACCAGTTCAGGATTCTCTTCGAATTCGGCGGCGCGCTTGCGAATGCCGCTGATTTCTTCCACGACCTTCTCGATCAACGGTTTCTTGCATTCGAGGCAGCCGATGCCGGCGGTGCGGCAACCGTTCGCGGCCCAGGCGCGAGTCTCCTCGCTCGAATAGATCTTGTGCAGGTCGAATACCGGGCAGACGTCGGGGTTGCCGGGATCCGTGCGCCGCACGCGCGCCGGATCGGTCTGCATCTGCTTGAGCTTCTGCGACACCACGTCCGGGTCTTCGCGCAGGCCGATGGTGTTGCCGTAGGACTTGGACATCTTGCGGCCATCGAGGCCCGGCACCTTCGGCGTGGCGGTGAGCAGCACGTGCGGCTCGGGCAGGATGCTGACGCTGCCGCCCTCGAGATAGCCTAACAACCGGTCGCGATCGGCGACGGTGAGGCGGCTGTTGCCGGTGACCACTTCGCGCGCCTTTTCCAGCGCAAGCTGGTCGCCGTTCTCCTGGAATTTCTTGCGCAGCTGCTTGTACATCGTGCTGTTGCGGCCGCCCAGGCTCTTGATGGCCTTCTCCACCTTCACCTCGAAGTCCGGTTCGCGGCCGTAGAGATGATTGAATCGGCGCGCCACTTCGCGCGTGATCTCCACGTGCGCCACCTGGTCCTCGCCCACCGGCACGAACGCTGGCCGGTACAGCAGGATGTCCGCGGTCTGCAGCAACGGGTAGCCGAGGAAACCGTAAGTGGCCAGGTCCTTTTCCTTGAGCTCGGCCTGCTGGTCCTTGTAACTGGGCACACGCTCGAGCCAGCCGAGCGGCGTCACCATCGAGAGCAGCAGATGCAGCTCGGCATGTTCGGGCACCTGCGACTGCACGAACAGCGTGGCGACGCCCGGGTTGAGGCCCGCGGCGAGCCAGTCGATGAGCATCTCGTGGATGAATTTGGGGAGCTGCTTGGTGTCTTCGTAGCCCGTGGTCAGGGCGTGCCAGTCCGCGACGAAGAAATAGCACTCGTACTGGTACTGGAGATCGACCCAGTTCTTGAGTGCGCCATGGTAGTTGCCAAGATGCAACTGACCCGTCGGCCGCATCCCGGAAAGAACTCGTTTGGCTTGCGGATGACTGCTCACGGAAGCGGCGCAGTATACGGGGAATTCTTCAGGGCTGACGCCCACGAGGGAAATCGCCGTCGATGCGACGGCGTCCGTAAATCGATTCGCTGGAAATGAGCAAGGTGCCGCAACTAAATTCCCAGCCTTTCCAGTGACCCGCGACCAATCCTCGTGACGGCAGGCGGCGTGACCGCGAGATCGACCACCGTCGTGGGTTCGATGCCGCAATGGCCGCCATCGAGGACACAATCCACTTGATGCTCGAGCCGGTTTCTGATCTCGCGGCCGTCGGTCAGCGGCAGCTCGTCCCCGGGAAGCAGCAGCGTCGAGCTCATGATGGGCTCACCCAACTCCGCCAGCAGCAGGCGCGGCACTTCGTGATCGGGCACGCGAATTCCGATGGTCTTGCGGCGCTCGTGCTGGAGGCGTCGTGGCGTTTCCTTGGTGGCCGGCAGCAGAAAGGTATAGGGCCCGGGCGTCGCCGCCTTGAGCATGCGGAACTGCCAGGTTTCCACCTTGGCGTATTTGGCGATCTCGGCCAGGTCGCGGCACACCAGCGTGAAATGATGGTTCCGGTCCGCGGCGCGAATGCGCCGGATGCGATCGAGCGCATCCTTGTCGCCGATGTGGCAGCCGAGCGCATAGCAGGAATCCGTCGGGTACACGATGACGCCTCCGTCGCGCACGATCTCGGTGGCGCGACGGATCAGCCGCAATTGCGGATTCTCGGGATGTAGCTCGAAATACTGGCTCACGGGATGTCTTCCCGCGAGTCGTTGGCGGGGCCGTTATCATACGCGCGGTCCCTTACTCCCCCGCCCCGACATTTACCGGAATACCGATGCAGACCCTGATCGAACTAGCGCCGCTCTTCGCGTTTTTTGGCGCGTACATATTCGCCGGCATTTATGTCGCCACCGCCGTGCTCATGGTGGCGATGCTGCTGCTGCTCGGCTGGGACTGGATAACGAAGCGCGAGATTCCGAAGATGCACCTGATCAGCGCAATGCTGGTCTGGGTGTTCGGCACCGCCACGCTGATCCTGCATGACGTGCGCTTCATCCAGTGGAAGGCGACCGTCTTCTACTGGCTCGTCGCGCTCGTGCTGGCCGGAAGCATCTGGATCGGAAAGAAGACGCTGCTCGAGCGCCTCATGAGCGCCGCGATGCCCGAGGGCTTCGTGGTAACTGCTTCAACCTGGAAGCGGATGTCGTTGATCGCAGCGCTGTTTTACCTGGCGCTCGGCGGCGCGAACATCTGGGTCGCGTACACCATGAGTGAAAAGGCCTGGGTGTTCTTCAAGACCTGGCTGATGATCCCGGTGGTCTTCGTGTTCACCGCCGGCCTCATGTTCTGGATCCTGCGCGGCTATCAACCCAAAGACGAGCCCAAGGAATCCACGTGAACACCCGCGCCGAGCGGCTGCGCGCCGCGCTCGAAGCCGCGTTACATCCGACGCTGCTCGAGATCCGCGACGACAGCGCGAAACACGAAGGGCACGCCGGCGCACGCGAGGGCGGCCATTTTCATGTCGTCATCGCGGCCGCCGGCTTCGAAGGTGTCTCCGCGCTGGAAAGGCACCGGATGGTCTATGCTGCCGCCGCTGAATTGATGGGCCGCGACATCCATGCGTTGTCGATCGACGCTCGCACGCGTTAGTCCCTGGTCAAAAACTTTTCCCAACCCGTTGAGAGATCAAATGAAAGCTATTCGTTTCCTGGGCGTGGGTGTGCTGCTCGCGCTGGCCGCCTGCAGTAAGCCCGCTCCGACCGAACAGGCTGCCGCCGCCCCTGCCGCGCCTGCTTCGCCTACCGTCGTTACCGTGAACGGCAAGGCCATCAGCCAGAAACTCTTCGAGGAATATGCGCAGGCGCTGGCCCGCAGGCCCCTGAGTGAGCTGACCCCGCAGGACCGCGACCAGATCAAGGAAAACCTGGTTCGCGTCACGCTGATTGCGCAGGAAGCCGAGAAGTCCGGACTGCTCAACGATCCGGATGTCGCCACGCGCCTCGAGCTGGCCAGGCTCGAACTGCTGCAGCAGGCCACCGCACAGAAGTACATGAAGGAACACACGCCCACCGAGGCGGAAATGCGCGCCGAATTCGAAGCGCAGATTTCTTCGGCGCCGCTCGTCGAATTCGAGGCACGCCACATCCTGGTGAGCAGCGAAGACGTGGCGATGAAGATCATCGCGCAGCTCAAGGCCGGCAACGACTTCGCCACGATGGCCAAGCGCATGTCGGCCGACAAGGGCTCGGCGGCGAAAGGCGGCGACCTCGGCTGGTTCGGCCCGCGCGACATGGATCCCGCGTTCACGAACGCCGTGGCCATGCTGAAGAAGGGCGAGTTCACCAAGACCCCGGTGCAGACCGCGGCCGGCTGGCACGTGGTCCAGTTGCAGAACACGCGCGATCGCGCGCCGCCCGCGTACGACGATGTGAAAGACCGCCTGGCGAAGATCGTGGTGGCCAAGCAGTTCAAGACGCATTCGGATGAAATGCTGAAGACGGCGAAGATCGAACCGGCGCTGACGACGATGCCCGCAGCCGCTCCGGCTGCCGCTCCGGCGCCGACCCAGGCTCCGCCGCCGAAGCCTTGAGCTGAGAGCCTTTGAAACTACAGCCGCCGGCGCCCGGGATCAGCCCGGGGCCGGCGGCTGTTTCGTTTTCAGGATTTGCTCGAGCGCACCCTCATCGAGGACGCGCACACCCAGGGATTGCGCCTTGGCGAGCTTGGAGCCAGCGTCGGCGCCGGCCACGAGAAAGCTGGTCTTCTTCGAAACGCTGCCCGACACCTTCGCGCCGAGCTCGCGCAGCGCGTCTTCGGCGATATCCCGCTGCATGCCGGCCAGCGTGCCGGTGATGACGAACGTGAGATTGGCAAGCGGCAGGCTCGCACGCTCTTCGACCTTGATCGGCTCGTACGAAACACCGCTGCGCGCGAGTCGCTCGACCACCGACCTCGCAAGCTCGCTCTGGAAGAACTCGTAGACGGAACGCGAGACGATCGGCCCCACGTCGGGCGTCTCCTCGATCTGCTCGGGCCGGGCGGCTTCGAGCTTTTCGATCGTGCCGAACTGCAGCGCCAGCGCCAGCGCCGTCGATTCACCCACCTGCGGGATGCCGAGCGCGAACAACAGGCGCGGCAGCGTGGTCTTCTTGCTCTTGTTGATCGCGTCGACGACGTTCTGGGCGGATTTTTCGCCCATGCGCTCGCGCTCGGCGAGTGAAGCAGCCGTGAGGTCGTAGAGATCCGCAGGCGAGCTCACCGCGCCGTCGTTGACGAGCTGCTCGATGAGTTTTTCTCCGAGCCCCTCGATGTCCATGGCGCGCCGTCCCGCGAAATGCATGATCCACTCGGCACGCTGCGCGCGGCACTTGAGCACGCCACCCGTGCATTTGTAGACGGCCTGGTCTTCCTCGCGACGCACCGGCGAGCCGCACACGGGGCATTCCGCCGGCATGACGATGGCCCGCGCGTCGTCCGGCCGGCGTTCAGGCATGAAGCGCACGACCTCCGGGATCACGTCACCCGCGCGACGCACCACCACCGTGTCGCCGATCATGAATCCCTTGCGCGCGACTTCGTCCATGTTGTGCAGCGTGGCGTTGCTGACGGTGACCCCGCCGACGAACACCGGCTTGAGCTTCGCCGCCGGCGTGAGCGCGCCGGTGCGGCCGACATTGAAGATCACGTCCTGCAGGATGGTCATCTCTTCGTCGGCGGGAAATTTGTGGGCCAGCGCCCAGCGCGGCGCACGCGATACGAAGCCCAGCTTTTCCTGGTCCGCGCGCCTGTCTACCTTGTAGACCACGCCATCGATCTGGTACGGCAGCGCGGCGCGGCGCGCGCCGATGTCGCGGTAATACTCGATGCAGCCTTCCACGCCGAGCACCTTCTTCGCCTCCGGACAGGTGCGCAATCCAAACGCATTGAGCCAGGCCGCGAGCTCGCTGTGCCGCTCGGGCACCGCCCCACCCTCCACCACTCCGAGCTCGTAGAAATAGAGATCGAGCGGCCGCTGCGCCGTGATGCGCGGGTCGAGCTGGCGCAGGCTGCCGGATGCCGCATTGCGCGGATTCACATAGGCCTTGTCACCGCGCGCGACGGCGTCGCGATTCATTTTCTCGAAGCCGGCAAACGGCAGGAACACCTCGCCGCGCACTTCGAGCACCGCCGGCGGTTTGCCGCGCAACTTGCGCGGCACGGAGCGGATGGTCGCGACATTGGCCGTCACGTCTTCACCGGTGACGCCGTCACCGCGCGTCGCCGCGCGGTGATAGAGGCCGTCGCGATACAACACCGAGATGGCGAGGCCATCGAGTTTGGGCGTCGCGGAATAGTCGATGGGCCCCTCGCCGCCTTTTTCCAGGCGGCCCAGGCGCTCGCGCACCTTGCGATCGAAGCCGATGAGGTCTTCTTCGCTGAAGCCGTTCTCGAGCGACAGCATCGGAATTGCGTGCCGCGCCTCGGCGAACTCCGCGGCGGCGAATCCCGCGACGCGTTGTGTCGGGGAATCGGGCGTGACGAGCCCGGGATGCGCGGCCTCGAGCGCGCGCAGTTCTTTCATCAGCCGGTCGTACTCGGCGTCGGGTACCGCCGGTTCGTTCAGGATGTAGTAGCGGTAGTCGTGACCGTTGATTTCGTCGCGCAGCGTCGCGACGCGCTCGGCGTCAGTCGGGGTCCCGGCCATCTCAGTTCACGCTTCTCCGGAAGCGCGCGCGGCAGCAGGTGGCTCGAGCGCCTGGCGCAGGCGCGAGATGCGCTGCGGCGTGAGTTCCTCGCCATGCTGATCCGCCAGGATGCCGTCGACGCGTTCGGCGAGCTGACGTGCCGCGCGCACCAGCTCGTCGAAAGTCTCGCGCTCGGGTTTCGGACCGGGCAGCACCGCGAACAGGTTGAGGCCGGAGAACCGCTGCGAATCCATGATGGAAGGATCGAACGTGCCCGGCTGCGCGAGCGCCGCCGCGCTCACCACGACGCGGCCGTCGTCATCGGGAAGGTGATAGATGTCGAGCGGGCCGTGCCAGAAGCCGGCGGCGCTGAACGCCTGGCGCAACCCGCGACCCTGGAAACGCGGCTCGATACGCGGGATGACACGCAGCGTGACGATGCGCCGTTCGTTCTCATTGGGCCATGCGAGCACGAGCTTCGGCGCGCTCACCGGCTGGTCCTCCTCGACGATGCGAACCGCGGAAATCTCGTCGTGCTGGCCGATGTACGGTTCATCGACCGCTTCGCGCGGGCTGGTCTGGTGCGCGACGTCCACGGCGACGTCATCGGAGATCGAGATGCCGAGCGCGCGCCGTGTCCCGGATTCCGAGGTGCTGGCGAGCTCGATGACGGGCAGCGAATCGGACATCGCAACCCGCGAGTCACGCACGACGTTGATCTCGGGCAGTGGCGATGCGGCGCGCGGCGGATCCGCGGGCGCGTCATCGCGCGCCGAACCGGCGGCCAGCGGACGGCTGCCACGGGCGCGCCACCATTCGAATCCGGCGATGGCGGCGACGAACAGCACGCCGACGACGAGGAGAATGATGCGCAGCTCGGGCATCGGCTTCCTGTTCTAGCCCGTCGCCATGCGCACCGCCTCGTCGACGTCCACCGACACCAGGCGCGAGCAGCCCGGTTCGGTCATCGTGACGCCTATCAATTGCGAGGCGAGCTCCATGGTGGCCTTGTTGTGCGTGATGAAGATGAACTGCACGCGGTCGGACATCTGCTTGACGATGTCGCAGAAGCGGCCGACGTTGTGTTCATCGAGCGGCGCGTCCACTTCGTCGAGGATGCAGAACGGCGCGGGATTCAGGTCGAAGATCGAGAACACCAGCGCCACGGCGGTGAGCGCCTTCTCGCCGCCCGAGAGCTGGTGAATGCTGCTGTTGCGCTTGCCGGGCGGCCGCGCCATGACGGCGACGCCCGCTTCGAGGATGTCGTCACCGACCAGCTCCAGGTAGGCATGGCCGCCGCCGAACAGCTTGGGGAATTTGTCCTGCAAGCCGGCGTTGATGCGCGTGAAGGTGTCTTCGAAGCGCGAGCGGGTTTCCTTGTCGATCTTGCGCATCGCCTCCTCGAGCGTGGTCAGCGCCGCGGTCACGTCGGCGAATTGCCGGTCGAGATATTCCTTGCGCTCGCTGGATTCCTTGAGCTCGTCGATGGCGGCCAGGTTGACCTGGCCTAACTTCTCGAGATCGGCGCGCGCGCCCTGGAGGGATTCTTCCCAGACGGGCACGGCGGCATCGGCCGCGAGCCCGGCCAGGATTTCGGCGAGGTCGAAGCGCGTGGCGGCGAACTGCTCCACGAGTCCCTCGCGGCGCACGCGGGATTCCTGCGCGACCATGCGCGCCTGCTCCATGGCTTCCCGCGCGGCGTTCACGCGTGTCTCGGCATCCATGCGCTTTTCGTCGAGCGCACGCAGCGCGCTGTCGGCTTCTTCGAGCGCGCGCCTCTCGGTCGCCAGTTCCGCTTCGATCTCGAGGCGTCGCGCCAGGAAATCCTTGAGCCTGCCTTCGAGCTCGACCACCGGCAGATCGCCATCGGCGAGTGCGGCCTCGAGCTCGGCCGAACGCACCTGCGTCTGCGCGGACTGGTCGGCCATGCGCTTCAGGCCGACCGACATCGAGCTTTCGCTGGAGCGGCGCGATTCGATACGGATCAGCAGGTCGCGGCAAGCGAGCTGCGCCGCCTGGAACCGGCCGCGCGCGGCCTGCACGGCCTCGCGACGTTCTTCGCGTTCACCTTCGAGCGCCGCGCGCCGCGAATCGAGCGCATCGAGCGACACCAGGCCGCGATCGAGCTCGGCGCGCGCACGCGCCAGGCTGTCCTGGCCGAGGCCGAGCTCACGCGTGACTTCCGCGGCCTCTTCTTCGAGGCGCTCGCGGCGCATCGTGGATTCCTGTGAACGCGCGCGCTCGCCTTCGAGCTGGCCGAGCAGGTCGGCATGTTCGCGGTGTGCGCCCTGGATGCGGCTCTGCGCCTGGTCGCGTTCGCGTTCCGCCGCCGCCAGCTCTTCGCGGCAGGTGGCGAGGCGGGCTTCCCGTTCCTTCGTATTTTCTTCGCTGTGTGCGAGCTCGATGCGCAGATGCTTGACGCGCTGTTCGCGCTCGAGCACGCCGGAGTGCGGATCGCCGCCGCGATTGACGCGCAGCCAGTCGCGGCCGATCCACTCGCCCGTTCTCGTGATGACGGATTCGTCGTCGGCGAGCGTGCGACGAAGGTGCAGCGCCTCAGCCAGCGTTTCGGCCAGGCGCACGCGCGACAGCAGCCGCACGATGGCGGTGGGTCCGCTGACCACGCCCGACAACATGCCGGCGGCGCCATCAGCTTCCGTATGTCCGCCCGCCTGCAGCAGCGAGACGCGCCCCACCGGCAGCGAAGGCAGAACATCGGCCAGTGAATCGAGCTCGTCGACGCACAGCGCTTCGAGGTAATCGCCGAGCGCCGTTTCGACCGCGCGCTCCCATCCGCCATTCACCGACAGCTGGGCCGCGAGCCGTGGATTCTTGCCGAGGCCCGAGGAGTTGAGCCATTCGGCGGTGCGCGAATCGCCGCGTTGCAACGCCGCCTTCTGCAGCGCTTCCAGCGAGACCACTTCGGCGCGGCGCTTTTCGCGATCGGTGCGCGCGTGCTCCAGGTTTTTCTCGGCTTCGAACTGGGCGGCGCGCAATTTCTGCGACCGGTCGAGCGCCTGGTTGAGCGCCTGCGACAGTTCATCGGCGGAGCTTCGCGCCATCGATTCCTTTTCGGTGAGTTGCCCGAGCAGCGCCGAGGATTCCTGCGCCATGAGCACTTCACGCTCCACCGCGAGGCGATCCGCCTGGCCGGCGAGCCGCCGCAGCTGGTTCTCCAGCTGCTCGATGCGCGCGCGTTCCACCTGCGTGGTCTGATGAGCGGCGCCCTGCTCGCGATTGAATCCTTCCCAGCGCTGCTGCCAGTCGGCAATTTCCTGCTCGGCGGCAGCCAGGCTCTCGCTGTGCGCGCTCTCGGCGGCCTGGGCCTGCACGAGGTCGGGCGACAGTTTCTCGATCTCGGCGCGGAGGCTGGCGATCTCGCGTTCGTCGCGTTCGATGTGCGAATTCAGGTCGGCGAGCGTGGCGCGCGCCTGGGCAAGCTCGTTGCGCTGCTGTTCGCGCAGCTCGCGGATGTGCGTGATGGATTGTTCGGTGCGGCTGATCTCCGCACCGATTTCGTAGTAGCGCCCCTGCACCGCGGTGACGCGCTCGGACTGTTCGTTCTGATAGACGCGTTGCGTTTCGATGGCGGCTTCGGCAGCTCGCTGGTCCGCCAGCGCCTGCTGCATCGTGAGCTCGCATTCGCGCACCGCGCTGTCCTGCACTTCGGCGCCGGAATCGATTTCGCGCAGGCGGAGGGCGAGCAGCTCCGCGGTGAGGCGGCGCTCGGTCTCCTTGAGTGCCTGGTAGCGGCGCGCGGTAGCCGCCTGGCGCTGCAGGTGGCGGATCTGCTTGTCGACTTCGTCGCGCACGTCCTGCAGGCGCTCGAGGTTTTCACGCGTGTCGGCGATGCGCGCCTCGGTTTCCTTGCGGCGCTCCTTGTAACGCGAGATTCCGGCCGCCTCTTCCACGAACGCGCGCATGTCGTCGGCCTTCGCTTCGATGACGCGCGAGATCATGCCCTGCTCGATGATGGCGTAACTGCGGCTGCCGAGGCCGGTGCCGAGGAACAGCTGCGTGATGTCCTTGCGGCGGCAGCGCGCGCCGTTGAGGAAATAGTTAGACGAGCCGTCGCGCGACACCTGGCGCCGCAGCGAGACTTCGGCGTAGTCGGCATACGGCCCGGAAATCTTGCCGTCGCTGTTGTCGAACACCAGCTCCACGGACGCCGTGCCCACGGGCTTGCGCGAAGCGGAGCCGTTGAAGATCACGTCGATCATCGAGTCGCCGCGCAGGTGCTTCGCCGACAGCTCGCCCATCACCCAGCGCACGGCGTCGATGATGTTCGACTTGCCGCAGCCGTTCGGACCGACGACGCCGGTGAGATTGCTCGGGAAACCGACGGCCGTCGGGTCCGCGAACGATTTGAATCCGGCGACTTTGATCTTGGTCAGGCGCATCGTTTACTCGCGTCTCGCGTGCGGATGAATTGGCGGCGTAGTGTAAAGTAATCGCCACATTTTTCAGGGCGCGTTTAGATTTCGCGCCCCACGACAAATCCCGGCACTGAACATGTCCACGCAACCTTCGACGAGCCTTGAGACTTTTCCAAACCCCGCGCGCGAGACGGACTACACGATCCGCATGACGCTGCCGGAGTTCACCTGTCTGTGTCCAAAGACGGGCCAACCCGACTTCGCCACCTTCGAGCTGGAATATGTGCCGGACGAACTGTGCGTCGAGCTCAAGGCGCTGAAGCTGTACATGTGGTCATATCGCGACCTCGGCGCGTTTCACGAAGCCGTCACCAACAAGATCGCGGATGACCTGGCGGGAGCCTGCGCGCCGCGTTTCCTGCGGCTCGCGGGGAAATTCAACGTCCGCGGTGGCATCTATACGACCGTGGTCGTCGAAAGGCGTAAACCAGGCTGGAAACCGCCACAAGTGGTGGAACTCCCCTGATTTGCCGTCAAAAAATCACCGAAAAGCCGCTTTTCTCACAACGCTGTACACACAAAAGTTGGCCGGTATAATCCCGCGTCCTGCAAACCGGCCCCCCTTCTGGATCCGGGCCTGGAGCGACCCACAATGCCGACCAAGCGAGCGGCTGCAAAGCCCGCAAAGCCCAAGAAAGCCGAGAAACCAAAGTTGACCGCAAAGAAGCCCGCGGCTAAAGCCGTCGCAGCCAAGACTCCTTCGAAACCCGCGCCCGTCAAGGCGCCTGTCGCAGCCGCCAAGCCCGCGCCGAAACCGGCGCCCGCGCCGGTTGCTGCCAAGCCCGCGCCACTCGCCAGCGCCACACCCGTGGCACAGGCGATCCGCAAAGCCGCGCCGTCTGAACGCATCGTCGTGACCGCCACGGGCGTGCCGAGCCAATCCGGCCTCGCCGCCGGTGCGCGCGCCGCGCACGCGGACAATGACGGTGACGACAACGAAGCCGGAAGCCTGCTCGCCGGCCCAAGAAACGTAACGCCGTACATCGCCAAGCGCGGCGAAACGTACATGAACAAGGAGCAGCTCGAGCATTTCAGGAACATCCTGAACAGCTGGAAGCGCGACCTCATGGAAGAAGTGGACCGCACCGTCTCGCACATGAAAGACGAAGCGGCCAATTTCCCGGACCCGAACGACCGCGCCACGCAGGAAGAAGAGTTCAGCCTCGAACTGCGCACCCGCGATCGTGAGCGCAAGCTCATCCGCAAGATCGACGAGGCACTGAAGCGCGTCGAAGACGGTTCCTACGGCTACTGCCTGGAGACCGGCGAAGAAATCGGCGTGAAGCGTCTCGAAGCGCGGCCGGTGGCCACGCTGACCATCGAAGCGCAGGAACGCCGCGAGCGCCGCGAACGCCAGTACGGCGATCGGGACGACCGCTACCGCTGACGGTTCGAAGTGACTCTTGAAACCACACGAACGCCGCCCCTCCAGGGCGGCGTTTTCCTTTGTGCGGCGTGAGCCGCTGAGCAGGTTTGCGCCCTCACCCACCGGGCCTCTGCACCTCGGCTCGCTGCTGGCGGCCGTCGGCAGCTATCTCGACGCCCGCGCGAACGGCGCGCGCTGGCTGGTCCGCATCGAGGATCTCGACACGCCGCGAGTCGTCCCAGGTTGCGCCGACGAGATGCTGCGCACGCTCGAAGCGTTTGGCTTCGAGTGGGATGGCGAAGTCCTGTTCCAGAGCACGCGCCGCGCCACCTACCGCGAAGCGCTCGACGCGCTCATCGCCGCCGGCCGTGCGTACCCCTGCAGTTGTTCGCGCAAGGACCTCGCGGGCCTCGACGATGAGTCCGGCTACCCGGGCACTTGCCGCGGCGGACCGACGCGCAGCGGGCCGACCGCGCTGCGCTTTCGCGTGAGCGATACGCCTATCCACTTCGACGACCTGTTCCTGGGCCCGCAGCACTTCGAGCTCGCCGCCTGCGGCGACGTGGTCGTGGAGCGACGTGACCACGTGGCTAGCTACCAGCTCGCGGTGGTGGTCGACGACGCGTTCCAGGGTGTCACGCGCGTGGTCCGCGGCGCCGACCTGTTGCCGAGTACGCCGTGGCAGATCGACCTGCAAGCGGCGCTGTCACTGCCCCGGCCTATCTACGGACACCTGCCGCTGCTGCTGGAACCGGACGGCGCCAAGTTGTCCAAGGGCCGGCGTTCGCTTCCGCTCGATCCGGCCGCGGCACCCCGGGCGCTGACTTCGACCCTTACGCATTTGTCGCAGACTCCACCCCCCGAACTGGCCCACTCTTCTATTAAAGATGTGTGGAAATGGGCGTTTTCGCACTGGAACCCGCGAGCGCTTGCGGGCAAGGCCAACATCCGCCTGTCCGCCTAAGGCGACACGAAGCAGAATTGCATCGTAAAAATTGTGGGGTGCAGCGAGGTGTACTAAGGTAGCGGCCACATGGAGGGTGAAGGCATGAGCGAACCACGAATCATCAAGAAGTACCCGAATCGTCGTCTCTACGACACGGTGCAAAGCAAGTACATCACGCTCAGCGACATCCGCTCGCTCGTGCTCGAACGCATCGAGTTCGTCGTCATCGACAAGAAGTCGCAGGAAGACATCACGCGCAGCATCCTGCTGCAGGTGATCGCCGAGCAGGAGCACGGTGTCGATCCGGTCATGAGCCGCGATTTCCTGTCACAGGTCATACGCTCGTACGGCGGCAATCTGCAGAACATGCTGAGCAGCTACCTCGAACAGAGCATGAAGCTGTTCGGGTCGCAGCAGCGTGAACTGCGTGACAAGGTGAAGGCCGTCGTCGGTATGGACCCGGTGGAAACCGTCGCCGGTGTCGCGCAACGCAACTACCAGCGCTGGCGTTCGGTGCAGGACGAAATCTTCAAGACGCTCATGAACGCCACGGGGCGTACCGGGCGTGACGGCGAAGACAAGCCCTCCGACGTCACCAGCCACCAGTAGTTGGGCG
>DASTXR010000064.1:0-7775 GCA_035765415.1 Steroidobacteraceae bacterium | reverse complement strand
GTGGAACGACCCGGCCACCGGCGTCATGCGCCACGCGGACGCGGGTTACGAGATCGCGCTCGATGCCGCTCGCCGGCACGAACTCGACCTGCCGGGAATCCTGCCGCGAAGTTAGACGCGCTGCGGCTGGCGGCGGCGCGTGCTCATGGCCGCAGCGATGCCGAGCGCCAGCAATCCGAGCGTTGCCGGCTCGGGCACCGAGGCGACCGCGCGCGTGGCCGAGGTCACGTTGAACATCGTCCGGCGAAACTCGGTCGCCCGACACTGTTCCCCGCTGCAGTCAAAAAGGGAATCGGTCAGCGTAACGCCGACCCGCAACGATTCCAGCAGCGGCAGCGAAGCAATCTGGTCGAGACCGAAACCCGGCGAGAAGTCGAACCACGTCAAGGCCGATTCCGGATTTTCGAAACCCTGGGAGCCCGCCACGAAACTGAACGACAGCGCGCGCGAGGCGGCAGGGCCCCGCGGCGTTGAATCTTCGGAGAGCGCGGTCACGTTGAATTGGTCGGGCGCGAGTCTCGAGGACACGATGCCATAGGAGTCGAGAAAGCCCGCGATCGCCCGGTTCCCGCTGAACGGTGCGATTTCGATGGATTCACCATTGATCATGAAACTCGGCGTGATGGCGCCAGGCAGGTCCGAGGTGAATGTGAGCCGGTCTCCGAGCTCCGAAGGACCCGTGAAAGCGAGGCCGAACAGGTCGGTGTCGACGACGAATTGCGCACTGAAAGCCTGGCCGGCCGTCGACAGATCGAAAGTCGGGGTCGAGCCCGGCGTTGTGAAATCGGTGACGACGACCTGCGCGACCGTTCCGCTGAAATCGAAAGTAACCGGGATGGCATTGGCCGGCGCGGCGCTCACGACGACAGCGGCGGCGAAAATCTTGTTCCATTGAGTCTTCATGTTGTTCTTCTTCTTTGAAGGACTGCGCGCAACTCTAGCAGCGCCGCGCGTGGAGCCAGCACGAACATGACATAACTGCTAACCTCCCGCCTCCATTCACCCACAGAGGAGCGCAGTCATGAGCAAGGGCATGGACCAGAAAAAGAACGTGAAGAAGAAGGCCGCGAAGACTCCTGATGAGAAGCGCGCCGCCAAGAAAGCCAAGAAGGCGGAGCGTTCCTTCCTTCAGCGTCCCTGAGTGTTCTCGAGTTTGACGACCGTGCAGCCGGGCTCGGCTACTTCAGGCTGAGCTCGAGCCGCACCTTCCTGTTCGCGGCAGGCGCCGAAGGATTGGCACCCAGGATGAAGACGCGGGTAGCGTCGAGCGTACCCGCCCCGAGCAACGCATCCTGAATCGCGCGGGCACGCGACTGCCCCAGTTGCTCCAGATCCGTGTCGGTCACCGCGTGCTTCTGCACGACGGCTTGCTCCAGCTCCAGATTGGCTGCTGCTATCGCTTCCGGCGTGCGGTCGCTCTTTCGCATGCCGTTGAGCGCCAGCGCCGCCGGCGGCAACGCGGACCTGCCACCGAAGTCGGCGCGATACTGCGTCACCAGCAGCTCGAAGCGCTGCGCCGGATCGGCCAGCGCCGCATCGTCGGCCCTGGGCAGCGAACGCAACAGGCCTTCGAGCCGGCGCGCGCTGATCGACTCGCTATCCAGCTCCGGCGCATACGTGGTCGGGATGTCGAGTTGCAGGCCCGGGCGTTCGATGAGTGCCTGGGTGATGGAGACGATCTTCTCCTGCGCCGCCGCGTCGAGCGCGGCGCTGCCGGCCTCGAACTCGATGATGTTCATCTCCTCGCCGCCGCCGAACAGGCTGCCGAGCAACGCGAACGGCGCGGTCGCCGCCTTGCTGATGAGCCCCACGAACGCCTTCCAGATGAGCGGGCCCATGCGGAACTGCGGGTCGTCGAGGCTGCCGGTCATGGGCAGGTCGATGTCGATGACGCCATTGCGGTCCTTGAGCAACGCCACCGCCAGCTTGAGCGGCAGCCGCACGGCGTCTTCACTCTCGACCCGTTCGCCGAGCTCGAGCTGGTCGATGACGAAGCGCTGCCTGGCCGTGAGCGTGCGGTTCTCGACGAGATAGGCCACGTCGATGGACAGCTTGCCCTTCTCGATCTTGTAGCCCGCGAACCGGCCGGAGTATGGCGTCACGGAAGTCATCTCGACGCCTTTGAAGCTCACCTTGAGATCGGTGTACAGCGCCGCGGACAGCAGGTTGATGTCGCCGTCGATCTTCGCCGGCGCGTAACGATCCACCTTGCCTTCGAACTGCACCCTGGCGCGCGACTTCGGATCCGACGACAACCCGAGGATGCTGCCGTTCATGTTCTGCAGGTTGACCGCGTAGTTAGGCTGGATCCAGAAGTCGGCGAAGTTGGCGGCGCCGTTGACGATGCGCACGGCGCCGATGCTCACGCGCGGCGGCGGCGCAACGCGCGTATTGCCTTCGCCGGCCACCGTCTGGATGGGCGCGGGCATGCTGCCCGAAGGCGCGCTCAACACCTTGCTGACGTTGATGGACTGGTCCGGCGCGATGATGAGCCGCGCATACGGCGCATTGGCGGCCACGGTGGCAATGTGCAGGCGCGCGGGCCGCGAGGAATACTCGAGCCCGCCCAGCCGCAGCCGGTCCCAGGTGATGAATTCCTGCTTCAGCGCATTGTCGACTGTGTGCAGCTTCGTCACGTCGACACTGCCCGCGATTTCGAGCGCACTCGTCTCGCTGCGTTTCACGTCGAGCGCCGCGGTCAGCGAACCTCGCGACAGCGTCATCTGCGTATAGGCGCCGAGATAGGGCTGCAGCGAGGCGAGATTGAAATCCCCGACATCCACGTGCAGCGACAGGGCCGCCGTATCCAGCGCCACATCGCCCTTCGCGGCGATCTTGCCGCTGCCGTCGATGCCCACGTTCGCATCGAGTTGCACGTGCGTACCAGGCGCATTGCTGTAACCGGCCACTTTCACGTCGATGGGCGCGAGTCTGAACGCGGCCGCAGGCTTCACCAGCCCATCGTCGACCTCCATGCTGGCGCCTTCGATGGCGATGTCCGGCGCGCTCAGGACCCAGCGGGGTGCCGCTTCGCCGGACGCCGTGGCGGGCGCGTCGGCCACCGCTTCGTCTTCTCCGAACATCGACAGCAGATTCATGTTTCCCTGCGCATCGCGCCGCGCGCGCAACGTTGCGCCCGAGAAGCTCAGCTTCTCGACATCGACGCGGCGCTGCCGCAGGTCGAAGCGAGTATTGGTGACCTGCAAACTGGCGAGCTTGACGTCATCCACGGGCTGCTCGGGTCCGTGCAGCGCGACATCCGTCGCGGTGACGTCGGCCACGTTGAGCTTGAGTCCCGAATCGCGCGCCGCGAAATCGTAGCCGCCCCGCAGATTGATCATGCCGCTGGTGAGCTCGAAAGGCAGTGCGTCGCGCAGGTAAGACCACAACGTGGTGGCGCGCAGGTTGGCGATCTCGAACCTGCCGGACGAGGTGAACGGCGAGGTTTCGAACGTGCCGTCCCAGGAGAATCGCTCGTCGTCGACCGACGCCGCACGCAGGGCATAAAAGTTGCCGCCCTCGCCCGTGGTGGCGAAATCGCGCAGCTCGAACGTGATGGGCGCGAGGCGCGTGTGGAACACCGAGGCACGTGCACGGTCTTCGAAGTCGATGCGGCCGGACCTCACTCCGAATCGCTCGATGAACAGTTTCAAGGGCTCGGCCGCCTCCGCTGCCTCTTTTTCCGCGGTTTCGAAGGGCCGCGCGAGGTCGACCAGGTTGAGTGTGCCGTCCTTGCGAACCACCAGGCTCGTGAACGGTTCTTCGAGCTCGATGGCGGCGAAACTCGGCGCAAGGCGAAACAGCGATGAAACATTGAGGTCGACCGACAGCTCACGGAAACCGACCAGCGGCTGCCCCTCGGAATCGGGAAATGACAGTCCGTGCACCTTCAGGACCAGCGTGAACGGATTGAACTCGATGTCGCCGAGGTCGAGCTTGCGTCCGTATTCCTGGGCGACGAACTCCGTGGCCCGCGAGTGCAGCAGGCGCGGTACGCCGAAAAAACCGTACAGCGTGTATGCGCAAAACAGCGCGACCACGATCGCGACGAAAATGATCCGTGCGCGCGTGAACTTGATGAACGCCACCATACGACCCTGATTACACCCTGTTTCCGGCCGGCGGGGCATGGGGCCAACGGCCTATACAGTGCCGCGGCCCCACGCTTGCTGAGGACATTGTGTCGCAAAGTACGCTTGGCGACATGGCCCGAGGCTCCATAACCATCTTTGTCGAATGCCGGCGATGCGGACACAAAGGGCAACGTGAAGTCGCGTTCCTGCCGCTGCCGCCCGAAGCACGCTGGCGCTGCTCGAGCTGCCAGAATCGCGATCCGAAGTCGATCAAGACGTGGCACACCGGGGGTTCGTCGTCGGCGCGCATCATCTCGTTCCCCAAGGGCAACCGCCGTAGTTAGCCGGGTAGTGCCGGGCACCAAAAGTCGTAGTTGGATCGGCGTCCGTCCTCCGTGCCAGCGCTCACTCAACTACGACTTTTGGTGCCCGGCACTACCTCCGATTCCACGGTGCCTCCCACGCCCTCTCCCACGCACGGCGCGCATCGTCCGCGCCGTCCATAACACCTCATATCGGGAGTCGATCATGTCGAAGCTGTCTTTCGCGGCGCTGGGCCTTGCGGCCTGCGTCCTCATCCCGCCTGCGCATGCAGGCAATTCGCCGGCGTATCGCGACAGCGATCCGGTGGTCATCACCGAGTGGAACGCCATTGCCGAAGGCGCGATTCCCGCCTCCGCCGGCGTCACGCTGCCGCGAACCTACGCGATGATGCACATCGCCATGTTCGACGCGGTGAATTCGATCGAAGGCGGATACTCGGCCTATCACGTGCGCGTGCCCGCCTGGCATGGCGCATCGGGTGAAGCGGCCGCCGCGCAGGCAGCGCATGACGTGCTGACCGCACTGCTGCCGGCGGGCGCCGCCGGCTACGACGCCGCGCTCGCGGCCCGGCTGGCTAACATCCATCCCGTTCGTGCCCGGCTCGGTGCGCAGGTGGGACGCGAAGTCGCGAAGCGGGTCATCGAGTGGCGCAGCAACGATGGCTGGTCGACGCCCCAGACCTTTACGCCGCCCGCGCTGCCCGGCGTTTGGCAACCGACGCCTCCGGCCTTCGCGGCGGCGGGTTTCGTGCAGGCGGGAGATGCCCGGCCTTTCGGATTGCCCACTCCTTATTATTACCTCCCGCGCCGCCCGCCCTCGCTGAACAGCCAGGAGTACGCGGATGCCGTCAACGAGATCAAGGCGATCGGTGGCGTCAACAGCACGGTGCGCACCGCCGAGCAGACGCTGCAGGCCCGCCTGTGGGCCAGCGTCGGCTACAAGGATCTGTGGAGCGGCGTGTGGAACCAGGTCACGCGTACTCTCGCCCGCGATCGCAAGCTTTCACTCATCGAGTCCGCGCGCCTGTTCGCACTGGTGAACGCCGCCATGCAGGACGGCGTGCAGACGGCGCAGGCCAGCAAGTTCGTCTTCCAGCTCTGGCGCCCGGTGCATGCGATCCAGCGCGCCGGCGAGGACATGAACCCGATGACGGAGGCGGACCCGACCTGGATGCCGCTGCTAACTACTCCGCCCTATCCGTCCTATGCCGGCAACATGGCCTGCATCGGCGCGAGCACGGCGCGTGCACTGGCGCTGTTCTTCGGCACGAATGACATCCCCGTGACGATCCAGTGGACCGGCCTGAACGGCAATGCCGACGTGGCGCGCCCGTTCCAGGGCTTCTGGCAGATCGCGGAGCACCAGGCCTCGAGCCGTGAATACGGCGGCATTCACTACCATTTCGATTCCACGGCGAGCCAGGAAGTGTGCCCCAGGGTGGCGGGCTACATCTTTGGAAACTACATGCGGCCAAAGCGCTGAAGCGCGATCCGAACCACTTCCCCGACTTAGGCGCCTCTCGCAAGGCGCCTTTTTTTTCAGGGCTTCTTCAGGTTTGGGGCCGGCGCGGCGTGTTGCTGGCCCAGGCCGGCGGCGCCCCGGAGGCGCCGAGCTCGGTGCTGGCCTTGCGCAGCGAGGCGACCAGCGCGTTGATCTGCGGCACCTGCTCCTGGTGCGGCGCGGTGGCCAGGCGTTCTTTCATGCGCTCCAGCGTTTCCGCGAAATCCCGCAGGCGCTTGGAAGCGTTGACGTGGTCTTCCATGGACGCCGTCACCGATTTCTCGATGTTGTGCAGGTGCCCGAGCATGCGCTCCAGCGTTCCGGCGTCGCTGCCGCGCGGGTCACGCGCCTGTTCGTGTTTGAAGACCACCCGTAGCAGGTTGCGGGCCTGTTCGACGGGATTCGGCTGTCTCTCGAGTTCTGCGTTCATTGGCCGTCACAGTGGCAGCGGAGTCCTGCGTTGTCTATCGGAATTTCAGTGCGTTTTGTCGGACTACCGGCGCGTTCTGCAAGGCCAATCCTTACCCCGGGGCTTGTTATTTCGATAATAGTCGTAATATCGTCCGCACCATGAAAACCGCCAATGTCATCGACGCGCTGGGTGCGCTCGCGCACGAATACCGGCTCGCCATCTACCGGCTGCTGGTCGAACAGGGCCCGGCAGGACTTTCGGCCGGGGCCATCGGAGAACATGTGGGGCTCGTGCCCTCCTCGCTCACGTTCCACCTGCAAGCCCTGCAGCGCGCGGGTCTGATAACGCGGCTGCGCGCCAGCCGGCAACTCATATACACCGCGGATTTCGGCGTGATGAGCGAGCTCGTGGGTTATCTCACCGACAAGTGTTGCACCGCCGGCAACGGCAGTTGCGCCGTCGAATGCAAGCCGCCGCGCGTGGCGCGGCCAGCCCGGCGCAGGAACGCGGCATGAACGCGATCCATGCGCGCCCTTCGCTGGCCGCCGCCAGGGCGTTGCTCGAAGCCGCGCAACTGCCCACGGCAGATCTGACGCCGGATCATTGCGAACGTTTTTTCTACCAGGGTCCGCCGGACGCGCCCACCGGGCTCGTCGGCCTGGAACTGTTCGGTGACGTCGCCCTGCTACGTTCGCTGGTGGTGAGGCCGACAGTTCGTGCGGCGGGGCTGGGCTCGGCGCTACTGCGTCACGCAGAGGGTTTCGCGCGTTCGACGGAGGTGAATACGGTCTACCTGCTGACTACCACGGCGGAAGAGTTTTTCACGCGGCGCGGATACGTGCGCACGGCGCGCGAGTCGGCGCCGCCGGCCATCAGGACCACGCGCGAATTCGCAGGCATCTGCCCGGCCAGCTCGGCGTTCATGTCGAAAACACTTTGACGGAGAGATCGCGATGACCGAAAGACCGTTCAACGTTCTCATGCTGTGCACCGGCAATTCCGCGCGCAGCATCCTCGGTGAAGCGCTCATCAATCACTGGGGCCGCGGCAGGTTCGTCGGTTACAGCGCCGGCAGCCAACCCAAGGGCAAGGTGCATCCCATTGCGCTGGAGCTGCTCCGGCAATTGAAGATGCCGACCGGGAATCTGCGCAGCAAGAGCTGGGACGAGTTCGCGGCGCCCGGAGCGCCCAGGCTCGATTTCGTGTTCACCGTCTGCGACAACGCCGCGGGAGAGACCTGTCCATACTGGCCGGGACAGCCGATGACGGCGCATTGGGGACTCGAGGATCCCGCCGCAGTGCAGGGCAGCGACACCGAGAAGTGGCTGGCCTTCCGCACGGCATTCCGCGAGCTCGAGAACCGCATAAAGGTGTTCACCGCGTTGCCCATCCGCTCGCTGGATCGCGCGAAGCTGCAAGCCCACTTGCACGCCATCGGCGACAGCTCCATCAAAGAAGCCGGCTGA
>DASTXR010000063.1:0-19838 GCA_035765415.1 Steroidobacteraceae bacterium | reverse complement strand
ACGTGGCATCCGGATTCGGCAGCGCGATGAGCATGAAGCCGCCGCGCGGCCAGATATGCAGCGCATTCACTTCGAGCACGGGTTGGCCATCACGCGAAGGAATCGTCAGCTCCTTGTAGTCATGATCCAGCGGCTCTTCGCGAACGCTCGCCACTTCGCGCGCCACCAATGCGTCGCGCACCGGCGAGCCGGCGCCATCGGTCGCGATGCTGGGTAAAGCGTCAGCGTGATAGATGTGCCCGGTGGCCTCATCCCGTATCTCGAGCACGTTCTTCTCGTGCGCCAGCCCGAGGCACAACTGCCCGAACCGAAACGCGACGTTGGGATGTGCGTCCGCGGCTTCGATGAGCACGCGGTTCAAATCCGCACGCGAGACGGAGTAGATGACTTCTTCAGGCCGCACGCCATACAACTGCAGCGCCGCGGCGCCGTCGTGCTCGTGCACCATGCGCCCGCGCATGGGAATGGCGAACTGCATGACGCGATCGAGCGCGCCCGCCAGCTTCAATCCCCGAATGCCACGCGCGGCGAGCGCCAGGTTGATGGACCGTCCGCCCATCGCGGCCACGACGCGCGGATCGGGCCGGCGCTCGTAGACAGTGACTTTGAACCCGCGCTTCGCGAGCAGAATGGCCAACAACGAACCCGCCAACCCCGCGCCAACGATGTTGACGCCGCCCGCATCCTTCAGGCTCAAGAAATCTCCTTGAGCGCCTCGGCGAGTTCCTCCACGAGGTCGAAGATGTCGACGAAGCGGTTGTACAGCGGGGCGGGAGCGATGCGGATGATGTCGGGCTCGCGCCAGTCGCAGACGATGCCGTGATCGCCCAGCGCGTCGAATATCCTGCGTCCGCGCCGCGGTCCGCCGCTGATGCGCAATGACAACTGGCACCCACGCTCATCGGGATTCACGGGTGTGATGATCTGCACGTCGGCACGCGCGCGTTCGCGCAGCATCCGCTCGGCGTACGCGGTGAGGCGCACGGACTTGGCGCGCAACTCGCCGATGTCGGCCGCGCGAAACATCTCGAGCGAGGCGAGCAGCGGCGCGGCCGAGAAGATAGGCGGATTGCTCACGGCCCAGCCGGCGGCACCGTTGGCCGGATGGAAATCCGGCAGCATCTGGAATCGGGTCTTGGGCTCGTGGCCCCACCATCCAGACAATCTCGACGGCGCATTCCCAAAATGCTTCTCGTGTACGAAGCAGCCGCCGATCGCACCGGGGCCGGCGTTCAGATACTTGTAAGAGCACCACACGGCGAAGTCGACGCCCCAGTCGTGCAACTGCAGCGGCAGGTTGCCGATGGCGTGCGCCATGTCGAAGCCCGCGAGCGCGCCCTGCGCATGCGCGGCGCGCGTGATGCGCGCGCAGTCGAAAGCCTGGCCGGTGCGGTATTGCACGCCGGGCCAGAGCACCAGCGCGAGCTCGCTGCCCAACTCCGCGATCTTCGCTTCGATGTCCTCGATGCGCAGCGTCTCTTCGCCGGCGCGCGGCGCGATTTCCACGAGCGTCTCGTCCGGCTCGAGCTTGTGCCAGGAAAGCTGGCCCAGGATGGCGTGGCGATCCGATGAGAACGCGCCGGCTTCGATGAGCACCTTGTCGCGCATGCCCACGGGCCGGTAGAACGACGCCATCATCAGGTGCAGGTTCACGGTCAGCGAGTTCATCGCGACGACTTCGGATGCCAGCGCGCCGGTGACGTGCTGCAGCCCCTTGGTGAAGTTCTGCGCGTAGTCGATCCACGGGCGCGTGGCGACGTGATGACCCGACACGCCGAGCTGGGCCCAGTCGGCGAGCTCTTCGCTCACGTAGTCGAGCGCGGCGCGCGGCGCGAGCCCGAGCGAATGGCCGCATAGATAGATGAGCGGCTGGCCGTTCGCATGGAGAGGCAGCTCGAACTGCTTGCGGAACGGCGCGAGGATGTCGGCGGCATCGCAGTCCAGCGCGAAGTCGCGCGATGTCGAGAACTGCGACAGCAGGTCCGAGCTCGCGGCAACCGCGGTGGGCGAGGCACTCATGGCGCCAGAGGATACACAATCGGCTGGCTGGGGACGGCGTCACCCCCGATGGCGGGAACGGCCAGGGAGAGGATGCAGGGCCCATCGGCGACTTCGTCGGGGATGAATGCGAGCTCGGTGATGGTGGCCCGCGAGCGTGCTGCGTCGCCACGCGAGGTGCTGCCCGGCGGCATCCCGAAGAAAATCCGGTGACCGACCAGAAGACCCTTGTCGTGCGTGCGATCCAGAGAGGGCACGTCGAGCACGAGGTGTTCGATGCGCTTCTCGACCAGCCACTCGACGGCTTCGCGCGTGAGGTACGGCGGCACCAGGTCGCTGTAGTCGCAGGAGCGCTTGGCGGCGTCATTGGGCATGGTGCGGATCACGGCGGCCACGGGGTCGATCATCCTGCCCAGGGGCCAGGCGGCGCGCAGGCGCCGGCGGGTGATCAGCACGTCCGTGCCCCACGGCTGCGGATCGGTGCTCTCGCTGGATTCCCGCGCCGGCTCGGGGATGACGCTAACTACCACGGCGGGCAACAGGCCGCGCGGCACGACGCGCCAGGCATCGCCCGATTCGCGCGTCAGGTGCGCGACGCTTTCGGTGTGCGTCATCTGGCAATGCGGAATCAGCGTGATCGTGGAGCAGTTCGCGCTGGCGCCGGTGGCGACGCTGCCGGAGAAGTTGCCGACGGCAAACGGCCTGGTGGACGGCGCGCCCGCCCCGAAATGGCGTGGGCCGACGCCCGAGAAATCCACGGCAATGGCGAGGCTCACGCCGCGATCGAGCGCGGCGCGGATCTTCTGCCCGCCAAAGGTGAGTTCGGCAATCACGCGTTGGGTCGTTCCATGACCGTGCCGCACTGCCTGCAGGTGCGATGCGCCACGTTTCCAAAAAACCGATCGAAAACCGGCGGAAGCTGCGTCTCGATGTTGGTCACCTCGAGGAACTCTTCATAGAGCTGTGTGCCGCAGTTTTCGCAGTACCACTGGAATCCGTCGAGCTCGCCGGCCCTGCGGTTGCGCTCGATGACCAGGCCCACGGTGTTGGCCGGGCGGCGCGGGGAGTGCGGCATGTTAGGCGGCAGCAGGAAGATCTCGCCTTCGCCGATGGGTACGTCCCGCCGTTTTCCATCCTGGATGGTGGCGAGCGTGATGCCGCCTTCGAGCTGGTAGAAGAATTCCTCGCCCGGGTCGACGTGAAAATCGCGGCGCGCGTTGGGACCGCCCACCACCATGATGATGAACTCGCTGTCCTGGAACACGAGCTTGTTGCCCACCGGCGGTTTGAGCAGGTGTCTATGCTCATCGATCCAGCGCTTGAAGTTGAAAGCCTTGAGCTCACGCATGGGCCGCTATGGTATTCGCTGCCGGCCCATGATGTGACCCTCTCCACAAATGCACATGCTGTCGCCGGCCGGCGTCAGGCACGTCGGGCCTCGGGCGGGAGGCCCCGTGTTATGTTTCGGCCCTCTAACAGCCCGTGGAGTGGTCTTCTGTGAAATTCCGCCTTGCGTCCGGCCTGTCGCTGATCGTGGCCTGTTCCCTCAGCCTGACGGCCTGCAGCTCGATGCGGATGCCGCACATCTGGCCCTTCTACAAGAAGCCCAAGCCGGTTCCGGAGGCGGTGCTCGAGCTCAACCTGGTGAACGCCGATGGTTCGACGGCAAATTTCCCGCAGTACTGGAAGCGCAATACGCTGGTCATCGACCTGTCCGGTGTCGGCGGCTCCGGTGGTTTCGCGGCCCGCCTTCCCGAGGAGACGACCTGGCCGGTGCGCGTCGCGGTCCGTGTGCGTCCGGGCAGCGTGGGGCAGGTCGAAGTCCAGGGCGAGGAACGCAACGTGCTGCCCGTGAGCAGCGAGGGCACGGCCAACATCGACCTCGAGCTCGCGTCCAGTGTCTATACGCCGAAAACGGCGGCTATCTACATATCCTGGGGTCCGGTGCCGGTTTTCGCGGAAACCGCGCCGGTGAAAGCCGAACCCGCATTCGTGTCGCCGACGGAAGTGCCGAAACCCGCGTCGGAGTCAGAGCCCGCCGAAGCCGCACCGGCCGAATCGGCGCCCGGCGCCAGCGAGATCATTCAGCCTTCGCCGCCGCCCGGCTCCTGATGGCTCTTGCATAGCAGCTGGTAGGGCGTGTCTTCCGCGTCCAGGTTTACTGCCGTCAGCGCGCCGCCCCAGATGCACCCGGTATCCAGCGCCAGCAGGTCCCGGCGCCGTTTCAATCCCAGCGTGGACCAGTGCCCGCAGACCACGCGGACTTCGGCGCTCTTGCGCCCGGGCGCATCGAACCAGGGATGGAGGTCGTCGGGTTGCTCACCCGGCGCGCCTTTCGCCTTGAGATCGACGGTGCCGTCACTCTTGCAGTAACGCATTCGCGTGAACGCGTTGATGACGAACCGCAGGCGGTCCATGCCGCGCAGGGTATCGCTCCACTTGTCCGGCTTGTTGCCGTACATGGCGTCGAACAATGTGCGGGCGTCTTCGCGCAACACGGCTTCCACCTCGCGGGCGAGTTTGGCGGCGGCGCGCGGCGTCCACTCCGGCGCGAGGCCGGCGTGCACCAGGAAATCGCCGCGCGGCTCGTCGAACACCGCGAGCGGCCGGCCTAGCAACCATTCGAGCAGCTGGTCGCGATCGGGCGCGTCCAGCACTTCCGCGAGCGTGTCGCTCTCCTTCGGTTTGCGTTTCGATCCGTAGCGCAGCGCCAGCAGGTGCAGGTCGTGGTTGCCCAGCACCACGGTGGCGTTGGCGCCGAGCGCGCGCACGAAGCGCAGGGTTTCCAGCGACTTCGGCCCGCGGTTCACGAGATCTCCCACGAACCAGAGCTGATCGCGATCGGCGGAGTAGTGGAATTGCGCCAGCAGCGCCTTCAGTTCGTCGCAACAGCCCTGGATATCACCGATGGCATAACGAGCCATACGTGATCAGGGGCTGTTCAATGCAGCAGGCCCGGCATGGCCAGGCGGAACGCGGCGATGGGCGCGTCGAACTGCTCGCCGTCATCGCCGACCATCTGGTAGCTGCCCTGCATGGCGCCCACGGGCGTTTCGAGCACGGCGCCACTGGAGTAACGAAAACCCTGGCCGGGTTTGAGGTAAGGCTGTTCGCCCACCACGCCGTCGCCGCGCACTTCCTGAACCTTGCCGTTGGAGTCGGTGATGATCCAGTGCCGCGTGAGCAGGCGTGCGGGCACGCTGCCTTCATTGCGGATGGTGATGGTGTACGAGAAGACGTAGCGCCGCTCCTTCGGATCGGACTGATCTTCGAGATATGAGGTGTCGACGTCGACGCGGATCTTGTGGATGGCTTGCTCCATGTCGGCCTGATGATACCCAACTAATACTGGCGGGAAGTGTCTTCGGGAACCTGCTCGGCCAATCTCGCGAACTCGGCGGGCGAGAGCGTCTCGGGCCGCAGGCCGGGATCGATGCCCGCCGCGACGAATCCTTCGGCGCCTAGCAGAGACCGCAGGCCATTGCGCAACGTCTTACGGCGTTGCGAGAAAGCCGCCGACACCGTACGCGCAAACGCCGGTGGCACCGCGAATGCCGGTTCCCGGCGCACCGTGAGGCGCGCCACGGCGGACCAGACCCGGGGCGGCGGCGTGAACGCGCCCGGGCCCACGTCGAACAGATGTTTGGCCTCGAACCAGGGGGCGAGCATGACGGTGAGGCGGCCGTAGGATTCGCTGCCGGGAGCGGCGGCGATGCGATCGATGACTTCCTTCTGCAGCATCACGTGCAGGTCGTCGATGTGTTCATGGGCGGCCGCGATGTGGAACAGCAGCGGCGTGGAGATGTTGTAGGGAAGGTTGCCGATGACGCGCAGGCGGGCGCCGCGCATGCGCGCGAGCGCCGCGAAGTCGAAGTCGAGCGCGTCGGCGACGTGCAACTCGAAAGCCTGGGGCGCGCCCCAGCGCGCGCGCAGCTGCTCGGCCAGGTCCCGATCGATCTCGATGGCATCCAGCGTGCGCGAGAGTCCGATCAGCCGCTCGGTGAGCGCGCCGCGCCCCGGGCCGATTTCCAGCAACGCCTGGGAGGGCGTGGGCGCGATCTCGCGCACGATCCGGTCGAGCACGCTGCGGTCATGCAGGAAGTGCTGGCCGAAACGCTTGCGCGCGAAGATCATGGGGACATTCCTGATATGCAGCAAAAGGGGACGCGCCTCACTTTAAATTGCGGCGCGAGGCGCGTCCCCTTTTGCCAGCAAATCAGGAATGTCCCCATTTCCGTGGCGGGCCGCGAACTCGAGCGCGAGCCGGGTCGCGGCGATGAGGCTGCCGGCATCGGCTCGGCCGGTGCCGGCGAGGTCGAGGGCGGTGCCGTGGTCCACGGAAGTGCGCACGATGGGCAGCCCCAGCGTGACGTTCACGGCACTGCCGAAGCCCGCGTGCTTGAGCACCGGCAGGCCCTGGTCGTGGAACATCGCCAGCACCACGTCGTAGTTAGACAGCGCGCGCGGCACGAACACCGTGTCGGCGGGAATGGGGCCGTCCACGAGCATCCCGGCGGCGCGGGCGCGCTCGATGGCAGGCGCGATCACGTCGCGGTCCTCGGTGCCGAGATGCCCGCTCTCGCCGGCATGCGGATTGAGCCCGCATACCGCGATGCGCGGCCGCGAGATGCCCCAGAGCCCGCGCACGTCGTTTTCGAGGATGCGCAGCGTGGTGTCGAGAAGCGGGGCGGTGATCGCATCGCTGACCGCGCGCAGCGGCAGGTGCGTGGTGGCCAGCGCGACGCGCAGCGAATCGGCCGCGAGCAGCATGACGGGGTGTTTCGCCCCGGTGCGCGCGGCGAGGTATTCGGTGTGCCCCGTGAACGGCACGCCGGCGTCGTTGATGACGCTTTTCTGCACGGGCGCCGTGACCATGGCGGCGAACTCGCCGCTCATGCAGCCGTCGGCGGCGCGGTCGAGCAGCGTGAGCACGTGCCGCGCATTGGCGGTATCGAGCCGGCCGGCCACGCACGGCGCCGCCAGCGGCACGTCGAGCACCTGCAGGCGGCCAGGCTGCGGGCGCGACGCGCTGCCTGGTAGATAGGGATCGAATTCCACGCCGACGCCGAGCATCAACGCGCGCTCGGCCAGCAGCGCGCGGTTGCCGATGATTACCAGCGGAGCAGGAAGGGCCAGTCCGTCGAGGGTGAGGCTGGCGAGTGCAAGACAGAGATCCGGCCCGATGCCGGCGGGTTCACCCGTGGTGATGGCGACCGGCTTGTGAGCCGCGCTCAGAGCTTGTACTCGACGTACGCCTCGTCGCGGAGGCGCCGCAGCCACAGTTCGGTTTCTTCGTCGGCCTTGGATTCGCGTAGCGCCGTGAACGCGCGCTGGCGGCGCACGTCGTCGGTGGTGTCGAACTGGCGGCGCCCTAACAACTGGATGATGTGCCAGCCGAACTGCGTGCGGAAGGGCTGGCTGATCTCATCCGGCTGGAGCTGCGCGAGCTGTTTTTCGAACTCCGGGACGAAAGTGCCGGGCCCGGCCCAGCCGAGATCGCCGCCTTCGGCGGAGGAGCCGGGGTCTTCCGAGACCACCGAGGCGACCGCCGAGAAGTTTTCGCCCTTGTTGATGATGCGGTCGCGGATTCCGACCAGCTTCTGCTGCACGGTGGCGTCGTCCTGCAGCTCGTTGGGCTTGATGAGGATGTGGCGGGCATGCACCTGGTTGACGATGACCTGCGTGTTGCCGCGCATTTCATTGAGCTTGATGATGTGGAAGCCGGAAGGCGTGCGCATGGGCCTGGTGATGTCACCGGCCTTCATGCCGGCGATTACCTCGCCGAGGAACGTGGGCAGCTCCGGGCCCTTGCGCCAGCCCAGCGAACCGCCTTCGAGCGCGGTCTGCGCGTTGGAGAACGACACGGCCAGGCGGCCGAAGTCTTCGCCCGCGGTGGCGCGCGTGTACACCTCTTCGGCGCGCTTGGTGGCTTCGTCGAGCTCATCGGGCGTCGCCGCCTGGGGCACGGCCACGAGGATGTGCGACACGTTGTACTCGTTCGACTCCGACGGCATCTTCTTCTGCCGCTCGAGGAACTGGTCGATTTCGCGCGGGCTGACGTTGATGCGGCCGATCACGTCGCGCTGGCGCAGGATCTGCATCGCGAGCTCCTTGCGGATGCCTTCGCGATAGCTGCCGTAGTCGATGCCTTGCGACGCCAGGGCCGCCGGAAGGTCGGCCAGCGCGATCTTGTTCTGCTCGGCGACGTCGCGCAGCGCGTTGTTCAGGGTTTCGTCGGACACCTTGATGCCCGCGCGCTCCGCACGCTGCATCTGCAGCTCCTGCAGCACCAGGCGATCGAGCACCTGCTGGCGAAGGACGTTCTGCGGAGGCAGGTCGAGTTTCTGCGAGCGCATGCGCTCGGCGATGATCATCATCTGCTCGTCGAGCTCGCTCGACAGCACCACGCCTTCGTTGACCGTGGCCGCCACGCGGTCGAGCAACACACCGGAACTGCTGGCCTCACGGGTCTGCGTGAACGCGGCCGGAGCGGCGACGCACGCCAGGAGGACGAGGAGGGGGCGCGAAAATGCTTTAGAAATCATGTAGTTGGTTTTCACCGGGCGGGAGTTTCCGGCGAGTATCCCCGAATTGTGTGTTCCAGGAAAGCGTCGGCATCTCCGACACTGCTGAGACCGTTCAGTTCCAGTTGCAGGTAAAAGCTGGACTCCTGGGTGCCTTCACGATTGGAGATCGAACGTCGCGCCACCGCGCGCACGCGCCAGCAGCACGACCGGTATTCGAAGCCCGCGAATCGCTCGAGCATTTCGCTGTCGCGCAAGCTGTAAACCGCGCGGGCATAAGCCTTCCAGCGCTTGCCCAGCGGCCAGGCGCCGGACAGCTCGGCTTGTTCGAGCACGTCCCGTTGCGCGCGGTACGACAGGTTCAACACCTGGTCGTCCGCCGGCCGGTATTGCAGGCGGATCTGCGAACGCTCGCTGCGCGTGTCCTCCGGGTTCCACTGAATGCCGGCCTCGACGTTCCAGTTCTTGTAGGACGACAAAGAGACCTGCGCGATGAAGTCGGAAGTATCGCGGGTGGCCACCGGCTCATCGGGCAATACCACTCTCGGTTTCTCGAAGTAGTAGACCTGGCCGAAACTGGCCGCAAGGTACTGCGCGCCCGTGCCGCCATCGAACAGGCGGGAGGTGAGTCCGAACGCGATCTGGTTGGCGTCGTTGACGCGGTCGGCGCCCACGTATCGATTGGCGCGGAACAGCTGCACCAGGTTCAGGTCGGGCAGGCCGGTGTCGAACAGCGGCAGATCGCTCTGCTCGCGAAACGGCGTGTAGAGGTAGAGCGCGCGCGGCTCGAGCGTCATGCGGCGTTGACCACGCGACCCGGCCTGGCGCTCGAACACCAGCCCCGCGTCGAGCGAGGCGAATGGCAATGATCGCGTTGGTGTGGCGTCGGTCCCGGGAGTGTTGTCCTCGAGCGAATACTGGGTGTAGCGGAACCCGCCCGAGGGGCGCACGAAATATCCCGGCGCCGACCAGTCGAAGCCGAAGCGCGGCGCCGCGTCGATGCGCCAGCCCGTCACGCCGTTGTTGCGTTCGAAGTTGACCAGCTCGGCGTCGAATCCGTAGTCGATGGCGCCAAGCCCCGTGGCCCAGTCGCCGGACGCGAGCACGCGCGGCGTGCGCGCGTATGGACGGTCAACCACCGGCAGGTCCTCGTCGATGGTCTGGAAATCCTGCACCTGGGCGCGAAAATTCCAGTGTTCGTCGCGGTAGGTGGCTTCGGCGAGCCTTTCGGTGAAAGGCACGCTGGTGCCCTCGGGGCCGTGCGCGAAATCCTCGAAGTAGCTGCTGTCGCCCACGTCCGTGGCGTCGATGCGGAACCGCCAGTCGCCCGGAAGCTCGGCCACGTGCTGGAGCTCCACACGGGTGCGGTCGATGTTCTCCACGTCATCGTCGGGCAGGTAGTTGAAGCTCAGCGTGCCGCGCTGGCGGGTCGTGAGGTAGCGGAGCCTGCCGCCGAAGTCGACGCCGCGTTTGCCGTAGTAGGTGGGCTCCGCCATGAAGTCGAGGTTGGGACGGATGTTCCAGTAGTAGGGCAGCTCGACCTCCGCGCCGTTGCGCGAGGAGCCGCCGATGCTCGGGAAGAAGAAGCCGCTCTTGCGCTGGTCGTCGATCGGAAAGGTCATCCAGGGTAGATAGATGATGGGCACGTTCTTGAACTCGACGCTGGTGCCGTGCCCGGTGCCGGTGCGCGCGCGCGTGTCGAGCAGGATGCGCCGGGAATTCAGCCGCCAGGCCACGTCCGTGACCGGGCAGGTGGTGAACGAGACGTCCTCGAGCTCGAGCGTGCCCGCCGTGGCGTCCACCTCCATCCTGCGCGCCGAGCCGCGCGCGTTGCTCTGCGGCAGCTCGAACTGCGTGCCTTCGAATTGCGCGCCGAGCGTCGGGGAATAGGTGCCGTTGCTGCCACGGACGATGAGCGCCGGCGAAGAGAACTCCACGGCGCCGTCGACCTTGGCGTTGCCGCTCTGCGCGTTGTATTCCATGCGATCGGCGCGGATGACCTTGTCGCCCTGGTGCATGACCACGTTGCCCGAGAGCACGGCGTTGCCGTTGGCGTCGAACACGAAGTCGTCGTCGTCGGCTTCGATGGTGACGCGTTCATCCACCGCCGCCGGCGCGGCTGCGGGTTTCACCGGGGTTCTCTCGGAAGCGGACGGAGGGCAGTCTTCGTCGGCCAGCGCCGGTGCCGTCGAAAAGATGGCTGTCACCAATACCAGCAGCCCCGCGGTCGAAGTCTCTCTCGCCATTTGCACACTATACTTATACGAATGCTCAAGAACGACGCGCGACTCTCACACATACGTGGTTGGCTGACACGCGACCTGGGTTGGCGCATCGGCCGTATCACCGTGGCTTCCGCCGACGCCAGCTTCCGCCGCTACTTCCGCGTGTCCCGGGGCGACGTGGATCCGGCGGCCTGGGCCCCGAAAGCCGACACGCTCATCGTCATGGATGCGCCGCCTGGCAAGGAAGACATCGCGCCCTATCTCAAGGTGACGTCGCTGCTGGAACAGGCGGGAGCGCATGTTCCGCACGTTCACGCCTCGGATGTACGTCGTGGCTTCATCGTCATGGAAGACCTGGGCGACACCCAGTACCTCGCGCTGCTCAAGACCGGCCGCGGGGTCGACAAGCTCTATGGAGACGCGCTCACCACGCTTGCCAACATCCAGGTTCGCGGGCTTCCGGCTTCGCTGGCGCTCGAGCCCTACGACCGGGCGCCGCTCGAGCGCGAGCTCAACCTCATGCCCGAGTGGTTCCTCGGCAAACATCTCAGGCTCGATCTGTCGCCCGAAGAGCGCGCGCTGCTGACCGTGACTTTCGAATTCCTCATCAACGAGGCACTGCTGCAACCGCAGGTGTTCGTGCACCGCGATTTCCACTCGCGCAATCTCATGGTCCTGCCAGGAGGAGGGCCCGGGGTCATCGACTTCCAGGATGCGCTGCGCGGCCCCATCGGCTACGACCTCGTCTCGCTGCTCAAGGACTGCTACATCAGCTGGTCGCGCGAGCGCGTGGAGCGCTGGGTGCGCGGCTATCGCCGGGTGCTGGGCAATCTCGGCGCGAATGTCGGTGACAGCGAATACCAGTTCATGCGCTGGTTCGACCTCATCGGCGTGCAGCGCCATGTGAAGGTGTTAGGCATCTTCGCGCGGTTGTGGCATCGGGACGGCAAGATCGGTTATCTCGCGGATCTGCCGCTGGTGCTCAACTACGTGCTCGATGCCTGCCGCCGATATCCCGAGCTCGTCGAGTTCGGACGCTGGCTCGAGTGGCGCGTGGCGCCGCAGCTCGCGGCCGCGAACGAACGCCAGAATGCCAGGCCGGCGCGCCGCAAACCGGTGGCGCGCATCAAGGCCAGGCCAAAGCCGAAGCCGAAGCCAAAGCCGAAGCGGCGCAAGCCGGCCAGGCCCAAGCCCAAGCCCAAGGCCAAGGCCAAAGTGAAGGCGAGGGTGAAGGCGAAGGCGAAACTCAAGCGCGTCGCTCGCAAGTCCGCGAAGAAGGCCACCAAACGCAAGCCTGTCATTCGCCGGCGCCGGACGCGGCGATCGCACAAGTGAAGGCCCCATGAAGGCAATGGTGTTGGCCGCGGGTCGCGGCGAACGCATGCGGCCGCTGACCGACTCAACGCCCAAGCCGCTGCTGCGCGTCGGCGGCAAACGGCTCATCGAGTATCACCTCGAGCGCCTGGCCGCCGGTGGTTTCCGTGAGGTGATCATCAATACCGCCTGGTTAGGCGACATGATCGAAGCGGCGCTCGGGGCCGGGCGCCAATTCGGGCTTTCCATAACCTACAGTCACGAGCGGCCGGCGGCGCTCGAGACGGGCGGGGGCATATTTCATGCGCTGCCGCTGCTGGGATCCGCGCCGTTCCTGCTGGTGAATGGCGACGTCTGGACGGACATCGATTTCGGCGCGCTGCATCGTTCGCCGCCCGAGCAGTCGCTGGCCCACCTGGTGCTGGTGCCTAACCCGCCACAGCATGCCCGCGGCGATTTTCTGCTGGAAAACGGACTCGTGTCAGAGGGCGAAGGGCCGAGGCTCACGTATTCTGGCGTCGGCATCTTTCGCCCCGGGCTGTTCTCGGGCTGCGAGCCCGGAAAGTTCCCGCTATTGCCGTTGCTGCGCAAGGCAATCGCCCACCGCGCCCTCAGCGGTGAACTGCATCAGGGTCATTGGTACGACATCGGTACGACCGAGCGGCTCGAAGCGCTCGACGCGCAACTGTCGTGAGCCCAGGTTTTCTTTAGGGAGGCAAAGTGAAAAAGTTAGTAGTGGCGGTCGTGGTTCTCGTGGTGCTGCTGACCGTCGCGCCATGGGGCGTGGGCAAGGTCGCGGAAAAGCGCCTGGATCGGGGTCTCGAGCAACTCATCGAAGTCGCGCCATACCTTACCGTCGTCGAGCGCAAGTACACGCCGGGCTGGTTCACGTCCGAACAGGTGGTGACGTTCGAGGCTTTCGGTTCCTGGATGAATGCATTCAGCCCCAAGGCGCTCGAAGATGCGATGGCCGGGCAGAACGCGGAAGCGGAGCCCGTGGAATCCACCGCGGATGCCGAGGTTGCTGCCGATGCCGCGGAGTCTCCCGATGAAGCGCCGGTGCCCGAGGACGCCGCCGAGGTTCCCGAGCCGCCCAGCGAAATCCAGAAAGCCATGCGCTTCACCGTGCGCAACGAAGTGCTGCATGGACCGGTGCTCGGCCTTTCGGGCTTCGGCATCGCGCGCGTGAATTCGCATCTCGTGCTCGACGAAAAGATTCGCAAGGAGCTCGAGGAAGTCTTCGGTACGAAGTCTCCGGTGGAAGTGACGACGCGGGTCGGCTTCCTCGGCGGTGGCACCACCACGTTCAAGTCCGAGGGACGCACCATCAAGCCCGATGCCATGAAGGAAGTCACCTGGGACACCTTCAGGCTTTCCGTGGGCTACTCGCGCAAGCTCGATCGCTACGACATCGACGGCAAGTGGCCGAAGCTCGAAATCAAGAACCGCATCGACAAATCGCACTTCGTCATGACGGGCTTGTCGATGGACGGTGAGGGCGAACGAGTGCGCGGCGACCTGTACGACGGCGACTTCAGGTTCGGCGTCGAGAAGGTCAGCTTTCTCGCCGCATCCCAGGAGAAGGTCGAAATCAACGAGATGCTGTACCTGGTGAACGGCGAGACCAAGGGCGAATTCACCGGCATGGGCGTAAAGCTGGGCGTCGGCGAGGTGAAGTCCAAGGAGCTCTCGGTCATGGGCATCGAGATCAAGGAAGCGCACTACGACTTGTCGGTGCGTCGCCTCCACGCCGAGACGCTGGAAAAAGTGCTCGCGGAAATAAAGGCCATCTATGCCAAGCCACTTACCAGTTCGCTCGAGGCCACCGAGGTCATGTTCGCGCCCATCAAGGAGCGCGGCATGGAACTGCTCAAATACGACCCGGAGTTCGTGATCGATCGCATCGGCTTCGCGACGGCAGAGGGCGACGGATACATCACGGGCGTGGTGAAGCTCAAGGGTGCGACCGCTGAAGACTTCGGCGCCGGCAGCATGGGGCTCATTGGAAAGATCCACGCCGACATCACGATCGACGTGTCGGAAAAGATGGTGCAGAAATTCCCCAACGGTTCGACCAGCGCGGGAGCGGCGGTCGATTCGGGCTACGTCAAGCGCGAAGGCGACCGGCTCATCTGCAAGATCGTGTATGCGGGTGGCGAGCTCACCGTAAACGGTAAACCTCAGGCAATTCCGGGACTTGGCGGCACGCCGCCTGCCGAAGACCCCGCCGCCGACACGGAAGCCGCGCCACAGCCGGAGTAGAATTCGCCTCCCACATGGCGTCACTCAAGGACATTCCTGTCGTCACCGAATCGCGCGCGATTCGCAGTGGCGAGAAGTACGTAACCCCGCAGGGCTTTACCGCCATCAAGGACGGTCAGAAGCAGCGTGGCTCCAGTACGGCGCCGGCCACCGGTCGCAAGCCCGCGTGGATCCGCGCGCAGTTGCCGGTGGGCGCCGGGTTCGGCGCGGTGAAGGCAATCGTGCACGAGCATCGGCTCGCCACGGTCTGTGAGGAAGCCAAGTGCCCGAACATCGGTGAGTGCTGGAACGCCGGCACCGCCACCATCATGTTGATGGGCGCGGTGTGTACGCGGGCCTGCCGGTTCTGCTCGGTGGACACCGGCAATCCGCGCGGCTGGCTGGACGCGGAAGAGCCGGAGAACACCGCGCGCAGCGTCGAGCTCATGAAGCTCAAGTACATCGTGCTCACCTCCGTGAACAGGGACGACCTGCCCGACGGCGGCGCCGGGCACTACGCCGCCGCCATTCGCGCGATCAAGCGCCGCACGCCTCATGTGGCCGTCGAGGCGCTGACGCCGGACTTCCAGGGCGTGATGCGCGATGTGGAGACCGTGGTCGATTCAGGTCTCGAAGTGTTCGCGCAGAACGTCGAGACCGTGAAGCGCCTGACGCATCCGGTGCGCGATGCCCGCGCGGGCTACGAGCAGACGCTCGCGGTGCTCGCGCATGCGAAGAAACATCGGCCGGAAGTATTGACGAAGACCAGCCTCATGCTGGGGCTCGGCGAGACCGATGAAGAGATTGCCGCGACCATGGACGACCTGCGTGCGGTGAACGTGGACCTGCTCACGCTCGGGCAATACCTGCGTCCCACCATCCATCACCTCGAGGTGCAGCGCTTCGTCACACCCGCGGAGTTCGACAAGTATCGCGAGTGGGCGCTGGCCAGGGGCTTCCGCGAATGCGTCGCCGGACCGCTGGTGCGGTCCAGTTACCGCGCCGAACAGGCGCTGGCCGGCAACAACGCGGGGATAAGAAATGGGGACATTCCTGATTTGCTAGCAAAAGGGGACGCGCCTCGAGGAGAGGCGCGTCCTCTCTTGCCCGCAGACGCGGGCAAATCAGCAATGTCCGCCGCGTCTCCGATCAGCGTTCGCTGGCTCGGTCGCGTCGACTACGTCCCAACGTGGCGCGAAATGCAGCGCATCACGGACACGCGCGACGAAAACACGCCGGACGAGATCTGGCTGCTCGAGCATCCGCCGGTGTTCACGCTGGGTCTCAACGCCGACCCGGCCCACGTGCTCGCGGCGGGCGACATCCCGGTGGTCAAGATAGATCGCGGCGGGCAGGTCACCTATCACGGTCCCGGCCAGCTCGTGGTCTATCCACTCATCGATATCCGCCGCGCGGGGCTGGGCGTGCGTGATCTCGTGACCGCGCTCGAGCGCGCCGTCATCGCCTGTTGCAAGAGCCTCGGCATCGTCGCCGAGTGCCGCAAGAACGCCCCGGGTGTCTATGTTTCGGGACAGAAGATAGCCAGCGTCGGCCTGCGCATACGCCGCGGCTCGAGCTACCACGGCCTCGCGTTCAACGTGAACATGGATCTCGAGCCTTTCGGCCGCATAAACCCCTGCGGTTATGCGGGGTTGCAGATGACGCAGCTCGCGGCGCTCGGGCAGCCGGACGCCAGCGTCGAATCCGTCGGCCGCGCGTTTGCGCCGTTCCTCGAAGAAGCCCTGGCGAAACTCCGCACAAAAACACCTGTCTGAAGCATCAGCGCCGCCGCGGCGAAACGGGAGGCTTCATGAACAAACTAGTGACCCGGCTGATCGCCCCGCTGTTTCTCTTCGCGTTCCAGCAGCCATTGCCCGCGCAGGAAGCGCCGGCGCAAGAGCTGGTGGTCATCGACCTGCGGCCGCAGGAAGAGAAGGATGGGCTTGGGCTCCTGCCGCTCGCCGGCAAGTGCAACAAGGGAGTCTTCCGCATCGCCGATGTCGCCACCGATCCGGTCAAGGTCGAGGCGCTCAGGGCCAGTCTGGCGAACCAGCTGGGGCTCGCCAGCGACGGCAAGACTCTCACGGTGCTGAACTGGTCCGTCTACTACAACACGCAGACGGGCGGTGGCGGCAAGTCCTTGCTCGATAGCGTCGGCATCCAGGGATACACGATTCCCACCAAGAAGAAGGAAGCGAAGGTGGGCAGCAAATGTTCGAAGGAAGAATCGGCCGGCGGCTGGTACGAGAGGAAAGACGTGACGCATTCCTGGCCGCCGCTCGTGTCGGAATTCGTCGGGACCTACGGCGGCAAACCCTTCAACGTGCGCGTCGTGCATTCGGTTCGCCGGGAGATAGACGGGAAGTTCGAAGGCGCCGCCACTGACAGCGAGGAATTGCTCGAGACCGTGAGCGAAACGGCCGAGGCGCTGGCCGCGGCCATCGTTCAGTAATGGCGTCAGGCGCCGCTTCGGCGCCGTTCCTGATTTGCTGGCAAAAGGGGACGCGGCTGGTCAGCGTTCCGTTTGCGTGCCGGCGAATCGCCTTGCGATCAGCACGACCGCCACAAAGACTGCGCATGCCACCAGTGCAATTGCGATCTCGTGCATGTCGGGCGGGAACACCAGGATGAAGCCCTTGCCCTTGATGAGCTGCGAAAAGCTCGACACGCAGAACGGCATGAGGAACAACCGCATCACCGTCCAGCGATCCGGTGGCGGCTTCCCGGGTTCGAGGATCGATAGATAGAGCGCGAAACCGATGATGCCGCTGATGCCGAGCGCGTTGAGCCAGATGGCCGGCGTCGGATCGAAATGGTGGATGACGGTCGCGAGATACCAGAGCAGGAAGCACCACAGCACGATCTTGCCGGGCGAAAGGCGGGCGACGTACCTAAACATGCCGCGCCCCGACGAGTCGAGCCGCGTCCCCTTTTGCTAGCAAATCAGGAATGTCCCCATTTAAATGAGCATGATGACGTCTTTGCTCGCCTGCAGCGCGTGCGCCAGCGCGACGACCTGTTCCTTGCTCTGTGCATTGATGGTGTAGGTGATTGCCAGGAAGTGCGCCTGCGTACTCGCACGCTCGCTGATCTGGCTCTCGGTGAGGTCCGGCACGTGCGCGCGCACGATGGCGTCGATGTTGGCGCGCATGTTCTCGCTGCGCCGGCCGACCACCTTGATGGGGTAGGTAGTCGGAAACGTCAGCAATTCCGCTTTGGGTGGGGCCTCGTCTACCACGGCGTCCCCGCGACTTCGCGTTTGTACGCCTGGTAGGCGTCGTAGAGCTTGCGCCACACCGGTCCGGGCTTGCCCGTGCCGACGGGGTTGCCATCGAGCAAAGTGACCGGCTGAATTTCCCGCGTGGCCGCGCCTAACAGGATCTCGCTGGCGCCGCGCAGATCCGGCTCTGAAACCGGCGCGGATCGCCACACCACGCCGGCCTTTTCCGCGATCTCTTCGATGACGCCGCGCGTGGTGCCGGGCAGCAGCTTCCAGGAGTCCGGTGGGGTGCACAACACGCCGCCGATGACCACATGCACGCTCGACGCGCTCGCGTCGGTGAGCTGGCCATCGCGGATCAGGATGGTTTCGGTGGCGTCGGCGTCGACCGCGAGCTGGCGCAGCAACACATTGGCCAGCAGCGACACCGACTTGATGTCGCAGCGCGCCCAGCGCGTGTCATCGGCGGTGACCGCGGGCAGGCCATTCTCGAGCCAGCCCGGCCGGCCGGTGGGCCAGGGCGCGGCGAACGCGAACACGGTGCGCGGCACCTCGGGCAGCGGCGCGTGATTGCGGCCGTATTCCGCGCCGCGCGTCACCTGCACATAGATGTAGCCGTCGGAGGATCCGGCGCCGTTGCGGCTGATGAGCTCGCGATACAGGTCCCGCCAGCCCTCGGGCGAGAGCGGATCCTCCATGCGGATTTCCCTGAGGCTGCGCGTCAGGCGTGCGTGATGCTGCGCGAACCGGAAGGGCCGGCCGCCGTACACCGGCGTGACTTCGTAGACGCCGTCGGAATACAGGAAACCGCGATCGAGCGGCGAGATGCGCGCGTCGCGCAGGGCCAGGAATTCATCGTTCAGGAAGCAGACCGGGAGCGGCTCGCCCATCTATCTACTCCATCCAGAGCGAGATTCCGTCCACCATGCGCGTCCACCAGCCGCCTTCGGGGACCGCCGCCTGGGCGATCAGCGGCACGCGCGCGATGATGTCCTTGCCGTCGGACACGGTGAGCTCGCCCAGCGTCTGGCCGGCGATGATGGGCGCGACGATCGGCTCCTTGACCGTGGCGTTGGTCTTGAGCTGCGCGGCGGAACCGCGGCCGACGGTGACCCAGACGTCGCGCGCCGGAACCAGCGTCACGCGATCCTCTTCGCCCTTGTACACCTCGGGCTTGAGCACCACGTCGGTGGCGCTCTTCGCCTTCACCGTCTCGAAGAACGTGAAGCCATAGTTGAGCAGCGCGGCGCTGGCGTCTTCGCGCGCCTTGAACGACTGCGTGCCGAGCACCACGGAGATGAGCCGCATGCCGTTGCGCAACGCCGAGCTCGCCAGGCAGTAGCCCGCGCTCTCGGTGTGGCCGGTCTTGATGCCGTCGACCGAAGGATCGCGCGCCAGCAGCCCGTTGCGGTTCTGCTGCTTGATCCCGTTCCACTCGAACTCGCGCAGGGAATACAACTTGTACTCTTCCGGGAAATCGCGGATCAGCACGCGCGACAACGTGGCGATGTCCTGCGCGCTCATGTAATGCCTGGGGCCGGGGCCGCCCCAGCTGTTCTCGAAATGCGAGTTCTTCAGCCCGAGCTCGCCCGCGTACGAGTTCATCATCTGCACGAAGCCGTCTTCGGTGCCGCCTAACTTCTCCGCCAGCGCGATGGTGGCGTCGTTGCCGGACTGCACGATCATGCCCTTGATGAGCGTGTCCACCGGGATCTGCGTGCCGACCTGCGCAAAGGTGCGCGAGCCTTCGGCCTTCCACGCGTGTTCGCTGATGGTGACGCTGTCGTTGAGACTGAGGCGCTTCTCGCGCAACGCGCGGTACACGCCGTAGCCGGTCATCAGCTTGGTGATGCTCGCCGGTTCGCTCTGCACGTCGGCCTTGTGGGCGGCCAGCACGCGCCCGCTCTGGTAGTCGATGAGCACGTAGGCGCGCGCATCGATGGCGGGAGGCTTCGGGACGGGAACCGCGCCGGACGCGCTGCTCGCGACGAAGGTGATGCAGGCAACGAACGAAAACAGCCGGTAATGCGGCATCGCGGGGGCTCCGAGGCAGATGTCAGGGCCGCGATTGTACGCCCAGGAGAAATGGGGACACTCCCCATTTCCTAGCAAAAGGGGACGCACCTCTGCGGTGGTGCGTCAGCGCGTGAAGAAGGACAGGCTTCCGGCGCTCATTCTCGGGCGCGCTTGAGTGAAGGAATGGGGACAGTCCCCAATTCCCCGCTTCGCGGGCAAAAGGGGTCAGACCTCGTGAGGTGCCGCGATTCATCGCGACGTGGTCGTGTGAGGTCTGACCCCTTTTGCTAGGAATTGGGG
>DASTXR010000062.1:0-9392 GCA_035765415.1 Steroidobacteraceae bacterium | reverse complement strand
GTGCTGCTGGCGCGCGACCGGAAATGGACGAAGCCGCTGCGCTTCGCCGCCGCCGTCGACGTGTCGGATCCCGACACGGAAGACGTCGCGCGCTCGATCCTGCACACGGCGGGCTTTCTCGCGATGGGGCTTCACGGAAGTCTCGACATTCTCTACAGCGAACAAGAAATGTATGACGAAACGCTGCGCATGGAGCGCGCCGTGAAACTCGCGCAACTCGTACGGGAATTCCACGCCGGCAGCGAGCGCATCCAGGTGTTGTCGGGTGATCCCGTGAAGTCGCTGTTGCCTCTGGTGGCGGCGCGCCAGTATGACGTCCTGGTGCTGGGAGCGAGGTCGCGCCGTCCGTTGCGCAGCTCGATCACGGGTGGAACGGCCGGGCAACTGATCGAGGCCAGCAGCGGCGACGTGGTGCTGGTGAAGGTGCCGGAGCGCGCCGAATTGCGTCTTCCGCCCGCACGCCCCGATTCACGGTTTCAGCAGATCCCGGACCAGTGCGAGCAGTTCGTCTGAATTGATCGGTTTGCTGGTGATACGCAGGTTCGTGTCGCTCTTCAGCTCGCGAATCGCGGATGAGGTGTCGCCCGTCACCAGGATGGCCTTGAGGACCTGGCGCCGCAGCTCTCGGGCAGCGGAAATAACCTCCGTGCCCGTTCGGCCACCTTCCAGGTGGTAGTCCGTGACGATGACGTCGAAATCCATGTCCGCGGCGCGCAGGAATTCGAGAGCTTCGTTCGCCGAGGCAGCGGTGGTCACGCGATAACCTTCGATCTTGAGCAGCATGCGCATGGCATTGCGCACGCCCGGTTCGTCTTCCACGAGCAGCACGTGGGCGGCGACACCGCGGACGGTCTCCTGCGACACGCGCGCGTCCGGGGCCGTGGCGACCGCGCCGGAATGACGCGCCGACGGCAGCTCGAACGCGAACACCGACCCGATGCCCGGAACCGAATTCACCTCGACCTTGAATTCCAGCAGCCGCGCAATGCGCTGCACGATGCTCAGACCGAGACCGTAACCATCGCGCGAACTGTTGGGTGATACGCCTATCTGGTAGAACTCGTCGAATATCAGCGCGGCCTGGTCGGCGGCGATGCCCACACCGGTGTCGTGCAGTTCGATGCGCAAGGCGGAATCCTTGCGAATACAGCGCAACTCGACCGAGCCTTGCGGCGTGTACTTGATGGCGTTCGACACCAGGTTGCGCAGCACCTGGCCGATGAGCGCCGGATCGGAATGTGCGATCTCGCGAGGCGAGTCCGTGGAGAATCGCAGGCCCTTGCTGGCGGCGATGCCGGCGAACTCGCGGCGTATCTCGTCGAACAAGGGCGCCACTTCGAAATCGCTGAGCTCGAGCTTGATGGCGCCGGATTCCAGCTTGCTGATGTCCAGCAGCGCGTTGAGCAGTTTCGACATCGCATCGACGGCCAGGTCCTGCTGCTCGAGTATTTCCCGGCAATCGGTGTCGGTGATCAGGCGGCGCAGCGCGCCGTTGAGCAGGCCCAGCGACTGCAGCGGCTGGCGCAGGTCGTGGCTGGCCGTCGCGAGAAAGCGGCTCTTGGCGAGATTGGCGTGTTCGGCATCGCGGCGCGCCTCGCGCAGCGCCTGCTCCGCGCGCTTGCGCTCCGACACATCGCGAATCGCGGCGGCGACCAGCAGCGCATCGCCCTGTTTGATGGGGCTCAGACTGATTTCAACCGGAAACTCGCTGCCATCCTTGCGCACGGCGAAAAGTTCGAGCCCGGCTCCCATCGGCCGCACTCGCAGGTTGTCGATGTATCCATTCCGATGGCCGACATGGCGCGTGCGGAACCGCTCGGGCAGCAGGACCTCGACCGGGCCGCCAATGAGATTGGCGTTCGGGTGACCGAACATCTCGCTGACCTGGTGATTCGCGAAAAGGATCTGGCCGTTGTTGTCGATGATGACCATTGCATCCGGCAGCGAGTCGAGGACGCTCCGGACGAGCGCGGAAGAGAGCATAGACGCCAGGGGCAGTGGACAGGGTGAGCGAGGATTGCACCGCCGCTGTGCCTCCGCAAGAGCGGTGAGACGCGACTCTTACGCGGCGGCGGATCGCCTGCGATGGAGCACGCGACTCAGCATCTCCGGATCGACGGGCTTGGTGAGATGTTCGTCGAAGCCGGCCTCGGCGGCGCGCTTCTTGTCATCCGCCTGGCCCCAGCCGGTGAGCGCCACCAGCAGAACGTCGCGGCCGCGTTGCGTGGAGCGAATGCGGCGCGCGAGCTCATAACCGTCCATGCCCGGCATGCCGATGTCGAGCAGCGCGATCTCGGGCCTGAACGTCTCGAGCTGCTCGAGCGCGCGCAATCCGTCATAAGCCACCGAAACCTTGCATTGCTCCAGTTCGAGCAACATCCCCAGGCTTTCCGCGGCATCCCGGTTGTCATCGACCACCAGCACACGCTGGCTGGTGTCGGGCCGGATGTGCGCGATCACCGTTTCGGCCGCGGGAGCGGACACTTGCGCGGCCGTCAGTGCCGGCAACGTCACGATGAACTCGCTACCCAGCCCCTGGCCTTCGCTGCGCACCTCGATGTCGCCCAGGTGCAGCTCCACGAGTTTCTTCGCGAGCGACAGGCCGATGCCGAGCCCGCTGGTCTTGATGCGATCGTTGGGATGCACACGCGTGAACAATTCGAAGACGCGCGGCTGCGCTTCGGGCGCAATGCCGATTCCCGAGTCGCGCACCGACACCACGACCTGTTCCCCGCGCTGCTCGGCGCGCAGCGTGATGGTTCCGCCCGGCGGCGTGTACTTGGCGGCGTTGTCGAGCAGGTTCTGGAACACCTGCGACAGGCGCGTGGCGTCGCCTTCGAGCTGCAGCGAGGCACCGGGAACATCGACCACCAGTCGATGGTTGCCCGCTTCGATCGCCGGCGCCGAAGCCTCGAGCGCATCGTCGATCACGCGGCGCAGGCTGATGCGTTCATTGCGCAGGTTCACCTGGCCGACGGTGATTCGCGAGACGTCCATGAGGTCGTCCACCAGGCGCACCATGTGATTCACCTGCCGATCGATGATCTCGCGCGCCAGGCGCACGCTGTCCCCGGTCGGATTGCCGGCCTTGAGCAGGTGGACCGCGTTGCGGATCGGCGCCAGCGGATTGCGCAGCTCATGCGCGAGCGTGGCCAGGAATTCGTCCTTGCGCCGGTCGGCGTCGATGAGCGAGCCTTCGAGCTGCTTGCGCTCGGTGACGTCGCGCGTAGTGCCGGCCACGGCCTCCACTTCGCCGTTGGTGCCGAACACCGGCACCAATAGATAGTCGTACACGCGGCGGCCGAACGCGCCGTTGAACGGCACCTCGCCGCGCACCGGCTGGCGCGTGGCCACGATCTGGTCGATCTCGCGGTCGTGCATGGCCGCATGCCATGGCTCGTAGCCGAGCTCGAGGCAGTTCCTGCCGATGGCTTCTTCCCACGTGCGGCCCCACATGCGCAGCAGGCCTTCGTTGGCATAGATGAAACGGTGTTCGAGGTTCCAGACGTACGCGAGGTCGGGCGTGTTGGTGAGGATCGCCTCGTACATCCGCCGCTGGTCGGCGAATTCCTGCTCGGCGCGTTTGCGCTGCGTGACGTCGCTGGCCATGCCTATCCACTCGAGTATCACGCCCTTCGGGTCGAGCATGGGCACCGAGCGCGCGTGCACCCAGCCGATGGTGCCGTCGGCGCGGAACACGCGATGTTCGGTCTCGAAGGCGACCTTGCCCCTGATGGCGCCGTCGATCGCTCCGAGCACGCGCTCGCGGTCGCCCGGAAACACGTAGTGTTCGAACCAGTCGCGGCTCGGCAGCCTGGAGGCTTCCAGGAACATCCGTCCTTCGAGCTGGCGCAACTCGCGGAAGTCCGCGCTGACGCGGAAAACCACGTCGGCGCTCGCCTTCACCAATGCGCGAAAGCGCGCCTCACTTTCCGCAAGTGCCTGCTCCGCTGACATCGGCGTCTCGTGTTTGTCCATCCGCCGCACAGGATGCAACACGCGGGAGGCAAGCGGTAAAAGGTAGGAGGCCTCCTACAGCATCCTTCCGGTTTTCACCATTGCGGGTTTCCGCAGAGGCGCCCGGTAGTTCGCGCCATTCAACGTCATCGGCCTAGGTGCAAGTAGTTAGTGCAGCGCAACGCGCGACTATCTACTGCCCCAAGGTCCTATTTCGCACCCGTGACAGCCGTGCAAGCATCCCGGCATGAACACACATCGCAGACGATCGAATGGGCAGGGCGCGGTCCCCCTGGCGGCTTTTGGGCTCGTGGCCCTGTTGCCGGGCGCCGCGAATGCCGCCGAGGGCGGCTGGAGCAACTACTGGCAGGGGTCGTACGGCGACTTCGCGGCCGCGGTCACGACGTCGCCGGGCGTCTACGTGCGCAACGACGTCGTCTACCACGACGCCGGCATCGGCACGCGCCCGATATCCGGCGGAGTGGATCCAGGCTTCGACCAGAAGCTGTTCATGGATCGGCTGACGTTCGGCGGCTTTACCGGCGGCGACATGTTCGGCGCGCGCTTCGGCATCGAAGTGGTGCTCCCGTACACGTTCGACCTGACGGTCGAGCAGAATGGGCCCGGTCCTTTCGCGAGCCCACGCGACCAGGCGATGGGAGATCCGATCCTCCGGCCACAACTGGCGTGGGGATCCGGCCCGCATTACAGCAAGCTCTCGTTCGGCATCGTCTTTCCCTGGGGCACACACGACGAAGACACGGTCGTGTCCATCGGCCGCAACTACTGGTCGTTCGATCCGGCGTATACCTACACGTACCTGAGCGACAGCGGCTGGGACCTGTCCGCGACGCTGGGATACATGTTCAACATGGAGAACAGCCTCAGCGGGCCTAACTACGAGACCGGCGACGAGGTGCATCTCGACGCGCTGTTCGGCAAACACTTCGGCGAGAGGTTCTCGGTGGGCATCGCCGGGTACTGGTACAGCCAGGTGAACGACGACGACGGTTTCACTCCTGCTCCGCTCGAGTCCGGTTACCCGAGCGAGGGCGGTGGCTTCGGACCCGTGATCAGGTTCGGCAACAAGAACTTCAGCGTGGTGGCGAAGTGGCTGTACGACGCGCATGCGGAGAACCGCCTCGATGGAGACCTGTACCAGCTGTCGTTCGTGGCGAATTTCGGCGGTGAGCCGCCGCCGCCGCCCATGCCCATCGTTCCCGCGGCTCCGCCTCCGCAGCCGGCCGCGCCACCTCCGCCGCCACCTCCGCCCCCGGCGGATGCCGACGGGGACCGCGTGCCGGATACCGCGGACCTGTGTCCCGCGACGCCGCGTGGCGATCGCGTGGATGCCAACGGCTGCTCCTGCGACATCACGGTGCAGGTGAACTTCAAGAGCAACTCCACCGAGATCACGGGTGCGGATGGGATTCTGCTGACCAGCCTCGCGGACCAGGTGCGCCGCCTGCCGACGATCAGCGGTGAAGTGGCCGGACACACCGACAGCCAGGGCAGCGAAGCCTTCAACCTGGATCTGTCGCAACGTCGTGCGCTCGCGGCCAGGGACTACCTGGCGTCACGCGGCCTGAACGTGTCGGAACTCGCGGTCAAAGGTTATGGGGAATCACAGCCCATCGCGGACAACGCCACGGCCGATGGCCGCGCGCTCAATCGCCGCGTGGTGTTGCGTCGGACCAATTGCGTGGTGATTCCGTAGCTCAGTAGATCTCCGGCACCAGCATGGCGGCAGGTACGGCCTGGCGTGAGTAGTGTTCGTGGCGTTCGCGCTCCGGCAGTACCACGCCGGGCTTCGGCACCTCCGAGTAGGGAAACTGCCTGAGCAGGTGGTCGATGCAGTTGAGGCGCGCGCGCTTCTTGTCCACTGCCTGGACCACCCACCAGGGCGCCTCGGGAATGTGACTGCGCTCGAGCATGATCTCTTTCGCCCTGGTGTAGTCCTCCCAGCGGCGGCGTGACTCGAGGTCCATGGGCGAGAGTTTCCATTGCTTCAGCGGGTCGTGGATGCGCCCGAGGAATCGCAGGTACTGCTCCTCGTCGGTGATCGAAAACCAGTACTTGAGCAGGCGGATTCCGGAGCGAACCAGCATGCGCTCGAACTCCGGCACCGAGCGATAGAAGTCTTCGTACTCCTCGTCGGTGCAGAAGTTCATGACGCGTTCCACGCCCGCGCGGTTGTACCAGCTGCGATCGAACAGCACGATTTCGCCGGCGGCCGGCAGGTGCGAGACGTAACGCTGGAAATACCATTGCGTGCGCTCGCGATCGTTGGGAGCGGGCAGGGCGACCACGCGGCAGACGCGCGGGTTCAGCTTTTGCGTGATGCGCTTGATGGCACCGCCCTTGCCGGCGGCGTCGCGGCCTTCGAACAGGATGACCACCTTCTGCTTGGTGGCGTACACCCAGTCCTGCAGCTTCACGAGCTCGGCCTGCAGGCGGAACAACTGCTGGAAATAGTTGCGGCGATAGTCCCTTTCGCCATCCTTGCCGGCGCCGCCGTCGGGCAGGCCCGGAAGGGGATGATAGTCCTCGACGTCCATTTCGAGTTCTTCATCCCAGCTGTCGGCGAGATCGCGCTGGATTCGGCGGATCAGTTCGTCATGATCGAGAGAGTTGGTCGACATGCCCCTATTGAGCCGCGTCGAGATTACAGATTCGTTGCAGAGAGCTGCACCTCCGCCACCTTGTCCTTGTAATCCTTCTTCGGATCCCTGCCTAACAACAGTTTTGCCGCGGCCCACAGGCTGTGCTCGTTCTGCCAGACCTGGGCGCGCTCCGGGTCGAGCCTCAGGAGCTGCAGTTTCGGGTCGGTCTTGCCGCCTTCGAACCAGGCGGCGATGAAACCGTTCCACAGCTGATCGAGGATGCGGCGATCGTTTTCGACGACCAGCTCGCCATGCAGGGACGCGAACAGCTCGTGGCCCTTGGAGGCGAAGTGCGCCACCGCGCGGTGCGACCCGTCGAGCGCCCGGGCCAGGTCAGTGTCCTTCGAGGTGAAGAACCAGATCGGGCCGCGCGCGTCCTCGTCGTGCAGCGTCAGCGCGGTCATTGGCTGGCTGTGTCCTTCCTCGACGCCGGCCAGTCCCAGCATCACGGTGCGGTCGCTCTTCAGCGCCTTCCACAGTTCGGTTTCCAGCTTGTATTCGGCTTCGGTCATGCGATGTCCTCCGGTGTTCGTCACTGGAGGATCACACCCGCGGCACGATGTGTGACGCGGCCAATTCAGGCGATCGATGTCGGAGCCTGCCTGCACGGCTGCAAAAGCTGATCCCGCGCGAGCCTCCGAATTAATGCGGCTCGCGCGGCGATACAGGCGCCTAAAGGAACTGCTGGTCCTTGTAATTAGTTCGACGCGACGACCACGCCTTTTCCTTTGCTGGCGTGGAAGTCGGTCAGATCCGGATTGCCCACGGCGGCGACTCCATTGGCCAGCGCCTCGGAGACGCAGGCGCCGTAGGCGTCATTGAGGCCCAGGATGCGCGAGTTGAGGTTGCCGCAGACCGATTCGGCCGCGTTGCGAAGGCGCTTGTGCAGCCCCGCGACACCGGCGCGTGAATTCAGGTTGAGGTCGCCATAACGGACGACGACGCTGGACATGTCGCTCGAGCCCGCGGTGGCGAAACCGCTCAGGGCCAGGGCTGCGACGGGCAACAGATACTTGATCGACTTCACCGATGTGCTCCTCATTGACGTTGATTGTGAGGTGCACATGCTGCCGAAACGCGGTTGCGGCGTGTTCCGTTGTTCTGACCGGATGATTAGTTTTACTGAACCCAGTGTTGTTCGCGCCACTCGCTGGGCGGCGCCCCGACTACCTTCTTGAACGCGCGGCTGAATGCGGCCTCGGATTCGTAGCCCACGCGATTGGCGATGCAGGCCACGCTTTCGTTGCCCGTGCGCAGGTAGTTGGTCGCGAGCTGCATGCGCCAGTTGGTGAGGTACTGCATCGGCGGGTGGCCGACGAACTGCGCGAACCGCTCGGCGAACGAGGACCGCGACAGCGCGGCTTCCTGCGCGAGCAATTCCAGCGTCCAGTCGCGCGCGGGATTGGCGTGCAGCGCCATGAGCGCGCGGCCCACGTATTGATCGCGCAGGCCCGACAACCAGTTGGTGCGATCGAGCGGCAGCGATTCGAGGTAGCTGCGCACGACGTCGACGAACATGAGCTCGCTGATGCGGCCCAACAGGTCGGCGCTGCCCATGCGGCCACTCGTCGACTCGGCGAGCGCCGCCCGGAAGTAGGTGCCGAGTGCGCCGCTCGAGTGATCGTTGATGACGATGACTCGGGGCAACGCGGTGAGCAGCGGGTTGTAAGGGCGCGAGTCGCAGCCGAGGAATCCGCACACGAAATGCGCCGGCTCGCCGCTGTCGCTGCCGACCGAGATCCTGGTGGGCAACTTGCCGTCGCTCGGCATCCGGTACATCGACATCTCCGGCGTCTTGCGCATGCCCGGCGCCGTCGCCAGCACGTGCGTGTCACCTTGCGGCAGCACGATGATGTCGCCGGCGGAAAGTTTGATAGGCGCTTCGCCTTCGAGCGTCGCCCAGCACGTTCCTTCCATGAGCAGGTGATAGGAGATGAGGTGATCGGAGCCGGGAAACATCGCATCGACGACGGATTTGCCGAGCGGAGTTTCCGCGCACCACGGCGAATTCGCATGCACGTCGAAGAAGAATGCGCCGGTGAGGCGCACGGTTCGAAGAACATCTGATAACGCGTCCATGGATCCCTCTCAACGCATCGCCGGACGCTCAGGCAACAACGCCGGACTCGCGATCATTCGAATAACTCTCGTTCGCGATTACTTTGTCAGCGTGGTTAGTAGATATCAACCTCAATACGAGCATCGGAGATGACGATGATGAAAGCCTTTTGCGCCGCGACGGCGATGACGATCGCGGGTTCCGGAATGGTGGCGGGCGCCGCGGAGACTTCGCCGGCCACGCACCGCTATCTGATCGAACGCACCTTTCCGCCGGGCGCTCTCGACGGCGTCGATGCCGCCGCGAAGAAGAAGGTGAACGCGAACAACGCGACGTTGAACGTCACGTGGGAGAAGTCATACGCGAACGCCGACAAGACCAAGACGTATTGCGTCTACGATGGTCCGAGCGAGGCGGCCGTGCGCGAAGCCGCGAAACTTTCCGGGATGCCTGTCGACAACGTCACCGAGATTCCGACCGACATCAAGGCCGAGCCGCGTGGCGCCGTGCAGAAGATTGCCGCCGGCAATCATCGCTACCTGGTGAAGCGTTCAGGCGTGCCCGCTGCCATGTCGAACAGCGACGGGAAGTTTGGCGTGACGCTGATCACTTCGTACGCCTCCGCCGACAACAAGAATTCGTTCTGGGTGTATGAAGCGCCTAGCTTCTCGGCGGTGGAGAGCGCCGCGAAAGCCGGCGGCGCCCCGTTCGAG
>DASTXR010000061.1:0-15432 GCA_035765415.1 Steroidobacteraceae bacterium | reverse complement strand
CCCCAGGACGCGCGGAACGCATCGGCGAGACGCGTCTTGATGTAGGGGCCGTTCACCAGCGAAGTGGCGAAGTCGAGCTCCTTCAGCACCGAGTAGACGATCGTGCCGTTGCGCGGCTCGATCAGGAAGACGTCGTAGAGGCCGAACTTGCGCAGCGCGGTGCGCAGGTACGGATGCACCGCGCCGTGCAGCTCGCTGTATCGGGAGCCGTCGTTGGCGCGATCGAGGTCTTGCTTCGCACCGAGCGGGTGCGTGTTGGCGGCGATGTAGTGGTATTGCAGATTCATCGTCAGGTCCGGCAGCGCCGCCACGGTGTCGGTCAGGTTGCCGAGCTTGGTGGAGTTGCGACGCTGGAACTCGGCCATGAAATCGCCGGTATAAAACTTTGCGAGGCGCGAACGCTCGGCGGGCAGGTCGGCGATGCTGAGCACGGAATTGTCGAAAGCCGCCGGCAATTCGCGCATCGCGTTGACCACGTCCGGCGAGGCAGCCAGCACCTGCACCTGGTTGGACAACGCGTCGAAATAGTCGGTGATCTGCGCGGCCTTCGAGGCGCGCTGGGCGATCAGCGCTTCGCGCGACTGCGATTCGAGCGCGGCCTTGCCGGAGTTCAGCGATTCGCGTCCGACGATGATGGACGTGACCGCCACCGGGATGATGGCGAGGAACAGCGTGCCGAGCAGCAGTTTCTGCCGGATTGACTGGGCGCCGAATACGTTGCGAATGGCCATGTTGTCAGCTCACGAGTTGATCGAGTAGTTGCGCGTAGTTGAATTCGAACCAGGCGTCCTGCCCGTCTGCGTAAGTCGCCACGACCGCGGCCGCGGCTGCCGACGACAACGCCGGCGCAATGATTTCGTCCTGGGGCTGGAACACCATGCGGCGCGGAAGCCCGTCGATGACGATGCCCGCGGCGTCGTCGCCGTGGCCGATCACCAGCACCATGCGTTTCTCGCGCGGCTGGTGTTGTGTTCCGAACAGCGCCGCGAGATCGAACAGCGGAACGATGCGGCCGTGCAGGTTCACGAGCCCTAACAGGTTTGCCGGCATGCGCGGCAGGGGATAAACGTTGGGCATCTCGACCAGCTCGCTCGCGGTCGCGAACGGCGCGAGCAGGCGCATGTGCCCGATGCGGAACGCCTGGCGAACGATGTCGTTCGGGTTTTCCACCACGGGCCCCTGTGCGCCCAGCGCCGCGAGTTCCGCGGGCAGGGGAGGCAGGCCGAGCGGCAATGGAAACGAGGCGTTCATCAAGCGCAGGCGGAGATCGCGCTGAGAATCTGGTCAGGCGTATAGGGCTTGGTCACGTAGCCCTTCACGCCCAGCATCTGGGCCCACACGCGGTCGGCCTTCTGGTTCTTGCTGGTGACTAAAACAACCGGGATGGCCTTGGTGGCGGCGTCGCCACCGATGGCGCGCGTGGCCGCGAAGCCATCCATCTGGTCCATGTTGACGTCCATGAGGATGACGTCGGGCATCTGTGTCTTCGACATCTCGACGGCCTGCAAGCCGTTGGTGGCCGTGAGGGTGACGTAGCCGGCCTGGCTCACGATCTTCTCGAGATTCATGAGGTCGGGACGAGCGTCATCGACGATCAGCACTTTGTGAATGGCCACAGCTTTGTTCCCTCACGCGCAATGAGGCCCCGCCGACCCTTTCGGACGGTTTCTCCCATTGGCACAAGTGGAATCTTGGCGGGAATGTGACAAAACCACGGTGACGCGGGTCACACGGGGTGTCCCTAGGAAAGGCTCCAGTTCGCGATTTTTCGGGGTTTGGCGCTGGCGGGGGGTGAACGGTGTCATCCGGCCGACGGGCGGCGGGGCGTCCTGTCGGGCTGCGCGACGCGCATCACAGCTACGAACGCGGACAGTACGCCCGGGATTCAGGGTCAGACGGCAGCCGGAACGAGTTTGTCAGCCCTTGCGCCAATACAGGTTGTAGCGCTCGTGCGTGAGCCGGAACCACGGGATCATCTCCACGCTGGCGCCACCATCAAACCCCGCCGTACGAAACTCCAGTCGTTCCGCGTTCGTGCGTATGGTGTTCCCCGCCAGGTCCGTCAGTGGCTTCATCCATCGCGGAATCTTCACGTCGGCCTGCAGCATGTTGCCGGACTCGCGCTCATTGACGATGAGCTGTGATCCCTTGGCGAGACCCTCCGTGCCGAGCCGCCCCGCCAGCACGATGGGCCCATACACCAGCGCTCCGACATCCTGTTCGCCCGGCAGCGTCTCGACACGCAAGCCCATCGGCACGCGCACCTCGACGACGTCGCCGGTCTTGAAGCGGCGCTTTATGAATCGATACCCGGGTGTCGCCGTTCCCTTCACGACCTTGCCGTTGACCGAGATCTGCATGCCCTTGCACCAGGCGGGCTCACGGATCGAAAGCACGATCGACTGTGGACGCCCGAGCGTGAACGTGAGCCGCGTGGAGTCCGCGTCCGGAAATCGCGTGTCCTGCCGCAGCGTGATGCCGCGCTCGCGCCAGTCGAGCGTCGAGGCGATGAAGAGATTGACGATCAGCTCCTCGCCATCGCGCGCGTAGATGGCCTCGCCGTAACGCGCGTGGTTTTCGATGCCCGACCCCGTGCAACACCAGAACGAATCGAACGGCGTGTGATAGAGCCGCACGTACCCCGGCCGCGTGGACTGGAAGTACGTCATCATCCCGGTGTCAGGATCCTGCGAGGCGAGAATGCCGTTGAAGAGCGCCTTCTCGAAGTAGTCCCAGTAGTTGGCGTCCGGAGCGCGGGCATACAGCGCACGCGTGAGCCGCAGCATGTTGTGCGTGCAGCAGGTCTCCATGGTCTTGCCCGACGCGAGGCGTTTCGCGAACTCGCCGCGCGGGAAGAAATGCTCCACGTCGCCGTGGCCGCCCGTGGCATAGCTGCGTGTTTCGATCACGGTCTTCCAGAAGAATTCCGCGGCTTCCGCGTATCGCGGAGCCGAGGTGTGCTCGGCGATGCGCGCGAAACCGATCACCTTGGGGATCTGCGTGTTCGCGTGCAGGCCATCGAGCGTATCGCGGCCTTCGGTGAGCGGATCGAGCAATGCGCGGTGCGAGAAGCGCTGCGCGAGTTTGAAGAAGCCTTCATCGCCGGTGATGGCGCCGGCGTCGGCGAGCACCTCGTTCATGCCGCCGTGTTCGCGGTCGAGCATCTTCTGCATCTGCTCGTTGGATACGTCCGCGCTGGCGGTGTAGATCCACTGCGTAAACCGCACGAGCACGTCGAGCGCCTGCTTGCTGCCGCGGTGCAGATGCGCGTCGCGCAGACCCGCGAGCACCTTGTGCGTCGTATACCAGGGAACGCCCGCGAAGGGTTTGCCGGCCAGGCTGTCGGCAAGCGGTGCGACGCCGTCAGGGAACGCGGTGAGCCAGCCACCGGTCCTGGCCTGGCACTCCGCGAGGTCGGCGACGATGTAATCCACGCGCTCGGCGAAACGCGCATCACCCGTGGATTCGTACATGCAGGCTGCGGCCGTGAGGTAGTGGCCCAGCGTGTGGCCGTGGCAGCGGATCTCGATCCACGGCTCGACGGACTCCCACCCGCCGTACACGGGAGCCTTGGGTGCAAGGCCCGCGTTCACGCGGAAGTTGTGCAGCATGCGATCCGGCTCGAGCTGCAATAGATAGGCAGCGTCGAGCTTCTGCGCCTCGAGGAACGGCCCGGGCCCGAGGCGCACCTGCGCCAGCGGGAAATACCGCCCCTTCTCCGACATGTCGACGAGCTCGACATTGGCCCGGGCGCAGGGCGCGCACACGAACGCCGCACCCGCGCCGAGAAGTTTCAGTGCATCACGGCGCGAGTGCCCGGTCATGTTGTTTGCCTCACACTGCCAGGTGAACGACGGTATACGAACGCGCCGGCAGCTTCACCGACATCTTCGCGCCGGCGCTGGCCACGTCCAGCTTCGTGGTCACCACCTTGTTGGGGTTGTCGAAGGTGTTGAAGGCCTTCAGATCGGTGCCGGTCACGGTTTCGCAGGCGAGCACCTTCGACGGCGCGACGTCCTCGAAGGTGAGCGCCAGCTCGCGCTCGTTCGAAAGGTCGCGGTTGAGCGCGAACACGGCGATCTGCTTGTTGGCCGCGTCGTAGGTGGCCACCACGTCGAGGAACGGCACCTCTTCATTGCGCGCGAAGTCGGGACGCAGCCCGGCGGCGCGGATCGGATACGTCTCGCTCTCCACCTGGATGTCGAGCATGCGGCCGTGCGCATACTTGAGCACCATGGCGTACGGGAAGAAGATGCTCTGGCGCAGGATGCCTTTCTCGTTGGTGACCAGCGGCGCGATGACGTTGACGATCTGCGCGAGGCAGGCGAGGCGCACGCGATCGGACTGGCGCATCAGCGTGTTGAGGAAGCCGCCGGTGAGCAGGGCGTCCTCGAGGTTGTAGACCTCTTCGAGCAGCTTCGGCGCATACACGCCCTTGCCATCGAGATGTTCGGCGCTGCGCGCGCGATACCACACATTCCACTCGTCGAACGACAGCCACAATTTCTTGGGTGAGCGATAGAGGCCCTGCACGTAGTCGGCCACCGCGGTGATCTCCAGGATCTGCCGCTCCATGTCGAGGTTCTGCGCCAGGAAACGCTCGCTCTTGCCGCCGGCGAGCTCGGGCTCGTTGCCGAAATAGTTGTGCAGCGAGATGCCGTCGACCATGTCGTAGCACTCTTCGAGCACTTCGCGGTCCCAGGTGAGGTAGGTGGGCAGGATGGTGTTGCTCGAACCGCAGGCGATGAGCTTCACGTCCGGATCGATGACGCGCGCCTGCTGGGCGATGTCGCGCGCCTTGCGGCCGTATTCACGCGCGGTGAGGCGGCCCATCTGCCAGGGGCCGTCCATCTCGTTCCCTAAGCACCAGTACTTCACCTTGTGCGGCTGGTCATAACCATGCGACCGGCGCAGCTCGCTCCACTTGGTGCCCTTCGCGTAATTGCAGTATTCGATGTAGGCCACGGCCATTTCCGAGGTGCCGGTGCCCAGGTTGAACCCGAGCAGGGGTTCGGTGCCCACGGCCTTCGCCCAGTCCATGAAATCGTTGGTGCCGAACTGGTTGGTCTCGATCTGGTTCCAGGCGCGTTCGAGCACGGTAGGCCGGCTCTTCTTCGGGCCCACGCCATCCCACCAGTTGTAGCCCGAGACCATGTTGCCGCCGGGGTACCGCATGATCGGGACGTTGAGGCCCTTCACCTCGCGGATCGTATCGGTGCGAAAACCTTTCTTGTCGGCGAGCGGCGAGCCGGGCTCGTAGACGCCGGTGTAAACGGCGCGCCCGAGGTGCTCGAGAAACGCGCCGAACAGCCGCCGGTCGAAGTCGGCGCGCGGCGCGACCAGGCCCAGCGTGGCGCGCGCGGTGCGGCCGCCGCCCTGCGAGTAGCTAGGCAGCGGGAACACGGAAGCGGCGGCAATGCCGGCGCCGGCGAGGCCCATCTGCGCAAGGAAACGGCGTCGGCTCGAGTTCTTTTTCATCGTTTTACTCCGGAAGGGGAAGCTGAACGCGCGCCAGTATATTCAGCGCTTCGTGAGAGGTCGGGCATCGGTCGATACCGGATTTCGAATGCATAACCATGAATATTTTTCGAGGTACCGTTACCACACATGGACGCTGCGCAAAGCGGTGAATACGATCCACCTCGCGTCTTCGCATGCCCCGGAAGAACCCGCACGTTTGACTGGATCCTGCATGCACGGCCGTGGAACAACCCGGCGCCGTCTTTCGCAACAGCTGCGCGGCGGCGCCGGACCCGGCCTTCATTTCGCCTCCACGCGATATTCAATCCCCACGCTGTACAACGCTCCCGGGCGCAGGATCGCGGGCGGAAAACGCGGTTCGTTGGGCGCGTTCGGGAATCCCTGCGGCTCGAGGATCACGCCGCTGCCAAGCGCAGGATGGCTGCGCGCCAGGAACTGCCCGTTGTAGAACTGCAGTCCCGGTCCACCCAGCATCGTCAACTTGACGTCCTGCTCCGGCGACGAGAGCTCGCAGGCGCAGTCGGCGTCTTCCGCGAGCACCCAGCAATGGTCATAACCGCCGGCGAGCGCGAGTTGCGGATGCGATTCGACGGGTGGCGGCTGCAGCGGGCGGCTGCTGCGAAAGTCGAACGTGGTGCCTTCGACGGGCGCCAGCTCGCCGGTGGGAATGAGGCCCGGAACCACGGGTAGATAGTGATTGGCGGGAATGCGCAGCCGCTGATCGGTGGCGGGCCGGTGCGCATCGGCCTGCAGGTTGAAATACGGGTGATAAGTGAGATTGATGGGCGTCGCCGCATCGCTGCGCGCGCTCAGGATGATCGAGAGTGCATCGGGCTTCAGCGAAAGCTCGGCCGTCGCCTCGACATTGCCCGGGTAGCCTTCCTCGCCGTCGGGCGACGTGAGGCCGAGCACCACGCGGCGGGTTTCGGTGAAGTCGAGCACGCGCCAGACGCGCTTGCCGAAGCCCAGCGCGCCGCCATGCAGGTGATTCGCGCCTTCGTTGGCCGTGACCTCGTGGACTTTGCCGTCGAGCTCGAAGCGCGCACCGCCGATGCGGTTGCCGAAGCGGCCCACCAGCGAGCCGACATAGGCGCGATCGTGCTCGTATTGCACGAGGCTGTCGAAGTGCAGGATGAGATCGCGGCGCACGCCGCGAACGGGATAGGTGAGGCGGCGCAGGATCGCGCCGTAGGTAAGCACTTCGAGCTGCAGCCCGCGCTCGGTGCCGAGCGTGATGGCGTCGATGCCGCGGCCGTCTTCGAGCAGGCCGAAAGGGCGGATCACTTGGCGCGTCCTTCGATGAGCCGCTGCGCCACGCAGAACAGGAACAGCAGGAGACCTACGACGATGCGCGTCCACCACGAGCTCAACGTGCCGTCGAAGATCACCAGCGTCTGGATGATGCCGAGGATGAGCACGCCGACCACGGTGCCCGCGACGTAGCCGACACCGCCGGTGAGCAGCGTGCCGCCGATGACCACCGCGGCGATGGCATCCAGCTCGAGGCCCACGGCGTGCAAGCTGTAGCCCGAGAGCATGTACACGGTCATCGTGAGCCCGGCGAGCGCGGCGCAAAAGCCGCTGAGCGCATACACGCCCACGAGCGTGCCACCCACAGGCAGACCCATGAGTGCGGCCGAGCGGGCATTGCCGCCGATCGCGTACACCGTGCGCCCGAAGCGCGTGGCGTGCGCCACCCACAGTGCCGCGGCCACGGTGACGATCGCGATGGCGGCGCCGAACGACAGCGAGCTCGCGCCCAGCGGAATGCGCATTTCGGCGAACGTCACGAATAGCGGATCGCGCACCGGGATCGATTCGGTGTCGATGAGGTAACAGAGCCCGCGCGCCACGAACATGCCGGCGAGCGTGACGATGAAGGGCTGCAGGCGGTAACGGTGGATCAGGAAACCCTGCAGCGCGCCGAACGCCGCGCCGCCCACCAGCAGCAGCGGAATGACCAGCAGCGGGCTCATCTGCGCGTGCTCGACCAGCGCCGCCGCGGACATGGTCGTCAACGCCAGCACCGAGCCCACCGACAGGTCGATGCCGCCCGTGAGGATCACGAATGTCATGCCGATCGCCGCGATCAGCAGGAAGGCATTGTCGATCGCGAGATTGAGGAACACCTGCGGCGCGAGGAAGCCGTCGTAGGCCAGCGCGCCGAACACCACCATCGCGCAGAACAGCAGCATCGTGGCGGACAGCGGCACCAGCCGGCGGTCGAAGGCGGGCAGGGCGGACGCGCTCATGCGGCCTCTGGTGGCCGTACGGCCAGCTTGCGGATGCTCGCCCGGAATTCCGCCGACTGCAGCAGCATCACCACGAAGATCAACGCGGCCTTGAACACCAGGTTGACCTCGGGCGGCACGCCGAGCGAGTAGATAGTGGAGGTCAGCGTCTGGATGATCAGCGCGCCGATCGCCGTGCCCGCGAGGCTGAAGCGGCCGCCGGTGAGGGCGGTGCCGCCCAGCGTCACCGCGAGGATGGCGTCCAGCTCGAGCAGCGTGCCGGCGTTGTTGGCGTCCGCGCTCTTGACGTTTGAGCTGATGATGAGTCCGGCGAGCCCTGCCGTGAGGCCGCAGAACGTGTACAGCGCCAGCGTGATGGGGCGGGCGCGCACGCCGGCGATGCGCGCCGCCAGCGGGTTGATGCCGATGGCGCGGATGAAGAGCCCGAGCGGGGTCGCCGTCAGCAGCGCATGCAGCGCCACGATGACGGCCAGCGCGAGCACGGCCGCGAACGGCAGGCCGAGCAGGAACCCGTTGCCGAGATAGTCGTAGGGCGGGAAGTAGATAGTGATGATCTGCCCGCCGGTGATGAGCTGGGCGATGCCGCGCCCGGCCACCATGAGGATCAGCGTCGCGATGATGGGTTGCATGCCCACGGCCACGACCAGCAGGCCGTTCCACAGGCCACAGGCGAGTGCGGCGGCCAGCGCCGCGGCGATGGCCAGCGCGAGGCTGCCCGTGGCGCTCACGCACAGCGCGCCGGTGGCCGCGGTAATGGCCACCACCGCGCCCGCCGAGATGTCGAGGCCGCGCGCGGCGATCACCAGCGTCATGCCCGCGGCCACGAGCGCCAGCGGCGCGGCGCGATTGAGGATGTCGATGAGGTTGCCGTACAGGTGTCCATCCCGCCATTCGAGCGCGAGGAAACCGGGATTCACGATGGCGTTGAGCACGACGAGCAGCGCCAGCGTGGCGCAGGGCCAGAACAACGGCAGCGCCAGCAGTTTGCGCGCGGCGGGATTCATGCCGACAGTCCTTCGGCGGGCGCGGCGATGAGCGCGTACACCTGGTCTTCCGAGCAGCCGCCCGGCAGCGTGCCGACCTGGCGGCGATCGCGCATCACGACGATGCGCGTGGACACGCGCAGCAGCTCGTCGACTTCCGCGGAGATGAACAGCAGCGCCATGCCCTGCGCGGCGAGCCGCGCGAGCTGGTTCATGATTTCCTGCTTGCCCGCCACGTCGATGCCGCGCGTGGGTTCATCGAGAATCAGCAGCCGCGGCTTCGTCGCCAGCGCGCGCGCGATGAGACACTTCTGCTGGTTGCCGCCGGAGAGCTCGCCGATGGGCGCATCAAGATTGCCGGCGCGGATGTCGAGCAATTGCGCGAGGCTGTTGGTGAGCTCGGTGCGTTCACTGTCCGGCAGCTTGCGCCACAGCCCCATGCGCGCCTGCAGCGTCAGCACGATGTTGTCGCGGATGGAGAGATCTTCGACGATGCCTTCGGTCTTGCGCTCTTCGGGGCAGAACGCGATGGTGTGCGCGATGGCCTGCGCGGGATTGTCCAGCGACACCGGCCGGCCGCTCATGCGAATCTCGCCGGCGTCGGCGCGATCGAGCCCGAACAGCAGCCGGGCCACCTCGGTGCGGCCGGAGCCTAACAAGCCTGCCAGCCCCAGGATTTCCCCTGGCCTGATCTCCAGGTTCACCGACGACACGCTGCCGCGGCGCGCGAGATCCTGCGTACGCAGCACGGGCGGTTCGGGTGTTTCGCGGGTGCTTGCCGCGGATTTCCGATCCGCCGTCGCGCTGCCGGAGGCGCCCTGAGGCGCCACGTTGCGGCCCACCATCGCCGCCACCAGCGCGGCATGGTCGAGCTCGGCTGCCGGGTATTCACCCACCAGCCGGCCGTTGCGCAGCACGGTGATGCGATCGGACACGGCATACACCTGGTCGAGAAAATGCGTGACGAACACGATCGCCATGCCCGACTCGCGCAACCGCCGCATGGCCGTGAACAGCTTTTCGACCTCGTCGCTGTCGAGGCTCGAAGTGGGTTCGTCGAGAATCAGCACCCGCGCCGAAATGTCGATGGCGCGCGCGATGGCCACCATCTGCTGCAGGGCGACCGAAAACGAGGACAACTCGCGTTTCACGTCTATGTCGATATCGAGGCCGGCTAACAAGGTGCGCGCGCGCTGGTTCAGCGTGCGCCAGTCGATGCCGCCGCCGCGGGTCAGGCGGCGCTGCGGCTGCCGGCCCGCGAAGATGTTCTCCGCCACCGACAGGTTGCCGCAGAGATTCACCTCCTGGTACACGGTGCTGATGCCGAGGCGCTGCGCTTCGCGGTTGGTGGCAGGCCGGATGCGCTGCCCGTCGAGCACTATCGAGCCTCGCTGCAGCACCTCGGCGCCGGTCAACACCTTGATGAGTGTCGACTTGCCGGCGCCGTTCTGGCCCATGAGCGCGTGGATCTCGCCGGCGCGCAGCGAGAAGTCCACGCCGTCCAGCGCCGGTTTGCCGGCGTAGGCGTGGACGATGCCGGTTGCCTGCAGCAAAGGCGCGGCCTCAGTACTTGCGGGTAGGCAGCACCTGCGCGGCGGTTTCCTTCGGGAACACCGATTCCTCGGTGACGATGCGCTTCGGAATGGGCTTGCCCGCGACGACGTCCTTCACGGCGGCCATGAGCTGCGGCCCTAACAACGGGCTGCATTCCACCGTGACGTTGAGCTTGCCGGCGATCATCGCTTCGAACGCGCCTTTCACGCCGTCGATGGAGATGATGATGATGTCGCTGCCGGGCTTGAGGCCGGCTTCCTCGATGGCCTGGATGGCGCCGATGGCCATGTCGTCGTTGTGCGCGAACAGCACGTTGATCTTCTTGCCTTCCGCCTTGAGGAAAGCCTCCATGACTTCCTTGCCCTTGGCGCGCGTGAAGTCACCGGTCTGCGAGCGGATGATCTTGAATCGCGGCTCGGCGGTGATGATCTCGGCGAAACCTTTCTTGCGATCGTTGGCGGGCGCGGAGCCCACCGTGCCCTGCAGCTCGACGATGTTGACGTCGCCGGTCGCGGCCTTGCCTTCGCCCGTCGTGTAGTACTCGAGCAGCCATCGGCCGGCCTTTCGGCCTTCCTCGACGAAATCCGAGCCGATCAGCGACAGGTACAGCGACGCGTCCGACACCTCGACCGCGCGATCGGTGAGGATCACCGGGATGCCGGCGCTCTTGGCCTCGCGCAGCACGGTCTCCCAGCCGGTTTCGACCACGGGGGAGAACGCGATGACGTCGACGCGCTGGGCGATGAACGAGCGCAGCGCCTTGATCTGGTTTTCCTGCTTCTGCTGCGCATCGGAGAAGCGCAGCGTGATGCCGGCTTCCGGCGCGGCCGTCTGGATGGACGTGGTGTTGGCCGTGCGCCATTCGCTCTCGGCGCCGATCTGGCTGAATCCGAGCACGATGGGCTTGGTGCCATCGCCGCCCGCGGATTTCGGATCGCCGCCGGAGCAGGCCACCAGCAGGGCCGCCGCTGCGGCGGCCAGCGTCATCTGAATGAAGCTCTTCATCGTTCCCCCTTGAAGTAGTTGGATCTGCCCTAGAGTGCGCGAACGCCGCCAAAGGTGAAACCACTGTCCGCGCGCGCCAGCGGGTTGGCCAGTGGTGCGCCGAGTTCCGGCAGGGCGATCTCGAAGACATCGCCTTCCAGCGCCGTGAAGCCGTCCGCGAAGCTCAGCGTGGCCGTGCCGAAGAAGTGCAGGTGCACGTCACCCGGGCGCCGGTGCGCCGGGTATTTGAAATGGTGGTATTCGAGATTCGCGAGCGAATGGCACATGTTGGCTTCGCCGGTCACGAATGGCCGTTCCCAGACGACCTGGCCGCCGCGCCGGATGCGGCTCGCGCCTTCCATGTGCGCCGGCGGCGCGCCAGTGCGCAGTTCCGGCCCGATGGCGCAGTGACGCAGCTTCGAGTGCGCGAGGTACAGGTAGTTCTTGCGCTCGGTGACGTGGTCGCTGAACTCGTTGCCGATGGCGAAGCCCAGGCGTTGCGGCGTTCCGTCGGGCGCAATCACATACAGGCCGACGATTTCCGGTTCCTCGCCGCCATCGAGCGCGAACGAAGGCGAGGGCAGCGCCTGGCCGCAGGCCACCACGCAATCGCCATCACCCTTGTAGAACCACTCGGGCTGGGCGCCGGGCCCCGCGCCTTGCGCCGGACGGCCCCCTTCGACTCCCCATTTGAACATCTGCATGGAGTCGGACAGCGTCTCCGCCGCGAGTTTCTTGTGCATCTGGTCGCGCGTCGTGGCGCTGCCGTAATGCGTGAGCCCCGTGCCCGACACGAGGCAGCGCGCCGGATCCGCGTGCGTGAGCGGCGCGAGAACGCGGCGTTCGTCGAGCAGCGCGGTGTAGGGAATGGAAGGCTTGTCCCGCCGTTTCGAGGCGAACGCATCCAGCGGCTCGGCCGCGGACGATGCCGCCTGCGCGAGCTCATAGGTGGATCTGAATGAGCCGACACCTCCAACGGCGGTTCCGTCGTCAGTGATCCAGCCCACCCGCGGATGACCGCCTTCTTCGAGAAATTGGATGAGTCTCAAGATGCCGAATCATGGGATTGGTATCGATATCCAACAAGCCCGGGATTGCTACGGAGCTATATTCATCGGTATATAGATGCTTGGGGACGGGGGAACACAAGAACATGTCCACGACTACGCCATGGTTCATTCGTGCGCGCCTGAAGACGCGCCAGCTCATGTTGCTCACCGCGATCTGCGACGAGGGCAACATTCATCGCGCTGCCGAGGTGCTGAACATGTCGCAGCCGGCGGCATCGAAGCTCCTCAAGGACCTGGAGGACATGCTCGGCGTTTCGCTGTTCGAGCGTCAGCCGCGCGGCATGCGGCCCAACTGGTACGGCGAGACCATGATCCGGCACGCGCGCATCGCGCTGTCTTCCTTGCGCGAAGCGGGCCAGGAGATCGACGCGCTCAAGGCCGGGCTTTCCGGGCACGTGAGCCTCGGCGCCATCACGGGGCCTGCGCTCAGCCTGATCCCGCAGGCGATCATGATCGTGGCGCGCGAGAATCCGAAGCTGCGCGTCGAGCTGCACGTGGAATCGAGCAACGTGCTCATCGAGCAACTCGCGCAGGGCAAGATCGACATCATGATCGGCCGCCTGTTCGAGCGTCAGGAAAAATCCGGACTGCGTTATGAACGGCTCGCGGAGGAACCCGTCTCGGCAGTAGTTCGGCCCGGCCATCCGCTGCTCAACGTGGCCGGTCTCAATCTCGGCATGGTCGAGCACAAGCCGTGGATCGTTCCGCCGGCCGGCAGCGTGCTGCGCCATCGCTTCGATCTCATGTTCAGCGAGGCCGGCTTCGCGCCGCCCACCCAGCTCATCGAAACCGCCTCGCTGCTGTTCGTGACGAAGATGTTGCAGCAGACGGATTTCATCGCGGTGGTGCCCACCGAAGTCGCGCGTTACTACGCGACCTACGGCATGGTCGCGCTCCTGCCGATGCAACTGTCCTGCACGATGGATGCGTTCGGCATCATCACGCGCACCGACTGGTTGCTGTCGCCCGCGGCCACGGTGCTGTTGCGTGCGTTGAAGACTTCGGCGGTCAGTAGTTATGGTTGCACGCTGGACATGAAAAACCTTTCTTGATCGAGTTTGATCGCGCCAACCATCAGCCATGCCAAAGCATGTATGGTTGGGGTCAAGAAAACTATTACTCGCGTATGTTTTCGCCTTGTACGCTGATGCGCGATGGACGTTCCAAAAAAGCGCGCGCGACGCAGTCAGGCCTGGTTCGGAAGGGAAGGGAAAGACGGATTCCTGCACCGGAGCTGGATCAAGAATCAGGGTTATCCCGATGACATGTTCGATGGCCGGCCGGTGATCGGCATCTGCAACACCTGGAGTGAGCTGACTCCCTGCAACGGGCACTTCCGCGAGATCGCGGAGTTCGTGAAGCGTGGCGTCTACGAAGCCGGCGGATTTCCGCTCGAATTCCCGGTGATGTCGCTCGGCGAAACCCAGCTGCGTCCCACGGCGATGTTGTTCCGCAATCTCGCCAGCATGGACGTCGAAGAATCCATTCGCGGCAATCCGATGGACGGCGTCGTGTTGCTCATGGGGTGCGACAAGACCACGCCCTCGCTGCTCATGGGCGCGGCGAGCTGCGACCTGCCGACGATCGGCATTTCCGGCGGGCCGATGCTCTCGGGACAATTCCGCGGCAAGCAGATCGGTTCGGGCACGGGCGTTTGGCAGATGTCCGAAGACGTGCGCGGCGGAAGGATGTCGCAGGAAGAATTCACGGCGGCCGAATCCTGCATGCATCGCTCCAAGGGCCACTGCATGACCATGGGCACGGCGTCCACCATGGCGAGCATGGTCGAAGCGCTCGGCGTCGCGCTGCCGGGCAACGCGGCCATTCCCGCGGTCGATGCGCGCCGCTACCGGCAGGCGCAGCTCACCGGGCGGCGCATCGTCGAAATGGTGGAAGAGGAAATGGCGCTGTCCAAAGTGCTCACGCGCGCCGCGTTCGAAAATGCGATCCGCGTGAACGCCGCTATCGGCGGCTCGACCAACGCGGTCATTCACCTGCTGGCCATCGCCGGACGCATCGGCGTGCCGCTCAAGCTCGAAGACTGGGACAAGATCGGCTCGGAGCTGCCGTGCCTGCTGAACCTGCAGCCCTCGGGCAGGTACCTCATGGAAGATTTCTATTACGCGGGCGGACTGCCGGCGGTGATGAAGGAAATCGCGCACGTGCTCGACGGCAAGGCGCTCACCGTGAACGGCAAGACGATCGGCGAGAACATCGCCGACGCGCCCTGCTGGAATCGTGACGTCATCAAGCCGCTCGCCGACCCGTTCCGCGACCGCGCCGGCATCGCGGTGTTGCGCGGCAACCTCGCGCCCGATGGCGCGGTCATCAAGCCGTCGGCGGCGTCGCCGCACCTGTTGCGGCACAAGGGCCGCGCCGTGGTGTTCGAGAGCATCGAGGACTTCCACGCGCGCATCGACGACGAAAATCTCGACATCGACGAACACTGCATCATGGTGCTCAAGGGTTGCGGCCCGAAGGGTTATCCCGGCATGGCCGAAGTGGGCAACATGCCGCTGCCGCCCAAACTACTGCGCCGGGGCATCACCGACATCCTGCGCATCTCCGACGCGCGCATGAGCGGCACGGCCTATGGCGCCGTGGTGCTGCACGTGTCGCCCGAAGCCGCGGCCGGCGGGCCGCTGGCGCTGGTGCGCAATGGCGACATGATCGAAGTGGACGTGCCAGCGCGCCGCCTGCATCTCGACGTGAGCGACACCGAGCTCGCGACGCGGCGCGCCGGCTGGAAACCGGCGCCGGCGCCGACGCGCGGCTGGTACAAACTGTATGTCGATCACGTGCAGCAGGCGCATCTCGGCGCCGATCTCGACGTGCTCGTGGGCGGCAGCGGCGCTGACGTCTCGCGAGATTCTCATTGAGGGAGGCGGTGCCGGGAGGCGGTGCCGGGCACCAAAAGTCGTAATTGAGTCGCCGTTCGCGCATGCACTTGCGGCTGCTCAATTACGACTTTTGGTGCCCGGCACCGCCTCCCTCAATGAGAATCTCGCGAGACGTCAGCGCCGCTGCCGCCCACGAGCACGTCGAGATCGGCGCCGAGATGCGCCTGCTGCACGTGATCGACATACAGTTTGTACCAGCCGCGCGTCG
>DASTXR010000060.1:0-2696 GCA_035765415.1 Steroidobacteraceae bacterium | reverse complement strand
GCTCGCGATTTTCTTTGCTTCAGCTCAACTACGACTTTTGGTGCCCGGCACCACCACCTACTTGAGCGTGTTGATGTAGGCAACCACATCGTTGATGGCTTTGTCATCCGGCAGCGTCGCGACGATGGCGCGCATCTGCGCGCCGTAGGTGTCGCGATCATCGACGCCGCGCAGTCCTTTGCGGTAGTTGGCGAGCTGCGTCACGAGATACCAGTCCGACCGCGCCGCCAGCGCCGGTGACTGCAGCGCGGGATTCCCTTCGCCCCTGGCTCCATGACAGCTCGCACAGTTCTGGTAGAGCTCCTTGCCATGCGCCACGTCACCGGTAACCGTCGGCGCGGGCCGCCTGGATTCGAGCTTGCCGATGAACTTCACGGCGGCGTCGATGGCGCCCTCCTGCTTCAGCCGCAGGCCCACCGGCCGCATCTCGTGGCCCGGCGCGTCGTCGGCCGGCGTGCCGCGCGCTCCGCTCGCGAAGTTCTCGAGTTGCCGCGCGAGATACCAGGGCTCCATGCCCGAAAGCTTCGGCGCGCGAATGCCGTAGTTGCCGTTGGCATTGGCGCCGTGGCAGAGCAGGCAGTAGTCGAAGTCGTTGCCGGCGCCGGCGTTGCCGGACGCGAGGGCCAGCGCAAGCGCCATCGCCAGCTCCGGGATGGCATTAGTTAGGCGCTTCATGGTCGGGCGCTTCATGCGACCACCGTCCCGGCGGCGCGTTCGCGCGCGTCGATGTCCGCGATGGCGAAATGCGCCGATGCGATGGCGCCCTCCTGCCAGCCGGGGTGATAACTCACCTGGTCGCCGACCAGGTAGTGGCTGCCGACCGGCGCCTGCAGCGTCTTGAACCATCGCTTGTAGAGTTCCTGGTCCCACTGCGCCGCGCAGCCCAGCATGTGATTCATCTGGTGCCACGCGACGGTGACACCCGTCTCCACATATTTGCCGTAGTCGGGATGGATCTTCGAGCCCTGCGCGACGGCGAGTTTGATGCGTTCGGCCGGCGAGAGCCGCGCGAATTTTTCGCCGGCGTTCGGATCGAACGTGTACGCGGCCAGCACCACACCTTTCTTGCGGTGGATGCCGTGCGCCGGGTACCAGATCTGCTGGATGTCCTGCAGCGTCCAGGAGATGCCGCCGTAGATGCCTTCGCGCTCCCAGAAGCGCTCTTTCATCTGCAGGCCGATCTTGAACAGCTTGCCGCGCGGGATGGCGGTGAACCCCGCGGAATATTCCCGCGGGAAATTGTGTTCGATGCCGGCGAGCAGGTGCACGGGAATGCAGTTGAGCACGTAGTCCGCTTTCGTCGTCACGTTCTGGCCGTTGTGCCGGTACGTGACTTCGACGCCGCGACTGCCGACGTTGATCTTCTGCACCTGCGACTCGAGCTGCACGAGGTGGCCCACCTTGCGCATGAATGCCGCGACGATGCGGTCCATGCCGCCGACCGGCTCCATCATCATGGCCGCCTGCTCGTCGGTTTCGCCGAAGCTCATGATCTGCATGAACCGCGATTTCAGCAGTTCGCTCGGGCTCAGCGGCTTCTTGAGCTGGTCGGGGTGCGTGTAGTCATGCGAGGCCAGTCCCGAGCGGCTCGTGCCGATGTACCTGAATTGCGGATCGAGCTCGCCGAACTGCCGGAGGTATTCGCGCAGCTTTTCCCAGTCGTCGGCCGTCATCGGCCCGGTGAGGTCTTCCTTCTTCAGCGACTTCGCCATGAGCTCGGCGACGAAGCCGCGCGAGTCGTTGAGGTATTCGCGCGCGCGGATCGGCTTGCCGTCGAACATCGCATCGTCCTGCACCCAGGCGTTGCGGTTGTCGTTGATGAACGGCGCGAGCTCGACGTCGAGCTCCTGGCAGTAGTTCAGCAGCTCCTTGTGATGTCCGGGGATGCGCGCCGGGCCGCAGTTGAAGAAGAGATCCGGGTCCTTGTCGAAGTTGCAGACCTGCGGAAACCCGGTCTCGTCGATGCGGTCCCCGTTGCGCACGGTCATGTTGCGGCCGCCGGCGCGGAACGAGGCCTCGAGCACCTGCACGTTGTATCCCTTGCGGAACAACTCGTAGGCCGCGGTCAGACCCGAAATGCCGGCGCCCAGGATCAGAACCTTCTTCGATTTCTTGAGCGACGCGAGTTGCGGGCGCGCGGAGTGCGCGACCGCGGGCAGGATGCCGAGCGCAACCGCCGCGCGAAATACGCTGGTCGATCCGCCGACCGCGCCTGCCAGATGGAGGAAACCGCGGCGCGAAAGTTTGCTGGTCATGATTTATTTTCCACCAATCGGTGGTTTGATTTTGTTGCAGTGAGCATACAAGTAGTGTGCCAACGCAAAATGAGCAACGAGGCTTTCTGATGGGGAGTGAAGTTTTGCTTTGTCGAGAGACTGCACCGCAGCGCGACAAGCTCAACGAGGACGCCCGGAAATGGGGACAGTCCCCATTTCCTAGCAAAAGGGGTCGGACCTCAACGGTGTAGCGTCAGCGCGTGAAGAAGGACAGGCTTCCGGCGCGAAACGGAGGGCGCGCTTGAGTGAAGGAATGGGGACAGTCCCCAATTCCCCAATTCCCCAATTCCCCGCTTCGCGGGCAAAAGGGGTCAGACCTCGTGAGCTGCCGCGATTCATCGCGACGTGGTCGTGTGAGGTCTGACCCCTTTTGCTAGGAATTGGGGACTGTCCCCCCGCTTGCGCGAGGCGGCGCGCCAG
>DASTXR010000059.1:0-5930 GCA_035765415.1 Steroidobacteraceae bacterium | reverse complement strand
ATATCCGGATCTTCCCGCTCGCCCTCGAGCGCCCGTGCCGCTAGTCGAATGTTCTCCAGCTCCGCACGCCGCACCTCCGCCTGCACCTTCTTCACATCCAGCGCTCTATGGCTGAGCTTGAAGTCTTCAAGCAGCGGATGGGCGCCAACCAGGCATTCAATGTAGAGCGATTTGGTCGGCACGATGACGCGATCTCTGTCCTTCCTCGGCGAAGAAATGGCGTTGATCAACAGCTTCTTTATGTCTTCCTTGCGGTCTGCGTACTTGCGAGGATTTTTCTTGTATAGCTTCTTGGCCATCTCCTGCAGTCCCGCCACGCTGTAGTCGTCGGTCGCATCCGGATCACGCAACAGGAGCTCATCGTCCACGTCGATGTAGCTCTGCATCATGTGTGTGGTGAGGAAGTTGTGCTCCTTGAGAGCAAACACCATGTAGTTGCCTTTGTAGGCGAGGACGTTGTCGAGATCGGCGACGTCGACCAACTTCTTCTTTGTCACGGTGACGTCCGGCATCGGGATCACACTTGTCAAGGAACCGTCGTTTTCCATGAGCGCTGCGAGCCCGGGACGCGTAGCCCGGCCATTGTCGCCGGTGCCGACATTGACCGGAATGTCCTGCGCCACCGGCGACACGATCGGAACGTCGATGTTGTAGAGCCTGAAGAAACGCTGATCCGGCGGTTCCTGGCGCCAGATGGCCTGCATGTAGTAAAGAATGTTCTCCTTCACGTGTACGCGCAGGCGATCGATCTCCGTAACCCTGTCGTAGTGCTCTTTGACCGCACTCGACAATTTGTCGACCGCACCCTGCAACGCGGTGTTAGCCACTTCGAGCTGTGCCAGCAATCTTGCTTTCTCGCGTTCGGCGCGGTCCAACGTTTGCCTCGCGTAATCCACCCTGGACTGCCCGGCATCAGTAGCCCCGGAGTCGACTCCGCCCGTGATTCCGATCGGGTCAAAGATTCGCTTGAACGTATTGAAGACCCCTTCCCGCTCCTGATAGTCGGCAAGACCCTGGATCTGCCTCCGAAGACTGCTCTCGTTGCTCGCCAGTACGCCGATCTGCGTCTGAATCTGCTGGTTGATGTTATCGACGAGATTCTTTTGCGCGAGCGCATTGGATTCGAGGATGCGGATGTTCACCTCCGCGCCGACGAAGCTCCTGGTCAGATAGTCCAGCGCGGGCCGGAACGAATCGTCGAGGATGGCCCGCCGCAGGATCCAATCGTGCTCGACCAGCCATGCGTCGTCGATCTGGTGCGGCGCCGGCACCTCGTTGGCCACGAGGATGACGGGCGTCAGTCTGTGGATGCGCTCACTGATGAAGTACGTGCGCTGCAGTTCATAAAATAGATAGGTGACGGCGAGCTCGTCGTTGGGGTTCTGGATCTCGTGAAAGGTGGTCGCCTCGGTCTCGGTGCTTTCGCTGGTATCGACTTCCATCCGGTGCTGCTGCCGATACTCTTGCGCACTTCTCAAGACGCTCTCGCGCATCTCCTTCTTGATCTGCGCCGACTCCTTGCTCGAGTCCCCGCCACCGCTTTGCGTCGCCTTGATGGAGAATCCATCGCCACCGAATGTCTCCTCGGCGCCAATGTTGAAGTGCGTCTTTTCCTGCGCCTTCTTGACGATCTCGCCATCGGCGCGCGTGGTGTCGCTGGACTCCGTCTTGCGCGTCTGAACGTTGTCTTCGAGCTCCTTGACCGCTCGAGTCTTCTTGGTGACAGAGCGTGTCGTGTACCTGCGGATCTCCTTCGGCGCGAGCGGGATCGTGCTCACGAGATCCCCGACTTGATAGTGCTCCGGCTCCCAGGCCTGCTGATACGTCACCATGATGCCGAAATTGATCGAGTCCTTCGCGAATACGTCGAAGGCGTAGCGCTCGGATAACAGCTTCTCGAGCTGGGAGAGCAGCCGGCTCAATCTACTGGAGCCTGCAATCGCATCGGCAGGCGGCAAGGTGGTCGCCTGAGCTGCGGTAGCAGCCTGAATCGCCTGAATTGCCGCACCGTCCAATGGAGCCGACTTGAGAGCCTGAAGCGGGTTGTTGTTAGCCATGTCAGGTGTCCTTCCAGTGAAAGACGACTCGCTTCCGGTTACCGAGTCTCTTGTTCAAATCCTTGAGGAAGTAGCGGCCGAGGTCAGAGACCTCGGTATGCTGCGAGGAAAATTCGAGCGCTCCCATTTCGACGAGCGGGCTCGGGATGTGGAATTCCGAATAAGTGAGCTGCCCTGCGCTCGACGCTCTCCAGGCAGAAGGCCCGTGCACGAACGTTCCGCTGCGAGGGTCGAACAACTCGAAGTCGATTATTTTTCTCGGTGATCCAGGATCTGTCCGAAGGGCAATCGTGACCAAGCCGTCTGGCGCATCGTCAAAAGTCTTCGCCTCGATCGTGCCAGCGTTGCCGGGAAGCTCGCGGCCGTCGAGTTGCTCCCATGTGAGCGTTGGCTTGACTCCCGGTTGCAGAAGCCCCTTTTCAAACGAGCCCGTGCCAGTGTCTTCGGGTTTGTTTTCCTGACCGCGAAGTCCGCTCGGAATGTCCTGCTCCACGACTTGGCTGAGCTTCTGGACTTCCTCAATCAACCGCTTGAGATCGGCCAGGGTGCCGACTCGCAAATCAGGTTGTCCGGACCCGCTGAACTCCTTGAGCCTCACGTATTCGCGGTAGAGATCCCGCCCGAGCGAAGCGAGCTGCCCGTCAAAAATCTCGGTCCACACGTGCTCGAAGGCGATCTGCAGAGTGTGAAAGTCGTGGTACGACGTTACGTCGGCGGGACCCAATTTGATCTTTTCGAGAATTTGGCTCTGGCCTTCGTGGGAGTCCGCACCATTCGGAATTCGTCCAAATGCGACGTGTGATTCGGGCGCCGACGCCGTTTTCATCTGCACGCTCACGGCGTCCTTTACGAAGGCATCGGCTTCGCGAATGGCAGCCGAGCCCTGCTGTGCTGCGACGTTCCTGACCACCGTCTTGTCGGAACCGTTCTCGACAATCTCGAGTATCGCGTCGGCGTCGTTCTCTGCTTTCTGGATCTCGCGCATCGATCGGGCCATCACGGTCGTACCCTGGCTCTTCCCGTTGATGTAGTCGATGAGCGCGCCCAGCGTTACGACGCCCTTCCCGGACCTCGCCGGTTTCACTTTCGAAGATCGTTTGATCAGACGGTCCAGGTCGGGGTTCTTCCGCAGAGTAATTGCGCGCCCATTGGCTGACACCTTGAGCGCGTGCACACCATCCTTGATGACACTCTCGACCATGGCGTACGGATCGGCTCCGGGGGCGAGATAACGTCGCCGGGCACGATCTTCCAACGAGAGATTGCGCGGACTGAAATCCTCAAATGCCTTGTCAACCCGGTGCTCAATGGCATCCGATTCCGCACGCAGCGGCTTCAGATTCTCCGTGAGCGCCTTGCGCACACTCGCGTCGTAGAGAAAGGCCGCGTCTATCGATGCGCGCAGAGGCGTCTTGGGCTCCGGCGTCGTTACTTCATTCGCCGCGGCGGGATCCGCGAGGTCGACCTTCTGCGCGAATTCCCTTTTCCAGTGGTTGCCATCGAGCAAATGGGTGTCGGGTGACTGCACGCGCGCCGCGACCAACATCTGGTCTCCGCAATTGATCGCGTCGGGGCGGGTTTCGTGCACTCCTCTGGAGCGCGGCCTGGATTTGTTTTTCGCCATGGTTCCTCCCAGGAGGTGGCGCCCCGCCAGTTGGTTTTTGGGGGCGCCTTCATCTACCTACTGTCGCGAGCGTTCAACCTGTCTCATATCCGTGCGGCATTTTCCGCTCGCTTCGTCGAGCCTAGATCTCCTGCAGGCGCGTAATCAGTTCCTCGCGCCTCTCCCGAGCCGACTTCGCGGATCTGGCAAAGCTGAAATCGCCCGCAGAGCTTTTTGCGCCGCGGATTCGCGCCAGGGTCGCCCGCACTGTCGGTTTGTCGTCGTCGAACGCGCCGTGCGCGGTGGCGCAGGATGCGTTGATCGTTCCCGGTTCCGCGGAGTTCGGCGCGACCACCTGGTCTATCAACTTCCGCTTGTGAATCAGATCATCGAGCACCGGGTCCATGTCGATGAACTTGTCCATGCCGAGAATCGGCTCGCCGTGTTTGCTGAAGAACTTGCGCGGAGTTTCCTCGAGCGCATTCGAAACGAGATACAGCAGGGACTTGTGATAGATGCGCGCGCAATGATCGTCCTGCTCGGCGCCGTCAGACAGCGTGAACAGCGCGGTCGAACCGATGCGCCCGGATTTGATCGCAGGAACGTAGGCCTCGTGGAACAACGCAGTGGTGCAAGCCGGCGCCCAGAGCGTACTGGTCTTGATGCCCAGCCCCAATCCCTGCGCCGCATCCCATCGATGGCCAGTGGACTTCAGCAGTGAGTCCCTGTCGATTGCGCCTTTGCGGCTCAACAGCTCGACGAGTGGCGCCATGAAGATGGCCCCCGCACTGTGCGCGGCGATGTGCACCTCCAGCTTCTTGACGGCCGGGGAGCCCGCCAGCTTCTCCGCAGCCAATCGCGCACCACCGCCGCTCTTCATCGTGGAAAGCAGCGCGTTCTCCTTCATTTCGCTCCAGATGCGCTGGCCACGCACGATGCGCGCGAGCCTCTCGAGCGTGTCGTCGATCCGATCCCAGAGAAAATCCTTTGCGCCCCCGGCCATTTCGGCCGGTCGCCGCCGCTTGGCGCAGTCCTCGAGCATGTTCTTGAGCGTGGTCCACAGGTCGGTCTTCCAGATGAACGCGACTGGATAGACCTCCGCGGCGAGCAGCGGCTCCAGGTAATCCTGCACACGCTGAACGGCACCGTCTTCGTCGACCAGGCCGCCATGGGCATACAGCAGCAGGCGCGGCGTCTTCCAGTTCTTCGTGACCTCCGGGATCGTCACGTTGAATATTTCGGCGACGTCGGCCGCCGTGCTTCCGTACGTGCCGCTGCTGCGCAGCTTGCCGTCGTTGCCGATGCTGATGATGTGGCGTCGCACCTCTTGAAACGAGAACTGGGCGGTTTCGAGCGCGCCTTGGGTAATGCCCAGATTGCGCTTGCCCTCGATGAGGATGGGCGCGCCGAGCCGCGCGACCCACACGTCATATCCGTTGGTCAGCCAATCCTCGTAGCCGACACGGGCGAAGCCTCCGTTGCCCCACGCCGTGCCCCAGCTGTTCTGGATCCAGAAGCCATATTCGTCGTAGCCGACGATGGCGAACGCGTGGCCGCCGGTTTCGCCGGAGCGAAACGGGATCAGGCCATCGCTCCCCACTTCGTCCCAGCCGTCGTGAACCGTGGCGGTTGCATACAGGATTCCGGTCTCCGCGATGGCCGCATGCATGGCAACCATGTCGCGATGATTGACGCGGAAGTAGGCGCCCAGCGGCCGCTTGGCGGCATCGAGAGCGCGCGCGTTTGTAAGTCCCTTGGGTTCGTTCTTCTTGAGCTTGTAGGGCCAGCAGTCTTCGCTGCACACGCCATGCCGGTACCAGCCCTTCATGGCGCCGCGCGCGCTCGAACCGTCGTAGTCCTCACCCTGCCACTCGTCGTAGCGGCGGGCGTTCTCGTACAGCATGCGGGGGCTGACAGGTTCGGTGCGTGGAACGACGACCCGCGTGCCTAGCAAGAAGTTGCAGACCGCGGCCAGCCCGAAGCCGGTGCACGCGCCCTCGGTGCCCTGGTTGAGAATGGGCACGTCGGATTTCGTCCGGGCCCGATAAGTCTTGCGGAAATGATCCAGAGACATGATCTCGGGAACTTCCACGAGCGTCGGAACGAACATCTGGTCCCGGAAATCGATCGTGTCGGGGCGCGCGTCATGCACACGCTTGGGGCGCGGCCTGGTCTTTTTCTTCGCCATGCATCCTCCCGGGATGTAGGTGCACCGCTTGTTAGCCATCGTCCGGTGCGCTCATCTACCTACTGTCGCGAGCCGGCGGGCT
>DASTXR010000058.1:0-24223 GCA_035765415.1 Steroidobacteraceae bacterium | reverse complement strand
TGCGCAAGGAGCGCCCGGCAGTCGACGAGTTCCTGGCGCGCTCGGGCTTCGAGGCGGCGGCCGTGGCGGCATCCAACGAGTCCGTGGAGCCTAACTACGAGCAGGTGGAAGGCCGCAACGGCAACATGCGCTCGGTGCAGGGCGGCAACATCGCGCGCCAGGCCCTCACCGTCAACACCACCGATATCGCGCGGATCGTCGCCGCCAGCCGCGCCATCGTGCAGTTCGAGGCCGACGGCCACCCCGTGAGTTACGGCGCGCCGCAGTTCCTGGTCTCGAACCCGGCGCCGACCAGGACGTGAGCGACTGGGGCGGCACCTACGACAAGTCCACGGTCGACAAGGTCGCGCGCGTGGTGGTCACCGTGGACTACGGCATCAAATAGCGGGGTGGCGCGCTAGCGACTATCTACCTTGCGCCGTCCGCTCGCCGACCTGCGGTTGTGGTCGAGGAAATCCGACCGCAGGTCGCGGTGCACGTCGTCGGTCCTGCGCGCGCCCGCACGGCGGTCTTCATAGTGTCTGTACTTGCAGGGGCAGCCTGCCGCCTTGTCGCAATCACGCAGCGGCAGCGCTGGAATCTGCGCCGACAGAAAACGCCTGTTCCTGCACAACGTCGCCGCTGCGCAGCTCGCTCCCTGCAGAACGATGCTGACCGCGTGCCATTTCGATGACATCTTTTTCATGGATCGATCCCCGGTGTCGATGGATCAAGGTACGCACGGCGCGCGCGCACGGATACACCGCGCGCGAAGCTCCAGGCGTTTTCCGGGGGGCGCGTCACAACGGTGGAAACCCGCGCGCGTCGCTTATGACACATCGCGCAGGCAGCCCGCACGAGGCGGGGGCCGGGGATCAGGCCAGCAGCGCCTCGTCGACACGCGACGCGCGCTTGCGCTCGTGCTCGAGCAGCATGCGCTTGCGGATGCGGATGCTCTTCGGCGTCACTTCCACCAGTTCGTCGTCGGCGATGAATTCGACGGCGTATTCCAGCGTGAGGTCGATGGGCGGCGTGAGGATCAGCGCGTCATCCTTGCCGGCGGCGCGGATGTTGGTGAGCTTCTTGGTCTTGATCGGGTTCACGACGAGATCGTTCTCGCGCGAGTGGATGCCGATGATCATGCCTTCGTACACCGCCTCGCCATGCGAGACGAACAGGCGGCCGCGTTCCTGCAGGGAGAACAGCGAATACGCCACGGCAAAGCCGGGTTCGCTGCTGATCAGCACGCCGTTGTGACGGTCGGGAATTTCGCCCGCGAGCGGCGCGAAACCGTCGAAGATGTGGCTCTGCAGGCCGGTGCCGCGAGTCGCGTTCATGAACTCGCTCTGGAAACCGATGAGCCCGCGCGCGGACACGCGGTATTCGATGCGCACGCGGCCGCGGCCATCGTTCGACATGTCCTTGAGCTCGGCCTTGCGGCGGCCCAGGGATTCCATGACGCCGCCCTGGTGGGCTTCGTCGATATCCACGGTGAGCGCTTCGAACGGTTCGTGCACGACGCCGTCGATGGTCTTGGTGAGCACACGCGGCTTGCCCACGGCGAGCTCATAACCTTCGCGGCGCATGTTTTCGATGAGGATGGTGAGGTGCAGTTCACCGCGGCCCGAGACGCGGAACACGTCGGCGTCGCCGGTTTCGTCGACGCGCAGCGCCACGTTGCTCTCCAGCTCGCGCATCAGGCGCTCGCGGATCTGGCGGCTGGTGACGAACTTGCCTTCCTTGCCGGCGAGCGGCGAGGTGTTCACCTGGAAGCTCATGACGAGCGTCGGCTCATCGACGGAAATGGGCGGCAGCGCGTCGGGCTGGTCGACGTCGCAAATGGTGTAGCCGATGTGCACGTCCTCGATGCCCGTCACGGCGACGATGTCGCCCGCCACGGCTTCGTTGACGGACTCGCGCGCGAGCCCCTTGAACGTGAGCACCTGCTGGATTTTCGCGGTGCCGTGATCTTCGGTGCCGTTCCACAACTGGATGGTCTGGCCGGCTTTCACCGTGCCGCGGCGGATGCGGCCGATGCCGATGCGCCCCACGTAGGAGTTGTAGTCCAGCGTCGAGATCTGGAACTGCAGCGGCGCATCCGGCTCGCTCCTGGGAGCGGGCACGTGATGCAGGATGGCTTCGTACAGCGCGCGCATGTCGGGCTCGCGGCGCGTGTGATCGGTGCTGGCCCAGCCTTCGAGCGCCGAGGCGTAGATGACCGGGAAATCGAGCTGGCGATCCGTGGCGCCGAGCTTGTCGAAGAGTTCGAACGTCTGGTCGATGACCCAGTCGGGGCGGGCGCCCGGACGGTCGATCTTGTTGACGACCACAATGGCGTTGAGGCCGAGCGCCAGCGCCTTGCGCGTGACGAAACGCGTCTGCGGCATCGGGCCTTCGACCGCGTCCACGACTAACAACACCGTGTCGACCATGGACAACACGCGCTCCACTTCGCCGCCGAAGTCCGCGTGCCCGGGCGTGTCCACGATGTTGATGCGCGTGCCGCCGTATTCGATGGCGCAGTTCTTCGCCAGGATCGTGATGCCACGTTCCTTTTCGATGTCGTTCGAGTCCATGACCCGCTCGGCGATTTTTTCGTGCGCGGCGAAGGTGCCGGACTGACGCAGCAGGCAGTCGACCAGCGTGGTCTTGCCGTGGTCGACGTGCGCGATGATTGCGATGTTTCGGATCGGACGATTTGCCATAGAACTCATGGGCTTACGCGAGAGAAGGGGCGCGCAGGCAGGGGCCAAGGGGCGCGCACGGTACCACACGGAAGGTTAAACGCCAAAGTCGCAGGCCCGGGGGCGCGAAATGGGTGACGTTTATGACAAGGAAATGAGGAATCTCCCCATGTCCGGAGCCACAATGCCGCGTGTACGCCGATAACAAGAACGACAAGGCAGGCGCAGGCAGTTGAGCATCACGCACTGGGACCAGGTGAAGACGCTGTTCGCCGGGGCGCTCGCGATTCCGCGCGAGGACCGGGGCGCGTATCTCACGCTCGAATCGGGGGGTGACGCGGCGCTCATCGCCGAGGTGCAGTCGCTGCTCGAGTCGCACGAACAACCGGGCAATTTCCTCGACACGGTGACGCACGAATACCGGCTGCAGGCGTTCGCCGCGTCGGGCGCGACGCCGAGCCGCATCGGCGAACGCATCGGCGCCTACCGCATCGTCGGCATGCTCGGGGCCGGTGGCATGGGCGACGTGTTCAAGGCGGTTCGCGACGACGACCAGTACCACGCGGAAGTGGCCATCAAGCTCATGCGCGCCGACGTACGCAGCAGCCTGACCGAACAGCGCTTCCGCATCGAACGCCAGATTCTCGCGGGACTCGACCATCGCAACATCGCGCGGCTGCTCGACGGCGGCACCGCCGAAGGCGGCATGCCGTACGTGGTCATGGAGCTCGTGACGGGCGAACCCATCGACGCGTGGTGCGATACACGGCAACTCGGCGTGCGCGAGCGCGTGCAGATCTTCCTGCAGGTGTGCGCCGCCGTGAGTTACGCGCACCAGCACCTCGTCGTGCACCGCGACCTCAAGCCCAGCAATATCCTGGTGACCGCCGACGGCTCGGTGAAGCTGCTCGACTTCGGCATCGCCAAACTACTCGAAGCCGAAGCCGCCACCGATGTCGCCGAAGCGAATGCGACGGCCACCACGCTGCGCGCGATGACGCTCGACTACGCGAGCCCGGAACAGGTGAGCGGCGCGCACGTGACCACGGTCAGCGACGTGTATTCACTCGGTGTCGTGCTCTATCGCCTGCTCACCGGCAAGAGTCCGTACGCCGTGCGCACCAGCGATGCGGCGCGCATGGCGGAGATCCTGAGCGACGCCACCCCGACGCGCCCGAGCCACGTCGAGCGCAACGTGGACTCCGACCTCGACAACATCCTGCTGATGGCGCTGCGCAAGGAGCCGCAGCGTCGCTACACGAGCGTCGAGCAGCTCGCGAGTGACCTGCGAAATTACCTCACGGGCATGCCGGTCGTTGCGCGCGGCAACTCGCTGCGTTACCGGGCCGGCAAGTTCGTGAAGCGGCGACGCGTCGAGCTCGCGGCGGGGGTGTTCGTGGGCTGCGCGCTGCTCGGTGCGCTCATCTTCTCCGTGCGTGAGGCGCGTATCGCGGAGCGCGAACGCCACGTCGCCCAGGAGCACTTCGAAAGCGTGCGCAACCTCGCCAACACCATGCTGTTCCAGCTGCACGACGAAATGGCGAAGAGCGCAGGTTCACTCAAGTCCCGCGAAATGCTGGTGAAGACTTCGCTGGAATATCTCGACGCGTTGTACAAGCCCGGCGGGTCGGACCCGCGGTTGCAGGAGGAGCTCGGCAACGCGTACATCAAGATCGCGTCCATCCAGGGCAGCGACACGGAAGCCAACCGCGGCAACTTCACCGGTGCGCTGGACAGCTATGCGCGCGCCATTGCGCTGCTGACGCCGCTGCTGGCGGCCGATGCCGCGAATCATCGTGCCGGCTGGGCGCTCGCCCAGGCGTACATCGATCAGGCGGCGCTGCAGATGGTGGTTCGCGGCCCGAAATTCGCGCGCGATTCGGCGAAGCAGGGCGTCGCGCTCACCGAGACTTTCGCGCCCCGGATACCCGACGAAGCGCAGCGCCTCGCCCGCCTGGTCACTGCCTACGTGACGGAGGCGCGCATCCTGGGATTCATGGGCTCGTCGCTCGAGGCCATGCACACGCTCGACAAGCTCATCAGCGTGAGCGAAACGTATTGGCAGGCCCACCCGGATGACGAACGCGCATTCCAGGCGTTGAGCACGTCCTACAACAATGCAGCGCATATCGACGATCCGCGGCTGACCGGGGACGCGGCCCTCGACGAGCGCGCATTCGCGCTGCTCAAGAAGCGCATGTGGGCCGATGAAATGCTGGTGAAGCTCAAGCCGAACGAATTCGAGTACCAGGACCGGTTGTCGGGGACGCGATACAACATCGGACTTCGGCTGGCCTCGCGCGGAAAGTTCGAGCAGGCGCTCGTGTTGTTCGAGCAGGCGACGCCCGTGGCCGCGAAAGCAGCCGCGATGGATCCCGACGATGTTCGCGCGCAATACTCGCTGGCGCTGTACCAGACCCGATTGGCGCATTCCCTGTTCAAGACGGGGAGCGTCGAGCGGGCGCGAGTCCTGTTCCTCGAGTGCGACAGGATCCTCGCGGAAGTGTTCGAGCGGGACAGTTCGCTGCGCACCCAATACGCCCTTGGGGTGAATGCCGTGCGCCTCGGTGAGCTCTACGCGCATCTCGCGGAGAAATCCCGCGCGGGTCGCGGCGCGCAGCTCGGCCTCTGGCGCCAGGCACACGATGCCTTGCAGCGCGGCGTCGCGTCGCTTCAGAACGTCACCGCCAATGCCACGCTGCCGTCCGTGGACATGGTCGATGTGAGGGATGGTGCGGTGTTGCTGGCCCGCGTTGACGCGGTGCTGGCGGGCGAAGAGTGAGGGCGAGTGGTGAGTGAGGGTTGAGTGAGGGTTGAGTGGGGGTTGAGTGAGGGTTGAGTGGGGACAGACTTAAGTCTGTCCCCACCCTTTTATCAGGCGGGGAGCGGCTTCCAGTTCGGGAAGGTCTTGCTGAGATGCCGCTGTTCGCGATTGATGTCGCAGGTGGTGGGGCCGCGCTCGAGCTTGACGACGACGACACCGCCCTCGACGCGCAATACCTTGCCGGAAATCTTGCAACGAAGGCCCATGGTCAGGACGAGTGTGCCCTCGACGTCCGTCTCCAGAGGAAACTGGGCGGCATCCGCGACGATGCGCAGCCCGCGCTCGGAGATTTCCTCGACCTTGTAGTTAGTGTCCCCGGATTCCAGCGTCGCGCCCGAGGTGACGGGGTACGGCAGGCGAAAGAACTCGCGCCGACTCCTCAGGATGGGGATTCGATAGGTCGTGGCCACGCGAAAACGATACGGGCAAACCCCGAGCGCTTCCTTCGAGGAAGGTCGCAGGTTGGCCGGGTCGAAATGCGAACTGCGTCAAATAATCGGACCGTCCGCGCGGCGCCGGGGAAAGGGGCCGCCTGCACGGCGGCCCCTCCAGTTTCGACTCTTATTAATTACCAGTTGTAGGCCATGCGGGCGAACACGAAGCGCCCGTTGAAGCCGTACGGCGAATAACGCGAATAGCCCAGTGCATTCGTGGCATTGAGATTCACCGTACCGCCCGGCGGAACCGGCAGTGGACGCGCGTTCGGCACGCGGTCCGGATACTGGTCGAACAGGTTGTCGGCGCCGATACTGAACTGGAGTTTGTCTTCCATCAGCCGGGCGCTGAGTGTGAGGTCGACGACCCAGTCCGCCTGGATGTGCAGATCACGCGCATCCGGAACACCGGCGTTGATTTCGGCCGTCGACGGCACACCGGGTTCGACCACCTCGCCATAACGCGTGCCCTTGAGATTCACGCCGAAATTGGTGGCGCCCAGCGGCAGCACCCAGTCGACACCCAGGCTGATCTTGCTGTCGGGAGTGCCTTCCTCGAAGGCCAGCGTGTTGACCCGGTCGAACAACACGGGCGGCGTGCACGGCGCGGGCTGGCCCACGCAGATGTTGTCGATGACGTTGGTGGAGGGCACTTCCTCCACTTCGGTGTTGTTCCAGTTGCCGGCAGCGACGAACTCGAACTTGCCGAGGCCTTCGGTGCGCAGCAGGTAGCGCGTCACGAGGTCGATGCCCTCGGTTTTCGTTTCCACGCCGTTGATGAAGAACCGCGCCACGGTCGCGCCGAAAGGCGCAATGAGCGCCGCGACCTGCGGCGTGTTGAGGTTCTCCGACAACACGATGCGATCTTCGATGTCGATGCGATACGCGTCGATGGTGGCTTCGAACCCGCCGAAGCGGAACACGGTGCCCAACGAGTAGTTGACCGACTCCTCGGCGTCGAGCGGCTGGGCGCCGAGCGTGATCGCCACATCCGATGTCGCCGGGAACGTACCCACCTCGAATGGCTGGCCGTTGATGAAGTTGGTGGCCGTCGACGTGAAGAATTCCTGTTGCAGGCCCGGGGCGCGAAAGCCCGTGGAAACCGCGCCACGCAAAGCGAATGCGTCGGTGAAGTCGTAACGGCCGGCGATCTTGCCGGTGACCGCGGAGCCGAAGTCCGAATAATCTTCGGCACGCACCGCCACCGATGCCAGGAATTTCTCGGTGAGGCGCGATTCGATATCCGCATAGATGCTGTATGCCTCGCGGTCTTCGTCGACCACGTTGCTAGGCTGGAAACCGGGGAAACCTTGCGCCCCCGCCGCGACGCCGATGACGGGCCCGCGGTTGTACGAAGCAGGTTCGCCCGCCTCGATCTGGTAGCTCTCGGTGCGCGCTTCGATGCCGAACGCCACGTTGATGCCTTCGGGCAGGCTGCCCACGTCGAACGTGCGTACGATGCCCGCATTGAAGACGAGCTGATCGTATTTCATGGCGCCCGCGTCGAACTCGGTCTGCGAGGCCGCGCCATAAGAAGTGTTGAGACTGTCCTCGACGCCGTAGACCACCTCGTTGGAGCCATAGACCAGGCTCACATCGGCATCCCAGCCTCCAACCGTGCCTCGCACGCCCCAGCCCAGCGCCAGGTCGTCGATGTCGGTGGTGATGAGCGGCAGGAAGCCGTTCGGGTAGATGGCCGGCACGTTGCGCACGTCGTTGAAGATGCGCGGGAACGCGGCCGAGTCGCCTTCGCGTTGCTGGTATCCCGCCCAGCCGTAGATGTTCCAGTCGCCTTCGAGCGGCACACCGGCGTTCACGTACGCGGTGATGTCTTCGACATTCGCATCGCCGTAACGCGAAGTGACCGGCGCACCGGGCACGCGATTGTCGAAGTCGCCGCGGCTCGTGGGATCCCGGTCGCGATATTCGCCCGACAATGTGAGAAAGCCTTCGGGCCCGAGCGGCAGACCCACCCAACCCGACGCCGTGAGCGTGGGACCATCGTCCTCGCTGCGCTGGCCGCGTTCGGTCTCCACGTCGGTGTTGTATTCGCCGTAGGTCACCGTGGCGCTGCCGCCCTCGCGCGCGTCGCGCAGGCGCAGGTTGATGACGCCGGCGATGGCATCGGAGCCGTATTGCGCCGAGGCGCCGTCACGCAGCACTTCGACGGTTTCGAGCGCCGCGAGCGGGATGGCGTTGAGGTCCACGGCCGCCGAGCCGCGGCCCACCGAACCGTTCACGTTGACCAGCGCGGACTGGTGCCGGCGCTTGCTGTTCACCAGCACCAGCGTCTGATCGGGCGCAAGGCCGCGCAACGTGGCAGGGCGGATATGGTCCGTGCCGTCGGTGATGGACGGACGCGGAAAGTTGAGCGACGGTGCGGCCGAGGACAAGGCCTCGGCGAGTTCGGTGCTGCCCGATGCCGTCAGGGTTTCCTGCGGCAGGACGTCGACCGGCGCGAGTGTATCCAGACGGGTGCGCGTGGCGACGCGAGTACCCGTGACCACCACCTCGCCGATATTCTCTTCGTCTTCGGCGGGCGCCTCTTGCGCCAGGAGTTGCGGGGCGGCGGCGAGTCCGAGTGCCGCGGCGATGGTGGCGCGCAAGCTGAGTGCGCGAAAGCGGCTGAGGTCATTCATAGATACTCCTTATCTAACAAAATTTCGTGCACGATAGGGCCGTGCGCTATTTCAAATCCGACAACACTGCCGCGGTGAGCGCGGAAATCGTCCAGGCGATCACCGACGCCAACGTGGGTACGGCCCTGGCATACGGCGCGGATCGCTGGTCGGATGCACTCGACCGCGTGTATGGGGAATTTTTCGGCACGCCGGTGCGCGTGTTCGCGGTGTCGTCGGGCACCGCGGCCAATTCGCTGGCGCTCGGCACATTGTGCCCGCCCTGGGGAACCGTGCTCACGCACGCCGAGGCGCACATCGAGCGTGACGAATGCGGCGCGCCGGAATTCTTCACGGGCGGGGCCAAGCTGTCGCTCATCGGCGGCGCCGGCGCGAAAATCGCGCCCGCCGATCTGCTCGCGCGCCTCACCTGGTTCGAGCCGCACGTGCACGGCGTGCAGCCGCGCATGTTGTCGATAACCCAGGCCACCGAGCGCGGCGCCATCTACACCCCGCAGGAAGTGAGCGCGCTTTCGAAGATTGCTCATGACCGCGGCATGGCGGTGCACATGGACGGCGCGCGCTTCGCGAATGCGCTGGTGGCGCAGAACGTGTCGGCGGCCGAGCTCACCTGGAAATCCGGTGTCGATGTGCTGTCGTTTGGCGTCATCAAGAATGGTGGCATGAATGCCGAGGCGGTGGTGTTCTTCGATCCGACTCGCGTGGCGGACTTCGAGTTCCGCCGCAAGCGGGCAGGGCAGCTGTTCTGCAAGGGACGATACGCGTCCGTGCAACTTCTCGCCTACCTCGAAAGTGGTATCTGGCGGCGCAACGCGGAGAGAGCCAACCGGCTCGCGGCGCGCATCGCCGCAACGGCGCCCGAGCTCCTGAGCGAGCCGTTCGCCTCCAACCAGGTGTTCATGCAACTGGGAGATGCGCGCATCGCGGCGCTTTCCACCGAGTTCGGCTTCTATGCATGGGGACCGGCCGGCTCGGGTGAAGCCCGGTTCGTGTGTTCCTGGGATACACCCGAAGAAGACGTGGACGCCCTGTGCGCGGCGCTCGGCAGGCTGCGTAGTTAGCTGGTGCGGAACGCGAAGTAGGCGGCGCCCACCAGGCACAGCCCCGCCCACAGGAAATCGAGCTTCAGCGGCTGTTTCATGTACAGGATCGCAAACGGGACGAACACCGCGAGCGTGATCACCTCCTGCATGACCTTGAGCTGCCCCAGCGACATCGTGGTGTAGCCGATGCGGTTGGCGGGCACCTGCACGAGATATTCGAACAGCGCGATGCCCCAGCTCGCCAGCGCGGCGATGACCCAGGGTCGGGCCGCCATGTTCTTGAGGTGCGCGTACCACGCGAACGTCATGAACACGTTCGAAATCACCAGCAGACCCGCGCTCTGCGCCCACGCAGGCAGGTTCACGCGACGCGGCCCTGCTTGAGGGACTCGAGCTCGGCGCGCAACGCGGCGATCTCGGCCTCGAGCGTTTTCACGCGCGCGATGAGCTCGGCGTTGCTGGGTGCGCGCACGGCGGCGGCGTCACTCGCCTTGTTGGCGGCGACTTCGCCGGCGGTTGCCAGCTTCGCGGATTCCGGCAGCTCCTCGAACAACTGTGCCCAGCGCGAATCGCGACGATTGGGTTCGCGGGCAAGCTGCGCGACGATCGGGCCTGAGGGCCGCGTCGCGAGACCTTCGAGCAGGGATTCGACGATGCCCGGATCGGGGAAGTCCGCCATTCGGGGAGCGCGCGAGCGCAACTCGCCCGGCGTCTGGGGCCCGCGCAGCAGCAGTTCGCACACGATCGCGGTTTCCTGCGGTGTGAACTTCAGGCTGCCGAACTCGGTATTGCAGAAGATCTGCTGATACTTCGGCACGCGGCTGCCGAACCCGGATTTCTCGACGACCATGTGCCGCCGACCGAGTCCCTCGACCACGAACTTCACGGTAGGTTCGTCGAGCTGCATGAAAGGTTCCCGGTTGCTCTTCTGATTACATGCGTTGATGAGCGCGTTCAGCGAGAGCGGGTACTGGTCGGGTGTGGTGATCTGCTTTTCTATGAGCGCGCCGATGATGCGCGCCTCGATTGCCGACAGGCGGATGTTCATGCGCGAAGTATACTGAGGTGTGCACCGACGTCAGCTTTACCTCTCCGTTTTGTTCGTGCTGGCCGGCGTGTTGTTGTTCGTGCCCTTACCCATACCGCCGACGTACGCCGGACGGACGGTGGAAAACGCGGGGCATGCGCCGTTGTTCTTCTTCCTGACGCTCGGCGTGATATTCGCCATGCGCAACCATCCGCGCTTCCCCGGGGTGCGGGTCTATGCGCTTGCCGGTTTGATCGGGGCAGGCGCCGGATTCCTGAGCGAGCTCATCCAGAAACCGCTGTCGCGTGATGCGTCATGGGAAGACGTGGTCGCGGACACCATCGGCGTGGTCTGCGCGCTGGCGTTGTATGCGCTGTTCGATCGCCGCTCGAAAATGCGCGCGTGGCATCGGCTCGGCGCGCTGGCGGTCGCAGTCTCCTGCATCGCAATATTCATCACGCCGATTGTTAGGATGGCCCGCGCGTATGTGCACCGCAACGCGCAGTTCCCGGTGCTGGCCGATTTCCATTCGCGTATCGAGCTGTACTGGACCATGAGCCTCGGCGTGAATCGCGAGATCGTCGACAACGCGCTCGAAGTGGAGCTGGTCGCGGACGAGTTTCCCGGTGTCGCCTTCCATGAACCGGTGCCCGACTGGCGGCGGTTCAGGATCCTGGTCATCGACGTCGAGAATCCGGAGGGCAAGCCGCTCAACCTGGGCGTGCGCGTGCACGACAGGCATCACACCCGTGCCTTCAACGACCGGTTCAACCGCCGCTTCAAACTGGAGCCCTTTGAGCGGCGTACGCTGCGCATACCGCTCGAAGACATCCGCCACGGGCCTAAACAGCGGCTCATGGACATGGCGCATATCTCGGACATCACACTGTTTCGCGGCGGGACCACCGGCTCGCGGCGGTTGCGTGTCTACTCAATGCGGCTCGAGTAGCGCACTGCGTTGAACATAGGCTGCTGGCGGGTCAATTGAGGCTTTTCGTGCAAGGGGAGCGGTGCCTATACTGCGCCCCATGGAACCGATCGCCGACACCTTTGACGCCGCCTTCTCCAAGACCGTGGATCTCGCCAACAAGATGGCGGACAAGGACAAGGACGCGGATCTGTGGGACATCGCCGATGGCATGCTCGCCGGAGCAATCCAGTACTGGCTGTATTCGCGCCAGCCTTGCGGCGACACGCGTTGCCAGGACTGCATGCCCATCAGCACCGCTGAAGGCCGCATGTCGGAATTGAAGCGGCTCATCGAGCAGCTCGCTTCCGAGAGTGAATATTTCCACACGCCCACCGACTCCAACGCCGGCAGGGCTTGATCATGGACGCCGCCCCTTCCTTCCAGGAAGGGGCGCGTTTTCCGAAGGGGGCGTCAGCCCTGACTAATTCACGCGCGGATTGAAAGGCGCAAACACGCCGTCCTGGTTGTACTCGAACAACCAGGCATGCAACGTCCAGAGCTGGAACTGCTGATTCGCGTCCCACTCATCGGCGCGGCCGATGAATCCCGCGGGTGCGCGCTTGCTGAGTGACAGCGGCACCGCGTATTCCACGGCCACCAGCCGGCGCTTGCCGCCGCACGGATCGTCGGCATACACGAGCAGCTCGGGTCGCGTCGCATCGAAGCGCTCATCCACCAGCTTTTCCTTCATGTAATGCCAGCCCATGTCCGGTACGAACAGGCCGATGTCGGCATAACCCTCGGCCACGGCCTTGTCCACGTCGAGGAAGCGCGCCGTGGCGTCGCGCACCTGGTCGAGTTGCAGCACGGCGAGCGGCGGCGGCTTGTTGCCCTTTCCGGCATCGGGATCGTGATCGCCGTGGGCGAATGCGTTCGACGCGAGCAAGGCCGCGACGACGCCAGGCGAAATCATCTTCATGGTCATCTCCTGATAGTTAGTCTTGTCAAAGCCCCCCGGCTACGGGAGGAGACTAACCACTCAGGGTGCCGGCGCGAATGATCGCGCGTCCGGCCTCGATGACCATGCGTCCGTGCGCATGCTCGTCCGTCCGCGATTGATGCCCGATCGTCCGAGGATATGAATGGGGAGTGTCCCCCTGCGTCAATGGACTAGATCCTGACGCGCCACTTCGCGTCTTTCGCGCGCTCCTGCTTCACGCGGCACGCAACGATCTTGCGTACCAGCCCCTTGGGCAGCGGTTTGTCGAAAGGTAACTGGACCGATGAGCTGGCGGTTCTGTAGCCCGCGAGATCCTTCGCGAACGCACGCTTCACGGCAGGTGTGATGAAAAAGCCGATGTGATGTTTGAACGCGCCGAAGACGACGAGGATGCGCCGGTAGGAAAACGCCGGCATGCCCCACTTGAGTGATTGCGTAGCGCCCGGGGCGGCGTCAGCAATGAGTGTTCGCATTTCGCGCAGGCGGGCGCGAACGGGTCGGGGCGCGGCGGCAATGTATTGGGTGACCGTAGCGGGCCTCTTCGGAGTCACCAACACGAGGTGCGTCCCCTTTTGCTAGTAAATGAGTGGGGACAGACTTCAGTCAGTCCCCACACATCCATGGGGACAGACTTAAGTCAGTCCCCACACATCCATGTCCCCATTTCCATTTCACGCGACGGCGGTCGTGGCGCCCTGCGTTGCGTCGACCAGGGCCTGCTCGAGCAAGCCCAGGCCTTCCTCGAGCTGCGCTTCCGGAATGGTGAGCGGCGCGAGGATGCGGATGACGTTCGAGTAGATGCCACATGACAACAGGATGAGCCCGCGGCGCCCCGCGGCCTGCACCAGCGCCCTGGTGAGATCGGCGTCGGGCGCATCGGCGCGGCGGTTCTTCACCAGCTCCATCGCCACCATCATGCCGATCGCGCGCACTTCGCCGATACAGTTGAACCTGGCCTGCAACTGCTTGAGCCGCGCGACGAGCCGCGCACCCATTTGTTCGGCGCGCTGGTTGAGCTTCTCTTTTTCGAGCACCTCGAGCACGGCCAGCCCCGCGGCGCAGGCCAGCGGCGAACCCGCGAACGTGCCGCCGAGTCCACCGACCACCGGCGCGTCCATGATGTCCGCTTTGCCGATGACCGCCGACAGCGGCACGCCGCCCGCGATGCTCTTGGCGACCGTCATGAGATCCGGCTCGACGCCTGCGTGTTCGATGGCGAACGTCTTGCCGGTGCGCGCGAAGCCGGTCTGGATTTCATCGGCGATGAGCAGGATGCCGTGTTTGTCGCACAGCGCGCGCAAGTCGCGCAGGAATTCCGGTGGCGCGATGTAGAAGCCGCCTTCGCCCTGCACGGGTTCGATGATGATCGCGGCCACGCGCGCCGGATCCACATCGGCCTTGAACAGGTTGTCGATGGCCGCGAAGGAATCTTCGGGCGTGACCCCGTGATACGCCATGGGGTAGGGCACGTGAAAGACTTCCGGCAGCATGGGGCCGAAGCCCGCCTTGTAAGGCTGCACCTTGCCGGTGAGCGCGATGCAGCCGAGCGTGCGGCCGTGAAATCCGCCGCTGAACGCAATGACCGCGGAGCGTTTCGTGGCGTAGCGCGCAATCTTGATCGCGTTCTCGACGGCTTCCGCTCCGGTCGACAGAAAAATCGTCTTCTTCGGTGTCGGCCCCGGCGCGAGCTTGTTCAGCGCTTCCGCCAGCGCGATGTAGCTTTCATACGGCGTGACCTGGAAGCACGCATGCGTGAACTTCTCGAGCTGCGCGGCCATCGCGGCCTTCACGCGAGGATGCACATGCCCGGTGTTGACCACGGCGATGCCGCTCGCGAAGTCCACGTACCGGCGGCCTTCGACGTCCCACAGCTCGGCGTTCTGCGCGCGCTCGGCGTACACCGCGAGCGAGTTGCCCACGCCACGCGGGATGGCGGCGATCCGCCGCTTGTGAAGATCAGCGTTGCTCGACATATGAGCTCCAATAAATTCACGGACGCCGTCGCTTCGACGGCGCTTTCCGACGTGGGGCGCAGCCCCTGGCTAAGCCAATCGGTGCCTGCTCAAAGGCAGGGACCGAATTCTACGCCCGGTGGCCGTGTAAATCGCATTACAGACGGCCGGCGCCACCAGTGCAGTGGCCGGTTCGCCGATGCCGCCCGGCGCTTCGCCGCTTTCGATGACGTAGGAGTCGATGCGCGGCGCATCGGTCATGCGTGCGACGCGATAGTCGTCGAAATTGGTTTGTTTCACGCGGCCGTTCTGGATGTTGATCTCGCCCCACATCAGCGCCGACAGCCCGAAGATCACCGAGCTCTCGATCTGCGCGATGACGGTGTCAGGGTTTACCTGCTGCCCGCAGTCCGCAGCGCAATAAACGCGACGGACCTTGATCTTGCCGGCGTCGGGGCCCGTGGCCAGTGCGATCTCGGCGACCTGCGCCATGTAGGTGCCGTAACCCTCCATGACCGCGAGCCCGTGGAAATACCCGCGCTGCGGATAGCCGAAGCGCGACTCCTTGACGACGAGGTCGAGCACCTTGAGGAAGCGCGGGTGTTTCTGCAGCAGCGCCTTGCGGAACTCGTAGGAATTCTTCTTGGTGGCCACCGCCAGCTCGTCCATGAAGCTCTCGGCCACGAAACAATTGAGGGCGTGGCTCACCGAGCGCCAGTAGCCCACGTCGATGCCGATCTCCTGCTGCTGGAAGTCCACGTGCACGTTGGGCACGTCGTAGGGGTAGTTAGCGGCCGCCTCGACCGCGAACGGGTCCACCATCTTTTCGGTGACCGAGGGGAACATGCGCGCGGTGATCGACGGCCCGGTGAGGTGCAGATTCCAGGCGATGAGATTGCCTTTGGCGTCGAAAGCGCCGGTGGCCTGGTCGAAGGCGGGCGGGCGATAAGCGTCGTGCGTCATGTCGTCTTCGCGTGTCCACACGAGCTTCACGGGCTTCTTGAGCGCCCTGGATACTTCGACGGCCGCGGGAATGAAGTCCACCTCCAGGCGCCGGCCGAAGCCGCCGCCGAGGAACGTGGTGTGGATCTTCACGACCTTGGGATCGAGCCCCGAGGCCTTGGCGGCCGTCGCATGCGCGATCTGCTGAACCTGTGTCGGCACGTAGATGTCGGCGCCGTCGGCGCGAACGTCCGCGGTGCAGTTCTGCGGCTCGAGCGTGGCGTGCGCGAGCAGCGGCAGCTCATAGTCGGCGCGTACCACGCGCGCGGCGTTCCTGATCGCCGCCGCCGCATCGCCGTCATTACGCGCCACGCGCCCGGGACCCGCCGCCCCTTTGCGCAACACCTGCGCGATCTTCGCGTCCGTGAGCGCGCCATTCGGGCCGGCGTCCCATTCGATGGTGAGCGCATCGCGCGCCTTGAGTGCCCGCCACCACGAGTCCGCGGCCACGGCGACGCCCGAGGATGTGAGCACCACGCCGACCACGCCCGGCATCGCGCGCGCTTTTTCGTCGTTGAACGTCTTCACGGATCCGCCGAGCGCCGGCGGCTGCGCCAGCGCCGCGTACAGCATGCCCGGCAGTTTCACGTCGATGCCGAAGACGGCGCTGCCGTCCACCTTGGACGGCGTGTCCTTGCGCCGCTGCGGCTTGCCGATCATCGTGAACTGCGCCGCCGGCTTGAGCGGCACGTCCCTGGGCACGGGTAGTTTGGCCGCCGCCTCGGCGACCTCGCCGAACGTCAGCTTCTTGAACTGCGGCGAGAGGATCACGCCGTTCGACACCTTGCACGAGCGCGCGTCGACGCCCCATTCATCGGCGGCCGCGCTCACCAGCAGGTGGCGCGCGGTGGCGCCGGCCTTGCGCAGCTTTTCCCAGCCGTCGCGCACGCTGGTGCTGCCGCCGGTGATCTGCCCGCCGATGAGGTTGTTGATGAATTCATCGCCGGGAGGCGCGAACTCCACCTTGATGCGATCCAGGCTCACGCCGAGCTCTTCGGCGACCAGCATGGTCAGCGACGTGTACACCCCCTGGCCCATCTCCGCGCGGTCGCAGAGGAACGTGATGCTGTTGTCGGTGCCTATGTGCAGCCAGGCGTTGGGCTCGAAGAACTTGAGTTCGCCGCTCGACTTCGGCGACTGCTTGCAGGCGGGGAGGGCTACCGCAATGACCAGGCCCCCAACGAACGTGCGACGTGTGAACGATGGAATCGCGGACATGATGGTCTCCTCCCCGGAAGCGCCTGTCTTAATCGAACCTGGGTTGCTTCGAACTCTTCAGCGGATACGGATCAGGCGGCTCCGGCCTTGATTTCCGCCGCCCGGCGAATCGCCGAGCGGATCCGCTGGTAGGTTCCGCAGCGGCAGATGTTGCCGGCCATGGCGGCGTCGATGTCGGCGTCGCTCGGGCGCGGCTTGGCTTCCAGCAGCGCCGAGGCCGACATGATCTGGCCGGACTGGCAATAGCCGCATTGCGGTACGTCGTGTTCGATCCAGGCTTTCTGCACCGGGTGGCTGCGATCCTTCGACAGGCCCTCGATGGTGGTGACCGGCTTGTCGCCGACGGAGCTCACGGGAATCTGGCACGAGCGCACGGGCTGGCCTTCCAGGTGCACGGTGCAGGCGCCGCACAGCGCCATGCCGCAACCGAACTTGGTGCCCGTCAGCCCCAGCGTGTCGCGCAGGACCCAGAGCAGGGGTGTTTCCGGATCGACATCGACTTCCACGGCGTTGCCATTGACGTTGAGCTTGGTCACGAGCCACTCCCCCGGGTTTTTGTTCGACTGCGGCGACTATATGCCCGCCGCAGCATTTGTAGGAGAGGGCGGGCTTCCTGAGGAGGAAAGTGTTCAGGCTGGGTTATAGTTGCGCGCCCTAAACTGACCCCAGCTCCTTGAAGGAATTGAGTTTGTCCGAGATTTCCCCGAAGCCGCCCATCGTCACCGAAGTCGTGATCATTGGCGCCGGACCCTGTGGTCTGTTCCAGGTTTTCGAGCTCGGCCTGCTGGGCCTGGGCTGCCATCTGGTCGATTCCCTGGCCGCCCCGGGCGGGCAGTGCACCGAGCTCTATCCCGACAAACCCATCTACGACATCCCGGCGCTGCCCACGTGCGGCGCGCAGGAGCTCATCGACCGCCTGCTGCAGCAGATCTCGCCGTTCAACGCGCCGCTGCACCTGGGACAGGAAGTGACCGCGCTGCGCAAACGCGAGGACGGACGGTTCGACGTGGAAACCATTCTCGGCACCCGGTTCGATGCCGGCGCCGTGGTCATCGCCGGCGGAGTCGGGTCGTTTCAGCCGCGGCGCATTGGCGTTCCGGGCGCGGAGGCCTTCGAGGGCAAGACCATCCACTACCGCGTGCGCGACGCCGCCAGCTACCACGGCAAGAAACTCGCGATCTTCGGCGGTGGGGATTCGGCGCTCGACTGGGTCATCGATTTCGCGGGCAAGGCCGCGCAGGTCACCCACATCCATCGCCGGCCTGAATTCCGCGGCGCGCCCGCGTCGGTGGCGCGCATGCGCCAGCTGGTGCAAGCCGGCAGCGTGCGTTACATCGAAGGTCTCGCGGATTCGCTGATCGGCGGCGACGCGTTCGGCGGCATCAACGTCAAGGGCAGCGACGGCGCCATACACGCGGTGGAAGCCGATCACGTGTTCGCGTTCTTCGGCCTGCACCCCAAGCTCGGGCCCATCGCCGAATGGGGCATGGAGCTCGAGAAGAAAGCGCTCAAGGTCGACACCGAAAAATTCCAGACCAGCGTCCCCGGCATCTTCGCGGTGGGAGACATCAACACCTATCCGGGTAAGAAAAAGCTGATTCTCTCCGGATTCCACGAAGCGGCGCTCGCGGCGTTCGCGATCCAACACTACCTTTACCCGTCCAAGAAGCAGTTCCTGCAGTACACGACCACGAGCCCGGTCATGCAGAAACGCCTTGGCGTGCCACACTAACTACCTCAACGGAGTCAACCACCATGAAAGTTTTCCGCTCGATCGCCTGTCTGTCGCTCGTCCTGGCCGCGCCCGGCGCCTTTGCCGCCGACAAGGTATGCAAGGTGGACATCGCGGGCACGGACCAGATGTCGTTCGACAAGAAGGAAATCGCCGTCGCCGCCGATTGCACCGAAGTCGAAATCACGCTCAAGCACACGGGCAAGATGACGGTGCAGCAGATGGGCCACAACTGGGTGTTGTCCAAGACCAGCGACATGCAGTCGGTGGCCAACGACGGCCTCACCGCCGGCGTCGCCAACGACCACATCAAGAAAGGCGACACGCGCGTCATCGCGTACACCAAGCTCATCGGCGGCGGGCAGACCACCTCGGTGAAGTTCCCGACCTCGGCGCTCAAGAAGGGCGAGGCATACACTTACTTCTGCACCTTCCCCGGACACGTCGCGCTCATGAAAGGCACGTTCAAGTTCGGCTGATCGCCCGCACCAGACATGGACAAGCGCCTCGCTGATCTCGAAAGACAGTTCCAGCTCGAGCGTCTCGAGGTAAACCTGTTTCGCGGCGAAAGCCGCGACACAGGCAGTCCGCAGGTGTTCGGCGGGCAGGTGCTGGGGCAGGCGTTGCGCGCTGCCCATTCCACCATCGACGACGACCGCGTCGTGCATTCGATGCACGCGTACTTCCTGCGGCGCGGCGATTTCACCAAGCCCATCGTCTACAGCGTCGATCGCAGCCGCGATGGCGGCAGTTTCTCCGCGCGGCGGGTCGTCGCCATCCAGGACGGCGAGCAGATCTTCATCTCCTCGGCGTCATTCCAGAAGCCGGAGAAAGGACTCGAATACCAGGCCACGGCGCCCCAGGTGCCGCAGCCCGAAGAGCTCGAGTCCCTGGCGAGGCCATCGCTGGCGGAAATCGACAAGATGCCCGAGAAACTGCGCCGCTGGCTCAAGATCGAGCGGCCGTTCGAGTTTCGCCCGGTGCAGCCTTACAACCCGCTCGCACCCAAGGCCTGCCAGCCCGTGCGGCAGATCTGGATGCGCGCGGTCGACAAACTGACCGACGACGATACGCTGCATCAATGCCTGCTGGCTTACATCTCCGACTACTGGCTGCTCGATACGTCGACCATGCCGCATGGCTCCTCGTTCCTGCGCGGCAACCTGGTGATGGCGAGCATCGATCACGCCATCTGGTTTCACCGGCGGGCTCGCGTCGACGACTGGTTGCTGTACAGCCTCGACAGTCCCAGCAGTTCGGGAGCGCGTGGTTTCGCGCGCGGCAGCCTCTATTCACGCGATGGCGTGCTGGTCGCGAGCACGGCGCAAGAGGGGCTCATACGTCTCGTGCAGCCGTAGCCTTGATAGGCCTGCTGGGGTTCTCGGCCAGCACGCCTGGCGCGCCGCCACCGTCGGCCGCGCTGTCCACCGACCGTGACGCGCTGGCGCAGCTCTGGACCGGCATGTACGACATCACCGAAGAGCTGGTCACGAGCGAAGCGCTCGATTCGCCGCTCGAGCCGGTCACGACCCGCGTGCAGATCCACGTTCGGCGCCTCGCCGTGCCGTGGCTTTCCACGCACGTTCTGTACGTCGAGGAACATCCCTACGACGAGCCGTTCGAGCTGCGGCGGCGCGTGTTGCTGTCCATCGACCCCGAGCGCGCCGCCGACGGCTCGTTGCGCGTGCGCCAGTACACGCGCAAAGCCGACACCGGCAGTCCCGGCACGCTGACGGCATCGGATGTGGAATCCGTGCCGGGGTGCGACCTCTTCCTCAAGCGTGAAGGCGCCCAGTTTCGCGGCGGCACCCGCGGCCGCAATTGCCTCGACACCGGCGGCCCTGAGCAGCGCTGGCTCGACTACCGCGTGGTGATCGGTGACGGGCTTTTCTGGTATCGCAAGCGTCGCCTGAACATTCCCGGCGATGAGGTGGCCGAGGAGATCGCGGGATTCCCGCACGCGGAACTCGAGGACGCGCGACTCTTCTCGTGCGGCATTTCCTGGGCGGCGAAGGACAAGGCGCCGCGCAGGCAGATCGACAGCGTCGACCTGCACGACCGCGGAGGTCGCGCGCGATTCCGCACGCCCGACGGGCGCGAGCTGCAGCTCGAGCTGCACGGTCGCGACTGGCCCTTGTCGGAGGGGCGCGAGTCGCTGGTGCTGACTCTCACGGACGGCAAGGCCGACAGCGACGCCATCGCGTCGAGCTGGACCTCGCTCGGCGCCGCGCGCGTGGGCATCGACATCGGCTGGCTGGTCATCGATTGCGCGCCGGTGGTTTCGGAAACCGGCGAACAGCGAAGCTAGCTACCCGCCAGTCCGACCAGCCAGTGGATGAGGATGGCGAGCATCCAGACGCCGAGCGCGGTGAGCGTGGCGAACACGATGATGATGGCCATGGGAATGAGCAGCAGCCCGCGGCGGCTGCGTCGCGCGGCCTTGTGCGGCGTCGCGACCCATGCGTCGAGCAGCGCCAGGTTGCGCGTCTGAGCCTTGAACGCGAAATCGAACAGGTCGCCGAGGACGGGCACGGTGCCGACGAGCGCGTCGAGCGCGATGTTGGTGAGCAGGTGCAATTGAATGGCCGATGGCGCGTTCAGGTCGCGCGCCACGCGCATCGCGAACATGGCCACCAGCGCACCGGCGATATCGCCCAGGCCCGGCACCAGTCCGAACAGCGCATCGAGGCCGAAGCGCCATTTCGTGCCCGGCACGGTGAAGGCCTGGTCGAACAGCTGCGTGATCATCCGCAGGCGCTCGAGCTCGCGCCGGCCGCGCTGCTCGCGCCCATCCCCAGGTCCGCTGCCGCCCGCCCGCGCGTCCATGCTCAACCCGCGGGAGCGCCGAGCAGCGTCGAGACTTCTTCTTCGAGCGTCGGGTTGAAGAGCTGGGGATCTTCCATCATGAGGAAGTGACCAGTTCCCGGCAGCGTGACCGCGCGGAACTTCGGCAGCACCTTGCGGATGCGCACTTCGTTCAGGGGCTCACCGAGATCCGAATTGATGGCGACGACGGGCACCGACAGATCCTTCAACGGTGCGGTGAAATCGTATTCGAGCAGGGCACGCATCGCGGGCAGCGCCACGCGCGGCGACGACAATGACATGTCGTACGAGATTTTCTGCGCCAGCTGCGGGTTGTCGCCCTTGACGAACAGGTGATCGGTGACCATTGCGCGCGTGGTGCCGATGAAGTCCGTCTCGAAGGGCTTCAGGGCGGCGTCCACCTGCGCGGGGCCGGGAGCCGGCGCGCCAATCGACTTGAAGGTGTCGACGCCGATGATGCCGATGACGCGGCCCTTGAGCAGTCGCGCGGCTTCGATGGCCACCGGGCCGCCCATGGAATGGCCGACCAGGATGATCTGCTTGTTAGGGACCGCCGACAGCGCGGTGGCCACGTCCTGGCCGAAAGCGGCAATGGTCCAATTCGTGCGGCTCGCGTCGGTGCCGCCATGGCCGGCGAGGTCCACCGTGACCAGCGTGTACTTCTTCTGGAAGGCCGGAATCTGCTCGCGCCAGTAGTTCGAATCGCAGGACCAGCCGTGGATGAACACCAGCGCGGGCTCGCCGGCGCCGTACAGGCGGTACTGCACGTGAACGCCATCGGGCGCGATGGCGATGCGTGCGTCGCCGGGAGCGGGTTCCGCGCGTTCGGAAGCGGCGGGCGCCGCCGGGGGCGAAGGCGGGGGTTCCTGCCTGCTGCAGGCAAGGACGGCGAAGCAGGCGATCAGTCCGGGCAGTAAATGGCGCATGCCCGTGACTCTAGGCGAAGGAGGCGGCGTAGTCACCGATGGCGAGCGAGGAGGTGAGCCCGGGGCTTTCGATGCCGAGCAGATTCACGAGGCCGGCGATGCCGTGCTCGGCCTGCGTCTCGATGCGAAAGTCGGGCTGCGGTTCGCCGGGGCCGTGCAGCTTCGGGCGGATGCCGGTGTAGTCGGGCACCAGCGCGCCGTCGGCGAGGCGCGGCCAGTAGCGGCGGATCGCGTCGTAGAACAGCGGCGCGCGCGCGGCGTTCACCGAATAGTCGATCCTGTCTATCCACTCCACGTCCGGCCCGAAGCGAACGCGTTTGCCGAGGTCGATGGTGGCGTGGATGCCGAGGCCCGCGGCGTGCGGCACGGGGTAGATGAGGTGCTGGAAGGGCGAGCGCGCGGCGACCGTGAAGTAGTTGCCGCGCCCGAAATGCAATTTAGGAATGCGCTCCGCCGGATATCCCTCGATGCGGCTCAGCAGATCCACGGCGGAGAGGCCGGCGCTGTTCACCACGAAGCGCGCTTCGATTTCCGTGGCGCTGTCGCCGCCGGTTTTCACGAGGAACCCGCCGTTCGCGCGCGTGAGATTCTCCACGCGGCAGTCACACACCAGCGTGCCGCCGGCATTTTCCATGTCGCCCTGCAGGGCGAGCATGTACGGGTGCTGGTCGACGATGCCGCTGGTGGGGCAGAGCAGCGCGGCGGTGCTGCGCACCTCGGGCTCGAGCTTCTGAACCTCGGCGCCGGAGATCATGCGCACGCCATCCACATCGTTGGTGTGTGCGCGTTCGAGCAGATGCAGCAGCACCTGCTCTTCTTCATCGCCGTTGGCGACGATGAGTTTGCCGGTGTTGTGGTGATCGACGCCCCGCGCCTTGCAATAGGCATACAACGCGCGGTTGCCGGCGACGCAGAACCGGGCCTTGAAACTGCCGGGCGTGTAGTAGAGCCCGGCGTGTATCACCCCGCTGTTGCGTGCCGAGGTGATGGTGCCCGGATGCGTCTCGGCCTCGAGCAGCAGGACTTCGCGGCCCGCCAGCGCCAGCGCGCGCGCGACAGCGAGGCCCACCACGCCCGCACCGATGACAACGCATTCGACCCGATCCGCCATATACTCAATTTATCATGCAAACATCCCATCCCGGCCGCGTACTCGCGGCGTTCCTGCTCGCGGCCCTGGCATCCTGCAGCCGTTCCCAGAATCCGTTCACCGACGTCAAGGATCCGCCGTTGCTGGAAGCGCGGCTGCACACCGTCACGCTGGTGACCGATGGTCCCGGAGTCGGCGAGTCGCTGCAGGCGAAAGGTTACCAGCCCGTCCCGTTCGCCTCTAACTATCCAGTGTCGAACGAGGTCGAATCCGCCATGTGGGGCGTGCCGTTGCGGGCGGTCGAAGGCGCGGCTCACTACAAGTCGCCCGATGGCACCGGCGCCGGGGTCCGGGTGCTGAAGATGGCGCTGGCGGCGAAAACCTCCCGCGCCGACGCCCGCGTGGAGAAGGCCTTCTTCCGCAACGTGCTCGGCAGTGACGTGCCGTCATGGCCGCCGGGCATCGAGCCTGCGGACAAGGTCCGCGTCCAGGTCTGGACCTACCTCATTCCCGACGTGCTGGTCGCTAACAAACGCCTGCGTGAAAACGGAATCCCGGTGGTGTTCGACCCGGTGGCGATCACCACCGCCTATCTCGGCGACCACAAGGTCATGGCCATCCGCGCGCCGGACGGCGCCATCGTCGAGCTGGTGCAAACCGCGGCGCTCTGAAATGGGGGCAGCCCCCATTTCCTAGCAAAAGGGGCCGGAGCTCGGTGGTGGAGCGTCAGCGCGTGAAGAAGGACAGGCTTCCGGCGCGAAACGGAGGGCGCGCTTGAGTGAAGGAATGGGGACAGTCCCCAATTCCCCGCTTCGCGGGCAAAAGGGGTCAGACCTCGTGAGCTGCCGCGATTCATCGCGACGTGGTCGTGTGAGGTCTGACCCCTTTTGCTAGGAATTGGGGACTGTCCCCCCGCTTGCGCGAGGCGGCGCGCCAG
>DASTXR010000057.1:0-111676 GCA_035765415.1 Steroidobacteraceae bacterium | reverse complement strand
TACGACGGGCCTACGCGCGCGAATTACATCGTGCATGCGGTGCAGAACAACCTTCCAGTGCTGGCCTTCTGGGCCGTGGCAATGTTTGCGGCATCCGCGCTCATCCTGGTCGCGTTGCTGATTGATCTTCTACTACTGACTGCACATCGCGGGGAGCGCCAATGAGTATCAGCATCGGTGAACTGAAACAGTTCCATCATGACATGCAGGACGCCTGGTCGGATCTGACGACCGGCCTCACGAATGCCATGGCGGAGGCTGGCGGCGTGCTGACCACGGGCGCGCAGTTGTCGGAGGATGCTGCGCGCATGCTCGGGCGCAACGTGTGGCACGAGTTCGATTCGTTCCAGGCACGGGCCATGCAACGCCTCCACGACATACTGCCCGCGGAGCAGCTTGCGCAGTACCGCGGGCAGATCATGGACGCGATGAGGGATTTCGAAGCGCGAGGCGCGGCAGCCGAGGAAGCGCTCGGTCGCGCAGTCGCCGAGACCGCCTACCAAAACAGTTTGCGGAATATCGGCAAATGGGGCGGTCCGGTTGTCGATGGTGCCCAACTCGCCAACGCCATCTACAACGGCCTCCAGACCGGTTCGAATGACGCGCTCGCGAAGGTCATGGGCGACATCTATGGCGGCGCGATTGGCGGCGCCCTGGGCGCACTGCTCGCGGCCGGCATTGTCAGTTTCTTCGGCCTCATGGGTGTCGCCGCAGCGGCTGCGACGTTCCTGATCGTTGGCGCGCTCGCAGTCGCCGGCGCAATTTTCCTGGGGCCCTTGTTCGGGTGGGGTTGGAATGAAATTCTCGACGGCGTCGCCGACCTCTACAATGCGGCGAGCAACTGGATCATGCGTCGCGATCCGCTCACGCTCGATCTCGATGGCGACGGCATCGAAAGCATCGGGCTCAGCAATTCGAACACCATCCTGTTCGATCACGACGGCGATGGAATCCGCAACGGTACCGGCTGGGTGTCGTCCGATGACGGCTTCCTCGTGCTCGACCGAAACGGCAACGGCGCCATCGACAGCGGTCGCGAGCTCTTTGGCGATTCCACGCTGTTGCCGGACGGCACGGCAGCCGCCGACGGATTCGCTGCGCTTGCGGCGGAAGACACCAATGCCGACGGCGTGGTCAACGCCGCCGACGCGCGTTTCGCGCAATTACGCGTGTGGCGCGATCTGAACCAGGACGGCCAGTCCACACCCAACGAACTGTTCACGCTTCAGCAGCTCGGAATCATCGGCATCAACGTCGCCTCCGTTGCGCGCGACCAGGTGCTCGGCAACGGCAATCGGATCGCCGACGTCGGATCCTACATCCGCACGGATGGCTCGGAAGGCGCGGTCGGCGAGACTCATGGAGCCGCGGACGTCGACCTGGCGGGCGACACGTTTCACCGCGAATTCACGGACCAGATCCCGCTGGTCGAGGCCGTGGAAGACCTGCCCAACCTCTCGGGATCCGGGCGCGTGCGCGACCTGTGGGAGGCCGCGAGCCAGTCGCCGGCGCTGCTGGCCATCCTCGACGAATTTTCAGCGGCGACGACGCGCGCCGAACAACTGGCGCTGATCGACACCCTGCTTCTGCAGTGGGCGCGGACCGCCGGCATGCAGGACATGTCGACTCGGGCTGAAGCGATAAATCATCGATTTGGCTGGTGGCGCATCGGCGAAGCGACTTACCCCGGAAGTGGCACGGCGTGGGTGGCGGGCAGCGGCGGTTCGGGCGGTACTGGAGCGGTGAGCATGCCCGCGGGCTTTCCCGATCCCGACAACTGGGAAAATCTGCGTGATCAGTGGGACGCACTGGTCCAGCGCACCAACAACCTGTTCACGGTGCTCGAAGCATTCAACGGTCGCTATTTCTTCTCCATGCCGGAAGACACCTTCCAGGGTGCCCGTGCCGGCGTGACGATGGTGGCCGCGGGCTCGAACGGCGGCGGTGGCAGCACCGCGATTTCGGCCGATCCGCGACCCGGCATCACGATCGGAATCGCGCAGGCTCAGCTCGATGCGCTCACCGGCAGCTACGAAACGCTGCGTGACTTCGTCTACAACGCGCTGGCATTGCAGACGCGACATGAAGTGCTGACGGATTCGATCCTCGTGGATTTCGTGCCGGGTGGCGGAATCGAGTTCGACTACACCGATCTCCACGCGGAATTGCGCCGGCGCATCGAGGCCGACGCAGTGGCCGGCATGGCCGATCTCATCGAATACACGCGTGGCATGTCGAGGCGGCTCACGGGAATGGGGTTCTCCGGCCTCGACATGATCCAGGAGTACGTGGCAGCCCTGCCGGCCTCCCCGGCGCTCGAGGCGCTCTACGAAGAATTCGGCCTTCGATATGCGACAGGCGTTGCAGCGACGGACAACGGCGCCGAGAACGCCGACATCATCATCGGCCGCAACCAGGCGGGCAACGAGGTGGAATCGCTTCGCGGCGGTGGCGGTGCGGACATCTTGTTAGGCAATGCCGGGCGCGACTACATGTACGGCGAGGCCGGTGTCGACACGCTGATCGGCGGAGCGGGAGACGACTACCTGTATGGCGGCGCGAACGAAGACGTCCTGGCCGGCGGCGCGGGTAACGACCACCTGAACGGCGAGGGCGGCGATGACGTGTTCGTCTTCGGCCGCGGCGATGGCCAGGATGTCGTCAATGCCTACGACCTTGGCGTGGACAAGCGCGACGAGCTGCGCCTCGGCCCCGATGTTGGCATCAACGACGTATTGCTCACGCGTTACTCCTCGGATCTCGTGGTGTCGATCGTCGGCACCACGGACCGGATCACGATCAGCAACTTCTTCTACAGCGACGATTACGCCATCAACGGCATTCGGCTGTCCGACGGCACGCTCTGGGATATTGTCGACATCAAGGCGAAAGTTCAGACCGGCACCAGCGGTCACGATGTGCTCACGGCGCATGTCACCGGTTCCTCGCTGTATGGCGCCGAGGGCGATGACACACTGAATGGCAGCGCCAGGCAGGATGTGCTCGACGGTGGCGCCGGCAACGACACGGCCGAAGGCGGCGCGGGTGACGACATCATCAACGACACTTCGGGCGCGAACCTGCTGCGGGGTGGCGAAGGCGCGGACACCATCCACGGCAGCGGAACCATCGAAGGTGGCACGGGCAACGATACGTTGAGCGGCGCCAGCTACTCACCCACGGTGTACGTGTACAACCTCGGCGACGGCATCGACACCATCACCGACTATGGTTATGGCAGTGCCGCTTACGCCGACACGCTGCAACTCGGCGCGGGCATTGTGCCGGGCTCCTTCTCGTTCGTGCGCACCGGCAACGACCTGACACTTCGCTTCAGCGAGACCGATCAGATCACGGTGAAGAACTGGTTCGCCGACGTCTATTACAACGCCATCGAGCGAATCGCGTTTGCCGACGGCACGGTATGGGACCAGGCGACGATGCAGCAGCTCGCCATCGACCCGTTCACGGGAACCAGCGGCAACGACACCATCAACGGTTGGGACGGCATCGACATCATCGACGGTGGCGATGGCAACGACACGCTCAACGGTGCGGGCGGCTCCGACACGCTCGCCGGTAGTTTGGGCAACGACACGCTGCGTGGTGGCGAGGGCAACGATGCGCTCACGGGTGGCGACGGCAACGACAACCTGAACGGCGACGGCGGCAACGACACGGTCGAAGGCGGCGAGGGTGACGACGTCATCAACGATTCGTCGGGCGCGAACGTGCTGCGCGGCGGCGCCGGCGCGGACACCATCAGCGGCAACGGAATCATCGAAGGCGGCACGGGTAACGATGCGCTGACGGGCGCCAGCCATTCGTCGACCGTGTTCGTCTACAACCTGGGCGACGGCATCGACACCATCACCGACTACGGTTATGGCACGGCCACTTACGCGGACACGCTGCAACTGGGCGCGGGAATTACTCCCGCATCCGTCACGCTGATCCGGACGGGCAACGACATGTTGTTCCGCTTCAGCGAGACCGACCAGATCACGGTGAAGAACTGGTACTCCGACGTGTACTACAACGCCATCGAGCGAATCACGTTCGCCGACGGTACGGTGTGGACCCACGACACGATGTACGGCATGACCACGACGCCGTTCGTGGGCACATCCACCGCGGACACCATCAGTGGCTGGGAAGGCATCGACATCATCGACGGTGGCGATGGCAACGACACGCTCAATGGCGCTGGCGGTACCGACACGCTGGCCGGTGGTTTGGGGAATGACACGCTGCGGGGTGGCGATGGCAACGATGCGCTCACGGGTGGTGACGGCAACGACAATCTGAACGGCGACGCCGGCAACGACACCCTCGAAGGAGGCATCGGCGATGACGTCATCAACGATTCGTCGGGCGCGAACCTGCTGCGCGGCGGCGCGGGCGCGGACACCATCAGCGGCAACGGCACCATCGAAGGTGGCACGGGCAACGATGCACTGACGGGCGCCAGCCACTCGTCGACGGTGTTCGTATACAACCTGGGCGATGGCATCGACACCATCACCGACTATGGCTACGGCACGGCTGCGTATGCCGACACGCTGCAACTGGGCGCGGGCATCACGCCGGCTTCGGTGACGTTCATTCGTACTGGAAACGACCTGACATTCCGCTTCAGCGAGACCGACCAGATCACGGTGAAGAACTGGTTCGCCGACGTCTACTACAACGGCATCGAACTCGTGACGTTCGCCGATGGAACGGTTTGGGACCAGGCGACCATGCAGACGTTCGTCGGCCAGCAGTTCGTCGGCACCAGCGGCAACGACACCATCAACGGTTGGGGAGGCATCGACCTCATCGACGGCGCGGAGGGCAACGACACCATCTACGGCATGGGTGGCAACGATTCGCTGAGCGGCGGTTCGGGCAACGACACCATTCGCGGTGGCGATGGCAATGACCTGCTGGCCGGAGGCGAAGGTGATGACAACCTCCAGGGCGAGGGCGGCAACGACACGCTGGAAGGCGGTGAAGGCAGCGACACGATCACCGACTCTTCGGGCGCGAACGCGCTGCGCGGCGGCGCGGGCGCGGACATCATCAGTGGCAATGGAACGATCGACGGTGGCACGGGCAACGATACGTTGACGGGCGCCAGCCACGCGTCGACGGTGTTCGTGTACAACCTGGGCGATGGCATCGACACCATCACCGACTATGGTTATGGCACGGCTGCTTATGCGGATACCTTGCAGTTGGGCGCGGGCATCACGCCCGCATCCGTGACGCTGACCCGCATCGGCAACGACATGTTGCTCCGCTTCAGCGAGACCGACCAGGTCACGGTGAAGAACTGGTTCGCCGACGTCTACTACAACGCCATCGAGAACGTGACGTTTGCCGACGGGACGGTCTGGACGCACGCGACGATGTACGGCATGACCACCACACCTTTCGTGGGCACGTCCGCCGCGGACACCATCAACGGTTGGGAGGGCATCGACATCATCGACGGTGGCGATGGCAACGACACGCTCAACGGCGCGGGCGGCACCGACACGCTGACCGGTGGTTCGGGCAATGACACGCTGCGAGGCGGTGACGCCGTCGATACGTTGCACGGTGGCGATGGCAACGACAACCTGAACGGTGACGGCGGCAATGACACGCTCGAAGGTGGCGCCGGTGACGACGTCATCAATGATTCGTCGGGCGCGAACGTGCTGCGCGGTGGTGTGGGCGCGGACACCATCAATGGCAACGGAACCATCGAAGGTGGCGCGGGCAACGACACGTTGACGGGCGCCAGTCACTCCTCGACTGTGTTCGTCTACAACCTGGGCGACGGCATCGACACCATCACCGACTACGGTTATGGCACCGCCGCTTATGCCGATACGCTGCAGCTCGGCGCGGGAATTACTCCCGCATCCGTGACACTGACCCGTGTCGGCAACGATCTCCTGTTTCGCATCAGCGAGACCGACCAGGTCACGGTGAAGAACTGGTTCGCCGACGTCTACTACAACGCGATCGAGAACGTGACGTTTGCCGATGGGACGGTGTGGAACCACGCCGCGATGTACGGCATGACCACGACGCAGTTCGCAGGCACTGCCGCGGCAGACACCATCAACGGCTGGGAAGGCATCGACATCATCGACGGCGGTGATGGCAACGACACGCTGAATGGTGCTGGCGGCACCGACACGCTGACCGGTGGTTCGGGCAATGACACGCTGCGAGGCGGTGACGCCGTCGATACGCTGCAGGGTGGCGATGGCAACGACAACCTGAATGGCGATGGCGGCAACGACACGCTCGACGGTGGCGCCGGTGACGACGTCATCAATGACTCTTCGGGCGCGAACCTGCTGCGCGGCGGCGCGGGTGCGGACACCATCAGCGGCAATGGAACGATAGACGGTGGCACGGGCAACGATGCGCTGACGGGCGCCAGTCATTCGTCGACGGTGTTCGTCTACAACCTGGGCGATGGCATCGATACCATCACCGACTATGGCTACGGCACGGCTGCGTATGCCGACACGCTGCAGCTCGGCGCAGGCATCACGCCCGCATCCGTCACGCTGACCCGCGTCGGCAACGATCTCCTGTTCCGCATCAGCGAGACCGACCAGATCACGGTGAAGAACTGGTACTCGGACGTCTACTACAACGCCATCGAGAACGTGACGTTTGCCGACGGCACGGTGTGGAACCACGCCGCGATGTACGGAATGACCACGACGCAGTTCGCCGGCACGTCCGCGGCAGACACCATCAACGGTTGGGAGGGCGTCGACATCATCGACGGTGGCGATGGCAACGACACGCTCAACGGCGCGGGCGGTGTCGACACGCTGTCAGGCTCAGCCGGCAACGACACGCTGCGGGGCGGCGATGGCAATGATTCGCTGCTCGGTGGGGACGGTAACGACAATCTGAACGGTGATGGTGGCAACGACACGCTCGACGGTGGCGCCGGTGACGACGTCATCAACGACTCTTCGGGCACGAACGTGCTGCGCGGCGGCGCGGGTGCGGACACCATCAGTGGCAATGGAACGATCGACGGTGGGGCGGGCAACGATACGTTGACGGGCGCCAGCCACGCCTCGACGGTGTTCGTGTACAACCTGGGCGACGGCATCGACACCATCACCGACTATGGTTATGGCACCGCCGCTTATGCCGACACGCTGCAGTTGGGCGCGGGCATCACGCCGGCCTCCGTCACGCTGGTGCGCACGGGGAACGATCTTCTGTTCCGCATCAGCGAGACCGACCAGATCACGGTGAAGAACTGGTACTCGGACGTCTACTACAACGCGATCGAGAACGTGACTTTTGCCGATGGCACGGTGTGGAACCACGCCATGATGTACGGCATGACCACGACACCGTTCACGGGCACTTCCGCCGCGGACACCATCAACGGTTGGGAAGGCATCGACATCATCGACGGCGGTGACGGCAACGACGCGCTCAACGGCGCGGGCGGAGTCGACACGCTGTCAGGCTCAGCCGGCAACGACACGCTGCGGGGTGGCGAGGGCAACGATGCGCTCATGGGCGGTGACGGCAACGACAACCTGAACGGCGACGGTGGCAATGACACCCTCGAAGGCGGCGTCGGTGACGACGTCATCAACGACTCTTCGGGCGCGAACGTGCTGCGCGGCGGCGCGGGTGCGGACACCATCAGTGGCAATGGAACGATCGACGGTGGCGCGGGCAACGACACGTTGACGGGCGCCAGCCATTCGTCGACGGTGTTCGTATACAACCTGGGTGACGGCATCGACACCATCACCGACTACGGTTATGGCACCGCCGCCTATGCGGATACGTTGCAACTGGGCGCGGGAATTACTCCCGCTTCCGTCACGCTGATCCGCACGGGCAACGACCTCACGTTCCGCTTCAGTGACACCGACAAGGTGACGGTGAAGAACTGGTACGCCGATGTGTACTACAACGCGATCGAGCGGGTGACATTCGCGGATGGCACAGTCTGGGATGTCGCCGCTATCCAGGGCATCCCGGTGCAGCAGAACTCGAGCGGTTCGCAGTTCAACGCCATGTTGAGCCAGCGGCTGGTCGAGGCGGCCATGACGCAATTCACGGCTGCGACGTCTTCGAACGCAGGACCGACGTCGGGTGTGGCTGAGGCGCAGAGCGCGGCCGCATCCTGGTCGCTCATGGATGCCGTGCTCGACTTCCGTGGTACCGAGGATGGTTCGCCGGACGGGGATTTCGCAGCGGATCTCGCACCCGGTCGCGGGTTGAACGGCATCGGCTTCGCGCCCGCGCCGGTCGCCAACGACACCGGCTTTGGTGTCGCCGCGCCCGGGTTGCGCGGGAGCACGACCGGCCCGGAATTCGCCAGGCTCGACTGAACCGACAGCGCCGCAAGGAGCCCGCGCGTGATGCGCGGGCTCTTTTTTTTTGCCTGCGCGACGGGCTCTCGCAACCAGATTCATGTTCTGCTCGTCTGAACCACTGGCATAGTGCCTGCCGGTTTCGATGCACACGAGGGGAGTCCATTGAACAAAGTCATGCGGATCGCAACACCGGTTGCGGTGTTTCTGCTGGGTGTGTTTGCAAACGCGGGTGCACAGCAGGCGCCACCCGTTCCCAAACTCAAGGATGAGATGCGTCAGCCCTGGGAGCGTGGAGACACGAGCTTCATTCGCCAGTGGACTGTCGCCGGCCCTATCAAGTGCACGTTGGCAGCCGAGTGCCTGGGTGATGCGCGGCCTGAGGCGGGGGCGCAACCCACCGAAGGCGGCAACGTCGAATGGCGCCCCCACAAGAGTTGGGGCGACGCCATGAATTTCACCGACTTCCAGGGATCGCGGGATGGCGCCGTGGGTTTCGCATTCACCACGGTGAATCGCGCCAGCGCGGGCAAGGCCACGCTCTCGTTCGGGAGCGATGGTGGTGCGCGCGTCTGGGTCAACGGCAAGCCGGTACACGCCCGGGATGGAGCGCGCTCGCTCACGGCCGATGAAGACCAGATCGAGGTCGACCTCGCTGCGGGTGCCAATGCCGTGCTGGTGAAACTACCCGCCGACGGCGTGTTCATGCTGCGCGTCCTGGAAACGGGATCCGTGCTGAGGCGCGTTGCGGAAATCGGGCCGTCGATCGTCGGCTTCATGCCGGCCGGCTTTTCTCTGAACACGGATGTGAATGGCAAGCGGGCGGATGCACCACCCGTGAAAGTGGAAGTGATAGCGCCCGGCGGTACGGTGATGTTCACGGCGACCGCGCCGCGCGGCGAACAGTTGTATATCGATGGCAAATCCTGGCCCGACGGTCCTTACGAGGCCCGGTGCAGCACCACGAATGTCGAAGGGGCGCTCACGGTCACGCACCTGCCCTGGTACAAGGGCGAAGCGCTGTCGAAGGCGCGCGATCTCGCCGCCGAAGCGGCGAAGGCGGACGCGTCGAAGCCCGAAGGCGCCACGCTCAGGATGCTGGCCAGCATGGTGGACGACCGCCTCGGCGGAAAACTGGCCGACGCCCGCGGCAATCCGTGGGGAAAGATCCACTCGCCGCTCATGGAATTCGACGAGCTGATGCTGGAACGCGCCGGCAAGCCCGCGCGCATTCGCGCCAATGGCTTCGTGCGCATGGCGTGGATCGACGAGACGGACGGCAGCCCGCAGTATGCGCGCGCCTACCTGCCGTCCAACTACGACGCGGCGAAGAAGTGGCCCATGATCATCCAGATGCATGGCTACAACCCGGCGAATCCCGAGTACTGGCGCTGGTGGAGCGTGGACAACCGGCATGGTCCCGAAACCGAATTCGCGAACCGGCAGGGCGTGATCTACGTGGAGCCGCACGGCCGCGGCAACGTGCGATACATGGGTTTCGCCGACAACGACATCCTGCGCGGCATCGCCGAAGCCAGGCGCCTGTTCAGCGTGGACGAAGATCGCGTGTATCTCACCGGCGATTCGATGGGCGGCTGGGGCACGTGGAACGTGTCGACGCGCCACCCCGAGCTGTTCGCGGCCATCGCGCCGATATTCGGCGGCGCGGACTATCGCTCGCAGATGTCGGAAGAGGAGCTGGCCAGGCTCGAGCCCATCGACCGGTTCATCCTGGAGAAGGACAGCTCCTGGTCGATGGCCGAGAGCCTCATCAACACGCCGATCCTGGTTCACCACGGCGATGTCGACCAGGCGGTCGACGTGGACTGGTCGCGCTGGGGTGTCAAACTACTGCAGCGCTGGGGCTACGACGTTCGATACCACGAGTACCCGGGCAAAGGGCACGAGGCGCTGGCCATCGGCAACGCCGAGTTGAGCGGCGACTGGTTCCTGAAAACCCGGCGCGATCCGAATCCGCGCAAGGTGCGCATCCGATCCGCGGAGCTGCGCAACGCCGCCGCGTGGTGGGCGCGCGTGCAGCAGTCGGAAAACCCGCTGGCTTTCATGCGCGTGGACGCCGAGGTGGTGGATCGCAACGTCATCCGGCTCGACACCGACAACGTGCTCGACATCGTGCTGACGCCCGGTGACGCGTTGATCGACCGTTCGAAGCCCGTGCGCGTGGTGTGGAACGGAGCGGCGCGCGAGTTGCGCGTCACCGGCGGCGCGCTGCGGCTGACCAGCGCTGCGTACAAGCCGGCGAAGCTGTACAAGACGCCGACGCTGCCGGGGCATGCCACCGACTTCTTCCTCGCGCCGTTCGCGGTGGTCGTCGGCACGTCGTCGAAAGACCCGGAGATGGTGGCGGCGTGCAGGGAGAAGGCGCAGGAATTCGTCGATGCGTGGAAGGACTGGCAGAAAGTGTCACCGCGAGTGTTTCTCGATACCGAAATATCCGATGCCGACATCGCGCGTTATTCGCTGATGCTCATCGGCGGGCCCGATGCCAACAAGGTGACCGCGAAGCTCGCGTCCGCATTGCCGCTGCGCCTCTCGCGCGACGCGGTTCATATCGACGGCAAGGAGTTCAAGGCCAGGGACGCCGCGGTCCACCTGCTGTATCCGAACCCGAAGAATTCCGAGCGATACGTGCAGGTGTTCGCGGGCACGTCGACCAGGGGCATGTACTTTGCCGACCCGAACCCATATCGGCGCGACGACTTCGACTACGTCGTCATCGATGGACGCGCGCCCGCGTTCAAACAAAAGGCGACGGCGCGCGCGCTGAACGTCGTGTCCGGGAGCTTCGACTACAACTGGCGCTATGCCAACGCGCTGAGTTACCCCGGCAACGCGGATCTTCGCGCGAACGGGCGGCAGCTCGGCCGGCCGGACAGGAATCTCAGGCTCGATGCGAAGATCCTCGACAGTTACGTGGGTCGCTACCAGATCGACGGAGGCCCCGTCGTTTCGGTGTTCAGGAAAGGAGATCAGCTCATGGTGCTGTCCAACGGCGCCGAGAGCGGGCTGCTGGCGGAGAACGAGACCACGTTCTACGTGACGTTCTTCAACGCGCAGATCATTTTCACGCGCGATGCGGCAGGGAAGGTTACGGGGTTTAGGGGTTATCGGGATGGAGACTTCGAGGGCAGGAGGCTCGACTGAAGCCCGGGTTGGCGGCCAATTTTTCCAAGGTCACAGATTGTGACGTTACACCCGACCGGCAAACCCGAATCTTAAGGTCGCAAATTGCGACCTTAAGAGCCTGCGAGCTTGCGCGAATAGAGAAATGCATGAATTTCTTTCCGATGGCGTTGGATTCAGATCTGGGAGGAATGGCGGGCTGATGACAATCTCCTCTGCATGTCAGAGGAAGTTGCAGTACGCGAGACGATCGAGATTGCGAACCAAATATTTTACGTGAGAGGCCAGCGCATACTTGTAGATACAACGCTTGCTGGCCTCTACGGTGTTACGACGAAGCGACTCAACGAACAGGTTCGACGAAATCGCGAGCGGTTTCCTCCTGACTTCCTGATCGAGTTGCGGCCCGACGAGTGGGAAAGCTTGAGATCACAATTCGTGATCACAAGAGGGGGTCACGGTCAGCATCGAAAATACCCGCCACTCGCATTCACCGAGCATGGCGCGATCATGGCCGCCACAATTCTCAACAGTCTCCGTGCGATTCAAATGAGCGTATACGTCGTACGGGCTTTCGTTCGATTTCGCAAATCGCTTGCGACGAACGCCGAACTAGGCCGCGACCGGCAATGCCCCGCGAACTTCCTCGCCTTCGAACACCGGCTTCTTCGGGTCGATGAACATCCAGCACAGCGCGCCCATCACGTAGAGGCCGGCTAACAAATAGAACGGCACGTTCCAGTTGCCGAACAGCTTGAGCGAATAGCCGACGATCAGCGGCATCACGATCGCGGCGATCTGGCCCGAGGTGTTCATGGTGGCGCTCACGGTCGCGGAGTGTTCGCGGCCGATGTCGACGCAGGTGCTCCACGATGCCGCCGTGGTCAGCATGCAGGTGGCGACGGTGAGCGCAAAGAGCACCGCGGCGGTCTTGGGGTCGGAACTCAACGTGGCGGCGACGACGAACAGCGCGGCAACTCCATATCCGAAGACGCCCGGCGTCCGCCGGCCGGCAGCGAGGCCGAAGCGCACCACGATCTTGTCCGACCAGTAGCCGCCCAGGAACTGCGTGGCGATGGCCAGCGCCAGCGGCAACGCGGCCAGCATGCCGAGCTGGGTGCTCTCGAAGCCGTGATGCTCGCGCAGGTAGCTAGGCAGCCAGGTGATGCAGAAATAGAACGTGGCGCAGTTCGGCATGTAGGACAGACACAGCAGCAGCACGTTGCGCTGCCTGAGCAGCCCGGCCCAGTAAGCAAGGCCCGCGGGGCTCGCCACGACCGGCGCGCGGTCCGCGATTATCAGCGCACGCTCGGCTTCATTGGGCGCGGGGTGATCGGTGGGTTCGTCGCGGAACCAGCGATGCCAGGCAAAGACCCACACGAAGCCGACGCAGCCGAAGGCCACGAGGATGGTGCGCCAGCTCATGAACGGCAGAAGCGCGTTCACGGTGAAGGTGGTCAGTGCGGCGGACGCATAGGCGCCGGCGAAGAAGATGCCCTTGGCGGTGCCGCGCTCGCGCAGCGGCACCCAGCGCGACAACACGCGCGCCACGCAGGGGAAGGCGCCGGCTTCGCCCGCGCCGAACAGGAATCGCGTGACCAGCAGCGAGGCGTAGTTGAATGCGCCGGCGGTCATCAGCGTGAAGATGGACCACCAGCTCACGATGCGCGTGAGCACGGCGCCCGCGCCGGTGCGATCGGCCCAGCGCGCGGTGGGGATTTCGAAGATCGCGTAGGCCAGGATGAACGAGGTGAACACCCAGCCCATCTGGGCGTCGTCGAGACTGAAGTCTGCGGCGATGTGCTGCTTCATCGCGCCGATGCAGGCGCGATCCAGGTAGGTGACCATGGCCAGCGTGACCATGAATGTGACGACGACGTAACGTGCGTGCGTCGGGCGCTGTGATTCGTTCAAAGATAGTCCCCCTCGAGGACTACCTATATCACGGCGTATGGGAGATTCGCTTCAGGAATTCGTCAAGGGCCCGATTGAAGGCGGCCGGATCGTCGAGATGGATCCAGTGCCCCGTGCCGCTGACGATCGCGTGGGTGACGTCCGGCACCGCGTTGTGCAGGCTCAGAGGCGCGTCATTGCGTGGGGTGACGATCGCGAATTTCGGGCCGGGGTAGCGGCGCAGTGCGAGCGATGAGTCGACGGCGAATGCTTCACGCGTGAGCTCGATGGTGGCGTTTCGAGGCAGCCGGCGCAGTGCCGAGAGCAGGCGTTGCCGTACTTCGGGACGCGCGTCGATGAACATCTGCTGCGACCAGAACTGCTCGACCACCGCGTACGGGTCTTTTTCGAGCGCGTCGTGAATCTGCCGGATCTGCCCGGGCGGTACCGCGCCCGGTGCCGGCGGCGCATCGACGAGCACCAGCGCCTTCACGCGCGACGCATGCCTGGCGGCGTATTCGGCAGCGATGGCCGCGCCCATGCTGTGACCCACGAGCACGAAGCGATCGAGCTGTTCGGCGTCAGCAACCGCGCTGATGTCTTTCGCGAGTTCTTCGTAGGAATAACGTCCGTGCGCGGGAGGCGATTTGCCGTGTCCGTGGAAATCGAATGCGATGACGCGGCAGCGCGACTGCAAATGCTCGAGTGTCGGCGTCCAATGGGACGAATCGCCCGCGAAGGAGTGCGCGAACAGGATGGGCAGGCCGCCCGTGCCGCGGCTGTCGATGGCCAGTGGTGTGCTCATGGCGCGCAACTTGCCCGACCCGACGTGCGGGCATCTGTCGGCGGTTGCCGCTATGAAATGGGGACATTCCTGATTTGCTGCAAATAGGGACGCGCCTCAAATGGCGCCGTCAGCGAACCTTCGCGATGAGTTGCACCTCGACGATGCCGCCGTCCGAGAGCAGGCCGGTGGTGCCGACCGCGGTCCACGCGGGATAGGGCGGCTTCATGAAATCGTCGATCACCTCTTCGAACGCCTGGAACTGCTCGTCGCGCGAACCGGTGAAGTTAGGACCTTGCCAGACGTGAAAGCTGTTGATCATGGCGACGTGCTGGAAGTCGCTGCCCGCGGCTTCGAGAATTGCGCGCAGGCGTTCCAGCGCGCGACGCGTCTGCAGCTTGAACGCCGCCACGTCCTTGCCCTCGCCGGACCGGCGATTCACGATGACGCCGGATACGTAGACCATGTCGCCGACGCGACGCGCGGCGGCAAAGCGCCATTCGTCATGCGCCTCCTTTGCGCCGGCATCGGGCAGCACCACTTCGCCGCCGGGCGTAGGGAGTTTGATCGGGTATTTCTCTTCGGCGGCGCTCGCCAATTGCGCGAACGCGAGCGTGGATACAACGAGTATGCGATTCATGCGATCTCCTGGGATTGGGGAGGCGCGTCCCCTTTTGCTAGCAAATCAGGAATGTCCCCATTAGAAGTTGCCGGAGACGGTCAGCATCCACCACATTTCGGGAAAGAAACGGCTGGTCTCGCGCAGGCTGAGCGCGCCGTTGCGGTCGGGCGTGTAGATGCGCCGGTCGCGCAATTCCGAATCGTCGAGCACGTTCTGCAGGAACAGCCGGATCTTGGTGTCGGCGATCCACGTGGTCTCGATGAAAGCGTCGAGGCGACGCAGCTGGCGGAAGCTGTCGATCTCGGCCGAACGATAGTCGTAGTCGGGCGTCAGGCCCTCGAACGTGAGACCCCACGCGAGTTTCGCGGCATTGAGATCCTGGCGCAGCTCCACCTTGAGCTCGCTTTCGATGAAGTCGCTGATGCGCCGGTGCTCTCCGGTCAGCGGATCGACCACATCGGTATCGCGCCACGTGCCGCCGACCGTGAGAGTGCCGCCCGGCAGTACACCTGCCAGCGGCAGCCGAAGCGAAAGCTCCACGCCGTCCATCGTGCCCTCGCCGATGTTGCCAGGCGCATCGATGGGCACGCCAGGCGGTCCCACGGGGACCAGGTCCACCACGTCTTCCAGCCAGTGATGGAACAGGCGCACGCGCAGGGCAGCGTCGCTCGCGAAACGCAGATCTCCCTCGACCTGCGCCGCCCATTCCGTCTGCGGCCGCAGATCCGGATTGCCGCCGTTGATGATGTCGTCGGTGAGGCTGGCGGTGGACACGAAGTCGGTGAAGTCGAGCTGGCCCACGTCGCGGAACACGCGCATCTGCAACTGGTGCTGGCCAAACTTTCGCGTGAGCTGCACACGCGGTTTCACGTAGGTCAGTGAAACGGATTGCTCGGTGTCGCCGGTGAAACTCAATCGCGAGGTTTCAGCGGCGAGCCGCGAGTCGAGCGACCACAGCGGATTGATCTGCCAGGCGTGGCTGATGAACGCCTCGCCGCGATTCTCCCTGACCTGCAGGTTTGCGTTGGGCACGTCCACCGGTACGGGTCCCGCGCCGGTGTCGCTCGTGAGATCCGACTCCCCGTCGAGCGTGTTCACCGCCACTTCCGCGCCGGCCTCGAGGCGGCCGCGCGTCACCGGGCGGACGAACGTGGCGCGCGCGATGGTTTCCCCGCTGCGCTGGCGCAGCGCCTGCGTGAACTCGGCGTCCTGCACGTCAGCTTCGTCGAAGTGAGTGGAGATGACATCGCTCTCGAAATCCTTGCGCGTCGCGAGTGCGGTCAGCGTCATCTCCCAGGTGTCGAGCGGGCGTTGCCAGGTCACGCCGGCTTCGCCGCTGCGCGTGTCCTCGTTGTATGGATCGATCTCGCGCTCGAGCTGCACGCCATCGGGCGTCGTGGTCCGCAGCCAGAAATCCTCGGCGAAACGCGCGTAGAACGCCTGCCCCGTGGCCACGATCCTTCCTTCACCGAGGCGCTGCGAATACTGGCCGTTGACCGCGTATTCGGATTGTTCGTGCGGAAAGCCGCCGCGGCGCAACGCCACGAGCTCTCCGGCGCCATCGGTGACTTCGCGCGGCCCTTCCGAGTTGTGATCGTGGCTATAGGTATTGGCGCCGATGGAATATTCGCGGTCTTCGCTGCGGCCGCTCCAGGCCAGCCGGCCGGTGGGCTCGGGTTTTTCCTCGTTGGTCATTTCGAAGCCGGCCATCCACGTGCCGCCTCCGGCCGTGCGTGTTCGTATGACATTCGCCAGCACCGCGGCGTTGGAGGCATCGCCGGCCACATCCGCGCCGCGCAGGATTTCGATGCGCAGCACCTCGCTGGCCGGCACGCGCAGCAAGACGTCTTCGAGCGACTGGCTCTTGGCCCCCAGCCGTTCGCCGTCGATCAACACATTCCCCACGGCGCCCGTGAAGCCGCGCGTCTCAACGTCGCCGATATTGAGCGTGAAGCCCGGAGTCTGATTGACCATGTCGAGAGCGGTGCGCGGCGCGAACGCGGCATAAAACGCCGCGTCATAGACGACACGTTCTGACTGGGCGACCGGATCTGTCTGGGCCCGGGCTTGCGCCTGGGCGAGCGCGTCTGCACAAAGGAAGCTCAAACCCAGGAGGCGCGCCGGCAAGGAAAAGTTGATGACCTGTTCTCCGCGATTGACTGGTTCTTGTCGATGCTCCAGTTAGGAGCGTCGGAACCCATGGAAAGTTCGGGCGCGTATGGTACTGGCGGAAATAAGTCGCAGATAGTCGAAGCAGTGGTTTTTCATGCGGTGCCGCACGCTCGCGGACCTTGTAGCGTCGACGCGCGATGGGAGACATCAACGTGCAGACCACGGGTCCCTGGCGCGAGGCGCTGGGACTCATCGACATTCTGCTGTCGACGCCGCGCGACGGCCGCGAGCAGCTGCTCTCGGACCTTGCGAGGGCGCGGCCGGAGCTGCACGCGCGCGTGCGCGCCTTGCTGGATGCCGATGCAGAGGCGACGCGGCGGGGTTTCATGAATGTCGGCAGCGTTGCGGGCCGCGACGAGTCCTTGCAGGCGGACATGAAGCTCGGTCCCTATCGGATCGTGCGCGAGCTCGGCAAGGGCGGCATGGGCGAGGTGTGGCTCGCGCGCCGTGACGATGGCCTCTACGAGGGCGAGGTCGCGATCAAATCGCTGCATCCGTTCCTTGCGCACGGGGTCATGCGCGACCGCTTTCTGCGCGAGGCGCAACTGCTCGGAAAACTCGCGCATCCCAACATCGCGCGCCTGCTCGATGCGGGCGCCAGCGATGGCATGGTGTTCATCGTGCTCGAGTACGTGCGCGGCGACGCTATCGACGTCTATTGCGATGCGCGTTCCCTCGACGTTGCCGCGCGGCTCGGAATATTCGCGAGCGTGTGCGCGGCAGTGGCGAGTGCGCACGCGAATCTCATCGTCCACCGGGATATCAAGCCTTCCAACATCCTCGTGACCTCCGCAGGCGAGGTGAAGCTGCTCGACTTCGGCATCGGCAAGTTCCTGGAGCCCGAGGGGGCTGGCGCCGAACGCTCCGAGCTCACGCGCATCACGGGGCGCGTATTCACGCCTGCCTATGCCGCACCCGAACAGATCCTGGGCGAGCCAGTCACGACTGCCACCGACGTGTACTCGCTGGGCGTGCTTCTATATCAGTTGCTCGCCGGCGTGCGGCCCTTCGGTAGCGAGACCGTCGGCGCAAGGGTGGAGCACGCTGTACTCCATGACGAACCCGAACCGCTGAGTCGCGCGGCCGGCCGCGTGGACGAAAAAACCGCGGCGCTGCGCGGTGTTTCGCCGCGGCGCCTGCAACGCGTGCTCGGCAACGATCTCGAAGACATCGTCCATCGCGCACTGCGCAAGTCGCCGCAGGAACGTTACGGCTCGGTGCAGGCGCTGGCGGAAGACCTCGGGCGATACGCGCGCCACGAGCCCGTCGCGGCCCGCGCCGGCTCGCGTGCGTACCGCGTGAACCGTTTCGTGCGCCGGCATCGGGTCGGCGTTGCCGCCGCCGTGGGAGTGTCGCTCGCCACCGCGATCGGCGTCGCCGGCGTGCTCTACCAGGCGAGCGAGACGAACCAGCAGGCGCGCATCGCGAAGCTCGAGGCCGCGAAGGCGACGTCGGTCAAAGACTATCTACTGAAGATTTTCGAGGCGAACAGCGAGCGCCACCCGGATGGCGCGGCGGCGCGCAAGACCACCGCCGAGGAGCTCATGGGTATCGCCACCGCCGAGATCCTCGCCGACGAATCGCAGGATCCGGCGGTGCGCCTGGAGCTCATGTCCGTGCTGCATACCATCAATGCCCAGATGGAAAACTTTCCCGAGCAGGAGGCGCTGGGCAAGGCGCGCATCCGCGTGGCGGAAGAAACGTTCGGCGCGGGCGACGCGCGGCTGGCGGAAGCCTGGATCGATCATTCGGAATTCCTGCGCACCCGGCAACGGCTCGACGAAGCGCGCGCTGCCGTGCTGAAAGCCATCGAACTACTCGAGGCGCAGGGAGATCGCGGGTCGCTGCTGCGCGGGCGTTGCGAGGTGCAGCTCGCGCAGATTGGCCTGGGAACCTCCAATGCCGACCCGGTCGAGGCAGTGAGCCACTTTCAGGAAGCCATCCGCATCCTGGAAAAGCTGCCACCGCATCACGAACTGGTGGCCGCCTGGCTCGGGCTCGCGCGCACTTACGAGATGACGTTGCGTTTCGAGGAGGCCATCGCCGCCGACGAACGCGGCATTGCGCTCGCTATCGCCGTGGACGGCCCAAGATCCAATGCGGCCGGAGGCGGGCACCAGCAGCTGTCGCGCGCGTTGCTGCAGACATACCGGTTCGAGGAAGCGGAGCGGCACCTGGCGCAGGCGGTGGAAATATTCACGTTCGTACAGGGCCCCGAAGGCGGATACACCATGATCGCGGCGCTCGACGTCGGGCGTACGCAAGTGCGCCGCGGCCGCCATCGCCTGGCCGCCGAAGGGCTGGAGAAGGCGCTGGCAAACAGGGTTCGCGTCTCGGGCCAGGACGACCTCTGGACACAGCAGACGCGTCTCGCGCTCACGAGCGCGACGTTGGGCATCGGTGATTTTGCGCGCACGCGCCAGTTGCTCGACGACTGCAATATTGCGCTTCGCGAGAAACACAATGCGCGCTCGATCATGGCGACGAATCGCCAGGCCGCGGCGCTGGCGATCGAGGAATCGCGTTACGCGGAAGCGCTGTCATTGATCGACCGTGCAATCGCCGAAAACGCCAGGGGCGCCAACGCCCGGAGTGCGGTCACCTATCCGATTCTCACGTATCGCGCCGAGGCGCTTGCGGGGCTGGGGCGAGTGGATGAGGCACGTCGTGCACTGGCGGAAGCCGAAGTCCTGCTCGAGAAATTCGACAAGGATCCGGATAGAGTCGACACGCAGACTGCGCGGCTGGCGCGCGTAAGCGTGGACCTGGCCGACAAGCGCGTGGACGACGCGCGCGCGGGGGCCGCCGAGGCGCTGCGCCGGATACAGGCATCGAAGCGGCGTGCCGATTTATGGAATATCGAGGAACTGGCGCAGCGCCGGCTCGCGTCTGCCGAACTCGCCGCGGGCAACCGGTCCGCGGCATGCACCGCGCTGGACGCCGCCATCGCTTTGCGGTCGGCCAACGCGCTGCCTGCGGACCCGCGGCTGGCCGCCTCGCGCGAGCTCAGGAAAAACTGCACCTGAAGGGTTTTCGATGAGCCTTTTCACCCGGAATTTCCGCTTCCAGGGATACCGGGGCTGCGGCCTTTCGCCCCGCTCTTGCGGAGGGTCCCATGAGCCATCGAACTGTCATCAACCTGCTTGCCGGGAGCCTTTTGTGCCTGGGTGCGGGCTCATGCGTTCTCGATGGCGACGATGACGACTGGGGTCCCGCGCCCACCTTCACGATCGGTGGCACGGTGGCTGGCGCAAGTGGCCCGGTCGCCCTGCAAAACTCGAACGGCACCATTCTCATCGTGGCCAGTGAAGGCGCGTTCAAATTCGGGACACCCATGGTGCGCAGCGCGCTGTACAACGTGACGGTCGCGGTGCCGCCCAAGTCGCAGACTTGCACGGTGGCCAACGGGTCGGGGACGGTGGGATCGGCGGATATCGGCAACGTCAACGTGATCTGCGCGCCGGCGGCCTACATGCTGGGCCGCCGCTGACCGCGAGCGACTTCGCGAAGGGCAGTTCATACTCGGCGCCATGCCCGCGCGCCCCAATCCCCTCGACACACCGGGAAAGGATTTCACGGTCCATCGCCTGCTCGACTCCGGCCTGGTGGCGGTGCGCAGCGTGGACTGTCGCGGAACCTGCCGGCATCGCAGCGCGGAGGAGTGCGCGTCGCACACACATTTCGTATTTCCCTATCGCGGGGTCTATCTGCGCCACGTGGGCGGCGATCAGGCCGTGGCGGACGCCAATCACGTGCTGTTCTTCAATCGGGAGCAGGGGTACCAGGTGAGCCACCCGGTGGTCGGGGGCGATGCCAGCCTGGTGCTGAGCGTCGATGAAGCCACGCTGCGCGAGCTCGCGCCCGCCAACCTGGTTTGCACCGGCGGCGCGTTCGCGTTCAACCAGCAGTCGCTGCGCATCGATGCGCGCGCGCAGGCGCTGGTGATGCTGCTCCGGCATTCGCTGCACAAGGGCAGCATCGAACCTCTCGAGGCCGAAGGTCTGGCGCTCACGCTGGTGGCGCGCGCGCTGGGCCCGCGCACCGCTCGCATCCCGGGTGCGAGTCGTGCGCGCCGCAGGCTGGTAGATAGAGTGAAGGTGGTGCTGGCCGGTGATCTGTCGCAGCGCTGGACGCTGGCGGGAATCGCGCGCGAGATCGGCGGCTCACCCGTGTATCTCACGCAGGTGTTCCAGCAGGTGGAGGGCCTGCCGCTCTATCGCTACCACCTGCGTCTGCGGCTGGCGCGTGCGCTCGATCTCATCGCCGAGCGCGACGACCTGTCGGCGCTCGCGCAGGACCTGGGCTTCTCGAGCCACAGCCATTTCTCGGCGGCGTTCAAGCAGCACTACGGCGTGACGCCCGCCGAGTTCCGCACGAAATGGGGACATTCCTGATTTGCAGCAAATGGGGACGCGCTTCGAGCCCTGTCCCCATTTATTCAGCTAAAGATTTCGACAGCGCCGGACGGCCCCGGATGGTCTCCTGAGCATGCCCCGATACGCGGGCGTACCTGAGGATTCAGCCATGACCAAGAAAACCTGCGCGGCCTGCGACTACCCGCTCGAGCCGAACTCGACCATCAAGGTGAAAATTGGTGGCAAAACCGTCGAAGTCTGTTGCGAGGAATGCGCAACCAAGCTGCGAGAAGCAGCCGGCGCCAAGCAGAAGAAGCGCGCGTGACCTGGACGGGACTTCTTGCCGCTCAATGGGTTGAGCCACCGATCGCAGTGCACCCAGAACGGTAAGAAGTCTCGGTTCGCAGGGCCCTACCGGATTTCCCGATTGTCCGGGTCTGGCCGGGCAAGCACACTGCGCCCCGCAAACGAACCAGCCGCAGTCCGAATCGCTCGCAAGAAGCGCCGGGCCGCAAATTCCAGCGAACACGGGGACTCATGAAGTGACGTCGATTTCGTATTTGCCTGCTACTTTCACAACTCTTTTCATTCTCGCCGCCGGACTCCTGCTGGGTTACATCCAGTAGCCGGCGCACCTGCGCCCCGCGACTCCACGCGTAGATTTCGAGCGCTGGAGTCGCGTGTGCCTTGATCCCGGCACCACGCCGCACGCGGGTGCTCGAAGGATTTCCCGGCCGGTCGACTATCTACTGGCGCTATCGATTCCGCGAAAGGTACGAAGCCACCGCGCACGCCAATCTGGCCGCGGCGCTGCAGGAACTCACCGCATAGCAACAAAACCGCGCATCGGTTTCCCGCAGTTGCGTTAACGCTAACACTCGGCGTATGTTCGCCCCGCGTCCGGGACGACGCACAGGAGCGGGCGCAAAAGGGACTTTTCGAAAACTCGTTTCACGAGGGGGACATCCAATGACCATTCGTACGGCCGTACGCGGCCGATTCATTTCTGTTGCCTTGATTTTGAGCGCAGCCGCGCTCCTCGCCCAACCGGCATCCGCGCAGATGGCGGCGGGCAAGGCCAAATTCGTCGGTAACGTCACGGGCAACAGCGTGCCGGCCAACTTCAATACGTACTGGAACCAGATCACGCCCGAGAACGCCACGAAGTGGGCTTCGGTCGAGGGCACGCGCAATTCGATGAACTGGGGCGCGGCTGACGCGGCTTACAACCACGCGCAGACGAACGGTTACAAGTTCAAGTTCCACACTTTGGTGTGGGGCTCGCAGTTCCCGGACTGGCTCACGAACTCCGGCCTCACCCCGGCGCAGCAGCGCGCCGAGATCGAGCAGTGGATGCAGCTCGCCTGCCAGCGTTATCCCAACATCTGGGCCATCGACGTGGTCAACGAGCCCATCAAGACGGCGATGCCGTTCGCGGCCGCGCTCGGCGGCACGGGAACCACTGGCTGGGACTGGGTCATCACGTCGTTCCAGCTCGCCCGGCAGTATTGCCCCAACGCCTTGCTGCACCTCAACGAGTACGGCACGGAGAACGATCCACCGGTTCGCGCCACGTACAAGAACATCATCAACCTGCTCAAGGCTCGCGGCCTGATCGACGGCATCGGCATCCAGACGCACCACTTCAACGTGGACAACATGAATGGCGCGGCCGTGACGACGATGCTCAACGACTACGCGACGCTCAGCCTCGATATCTACGCCTCGGAGCTCGACATCATTGCCGGTGGCAGCGATGCGGCGCAGCTCGCGAAGTACCAGGAGATCTTCCCGGCCCTGTGGAATCACGCCAGCGTCAAGGGCATCACGCTGTGGGGCTACATCGTCGGGCAGACCTGGCGCGACGGCACCGGCCTCGTCACCACGGGTGGCCAGGAACGTCCTGCGATGGTGTGGCTCAAGGGCTTCGTGAGCGGCTCGGGTAACGTCGACACGCAGGCGCCGAGCGTGCCCGCGGGTCTCACGGCAACCGGGACCACCAATAGTTCGATCTCGCTGGCCTGGACCGCGTCGACTGACAATGTCGGCGTGACCGGCTACCAGGTGTGGCGCGCGCCCGGCGCGAGCGGCGGTACGTTCACGCAGGTCGCCACCGCGCCTGCCAACAACTACGTCAACACGGGACTCGCGGCGGCCACCACGTTCCGCTACCAGGTTCGCGCTGTCGATGCAGCGGGGAACGTCTCGGCGTTTTCGACCACGCTCACCGCGACGACGCAGACCGGTGGCGGAACCGATGTCACGCCGCCCACCATTCCCGCGAACCTGACGGCACCGACGACGACGGCCAGCTCGATTTCGCTCGCGTGGACCGCTTCGACCGACAACGTGGGCGTGACCGGCTACCAGATCCTGCGCGCACCGGGCACGACCGGCGGCACGTTCGCACAGATCGCGACGTCGCCGACGAACTCCTACGTCAACACGGGGCTGGCAGCGAACACCACGTTCCGCTACCAGGTTCGTGCCATGGACGCGGCGGGACTCGTGTCGGCGGTGTCGAACACGGTGACCGCGACAACGCAGACCGGTGGCACCGGTGGCGGTTGTTCGGTGACGCCGACAACGCAGACGCAGTGGCAGTCGGGCTATGTCATCGAGCCGTCCCGCGTGGCCAACACGGGTACGGCGACGATCAACGGCTGGACAGTCACGTTCACACTGCCGGCAGGTCATACCATCGTCGGATCCTGGAATGCAGTACTCACCGTCAGTGGACAGACGGTCACGGCGCGCAATGCGCCTCACAACGGAACGATCGGCGCGGGTGGGAACACCGCGTTCGGCTTCCAGGTGAGCCGCCCGAACGGCAATACACAATTGCCGAGCGGATACACATGCACGACGCCGTGAACATGCAAGGACGCATGTAGCTTGCGGGCAGCGCTGACAACGCTGCCCGCTCTTTTATGAAGAGTACGTCCGTCATGCTGGTTTCCGCCGCGCTGATCGCCGCGGCAGGTGCGGGCTACTTGTTTGGCGCGCGTGACACCCGCGAACAGCATGCGCCGACATCGGCGCGCGTGGCCGCGCGGTCGACGCACGACGCAGCGGGCACGCGATCCAGAGCCACGCCGGCAGAGCTTTCCGATGCAGATCGCGCTCGCGTCGATCAGATCGCGCTCGGGATCGAGCGCGCACTGGTCGCGCGCGATCCGAGGCAACGCGATACGGCGTTCGCATTCCTGCTGCCCGAGTTGATCGAGCTCGAGCCCTTGCGTCTGGCGGCCATGGTCGCGCGCCAGGAGCCGGGAGAGACGCGCGAACTATTGCGCGACGAAGTAGTACGACAATGGATAGTCCGCGATCGCGATGCCGCGGTCGCATGGATCGGCTCTCTCGAAGACGAATCCGAGCGCGAGGCCAGCGCCACGGTCGCCATGCGAACGCTCGCGGCGACATCGCCGGCGGATGCAATCGAAGTCGCCGATCGATTCGGCATTGGCCGTAACGACGGGACGCTCGAGCACCTGGTGCAGATCTGGGCCACCGAAAAACCGGATGAAGCGATGCGTTGGATCGACAGCCAGTCGCCTGGCGATCCGCGTACTGCGCAGCTTCGCGCGCGCATCGAACAGGTACGCGGTCAGTGACTGCGGCAGGTACGTATAACGTCAGGATGCGCAACAGGACACCATGCATATACGCCTCGATTAGGAGTTATCTGACGAGTACTAGCGATACCCCGTCAGGCGCGGACGGCGCGGCAGGCAACTGTCCACCATTCCGGGCCTGAGTAAACTCACGGGCAGCGATCAAACGCTGCCCGTCTTTTTTATGAGGCTGACCTCCATCGTTCCGCTGCTCCTGGTCACGCTGATTGGCGTGGGCGCCGCCTTTTGGCTGGATGCCAAGGAAGCCCGCAAGCCCTGGCCCAAGGCCACGCCGCCGCCACCCCCGTCGCCTATCTACACGCCATCGAAGGAGACGGCTCCGGGCGAGTCGGAAATCGTCGAGATGGCGCGTGAGCACAATCAGCGTCTCGCGGCCACGATCGAGCGCGCGCTGATCGAGAAAGACGCTGGCCAGCGCGAAGCTGCTTTCACATTCCTGCTGCCCGAGCTGGTCCAGGTGGATCCGGAGCGCGTGATCGCCATGCTGGAGAATCTGGAGCGCGGCGAGGCGCGCGACACGCTGCGGACCGAAGTGGCGCGGCAGTGGATTGCCAGGGATCCGGCGGCGGCGGTCCGATGGATGAAGACCCTGCCTGAAGATGAACGGCTCGCAAGCGTCAAGGCCGCGGTCCAGTCCATCGTCGCGCATAGTCCGGCCGAGGCTGCTGCGCTCACCCGCGAGTTCGGCAAGGAATTCGCCAGAACCATCGGGACGGGAGACCCGTTCGACGAGCAGAGGAAAGCCTCGCGCGATTGACTCACACCTCGAGCCGCACGTTAGTATCGCGCGGTTCCGATTACGAGGGGTTGTGTATGCCGAATCGCCGTCTGCTTGCCGGGTTGGTCCTGTTGCTGGGCGCCGCTGCCTTCGTGCAGGCGGCAGAACCGCCCGCACAATCCGGCTTCGTCGTCGTGAAGGGCAGGCATTTTCAGCTCGATGGCAAGCCTTACTACTTCGCCGGCGCCAATCTCTGGTACGGCATGTACCTCGGGTCGCCCGGCAAGACCGGCAACCGCGCGCGGCTGACCAAGGAGCTGGACCAGCTTGCGGCGCAGGGCATCACGAACCTGCGTGTGCTGGCCATCTCCGAGTCCAGCACGCTCAAACGCTCGGTCACCCCCGCGGTGCTCCTGCGGCCTAACCACATCGACGAGACACTGTGGCAGGGCCTCGATTTCCTGCTCGCCGAAATGGCGAAACGCGACATGAAGGCGGTGCTGTACCTCAACAACTTCTGGCAGTGGTCCGGGGGCATGTCGCAGTACGTGGCCTGGTTCAACGGCAAGCCGGTGGTCGACCCGGATGTCACCGGCAACTGGAACGAGTTCATGGACAATTCGGCGGCGTTCTACCGGGAACCCAGGGCGCAGGACGCATTCATCTTCGCCGTCAAACAACTCATCACGCGCAAGAACTCGGTGAACGGCCGGGCGTACAGCCAGGACCCCACGGTCATGTCGTGGCAGCTCGCCAACGAGCCGCGGCCGGGAAGCGACGCCAACGCGCGGCCGCACTTCGAAGCGTTCATCGAGTGGATCGATCAGACCGCGGGCTTCATCAAGGCGCTGGCGCCGAAGCAGCTTGTTAGTACGGGCAACGAAGGCTGGATGGGCACTGCCGGAAACAAGGAGCTGTTCGTGAGGTCGCACAAGACCCGCAACGTGGATTACCTCACGTTCCACATGTGGGCGCCCAACTGGAGCTGGTTCGATCCGAAGAAGGCCGCGGCCACCTACGACGGCGCGTGGGCGAAGATGCAGGACTACCTGAACTGGCACATCGACACCGCCAACACGCTGGCCAAACCCATCGTGCTCGAGGAGTTCGGCATCAACCGCGATGAAGGCTCATACCGGCCGGTCGCCACCACGGTTTACCGCGACAGGTTCTACACGGCTATCTACGGCCTGCTCGCGCGCCGCGCCGTGGCCGGGGACGCAATCGCGGGATCCAACTTCTGGGCGTGGGGCGGAGTCGGCCGCACGCAGAACGCGGATTTCATGTGGAAGGCGGGCGATGGTTTCGTGGGCGATCCGCCGCAGGAACCGCAGGGCCTCTACTGCGTGTTCGACTCGGATGTCTCCACCATCAACATCATCGCGGCGCATGCGCGCCAGATGAGCGGCATCCGCTAACGCTTTCGCGAGGCGCTGGCGTCCAGGTTGCCGGCGCCCGTCCAGCGGTCGAGCATGTTCCGAAGCGCCGTGAGCGAAAACGGCTTGGCCAGATAGTCGTCCATCCCCGCGGCCACGCAGGCTTCACGATCCCCGGGCATCGCGTTGCCCGTGAGCGCGACGATGGGCACGCGTACGCCGGGCGATTCGGCGGCGCGGATCGTGCGCGCGGCGGCGAGGCCGTCCATCACCGGCATCTGGCAGTCCATGAGAATGAGATCGAGCTCGGGATCCGCGGCCGCGGCCAGCACTCCCTCGTGACCATTCGAGGCCGTGGTGACATGGAAGCCGAGCATGTCGAGCATGGCGCGCGCCATTTCCTGGTTCACGGCATTGTCTTCCACCACCAGCGCGCGGCCGCGTGAGCCGGACGGCGGCAGCGCGCGAATGCGCGTGCTCGTGTTGTCGGCAACCGGCGCGGCGGCGAGATCGGCGGTGCACAGCGGCTTCACCAGCACGCGATTGATGCCGGTGGGCGGAGTGGCGTCGGCATCCGACGGCATCAGTGCCACCACCTCGAGCACGCGCGGCGCGGCCGCGGCGCGCAAGCCGCTGACCGCGTGCTCCAGCTTCGCGGCGACATTGGCGTCGATGACGATGCGCACGCGGCTGATGCGCGAGCCGAAATCCCCGATGGCTTCGAGGGCGCTGATCACGGAGTCCACGCTGATGACATGCGCGGTCTCGATCGACAACGTGTCGCAGACCGCGCTGCGGATGACCGGGTGAAGGCCGATGACGATCGCACCGAGATCCGCGGCTGGCGCTACCGGCGAAAGCTCCAGCGGCGGCACGCCCATGGGAATGCGGAACGAGAAGCGGCTGCCGCGGCCGGGCTCGCTGTCGACTTCCATCGCGCCGCGCATGAGATCGACGAGCTGGCGGCTGATGGCAAGCCCCAGCCCCGTGCCGCCGAACTTGCGCGTGACGCTGCCGTCGGCCTGCTCGAACGCGTCGAAGATTCGTCGCTGCTCGGCCGCGGCGATGCCGACGCCGGTGTCGGTGACCGAGAACTCGAGCATCGGCCCGCGGTCCGATGTCACCACCGTCACGGCTAACAACACTGCGCCCGCGTCGGTGAACTTCACCGCATTGTTGACGAGGTTGCCGAGTATCTGGCGCAGGCGGATCGCATCGCCGTGCACCACGGGCGGCACGCCGCGCGCGATGTGTGCCGCGATTTCGATTCCCTTGTCGTGCGCGCGGGCGCCGAAGAGGCCGACCACCTGTTCGAGCTCGCGCCGAAGGTCGAACGGACCGTTGGCGAGCGTCAGTTTGCCGGCCTCGGCCTTGGAAAGATCGAGCACGTCGTTGATGAGCGTGATGAGCGCTTCGGCCGAGGATTTCAGCGTGCGCACGAAGCGGCGCTGCCTGGCATCGAGCGCGGTGTTCTCGAGCAGCGACGCCATGCCGACGACACCGTTGAGCGGCGTGCGCAGCTCGTGGCTCATGTTGGCGAGGAAGCGTGATTTCGCCTGCACCGCGGCTTCGGCCGCCATGCGAGCCTTCTCGAGCACTTCCGCCGTGCGCTTCTGCTCGGAAATATCGGTGATCACGGAGGCGATGCCGGTGATGGTGCCGTCCTCGGCCATGAGCGGCGTCTTGGCGATGATCACGTCGAACGCGGTGCCATCGGCGACCCGGATCGTGGTCTCGTAGCGCAGCGACTTGCGTTGCGCGAGCAGCTCGTCGTCGGTCTCGCGGTGATTGCGCACCGGCGGGCTGTGCGGGTCGTGGTCGAGCGGCTTGCCGACGATGTCCTCGCGCGGCACGCCGAACAGGTTTTCGAACGCGGCGTTGACCAGCGTGACGCGTCTTTCGGTGTCGCGCAGGATCACCGGCAGCGGCAGGGTCTCGAGCAATGCGCGCATCACGCGCAGCGTGTTGGACAACGCACGTTCGAGTTGTTTGCGTTCGGTGACGTTGGCGTGTGTGCCCGTCATGCGCGTTGCGCGGCCGAGCTCATCGCGGCTGCTGACACTGCCGTACGTTTCGAGCCAGACCCACCGGCCATCGGCGTGGCGCATTCGATGCTGGACCTGCAGTACGGCGTCCTTGCCGCGCACCGCGTCACGCGCGGCGTCGCGGAACACCGCGAGGTCTTCCGGGTGGACGAGGCTCGAGATTTCGGACATCGGCATCCAATGGCCTTCGCGCTCGATGCCCAGGAAACCGAAATAGGTGCGATCGACGTACAGGCTGTCGGCCGTGACATCCCACTCCCACAGCCCGAGGTTCGACGCTTCCAGCGCGACCTGCAGGCGCTGTTCGCCTGAGCCATGCGATTCGCGCGCGTCGTCGAACAACGCCAGGAAACCCTTGCGCAGGATCTGCGGGTCCACGGCATCGCCTGCGCGCAGTTTCGCGATCAGGACTTCGAGTCCGGCTTCCGAGCCAACACCGAAGGCCTGCGCCAGTTGCTTCTTCAAATCGGGGTTCACCTGATACGCGCGCGCAAGGCGCAACCTCGAACGCTCCACTCCTGCTGACGATGTCGGCAGCGGGAGAGATTACTGAGGATCGCCGGCGAGGGGCATCAGGCTTGGCCCGGCCGGACTGTGCAACCGATCACAGCCCGCCGGTTTATTGTCATTCCACTTTGAAAGCGATGATCGAATTCCTGAAGAACGTGGGCACGTAAACCGTCCTGGTCTTCGGGTCCCAGCCGATGTCGGCGGTGCTGGTCTGCGCGGCCTTGCCGTCGAACAACAGCTCCTTGGAACCGTCGGCCTTCACGTACCAGACCGCGCCGCTCCAGACGGACACGAGGAAGTCCTGGCCCTTGACGTTCTCCAGGCCGTCGACGCCGCCGGGCATGCCATCGGCGAGCACCTTGAGCGACTTGTCGGCCTCGACGCGGTTCAGGCTGTTGTTGTCGAGCACGTACAACACGCCGTCGTGGACTAACAACCCGTTCGGACCCTTGAGCACTTTCTCGTCGAGGAACACCTGCGCCTTGCCGTCTTTCACGGCGTACACCTTCTTGCCCTTCGAATCCGAAACGTACAGCGTGTCCTTGCCGTCGCTGGCGAGGTCGTTGAGCTGCACTCCATCGGGAATGGCGATCTTGCTGCTGATCTTGCCGGCGCTGACGTCGATGACCACGATGCCGCCGGCGTCGGCGGCGTACAGCCACTTGCCGTCCGCCGAGAGCGCCAGGCCCTTCGGGCAATCGAGCCCCGTGATCCATTCGGCAGCGATGACCTTGCCGTCGAGGCCGACCTTGCCGATGGAACCCTTGCCATCCGCTTCCCAGGGCTGACCATCGATGTTCGAGACGTACAGCACCTTGCGCTTTGCGTCGAAGTGGACGCCTTCGGGCACCTTGAGCGTGGCTTCGGATTCCCAGAGCCTGGTCAGCTTGTGCGTCGTAGTTTGGGCCTGGGCCTGGGTGGCGGCGGCGAGACAGGCCGCGACCAGCAGTGCGTTTTTCATGGCTGTCATGTCCTTGACGAAAGGGACGGAAAGTATAGTTGCGCGTTATGCTCGCCGCATGCCCGTGAGCTCGTTGTTTGCCACTCGTGTCTACACCAAAAGTCTAAAGCGCGGCCCGTCGGACGCGCTCAATGCGCGGCTGCTGCGCGAGTGCCGCCAGCTCAGCATCGAAGACATCGCCGGCATCCGCTGGTCCGAGGCTAACTATCCGGGCGGATATACCTCGTACAGCTCGCTGTCGCGCATGCACCAGATGTCACCCACGTTCGCCGCGCTGGAAAAGCGCATCGACCCGCACGTGCGCGCCTTCGCGCGCACGCTCGATTTCGACCTCGTCGGCCGCAAGCTCAACATGACGGATTGCTGGGTGAACGTCATGACCCGCCAGGTGGTGCACGGCCTGCACCTGCATCCGCTGGCCAGCCTGAGTGGCACTTACTACGTACGGACTCCGCGCGGCTGCTCGGGGTTGAAGTTCGAAGACCCCAGGCTCGATCGCTTCATGGCGTCGCCGCCGCGCAAGGCTCGCGCGCGGCGCGAGAACCAGGTGTGGGTCACGGTGCCCGCGGAGCAGGGAAACGTGGTGCTGTTCGAGAGCTGGCTGCGGCACGAGGTCGCGCCGAATCCGACCGAAGCCGAGCGCATCTCGATCTCGTTCAACTATTCGTGGTTTTAGGGGGCTGCCCCCTTTAACCCAGGAACATTCCGAAGAAGCGCTTCCAGGCAGGGAAGTCCGTCAGCCCTACGAAGATGAGTCCGGTGAGCGCGCCGTCCAGGTGCGCATCGTGCGCGATATTGTCCCGGCGATTCCGTGACGCCCAGATGGTATAGGCAAGGTAACCCACCGCGAACAGGATGGCCGGCATCGGCACGAAGAACAGGAAGAGGATGTTCTTCGGAAAGTACACGACGTACGCAAACACCACTGCGAGGATGGCCCCCGAGGCGCCGAGCGCCGCGTAGTCCGGGTTGTTGCGCTGCTTGTAGACCGTGCCGAGGCTGCTCAGCAGCAGCCCCACGAAATACAGCGCGACGAATTTCGGCGTGCCGATGTGTTTCTCCAGCACGGGCCCGAACGAGAACAGCGTCAGCGCGTTGAAGAACAGGTGTCCGAAGTCACCGTGGATGAAACCGCTGGTGACGATGGTGTCGTACTGGCGTTTCCTGAGCAGCCAGTAGGGGCGCAGCAGATTGCGCTCGATGATTCCCGGAGCAACGCGCAGCGCGATCACGCTGACCACCAGGATTGCGCCCAGGATCAGCCACGAAGCCGGAGTTGCGGCGAAGTTGAATCTCATGGGCGTGTGTATCCACGGTCCTGCAGCCATTCCGCCAGCCGTTGCGGCCATCGCTGGATGCTCACGTATTGCGAGCGCTGTCCCATGTTGAAGGCATGTTTGCCCTGCGCGTAGATGTGCGTCTCGACCGACGCGCCGGCGTCGCGGTACTTGCGCGTGAGATCGAACAGCACGTCGGCCACCCATTCATCGTCGGCGGCGCCTAACAGGAACAGCGGCGGGGCGCTGGCCGGCACCCTGGCGGGAATGCCCATCGGGCCGGGATAGATGAGGATCTGGAAGTCGGGTCGCGCGCTCACGCGCTCGACGGGGTCTGGCGCGTTCGGATTGCCGTCGACGGGTGGATAGGCGACGAGCGCCGCGACTTCGCCACCGGCCGACCAGCCCATGACCCCGATGCGCTTCGGGTCGATGTTCCACTCCGCGGCCCGCGATCGCACGGTGCGCATGGCTCGACGGATGTCTTCCGCCGTGTTGTCGATGGTGTACTTCGAACCCGGCTCGCGGAACAGCCGGTATTTCAGCGCGAACGCCGTAACTCCGAGACCCGCCAGATAACGCGCGGGTTCGACGCCTTCCGGATCGAACACCAGTTCGCGATGCCCGCCGCCCGCCGCAACCACGACCGCGGTGCCATTGGCCTTGCCGGCGGGTGGCAGGAACACGGTGAGTGATGGATTGTGGATGTTCTTGTACCACCAGTCTTTGTGCTGCTCCGGCTCGGCACGGCGGGATTCGAAACCCGGCGCGCCGTTCTTCCAGAGGTGGATGACTTGCGGTTCGGCTTGCTCCGCGTGCGCGCTGGCGCAGATGGCGAGCCACGAGAAAACGAGAATGGCGCGGGACGTTTTGGGCATGGTCGTGGACCTTGCCACAACTCCTGCTTCAGCGTCCTGACTTGAAGCGATAACCGGTGGCGCCTGGCTCGAGGCATCGATCGATGGGCGTCGAGCGACGGGCCTTGGGGCCGTCGAGCAGCATGTCGATGTTCCGCTCGATGTCCGTGGGATATCCCTCGGACGCATCCACCGCGGTGAGCCGCACCAGTTCGCCCTGCTTTTCGAACGTGAATACCTGGAACACGCGCACGGGACCGCCGTTTCCGCCGACGACATTCTCGATCTCCAGGGCCCAGACGTCGTCGCGCGGCGAGGTCCAGGTGCGCACCGCGTCTCCTTCGCGATTGGTGATCAGCACCGTGTCGAGCGAATAACAGGAACCGGTGTGATCGGCATCCGCGCCCGCGAATTCCAGTGCGGTGAAATCGCGCGATGGCGTGTCTTCTTTCGAGGTGAGGCGAAAGACCAGGAAGCCTCCCACCATCACCAGCAGCATTGCGGGGCCGGCGAGAGCGCGCATCAATCGTAGGGAAGCGACACGGAGCTTTTGCTGACCAGCGACTGGCTCGCGTTGCTGTCGGTGCGCAGGAACACGATGTCTCCGCTTTCGATTCCGACGACGGATTCGTCGGTGGTTTCCACGACCTGGAAATGCCGGAAGTCGTCGGGCGTGGACGGAATCATGTCCGGGTCGTAATAGGGCATCGTCTCGACGTACTCCGAGACGACGCGCGCGGTCTTGCGGTCGGCGGCCACGTCCACGTCGATGGAGTTCCGCTCCAGCCGGTATTGCCGCAGCCGCGAAAATTTTCCCGCTTCCTTGCAGAAGAGCTTGCGATCGATGGTGAGCTCGCTCGGGTCGAGCTGCCGCTCATGGCCCTGGAACGTCAGGTGCAGCTCGAAGTCCTTGCCGCGCAGCTCGCAGATCTCCGGCGCGAAACGTTTGCGCGCGGCGTCGTCGGCCTTGTCGATGAACTCGAGCACTTCGCGTTCATCGAGACTTCGCTGGCACGCGGTGAGCGGCAGCAGGGCTAACAAGGTTATGAGGAGCGGGATCGCGCGCATGCATGTAACTATTACAAAAAAAGCCCCGCAGAGCGGGGCTTGTTAGTTGGTCGTCGTCGACTTAGGTAATCGCTGTCAGTCGATCGCGTCGACTACACGGACTGCTATATTTCGGCTGGGACGTTGGTGGCCTTTCGGCCTCCGGCTAAACATTTAAGCCCGCGTGTCAGTCCACGCTTTGATCGTCCTCGCCAGTAGCCAAAACTAAGCTACCGACTGAACCCGTGCCCGTGAGCAAATCCTGAGTTTTTCTGTATCACTAAACCGTTGTGTTCTCCGCGCATCAATAACTGTTGCAGTGCAGAACATCGAAACCTTGATAGCCCTTCCGGCCCGGCTAACAACCTTGTATTCAGGTACTTAGCGGGTGTTTCGAGACTACGCGAGACCGGATCATACGCCGAATCTTTCCCGCCACAATGTCTCAATCGCGCGACATCGGGCATTCCTGTGAACTGTATCGACAGGAATTACGCGGGCTGGAGGTGAACGAATGCGCAAAATCGCAGCGCGGCATGCCGTCAACGGGCCAGGCGGACCGTGAACACCGCGCCGGAGTCGTCGGGCAGGTTCTCGGCGCGGGCCGTTCCCCCATGGAATTCAGCGATCAGCCTGACGATGTAGAGCCCGAGGCCGAAGTGCGGACGCTTGTCGCTCTCGACGCGTGACTGCCACAGCGACTCGAACAGACGATTGGCGGTTTCGGGTGGCAACAACGGCCCGGGGTTGGCCACGGAAAGTTCGGCGTGGCCCGCATCCGCGCGCAGAACGAGCGATATCGTGGCGCCATCAGCGCTGAAATCCACCGCATTGTCGATGAGCTTGTCCAGCATCTGGATGATGAGATCGGGTGCGCCCGTGATCTCGACGGCTTCATCGGGAACATGGGCGGCAAAACGTCGCGTAGGGAAGGCGCCGCCGTATGCCCCAGCCGCCTCGCGAACCAGGGCTGCGAGATCGAACCGCTGCCGGTCGCTGTGGGCGATGGCCTCCTCGACGCGGGTGGCCGCCCCCATGGCCGTCAGGATGGCGCCAAGCCGCTCGCTGCCTTCCCGGGCGCGCGAGATGTACACCCTCGCGTTGTCGGAATTCGCCTCCGATTCCAGGTTCTCGAGCGAGGAGCGAATGATGGTGAGCGGGGTCCGGATCTCGTGCGCGAGTTTGCCGGCCAGCGTCCGCAGGTAGCCGGTGTATTCGTCGAGCCGCCCGAGCAATGACGAAAAACTGCGCGACAGGTCGCCGAGCTCGTCGCGAGCGTCGGATTCGGGCAGCACACGCGACAGGCTGCCTTCGCGGCCCAGCGCCGTTTCGCTGGCCGCGCCGAGCCGCGAAATGCGCAAAGTCATGCGCCCGGCAAACCAGAAAGCAGCGACCACGGCGAACAGCGTGACGAACAACGTGAGGTTCAGCAGCCGGGTCAGCGCCCGGTCGCGCAGCGTGAGCCAGCGATCGGCGGTCTGCGCCAGCTGGATGACGCCAAAAACGTACTTGCCGTCGGCGGAATAGATGGGCGCGGCCGCGGCGACGATGACGCTGTTTTCGTAGCGGCCGGCGAACAGCGCCGTCTCCGGCTTGCCCTTCGCCACGCGTTGGGTGAGGCCCTCCGCGGCACGCTGGCGTTCCGCCTGCGAAATGCGGCGCGGAATCGCATCGCCGTCGAGGAACAGGCGGTACATGCGCGGCAGGAACCCGCGCATGCGTGTGTAGTCGCCCGGCAGCGCGGGTGCGTCGATGCGCGTGAGGATCGCGCCGGTCGACGAGGCCACCGTGAGCTCGACGCCGGGCTGGGCGAACTGCCGCAAGTGGTCGGTGAGATTCGGCGAGGCGGCGATGAGCCGGCCGGTGGCGCGAAGGTCCGCGACGTCGAGCGTGCCATAACTCGAACGCGCCGCGCCGCGCCGGTCGCGATCGTCCACGGCTACGCCGATGTGCAGCCCCACGAGCGTCAGCGGTATGCCCATCTCCAGGACGTAGCCGTCGCGGGAACTCTTCCAGACCGCCTCGATGCGCACTTCTTCGACGGCCTCCTCGCGGCCGTATTCGCGCGTTTCTATGCGCCGCCCGCGCACCGGGCCCGCGCCAGTGCCACTGAAGAACAGTTGCTGCTGCCCGCCGCGCCGGTCGTCGAAGGCGAGCCAGATGCGGTCGCCGATGGTGGCGGACTCGAGCGGCGCCAGCGTCGAGGCGTCATGGACCACCTTGTTGTCGCGCACCAGCAGCGCGAGGTACAGCCAGCGCTCGTGGGTGGCGGCCAGGAGCTGCAGCGAGTCGCCACCCGGGCCGGCAACGCGGATGAGGTTGCGCGAATCGGTATCCCATTCATCGGTGCGCCCGTCGATGAGCGGGGCCCCGGACAACACCACCGGCGTGATGTCGCGCGCGTTGCCGCTGCTCACCGCCGGCAGCGAATCGTCGCGGAACAGCAGTTCCTGCTTGCCTTTCAGCGATCCGGCGATCGTGGTGGTGACGGCCAGCAGCGATTGCTGCTCGCTTTCGCGCAGCACGGTTTCCATTTCGCGCGCGTACTGGCAGCCGGCCCACGGCAGCGCCAGCGTGGTGAGCGCCAGCAACAGTAGTTTGGTCCGGAGCCGGAACCCGGAAATCGGTCCGATCCTGATCAGCTCCGAGATGCGTCCCACTGGTTCTTCCCGGTCATTCGACCCAGCGATAACCCATGCCGTACACGGTGTGCACGGCGTCGAACTTCTCGTCGACCACCTGGAATTTGCGGCGGATGCGCTTGATGTGCGAGGTGATGGTGTTGTCGTCGAGCACCACGTTGGCCGCGTCCATGAGCTGCTGCCGGTTCTTCACGTGGCCGGGATGTTTGGTGAGCGCGTAGACGATCCAGAATTCGGTCAGCGACAGCAACACCACCTGGCCGTTCCATTCCACGGACATGCGTTCGCTGTCGAGCGTGAGCGCGCCGCGGCGAATCACCTGCTTTTCCTCGGTGGGCCGGCGCAGCGCGTCGACGCGGCGGAACAGCGCGTTCACGCGGGCGATGAGATGCGCGAGCGACAGGTCCTTGGTCAGGAAGTCGTCGGCGCCCAGGCGCAGGCCCGACACGGCGTCGAGCTCGCTGTCGCGCGCGGTCAGGAAAATGATCGGCAATTCGGGCGACAGGCCGCGCAGCTCGCGGCACAGCTCGAAACCGCCTTCGGGTTCGTCTTCCAGCGAGATGTCGATGACCGCCAGGTCCGGCAGCCTCGCGGCAAACGCCGCCATCGCTTCGCGGCGGTTCGGATAGCCGCGCACCGCGTAACCCTCGCGCGAGAACGCGGCGGCGTAGTTGTCGCGGATGGCGCGCTCGTCTTCGACGATGGCGATCGTTTTCTTCATGGGTTCGAAGTGTAAGCGACCGGAACTGGCGCAGGTGGTGCGGCCACATTTGGTCACTTTCGGTCGCCGGAGCGCCATCAAGGCATCACGGGTCGGGCGGCAGTCGGGTGCGAAATGGCTTCAAACCGAGGACTGCCCGATGACTCACGACTCCCACCACAGCGATTCAGACCACCAGACATATGCTGCCGGACAGTTCGGCGCACAGCCCGGCGAACGCTGGCGCCGTTTTCTCGAACGCGTCGGCACGCGCAGCAACGACTTCGCGGCGCGTCTCTCCCGAGCGCGCTTCGTGTACCTGCACCGGCGCGAAACCGCCACGCACTGGTTACCCCTGTGAGCGCCTTGCCCCGGCATGAGCCGCCGCGTTGCGCTGAAGACGACTCGGAGCGCGACGAGCAGTCTCGATCCATGTTCTGGCACTGGTTCGCGATCGCGGTGCTGCTCTTCTGCTGGATCGCCGAAGCATCGATGTGCGCCGATCGCGGCTTTTGAGGATCAGAAGATTCGATCTTCCACGGGCGCAAGGCCCAATGCGGTGACTCTCGAGCGCTGGGCCAGCGCCAGGACCTGGGCCACGAGCTCATAACGCGCGCGATTTTCCGGGACGACGTTGATTCGCGGCGCGGCGGAGTCGCTCGCCGCCGCGACGAATTTCGCGCGCAGCTGATCGAGCGACGTCAGTTCCTCGCCATTCCAGTAGATCGCCCCGTCGGCGACGATGTCCACGCGAATGGATGGCGGTGGCGTGCCGCCGGTGCGGTGTGGCAGATTGAGTTTCACGGCATGCGTCGCCACCGGCAACGTGATGATGAGGATCACCAGCAGCACGAGCATCACGTCGATGAGCGGTGTGGCGTTGAGCTGCGGTTCGGCAATCGAGGATTCCACCGACATGTTCCACCTCTTGTATGACCAAACGCGCGCCGGCGCCTCGCAGGGTTTCGCCACAGGTGCGCGATGAGGGCGGAACCGAGGTTCAAGCCGCTGCCGGCCGAAGCCGCCATGCTGCTCAGCGAAGGCAGGTTCGTCGAGGCCGTGGAGTCCGTGCGCCGCACGGAAGGTGTTGGCCGCAGCGACGCGAGGCGCCGCGTCGATTCGCACCTCGCGCAGGAGCCGCTGTTGCGCGTTCAGATCGAAACGCAGCGGCGCGGCGCGCGCCGCCGGTTCTTCTTCTGGTTCGTGGTCGTGGATCTCGCGATCACCGCCGGCGTCATCTACTGGCTCTTCTACCGGGGTTCCTGATGCTTCTCATCGGCATGTTCGATTCTCCTTTCGTGCGCCGCGTGGCCATTTCCATGAAGTTGTTAGGCGTGCCGTTCGAGCACGGCAACTGGTCGGTGGGCAAGGACTTCGACCGCATTCGCAACTACAACCCGCTCGGCCGTGTGCCCACGCTGGTGACCGCCCAGGGGGAATCGCTGATGGAGTCGGGCGCCATCCTCGACTATCTCGATGAACTTGCCGGCGCCGACCGGGCCTTGTTGCCGCGCGCCGGCGCCGAACGTCGCCAGGCGCTGAACATCATGGCCATGGCCACCGGCGCGGCGGAAAAAGGCCTGGCCCAGGTCTACGAGCGCGTCTTCCGCCCCGAAGACAAGCGCCATCAGCCCTGGCTGGACCGCTGCCGCACGCAGATGAACGGCTCGCTCGCGGCCATCGATCGCTGCCTCGGCGAGCGCGGTGCATCGCAGTGGCTGGTCGGCAGGCGCATGACGCAGGCAGACATAACCGCGGTGTGCGCGTTCACGTTCCTCGATGACGCTCTGCGCGTGGCCGCCGACTCCGTGATGTTCCAGTCGCTGGCGACGTTCGCTTCGCGCTGCGAGGCCCTGCCGGCTTTTCAGGAAACGCGCGTGCCGTTCGTCGTTCCCAACGGTTGACCGCGCCGCCGCCGCGCGATGTCACCGATCGGGGCCCCGTGGCAGACTACTCAAACTACTTCGCATCGCCGAATCGAAGGATGGCGCGCATATGAGACGGATATTCACGCTGGGAGCGCTGGCTGCCTGGTGCACCTGTGCCCAATCGGGCGTCGGGGAATGGACCTCTGCCGGCATTGCCGGCGGATCGGTTTACCGGGTGGAATATGTCCGCAATGGAGTTGCGCTCGCCGTCACGAACGGCGGCATCTACCGGACGACGAACCACGGTGCGACCTGGACGCTGGTACGGGCGACCGGCGCGAATGTGTTCTCGACCATCGCAGTCAACCGCGTGAATCCGGACCAGGTGCTGGCCACTTCGAGCCTGGTGCTTCGCAGTGTCAGTGGCGGCGAGGCTTTCGTGGCCGTGCCGTTCGCAAACGTCCCTCAGTTCCCGCCCATGAGCGCTGGCTTCAGTCATGACGGCGCCTACGCTTGGGTGATCGACTCTTCCGGTGTCGTCAGGCGCAGCGCCGACGCGGGGCTCACGTGGACGGCACTCAACGCCGCGGTCCCGGCCGACACCTACTATTGGCTCGAGCCGGACATCACCGACCGCAATACGGTGTACGCGGGCGCAGGGATGGGGATCCTGCGTTCACGCGATGCGGGCGATAGCTGGACCGCGCTGGTGGGCGCGGCGAGCAACTACGCGGTCGCACCCTCACGGACCACTTCCGGAACCGTCCTCGCCATCAATACCGGCCCCTTCAACATCGTCTATTCGACCGATTTCGGGACCACTTGGACGCCGAGCACCAACGGTCCGCAAAGCGTGTTCAGGCTGGCCACGGGACCGGGCGCGCGTGCACTCGCGGTCGACTACAACGCCAGCGTGCACACCTCGACCGACGACGGACTCACCTGGACCTCGCGCGGTCGCCTGCCGAACGGCGAAACCTCCTGGCTCAGCATCGACCCGGCAAACCCGGATCGCGTGCTCGGCGCGACGTGGGCGGGCATCGTCGGCTCGAATGATGGCGGGCTCACCTGGGAAGAGCGCAACCAGGGGCTGCTCGACGCCTGGGCATTCGACCTGGCGGTGGCGCGCGACGCGTCGAACGCCGTGTACGTCGCGACAGCCGATCTCTCGTCTATCTACCGGCGCGAATCGGCGAACGGCACGTTCACGGGCGTCGCACGGGCGTCGACGCCGTTGCTGGGATATCCCGCATACCAGCGATGGGGCCGGGAGTACCGCATAGCGGTCGCGCCGCAGGATGGAAGAACGCTCTACATGCTGCGTGACGGCACCTACGGCCGGTCGATCGACGGCGGAGTCACCTGGACGCGGCTGTCCACCACCGAGCCCGCGAACGTGCTGGCTCTTGACCCCGTGAATCCGCAGGTGGCTTACATCAATGGCGGAACCTCGTGCTTCAAGACGATCGACGGCGGCTTCGCGTGGACGCGCATGCCGGGCAGCTTGCCGGCCGGCGTCTCACAGATTCTCGTCGACCCGTCGAACAACGCGACCGTCTACGCGGCGGTGAACACGAATTTCGGCGCGACTGCGCCCGTGTACAAAAGCGTCGACGGCGGCGCGAACTGGGCGCCGACCGGTTGGACCGGGGCCAGGTCGAACTTTGTCGGGCCGGTGGCGATCGCGCTCGAGCCGGGCAGGTCGTCGACTATCTACCTGGCCATGCAGCAGGGCCTGTACAAGTCGACGGACTCGGCGGTTTCGTGGACCCGCCTCAACCCCGTGGCCGGGTTTCCGCTCGCAGGCTTTTACGACGTCGTAGTCGACCCGCAGTCGCCGTCGGTCGTCTACGCCGCTTCCTTTGGGGGCGTCGTCCGGTCGGTGAATGCCGGCGAAACCTGGAGCGACCTTCTTCCGCTGGCCGCGCCAAGCGGGACGTTTGCGTTTCAACGCATCGCGCTCGTTCCGGGCCACAACGCAAAACTCGTCGCGCTCAGGGACTACGGCGGTGTGTTCGAAATGGACGTGGCGCCACAACTGCGGCTGACGCTCACTCCCGTCACGCTCACGGCCGGCACGGCCGGTTCGTTCACGCTGACGGTCCGCAATGACGGCATCCTGGCCGCGACGCGCGTGCGAGTGACCGCCACGCTGCCCGCGGCAGCGGGCAACTACGGCATTGGCACCGCGGGCGGCTGCTCCGTGAACGTGCGTGAGCTGAGTTGCAATATCGGGACTCTCGCGCCGGCCGCGGAGGTGAGCGCCACCTTCGGGTTCACGCCAACCACTGCCGGCAATACGGATTTCTCGCTTTCCGCATACGAGACCTTGTCGCCGGCCAGCAGCACGGCTCGCACGTTGACCGTGCAGAATTCGTCGGCCCCGCCCTCCGGTGGCGGTGGTGGCGGAGGTGGCGGGGGCGGCCGCCTCGACTATCTACTGCTGGCGTTTCTCGCCGTGTTTCAGGGCGCGCTGCACCTTGGCGCGGCCTTCAGAAGTCGCAGGCTCACCTAGTGGCAGCCTGCGCAGACCCATGGAGGGGGTGAGCGTATTGGGTCGATACACAACAAGAACGAGGACTGGCAGATGAGAAAACTCGCGTGGGGATGGCTCGTGGTTGCGGCTGTGAGCGGGCTCCCGGCTGCGGCCGGCGTGAACCAGTGGACGCCCACAGGTCCTCAAGGCGGCTCGTTCCGTGCCGTGCGTTACGTGGGAAATGGCGTCGCGCTCGCGGTGTCCATGCGAAGCATCCACCGGAGCACCGATCACGGCGTCACCTGGACGCACGTCAGGGATCTTTACGGAAACCTGAACGGAGTCGGGACCTCCATTGCCGTCAATCCCGCCAACACGGCGCAGCTCATCGTCATGGGCTTCACCGCGATCTATTGCAGCAACGATCGCGGGCTCACGTTCACAGAGGTCACCGACATCGCGGGCACTTCGGTGAACTCGCTCCAGCCGGTCGCCGTCTCATTCTCGCGCACCGGTGGCATCGCGTGGATCGCCGGGAGCGGGGCTATCTACCGAAGCGCGGACGGCGGCCGCACGTGGAGCGCGCGCTCTTCGGGCATTCCCGCGAACGCGTGGGTCAGCCAGCTCGACACCGGTGCCGCCGGCTCCTCCGTCGAATTCGCCCAGGTATACGACGCGCTCTATTCGACGACCGATAGCGGTCTGAACTGGCTCCCGATCGCGACGCCGGCGCCGACGCAACGTTTCGCGGTTTCCCCACTGGTGCCGGGAACGATGCTCGCCATGGACAACAGTGGCCAGCCCTACCTCTCGACGAATTCGGGAACCAGCTGGACAACCGGCGGCGCCGCGGAGGTCTACTCCGTGAAATACGACCCGGTCACCGCGGGCCGCGCCTATGGCATCAGTTACGACTACGACTTCGTGCGCACCGACAACGACGCCGCGACCTGGGCGGTTCGCAGCAGCCTTCCGGTGAGCTCACCGCTCGACTTCGATGTCGACGCTTCCAACACGCAGCGAGTGCTGGCGGCGTCGAACGCGACACTGATTGCCTCATCGGACGGCGGCGTCAACTGGACCGAGCGCGTGAACGGAATCCACGAAGCCGGTGTCGGGCGATTCGTGGTGAGCCGCGGCGCCGCCAGCGGGTTGTATGTGCCCACGTTTGGCCTCCATCGCGCCTATCGACGCGATGCGTCCACGGGCATGTGGAACGCTATTCCAACCCTGCCCGTCGGCGTCTTCCCGAACCTGTACGGCTCGAGCGCCCTGGGAGTGTCGCCAGTCGACGGCAATGTCCTCTACATGGCCGCCAGTGGAGTCATCGGACGTTCGGACAATGGCGGAGCAACCTGGACATCGATCGGCACACTTCCGGCCGACGTCGCTTCGCTCATCTGGGATCCCTCCAACGAGCTGATCGGCTACGCCATCAGCGCGAACCAGGGTGCATTGAAGACCGTCGACGGCGGGGCGCACTGGACACCGAGCGGAACGGGCCTTCCACGCATCCAGAGCCTCGTGGTCGATCCTGCGAATTCCAGCAACCTGTTTGCGACCGCGGACTTCGGACAATCGGGATCGGTGGCGGTTTATCGCAGCACCAATGGCGGTGCGAGCTGGTCGCCTTCCGCGAACGGCATCACGCAGACGTTCGCATGGACGCTGACGTTCCAGCCTGGCAACTCTGCGGTGTTGTATGCCGGTACGTCGGGCGGGCTTTACAAGACGACGAATTCAGGCGCCAGCTGGACTCGCGTGGGACTCAACGTCGGGTTCAGCAGCAACGTGTCCAGCGTCTCGATCGATCCGGACAACACCGACATCGTCTACGTGCTGGATACCTCGTTCGGCTCGGCATCGTCGCGCACGGTGGATGGCGGCGCGACATGGGAAACGTTGCGGATGCCGGACTTCGGCGCCAACAACTACCCGATTTACCTCACGCTCGTGCCGGGAAGCCGGAGCCTGCTTGCCGGGGCTATCTACAACGGCGGCATCCACGAGATGGAGATTGCCCCGGACCTCGAACTTTCGACCAACGCCGGCGGTCCGCTCGCCATCGGCGTACCCCGAACCTTGTTGCTGCGTTCGAGAAACCTGGACATTTATGCGGCCACGGCGAGCCGGCTCGTCGTGACGCTTCCCGAAGCGGCGGCCGGCTACGCGGTGACCGACAACGGCCATACATGCGTGCTGGCCACGCGCCAGCTCACGTGCACGCTCGGAATCGTCCGTGCGGGCGCCACTGCCGATGTTTCGGTGGCGTTCACCCCAGTCACGGCAGGTGAATCGCTCACGGCGCAGTTGAGCGCCTACGAACCCGACAGCATTCCTGCCAACAACACGATCTCGGTGTCGACCGAGAGGCGCGCGGACGTGCGCGCGGCGATCGCCGGCAGCGCGACGTCGCGGTTCGTCGGCGAACGATTCGATTACACGCTGACGGTGACCAACGATGGTCCCAGCGCGGCGGCAGCGGTCGTCGCCACGCTGCAATTGCCCGCGAACGTCACGTACGTTTCCGCCACGCAGACCGGTCTCACCTGCACGCGCAATGCGCAGACACTGACCTGCAACGCCGCCACGCTGGCGGCGAATGCCAGCGCCAGTGCGTTAGTCACGGTCGATGCCACTACCGCGGGGGCGGCGACGGCCAATGTCTCCGTCGACTCCACGGGCACAGATCCGCAGACAGCGAACAATTCCGCCAGCAATAACGTGACGATCGAAAGACGCGCGGATTTGCGCGCGGCGCTCGCGAGCAGCGTGACCTCGCGGCTCACGGGCGAGCGGTACGACTACACGTTGACGGTGACCAACGACGGCCCGAGCGCCGCCGCGTCGGTGGCCGCGACGCTGCAGCTGCCCGCAAACGTGACGTATGTTTCCTTTACGGCAACGGGGCTCAGCTGCGCGCGCAGTGCGCAGACAGTGACGTGCGACGTGGCCACACTTGCGGTGAATGCCAGCGCCAGCGCCGTGATCACGGTGGATGCCGCGACCGCAGGCGCGGCGACGGCGAACTTGTCCGTCGCGTCGGCGGGCGCGGATCCGCAGGCTGCGAACAATGCCGCCACCAATTCCGTGACGGTGACGGCGCCCGCGACGACGCCACCACCCGCGCCGCCGCCTGCCAAGCCCCCGCGTTCCGGCGGAGGCGGCGGTGCGCTCGACTATCTACTGCTCGCAGCCCTGGGCCTGTTACTCATCGTACGCCGCCGCTTCGGCGGCGGTTTCCGACGTGTGCGGAGCACTCAAAAAGCATTGATACCGGTGAGCTCACGGCCGATCGTGAGCTGATGTATGGTCTCGGTGCCTTCGTACGTGATCACGCTCTCGAGATTGAGCGCGTGGCGAATCGGCACGAACTCCGCGCTGATGCCCGAACCACCGAGCATGTCGCGGCAATCGCGCGCGATGTCGAGCGCGATGCGGCAGTTGTTCCACTTGGCCAGCGACACCTGCGCCGGCTGCATCGCGCCCTGATCCTTGAGCCTGCCGAGCTGGTGGCTCATGAGCTGGGCCGTCGTGATCTTGCGCGCCATTTCCGCGAGCCGCAGTTGAATGGCCTGCGTGGCCGCGAGTGGCCTGCCGAACATCTCGCGCGTCCTGGTGTACTCGAGCAACTGCGCGAGACAGGCCTGGGCTGCGCCGATGACGCCCCAGGTGATGCCGTACCGCGCCTGCGTGAGGCATGACAGCGGACCTTTGAGCCCCTTTACGCCAGGCAGCATGTTGGCTTCGGGGACGACGACGTTGTCGAAGAACAGCGCCGACGTCACCGAGGCGCGCAGCGAGAACTTGCGTTCGATTTCCGGCGCCGCGAAACCCTTCATGCCCTTCTCGACGATGAATCCGCGGATGCCGTCATCCGTCATCGCCCAGCATATGCAGAGGTCGGCGATGGCCCCGTTGGTGATCCACATCTTCGAGCCGTTGATGACCCAGTCGCCGCCTTTCTTCTTCGCGTGCGTCTTCATGTTCGACGGGTCGGAGCCGCCATGCGGCTCGGTGAGGCCGAAGCAGCCGATCTTCCGGCCGCGCGCCATTTCGGGCAGCCACTTCTGCTTCTGCTCCTCGCTGCCGAACGCATAGATGGGATACATGCACAGCGAGCTCTGCACGGAGACGAAACTGCGGATTCCGGAATCGCCGCGCTCGAGCTCCTGGCAGATGAGACCGTAGCTGATGGCGTTCAGGCCTGCGCAGTCGTAACCCTGGATGGACGAGCCTAATAACCCGAGCTCGGCGAGCTCCGGAACCAGCTCTTTCGGGAACGTGTGCTTCTCGAAGCATTCCTGGATGACGGGCAGAACCTTTTCGTCGACGAACCGGCCGACCGAGTCCTGCACCATGCGTTCATCTTCGGTCAGCAGGCCGCGGATGTCGTAGAGATCGAGAGGATTCAGCATCGCTCGATGATACTGAGAAAAGGGGACAGATCTATTTTCGGCTGCCGAAAATAGATCTGTCCCCTTTTCTCAGTACGAGATGCCGAGCCTGCGATAAAGGTGACCGAGCAGCCACAGTGGCCCGATGAGCAGGAACTGCAGGTCCTTGAAGAACGACGGCCGCTTGCCTTCGATGGCATGGCCGATGAACTGGCCGACCCAGCCGATGGCGAAGATGACGAGGCAGGTGAGCCACAGCGGCCAGGCGAGAGTGTCGAGCCATCGCACGATGTACGCGAGCACGCCGAATGCGATGGCAGCGCCGATGCCCAGCGTCACCGACAGCGTGAAGTAGTAGACGACGGCGAGCGCGATGGCGATCGTGGCCCAGTTGAGCCAGGGCGAGATTTGCGCGAATGCCGCGGGCACGGGAATCGACCAGAGGAAGCCGATGACCGTGAGCACGATGGGCGGAACACAGATGATGTGCAGCAATTCGTTGCGGGGATTGCTGTGGCTTTCACCATATTCCCCGAACCATTGCTCGACGGTACGCATGGCGCGGAACGCTACGCTGCATCACACTGGATCGCAAGAATCGGGAGGAGCCGGCATGCCGCTGATGCAAAGAATCATGAAGCTGGTCGTCGGCAGCGGCCTGATTCCCGACGCGCGCCTGCTGGAGCTGTATCCGCCGTTCATGCCCATGCGCATCAAGGTGCTGGAGATCGCCAACCAGTGGCGCGTCGTCCGGATACTGCTGCCGCTCAATGCCCGCTCACGAAATCCCGGTGGGGTCATGTTCGGGGGCTATCAAGCCGCGCTCGCCGATCCGATCGCCGCGCTGGCCTGCGCAAGGGTTTTTCCGGGTTACTCCGTGTGGACTCGCTCCATGACGATTTCCTTCGATCACGGCGGGAACTCCGACCTCGAGATGAGGTTTTCGCTTACGCCGGAGCAGGAGAAAGACATTAGGATTCAGCTCGAAGCCAAGGGTCGCGCCACGCCGACCTTTGAATACGGCTACATCCGCAACGATGGGGTGCGGTGCACGGTCATTCGCAACACCGTTGCGATACGCCCGCGCGGTTACGAGCGAGCCACATCGCCGCCGGCTTCGCCCGAGAATGTGGAATAGAGCCCTCGATTGAGAACTGGCTCACGGAAAACGGGTTCATTCGGCGTTCAGATGCGTGCCGCTATTGTTTGTCGAAGATTCAGGAGAACTGCATGAAAACGATTTTTGTACGCACCACATTGTTAGCCATCGCCGCCGCCTTCACGGTTGCGGGTTGTCAGACTACCGACGCCTACACGGGCGAGAAGAAGGTCAACAACGCCAGCAAGGGCGCCGGAATCGGCGCAGCAGCGGGCGCGGTTCTCGGGGCTCTCACCGGCGACAACTCCAAGGAACGCCGCGAACGCGCGTTGATCGGCGCGGGCGTGGGCGCGCTCACCGGCGCCGGCGTTGGCGCATACATGGACAAGCAGGAAGCCAAACTGCGGGCGCAGCTCCAGGGCACGGGCGTCTCCGTCACGCGCAACGGCAACGACCTCATCCTGAACATGCCCGGCAACATCACCTTCAAGACCGCGAGCTCGGACCTGAATGCGGGCTTCTACAAGGTGCTCGATTCGGTGACGCTGGTCCTCAAGGAATTCGACAAGACGCTCATCGACGTCGAAGGTCACACGGACAACGTGGGTGATGACGCCTACAACCAGAACCTGTCCGTGCAGCGCGCCAGCTCCGTGGGCAGCTACCTGCAGTCACACGGCGTGAACAGCCAGCGCATCGTCACGGTGGGCGCGGGCGAGAGCCGCCCGGTCGCGTCGAACGACAGCGCCGATGGCCGCCAGCAGAATCGTCGCGTGGAGTTGAAGCTGCAGCCCATCACGCAAGGCTGAGTGCCTCTTTGATACTTACGGACGGCGGCCCCTGGCCGCCGTTTTCTTATGTGGCGCTTGCGCCTGATAAGAGGTCTGACCCCAGTTTGGGTTTCGTCCCTGAAACAATGGGGATATGCCAGACGGCGTAGTGATCCGGATTCAATATGCTCGCGATGATTTCATTGAAGTGCTGGCGCACCACCGCGGCAGGAAATTCGGGCGTCGCGAGCGCATTCACGTAGCCATCGCGCCAGGCCGTGATGATGTCCGCGAATACCCGCCGCGGCACGCGCAGGGTGTCCACGACCACGTAATCGACACGCACATCGGTTAGCCCGGCTTCGCGCATCAGCGTCCAGGTGCGGCGGCCAATGCGCGAATCGGTGCCCGTGCGCATCGAGAACTCGACCGGTCCCTTGCGCCAGAAAACATCCGGGTCGAGCGGGCCGGACATCATGTGGAGCATCGAATAGTCCTCGGCCAGCACGTGCACGCGACCGCCGGGTTTTGCGACGCGCACCAGCTCGGCAAGGATGCGGTCCACGTGCGGAACCGACTGGACCATGTGACGGTTTGCCACCAGGTCGAAGGTGTTGTCAGGCTGGGCCAGGTGGAACGCATCGCCGGTTTCGAATCGGACGCGCGGGCTCAACGACGCGTGCCGCTCACGCGCGAACTCCACGGAAGCCTGCAGCAGCTCCACGCCCAGCACCTGGGCCGCGGGCAGCAGTTCGGCGACCCGCGCGCTGAACTCGCCGGTGCCGGCGCCCACGTCGAGCACGTGTGCGTTGCACGGCAGCCGGTAAAAGTTGATGAGCGACTTTTCCTGCGGCCAGATCGCCTCGATCTGAGCCGCCAGCGTGCGAATCATGGATTCGTCCGCCATCTGCTCGCCTTGCGGATTGAGTGCTGATTTCGTCATGACAACGGATTAATCCACGGGAACGTGGGTGGCAACAACACAAAAACTTAGCATCGGAAAAGAAAAAGCCCCGGTTTGCGGCCGGGGCTCGAGAGTGAGTCTGAAATGGCGCTCAGGCCGTCATCAGGCCTCGCAGTTTCTTGATCGCATTCGCCTCGATCTGGCGTACTCGCTCCGCCGACACGCCGTATTTTTCCGCGAGGTCGTGCAGAGTGGTCTTGCCTTCGCCGGTCCAGCGGCTGACCAGGATGTCCTGCGCGCGCGCGTCCAGCGTCTTCATGGCCTGGGCCAGGCGATCGCCCGTGGTGTCTTCCCACTCGGCGTTCTCGATCTGCGCCGCCGGGTCCGCATCCGGCGCCGGTAGATAGGCAGCGGGCGAGTAGGTCTCGTCGCCGTCTTCGCTGCCGGAATCCGGAACCGGGTCGAACGACAGGTCGCGCGCCGCGAGGCGCTTTTCCATCTCGGTGACTTCGGCGGGCGTTACCTTGAGGTCGCGGGCCACGGCCTGCGTTTCCTCGTGCGACAGCCACGCCAGGTTTTTCTTCATCTTGCGCAGATTGAAGAACAGCTTGCGCTGAGCCTTGGTGGTGGCGACCTTCACGAGACGCCAGTTGCGCAGCACGTATTCGTGGATTTCGGCGCGGATCCAGTGGACCGCGAACGACACCAGGCGAACGCCGACCGTGGGGTCGAAGCGCTTCACCGCCTTCATGAGGCCGACGTTGCCTTCCTGCACGACGTCGCCGAGCGGCAGGCCATAACCCGAATAGCCGCGCGCGATGTGCACGACGAAGCGGAGGTGCGACAACACGAGCTGGCGGGCAGCCTCGAGGTCACCGTCGTTGCGGAAGCGTTCGGCGAGAGCAGCCTCATCCTCGCGCGACAACACGGGAATGCGGCTCACCTTGTCCATGTACGCGTCGAAGCTTCCGACGGGACCGGAGAGTACGAAATCGTTCTTGCGGGCGACTAATGCGTTGGCAGCAAGGGCGGGGGCAGCGGGCGCAATGGCGGTCATCTGTACGAAACCTCCTGGGGCGATCTGCTTATCTCGATGTGCCGGGATATTAGCAGTCGAGCGATTAGAGTGCTAAGCCGCCCATCAGTTCCATCCCCCGAACGAGGGACTAGAACCTTAAGTTATTGTTTTATAAGTGCAGGCTCAGGCGCGCGGCTCGATGGCCCGCAGGTGCCTGCCCGTCGAGATAAGCGCGCCGACCCAGCCGAGGGCTGCACCCACCCCCACGAGGATCAAAAGGCCCCGTCTGCCGAGGCCCGTCAGATGGAAGCGGCTGCCGTATTGGGCGGACAACTCGCCGACCGCCTGGTCGAGGTAGGTGAGGCTGCCGGCCACGATGAGCGCCGCCAGCAGGGCCCCGCCGAGCCCATAGAAGATGCCGGTGTACAGAAAGGGCCGGCGCACGAACGCATTGGAACCGCCCACCAGCTTGGTGACTTCGATTTCCGGACGCCGCTGCTGGATCTCAAGGCGGATGGTATTGCCGATCACGGCCAGCACCCCCAGCCCGAGCACCGTGACCACGACCCACATGACCCGTTCCAACACGTCGAGCAGCGAGTGCAGGCGGCGCACCCAGTCGAGATCGAGCTGCACGATGTCGACCTCGGGAAAGGCCGCGAAGTAGCGTCGCAGCGATTCCACCTCGGTGGGGCCGCTGGCGTTTTTCTTCGGCCGGACCACGAGGTGATGCGGCAGCGGATTGTCCTCGAGCGCCGACAGCGCATCGCCGAAGCCGGACGCCTGCTTGAATTCCTCGAGCGCCTGCGTGGCGGTCTTCACCGTGATGGATTCGATGCCCGCGCGATCGCGCGCGCTCCTGGCGAGCTGCTCCACGCGTTCGATGGCCGTGCCCTGCTTGAAGTGGACGGTGAAATCGACGGCATTGCTGAAATCGCCGGTGGCGGCGCGCAGGTTGTCGACGATGAGCGCCAGGCCTGCCGGAAGCGCGAGCGCAACGCCGATGACGATGAGCGTGAGCAGTGTCGCGAGCGGCGCGCGCACCAGCCGGCCCAGCGAGCCGAACAGCGCCTGCAAATGCCGGGTGCCGTAGGAGGAGACCGCGCCGCTCATGGCCCGAAACTCATGTGTGGATGTCGGGCAGGTCGGAAAGCTGCGGCGCCTGCGCCGTCATGCGCGCGGCGTGCCCGGCGCGGAAGGTGTCCGAGGCGATGTGGCCGGCATCGAGCACGATTTCGCGCTCGCCGAACTGCTCCACGAGGTGCGGATCGTGCGAGGCGATGATCACGGTGACGCCGACTTCCTGGAATCGCTTGAACACGCGCATCACTTCGATGGCGAGGCCCGGGTCGAGATTGCCCGTGGGCTCATCGGCGATCAGCAGCTGCGGCTTGCTGATGACCGCGCGCGCGATGCCGACGCGCTGCTGCTCGCCCACCGAGAGCTCGAGCGGCGAGGACCGCTCCCGGCCTAACAACCCGACCTGGTCGAGCGCCGCGCGCACGCGCCGGTCGACTTCTTTCAGCGGAGTTCCCGCGACCACCAGCGGCAGCGCCACGTTGTCGTAAATGGGGCGGTCCACCAGGAGCTTGTGATCCTGGAACACCACGCCGATGGCGCGCCGGAACGCCGGGATTTTTCCGGCCTTGAGTTTGCCCGTGTTCTGTCCGCTGACCGTGACCGTGCCGCGACTCGGGCGCTCGAGCAGCGCGATCAGCTTGAGCACGCTGCTCTTGCCCGCGCCGGAGCGGCCGGTGAGGAAAACGAACTCGCCCGGCTGGATGGTGAACGTCACGCCCGCGAGGGCCTCGCGGCCATTCGGATAACGCTTTGCGACGTTGTCGAATGTGATCATCGTGGCAGTTTAACTGCTGGCAACGCTGTTGCCGGACACCAGCGCGCTGGCGAATGCGCGGGCGTCGAATTCGCCGAAGTCTTCCGCCTGCTCGCCGACGCCGATGAAGCGGATGGGCAGGCCCAGTTTGCGCGCGATGGCGATCACGATGCCGCCCTTGGCGGTGCCGTCGAGCTTCGTGAGCACGAGGCCCGTGACGCCCACGGCTTCGTGAAACTGCGTGGCCTGCGTAAGCGCATTCTGTCCCTGGTTGGCATCGAGCACTAACAAGACCTCGTGCGGCGCGGAAGGTTCGACACGCTGGATCACGCGCTTCACTTTTTTCAGTTCGTCCATGAGGTGGGCCTGGCTGTGCAGCCGGCCGGCGGTGTCGATGATGACCACGTCCGCGCGGCGCGCTCGCGCGGCCTGCACGGCATCGAACACCACGGCGCCCGGATCCGCGCCGGCCTGCTGCTGGATGATGTCGGCGCCCGCGCGGGTCGCCCAGACCCCCAGCTGCTCGATCGCCGCGGCGCGAAATGTATCGCCCGCCGCCAGCACCACGTGTTTGCGGGCATCGGCAAAGCGGCGCGCGAGTTTGCCGATGGTGGTCGTCTTGCCCGAGCCGTTCACGCCCACGACCAGCAGCACGAAAGGCTTGGCGTTGAGTTCGAGCGGTTTCTGCGAAGGCAGCAGGATCGCGGCGATCGCATCCGTCAGTGCGCGCACCAGCGCGTCGACGTCGTCGAGCTCCTTGCGCGCTACTTTCTTGCGCAACTCTTCGAGGATGAGCTCCGTGGCATCGACGCCGACATCCGCGGTCAGCAGGCGTGTCTCGAGCTCGTCGAGCACCTCGGCGTCGATCTTGCGGCCGGGAACGAGATTCGCGAGGTCGTAGGACAGCCACGAGCCTGGCCGATTGATCTTGGCGCGCATGCGCGCGATGAACGATTGCTTACCCTCGGCCAAATTCCACTCCACAAATGAAGGGGGTCAGGAAATGGGGCCAGGCCCCGTCACGCGCTGCGCTGAATGAATGCGTAGCGTGTGACGAGGCCTGACCCCATTTGCTCAGGAAATGGGGACTGTCCCCATTTCCTCAGCCCCTGTCGAAGGATATGGAGTCTAAGGCTGAACCGGTGCCGTTGTGAGAGCACCCGGAACGATGGTGCCCGCGGGAATGACCGGCGCCGTGCTGCCCGCCGTGTACACGACAGTCTCGGCCTGCATCTCGCCCGTGGCCGGCGCGCTGGCCGCGGGGTTCAGCAATGAACCGTGGTCGCCGAGGATGAAGTTCACGTAACCGTCGCCGCTCACCGGCGTGCCGGGGACGGCGCGCGGGAACGGCAGTCCGCCCGCCAGGCCATTGTTGGTGATCGCCGTGATCAGCCGCTGCGTGGCGGAATTCGGGATCACCTGGTCGGGCAGGGCCGGCGTCGTGCCGCCGCCACCCACCATCTGCTGGAAGTAGATAGACCGCTGTGCCGCGGCCACCGTCACGAAATTGAGCGGATCGCCGGCATCGACGATGTTCTGCACGTCGCGGAAGTACTGTGCGTACAGCGACGTGCCGGGCAGCAGTCCCTGCGACTGCAGGCCCGCGTTGATGCGCGGACCAAACGTGGGCGAGTCGCGCAGCAGCGCGGCGACGCCGCCGCCCGGAGCCGAGAACACCATGGTGGGCACGCGCAGTGGAGTGGCGGTCGGGAACGGGAGAGTCGTCGGAGTCGGCAGCGCCGCTCCAAATCCGATGCCCACGATGGCGCCCAGCGACTGGCCTACGAAGGCGATGCGCGCCGGGTCGACGTCACCCAACGTATCGCCGTCCAGGTCGAGCGCGGGCAGCGCGCGGGTCAGCGCCAGCAGATTGACGACGCTCTGGCGCAGGTTGTCGCGGCTCGCCAGCGGATAGGTCAGGTTGATGAAGTGTGTACCGGTGGGATCGATGACCCCGTCCGGGCCCGACGCGCCGCTGGCATTCACGACCAGGTCGAGGTTGAACGTCTGCTCATTGGTCGCCTGGTAGAGCGGGCTGGTGGTCGAGGTGATGCCATGTAATGCCAGGTCCACGGACGCGATGACCCAGCCTCGCGCCGCAAACGCCTGCGCGAGCGCGAAGGCGTCGCTGCGGTCACGCGTGATGCCGTGCTCGAAGATGACCACGGGCCAGCCAGCGGTGGGCTTGACGCCCGCGGCGCCCGCCGCGCCGTTCGGCATGATGACCAGCAGCGGGATCGGCTTGCTGAGCCGCAATAATGGAAGAGGGTTGAAGCGCGTGAGGTTGAACTCCTGCGCCGGATCGGCGAGCGGCGATGGAGGCGGACTGGCGGCACGCCATGCCGTGCGCAGCACCCGGGAGTCATTGCTCAGGCCGCCCGGCGCCAACGGATCCGGGATGAAGGAGTAGTAAGGCACGGTGACGGTGCCGAAGCGCGCGCTGGCGTAAGCCGGCAGCGCGGGGTTGATTCCATTCAGGGGAACCGCCGTCGGGCTGACCGCGATGGCCGGGGCCGGTGCGGCCGGGTTGAAGATGGTGAGGCCGAGCGCACGCAAAGTGTCGCGCGTCGCCACGGTGGTGAAGTGGAACGACACGATGACGTTGGCGGGATTCAGCGCCAGCGCCCCGAGCTGGGGATTCGCCGCGACCCGCAGATGCGAGGCCGTGAAACCGCAGGCGCCCTGCATCGGCGCGTTGGGCAGCGAGGCGCAATTCGCCGGATTGATCGTGGCGCCGAGCGTGGTTTTGATGGTGGCGTAGTCGGCGTCGGCAGTGGCCGTCGCGCCGCCGGCCATCTGCACGCCATTGGTCAGCAGCACCAGGTACCCGACGCCATCCGGAACCGGGCTCGTGGGCGTCGCGGGACCCGCCGACGGGACCAGCGGGACCAGCGGGGTAATTTCGAGAATCGTCGGCCCGACACCGGTGTCGGTAGCGACGTTGACGGAAAACTCCGTGCCATAGGTGAGCGGGCGCGTGAAGCCTGAGACGGCCTTGTTAGTGTTGCTGACGGTGACCTGGTAGACGCGCACGGTCGCGGCGCTGAAAGACGCAGGATTCAGAGCCCCGCCGAAGCGCACGCGTATCGGCGCGGTGGTCGACCAGCCGTCGAGCGCATTCAAACCCACCTGGTTGGGAATGAGCCCGTTTGCCGGCTGGATGTTGATGGTGCCGTCGGTGGTGCCGGAGAAATAGAGATCGTTGGGGAACGGGAAAATGCCCTGCGCGGGCTGGTACAGCGCGGCAGTGGGGGCGGGTCCAGGAGCGGCGGAGCCACCCGCGGGATTGCCATTGCCGGTCGTCGGATCGGTCGGGCGCACATCCGGTGGATTGTCCACCGAACTCGAACAACCGGCCGTGACGATGACAGCCAGGGCAGTGGCTGCAATAAGCCTCTTCATGAGTTCGCTCCTCGGAATTCTGTTTGCGGAGAATCAGTCCGGTCGCATTCCCTCGCCGTGCAGAACGATGCGCCGAACTTGTCGTATTGGGGCCGTAGCGTACGCTTGGGCCCCAAAAGGTGGCAAGCAGCGGGCGCGCAGGCACTGACATTTGGCAAAAGAAAAAAATACCCGAAAGAGTCGCGCCTCGGCGCGTGCCGATGACGCAGGCATTGGTGCGCGAACCGCCAGCGGCCACTCGCGAATTCTGCGCATCATCGCGGGCCGGCATCGCGGCCGGCGCCTGCGTTTTCCCGCGGGCGTCGAGATTCGCCCGACGCCGGATCGTGTGCGGGAAACCCTGTTCAACTGGCTGCAACCACGCATGGACCAGGCGCGTGTTCTCGACTTGTTTGCCGGCTCCGGCGCACTGGGTCTCGAAGCGCTGTCGCGCGGCGCCGCGCAAGTCACTTTCATAGAAAAGGATCGACGCGCAGCCGCCGCCATCGAAGCGGTGACCCGCGAATGGCAGGAGGCGAATGCGCGCGTGGTGTGTGCGAGCGCGCTCACGTGGCTCGCGGCGCCGGTCAGCGGGCCGCATTTCGACATCGTGTTTCTCGACCCGCCCTACGATTCGGATCTGCTGGCCGCGGCCGCGAAGGCGCTGGTCGGTCGACTCGCGCCCGACGCTCGCGTCTATCTCGAAAGCCGCGCCCGGGATTCGTTGCCGGAGTTGCCCGCGAGCTGGAAAGAGCTTCGCGCGGGAAAGGCCGGCGAGGTCGGGTATCATCTATTTTCTGTTTGAGACCAGGGCCGCATGAAACGTAGTGCCGTCTATCCGGGGACCTTCGATCCCATCACCAATGGACACCAGGACCTGGTGCGCCGTGCCGCGAGCGTGTTCGAGCGCGTCATCGTGGCGATCGCCTCCAACCCTAACAAGGCGCCCATGTTTCCACTCGAAAAGCGCGTGGAGCTCGCGCGCGCGGTGCTCGGCGATATCCCGGGCGTCGAAGTCATGGGCTACAAGGGACTCACGGTCGACTTCGCGCGCGAGCACGGTGTGCAGGTCGTGGTGCGCGGACTTCGCGCGGTGTCGGATTTCGAATTCGAGTTCCAGCTCGCCAACATGAGCCGCCACCTGCACCGCGAGCTCGAAACGGTATTCCTGACGCCGCAGGAACAGTTCACCTTCATCTCTTCCACGCTGGTGCGCGAGATCGCCATCCTGGGCGGCGACGTCAAGGAATTCGTGCATCCGCTGGTCGCCGCCGAACTGAAGAAGATGAAGCGGGTCTGATGCGCATGCAGCCGACCCGCCCGCGCGCGATGCGCGTCATAGCCGTCTTCCTTGCCTTCGCGGTGCTGCCGCTCCACGCGGCCACGCCGGCTGCGAAAATTCCCGCGAAAGGGCCAGGGCATGCGGCGATCGCCAGCGCCTATCCACTCGCGAGCGAGGCCGGCAAGCAGATTCTCGCCAGGGGCGGCAATGCGTTCGACGCCGCTGTCGCGGTCGCCTCCGCGCTGGCGGTGGTGGAATCCTGTTGCTCGGGCCTGGGGGGCGGCGGGTTTTTCCTGATTCGTCGCGCCAGCGACGGCCACGAGGCCATGATCGATCTGCGCGAGATGGCCCCGGGCGCTGCCACGCGCGACATGTTCCTCGACAAGGACGGCAACGCCGTCGCCAGCCTCTCGCGCGACACGGCGCTGGCCGCGGGCATTCCCGGGGAGCCGGCCGGTTTCGCCTACATGGCGAAGAAATACGGCAAGTTGCCTCTGTCGGTGAGCATGGCGCCGGCCATCAGGCTCGCGCGCGAAGGGTTCCCCCTTTATGAGCGCATGCGCGGCGCGGTGTCGTTCAAGAAAAATGCGTTCCTCAAGACCGAGGACGCCGCGCGCGTATTCCTCGACAACGGCGAAGTGCCGGCCATCGGCTTCATCGTCAGGCAGCCGGAGCTCGCGGACACCCTCGAGTTGCTGGCCACCAAGGGCGCCGACGGTTACTACAAGGGTGCATTCGCGAAGAAACTCGCCGCCGGCGTACGTCAGCTCGGCGGCAACTGGACCGAGGCGGACCTGGCTAACTACAAGGTCGTGGAGCGGCCGCCCGTGGTCGGCCATTACCGCGGAGCCCGCATCGTGTCGGGCTCGCCGCCCGCGTCGGGCGGCATCGCACTCATCGATGCGTTGAACATCCTCGAGGGCTTCGACCTCGAGAAGGTCGACAACGTGACGCGCACCCACCTGATCGTCGAAGCCATGCGACGCGTACATCGCGATCGCGCCGTCTATCTCGGCGACCCGGATTTCGTCAGCGTCCCCGTGGACCGGCTGATCAACGACTATTACGCCGACGGGCAGCGCGCTTCCATCCGCATGGACAGGGCCACGGCGAGCAGCTCGTTGCCCGGCGTCGATACCGCGCCGGCCGGCACTCAAACTACTCACTTCTCCGTGATCGACAGGCACGGCAACATGGTCGCGGCGACGCTGACGCTCAACTTCTTCTTCGGCTCGGGCCTCATGGTGCCGGGCACCGGGATCCTGCTGAACAACCAGATGGACGATTTCTCGGCGAAGGCGGGTGTTCCGAACGGCTTCCAGCTCATCGGCGCGGAAGCCAATGCCATCGCGCCCGGGAAGCGGCCGTTGTCGTCCTCGACGCCCACGTTCGTCGAAGGGTCCCGGGGGCTCATGATCATCGGGTCACCCGGTGGCAGCCGCATTCCGGGCATGGTCATCCTGGGCACGCTCGGCTTCCTCGAAGGCAGGAACGCGCAGGAAATCGTGAGCGCGCCGCGTTTCCATCACCAGTTCTCGCCCGACGTCCTCGAGTTCGAGCCCGGAGCGCTCAGCGCCGACGAGCGTGCGCAGCTCGAATCGCGTGGCCACGTGTTGAAGGAAGGTTCGCGCAAGTGGGGTAATACCCAGGTGGTCACGTGGGACTACAAGACCGGCAAGGTCGAAGCCGCATCCGATCCACGCGGCATCGGCGAGGGCATGGTCTACTAGTATCAGCGGTAGATAGTGCTGTCGCCGTAGCGGGCGCGGATCGCGCCGCGCCGGATGAAGTCCGACATCAACGGCAGGTAGGTCTCAGGCTGGCGCGTCGACTGGCGTTCGCCTGCCGCATCCAGCTGGAATTCGAACATGCCGTGTTCGGTGCGCGGATAGACCACCGTGGTGATCGGCCGGCCTTCTTTCGCCAGCGCGGTCAGCCGGCGCAAGGTCTCCGCGATGGGCGCGTCGATGTCGTCCGCCGCCAGGATCCACAATTGCGGAGTGCCGAGCTGGCGTAGCACGGGCATCGGGTCGTAGTGGGGCAATATGCCGGCGAACAACACCGGGCCCTGCTCGCGCATGACCTTGCGCGGTTGCGAGAGCAGCACCTGCGTGACGTTGCCGCGCACGAACTTCGCCCACGGCTCGCCGGCATAACGCGTGCGGACTGCATCCAGTTCCTCATACCCTGACTGAAAACCGTTGAGCACGATGGCCTGCGCCGCGTGCGCTATTTCCAGCGCCTTGCGGATTTCGGGTTCGCCGAATCCATGCCGGGTCATGTCGAGCGTCACGGCTTCCTCGTCCTCTTCGAGCGGCGAGACTGCGAGCCCATAACCCACGACGACGAAGTCGACTGGAGTCATCGTGGCCGCCAGCGGCGCAACCCAGCCTCCCTGGCTGCTGCCCTGGAAACCAACGCGCGTTGCCCGCTTGCCCGCGAGTTTGCGCGCGGTGCGGACAGCTTCGGCCGCGTCCGCGGCAAGTACGTGATAGTCGTGCGTGAAGGTGCCGGTCGATGCCCCCGCCCCGCGCTTGTCGTAGACGAAGACGCCGATGCCGGCGGACGGCAACAAGCGCTGCAGCGAATAGAAACCGAGCGCCGAGATCTGCTCGGAACCGTGGACCAGGACGACGAGCGGGACCCTGGCGTTTCCTTCGGGCATGACGAGGCGGCCGGCCAGCGCGGCTCCGCCACTTTCGAATTTCACGTCTTGCGTCTGGAGCGCGACACGGCGTCCCGCGACACCATCGAAGCGAATGCCTGCCGCGGAGCAGTCCGGGAACGACACGCGCCGGCCATCATCCTTGCCAGTCCAGCCGAGGGTGCTGCTCCAGATGCCATTGGCGCCGCGCGTGAGCTCGCCCGTCGTGCCATCAGGGCGCCGCCATCGCAGCGTTGACTGGCCGGTCGGCGCAATATCGATGAAACCACCGCGATCGAGGCGGTACAGGCCCACGTGACAATCGTCGGCTGCTGCAGCCATCGGCAAGACTGCGCAGGCGACCGCAAGCGCAACGAGCAACCATCTTCGAAATGCCATTTTCCACCCAGCGCATGAAACGACGCTGGCTTGAGACTCCGCTGCCTATCGGCGGGTTGCACGCCTTCGGGCCAGCGGCTTGGACTTTTTCTTCGTCTTCTTCTTCACGACCTTGATGCGCGTGCGGGTCGCTGGCGCGGGAAGTTTGCCGGATCGGTGCAGATCCACGGCTCGCCACAAGTACCACGCGGCCACTGACCGGAAGGGCGCCCACCGCTCACCGAACTCGGCGAGCGCTCGCGGCGCCGGCATGCCGCGCAATCCGTAGGCGAGGCGAAAGCCATTGCGCACGCCGAAGTCGTCGATGGGCAGAACGTCGGGACGGCCGAGACGCGACATGAGCATCATCTCGACGGTCCAGCGACCAATGCCGCGCACTTGCGTGAGCCGCTCGATGATTTCCTCGTCGTTCAGCGTGTGCAGTATTTCCGACGGCGGCACCACGCCATCGAGGGTCTTGCGCGCGAGATCCTTGATGCTCGCGATCTTGGCGAACGAGAGACCTACCGCGCGCATTTTTTCATCGGGAGTGCCGAGCACCAGCTCCGCTTCGAGCAGCGCCGCCTGCGCACCGTCGGCGGCGTACAGGCCGACGAACCGGCCAAAGATGCTTTCTGCCGCGGTGCCATTCAGTTGCTGATGCGCGATGGCGCGAGCCAGCGCATGAAAAGGCGAGTGCTGGCTGCTCGTCGTGTGCGTGAGCTTGCCTGCGGCGCGAATGACGTTCGCAAGGATCGGGTCGACCCTGGCGATGCGTCGCTTGAAAGCCGTGAGCTCCGCCGGAGTGCAGATGGATGCGCGGGTAATCACAGGGGGATTGTCGTCACTTCTGGCAATTCGCACACCAATAGGTGGAGCGGGCTCCCTGCGTGAACTGTTTCACGGGCTTGCCGCAGACCCGGCACGGCTTGCCCGCGCGTTCGTACACGTACAGCTTCTGGCGAAAATATCCCGGGTTGCCGTCGGCGCCGACGTAGTCGCGCAATGTCGTTCCGCCCACTTTCACCGCCATCGCGAGCGTGGCCTTGATCGCGCGCGCCAGCTTCGAGCATTCGGCGCGGCTCAACTTGCGCGCCTGCCGTCGCGGCCGCACGCGCGCGCGAAACAGCGCCTCGCTCGCGTAGATGTTTCCGACGCCGACCACGAGTCTCGAGTTCATGATGAGCTGCTTGATCGCGACCGCGCGGCGCCGCGTGATCTTCCAGAGGTATTCGCCATCGAACTCGTCGTCGAGCGGTTCCGGCGCGAGACTCCTGAGCAGCGGATGGTTCGACGGATCGCCGGTGGTGAAGAACAGGCTGCCGAAGCGGCGCGGATCGTTGAAGCGCAACGTCTGGCCCGAGTCGAGCTCGATGTCGACGTGGTCGTGCGTGATGCGTGGCGTCAACGCCGGCAGCACGCGCAGGCTGCCCGACATGCCGAGATGCAGGATCAGGGTGCCTGCATCCGTTTCGATCAGCAGGTACTTCGCGCGGCGGCCCGCGCGGCGGATCTCGCTGCCTGCAACGGCCGCCACCATTTGCAGGTCGACCGGCCATCGCAGTCGAAACTCGTGCACGCGCAGTGTAGTAATGCGCCGACCCACCACGTGCGGTTCGATGCCTCGGCGGGTGGTTTCGACTTCGGGTAGTTCGGGCACGGTGGGAGGCGGTCAGCTCAACGCAAATTCAGATCGACTGGTCGATTTGGCATGCAACGTTTCGGCGGACTCGAGCGTCTAATACTGTACGAACGATTGTGGGTGGCGGCGGGACCCTCCTGCAAGAGAACCCAGTGTTGAGCTCACCCAGAGCTTCCCACCATCCCGCCGCCGCCCCAAGTATTACGCGATGCTTGTGGTGTTGAGTAGGCAAGAAAAAGGCCCCGGCGGATGCACCGCCGGGGCCTTTATTTCGTGACCGGGTCGCTCGGGAGCGATGCGGTTATTTGATCTTCGATTCCTTGTATTCGACGTGCTTGCGTACGACCGGGTCGTACTTCTTCACGTTCATCTTGTCCGGGTGCAGGCGCTTGTTCTTCGTGGCCACGTAGAAATGGCCCGTGCCGGCGGATGACAGCAGTTTCACTTTTTCACGCATGGCTCAGACCTTCTTGCCTTTGGCGCGCATGCCAGCGATGACGGACTCGATGCCGTTCTTTTCGATGGTGCGCAGGCCGTTGGTGGAGATTCGCAGGCTGACCCAGCGACGTTCACCCTCCAGCCAGAAGCGCTGGGTGTGCAGATTCGGCAGGAAGCGACGACGCTTCTTGTTGTTGGCGTGGGAGACGCGGTTGCCGACAGCAACGCTCTTGCCCGTGACTTCGCAGACGCGGCTCATAAATATCCCAAGAATCAGTAGGTTAACTATCTGACGACCGGTTGAGGGCCGCCGAAAGGGCCGCCTTTATACCAGCCGGTCGGGTTGTGGGCAACCCGAGCCGGCTGGCAGCCGTCACATCACGGCGATGTACAGGCGTATCCCGAGGGCACCTGGGTGTTGCCGTTCGGGCGGCTCACCTGGAATCCGAACGCGGTATTCCCACCCGCCGCGACGGTGCCGTTGTGGCCGGCATTGCGCGCCGTGACGGTCTGGCCGCTCACGGTAAGCACGGTATTCCAGGATCCGGTCACGGTATGCCCTGCCGGCAGGGTAAAGGTAACCGTCCAGCCATTGATCGTGGCCGTTCCCGGGTTGGTCACCCGGGCTGGTTCGACGACGTACCCCGTCTGCCACTGCGTCTGCACGGTTGCGGCCACCGTACACCCGCCGCCCGGAGTTCCACCGGTCTGCGTTGCGGCGGTGACCGTGTTCGAAACCGCCGAAGCATTGCCTGCGGCATCGACGGCCCGCACCTGGTAGCGGAACGTGGTGTTCGCGGTCAGGCCCGAGTTCACGAACGACGTGGTCGTCGACGTTCCCACCTGTGTGAACGTGCCACCGCTGGTTCCGGGCGCCCGCAGGACCTGGTAGTTAGAAACGCCGGTGTTGTCGGTCGAGGCGGTCCAGGCCAGCGATATCGAGCTGGCGGTGGTTGCCGTTGCCGTCAGGTTCGAAGGCGCGCTCGGCGGCTGGACATCTCCGCCTCCGGCCTGCGTCGTGGCGGTGACGGCGCTCGACACGGCCGAGGCGTTGCCCGCCGCGTCGACGGCGCGCACCTGGTAGCGGAACGTGGTGCTGGCCGCCAGCCCCGTGTCGACGAAAGAGTTGGTCGATGCCGTTCCGATCTGCGCGAACGTGCCGCCGCTCGCGCCGGGCGCTCGCAGCACCTGATAGCCGATGACGCCCACGTTGTCGGTCGACGCGCTCCACGCGAGCGATATCGAACTACTGGTCTGCGCGGGTGAGCTCAGGTTTGCGGGCACGCTGGGCGCCTGGGTGTCGGGCCCGGGGCCACTCGTGTCCAATCCGAAGAACTGGATGGCCATCGCGGCCTGTCCCGCGCGCGGCAGATCGTGGCCGGCGCCGTTCAGGCTGATCGCTTCGACAGGCGCGCCGATGCCGGTGCCGCCGTAACGTGTGCGCGTCCATCCCGACTGTGGCATGTCGGTGAACGACGGCGTCTGCGAAACCCCCAGCACGTTCGTCCATTGCTTGATCTCTTCACCAAAGTTCGGGTAACGCAACGTGGCGTCGTTCGTGCCGTGCCACAACTGCATGCGCGGGCGCGCGCCGGTGTAACCCGGGAACGCCGCGCGAGCGAGATCGCCCCATTGCTGCGCCGTCATGATGCGCTGGCCGTTGGCGCACTGGCTGTTCCACATCGACCCGTCCGTGGTCGAAAAACACGAATGCGGCACACCCATGAACGCGGCGCCCGCCTTGAATACATCCGGATAGTTTCCCAGCAGCACGTTGGTCATCATCGCGCCGGAAGACGCGCCCGTGACGTACACGCGGCTGGCATTCGCGCCGTAGCTTTGAATGACGTAGGTGACCATCGACATGATGCCCACCGGGTCGCTGCCGCCACCGCGCCGCAATGCCTGCGGCGAGGAGACATCGAAGCACTGCCCGCTGCGCGTGGCCGATGGATAAATGACGATGAATCCGTAACGATCGGCCAGCGTCCGGAATTCCGTGCCGTTGAAGAACGCAGGCCCGGTGCCCGTGCAGAAGTGAACCGCTACCAGGATGGGTGGCGGCGACACGAGTACGTCGGGCGCGTACACGTGCATTCGCAGGTTGGTCGGGTTCTGACCGAACCCCGAGATCTCGACGAGTGATGCCGCGGATGCGGCGTTGGCCCCTAACAATGTTGCAACCGCAACGAACCGGGCGGCAATACCTGCCGCCGGCGCAATTCCTTTCGCCATGTTGTTTCCCCTTCGTATCGACGATGAATGAAATGTGCCTGCCGAAGTTTTCCGCGCTTCGGCAGCCGGGGGAGTATGGCTGCGGGGGCGCGAGTCTGCGGCTGAGTAGTTCTACGTATCTGTTGGGCCCGGCATCACAGCAGCCCCCGCTCCGCGCAAAATGTTGAGCACCCCATTTTTCGCTGAAAGGGGACTTATCTAGAACGTGGAGTTGAGTGGCCGGCGCCGCCCAGCGCGCCGGTTTTCTGAGGCGTTGCTCCACATGACCGCGCTCGCGACAGTTTCGATTTGCAGGGACGCGCCGCGTCTATCAACGCGACGGGTCCGATGTCGTCGGATGGCTTCGCCGGCTATGAGAGCCAGGCGCTGAGCCGCTACGCTCTACATACGAACCCATCGTCAGCTCTCGACCCCAGGCGGTCGTTACGCAATATCTGCTTTGCGCGGGCATGCCGTCGCAAGTTCGCTACTCGCCGCGTTTGTCATTCGCGAGATGCGCTTCAAGCCGCATGAGCGCCTGATCCCACTGCTGGGCAGCGCGATCGAGGTAAGAGCGTGCAAGATCGAAGCCACTCTTCTGCAATGCGTAGCGGTTCTCCCGACCCGCCTTCTGTCCTTTGACAAGCCCGGCTTTCGCCAGCGCTCGCAGGTGTTTGCTGACGGCCTGACGTGAAATCTCGAAGCCTGTAGTTAGTTCGCCGATCGAGCACGATCCGCTTTTCCCCAGCCGCGTTAACAGCATCAAGCGAGCAGGATCGCCCAACGCTGCGAAGACCACCGCAACATCGCGCGCCGGCGAGCTACGGTGGGTCGGTGACATAAACCGAGAGATTGTTTGATTGAATTTCCCAGCCCTGTGAGTTGCTGCGCATCACTTCGATTCGCCGTGGCTCAGACAGTGATGAGAAGCCTGACTCCACAATCCTTACGCGCGTCCCGTCTCCGATCGGCTCCAGGAAAAACTCAACGAGCATGGTGGGTTGTTCGCCTATCGGGAGCGCGGACTTGTCGTCGATATCACGCCAGCGAAACGAAAAGTAGCGCTCAGGCTCCAGGCGCTCAACTGTAGCTAGCCACGGCAAGTGTTCGTAACCGGGATACGTCATGTGGCCGGTTGACCGTCCACCTGCAACGAACGGCTGATCCAGATTGACGCGAAACCACTCGCCGAACTGTCGATGATCGGTTATCGCCCGCCAGACTCGACTGACTGGTGCCTTCAATTCGACAACGCGCTCGATGCGATCCTGGGAACTCATGAAAGGCAACCTCCCGGTTGCATATGAGCGTACCGCAACAGCGAGGCAACGCGCAACCCGCAGGTTGCATGCCATTCCTGCTCAACAACGGAGGGGCTATTTGCGATCCCGCACATCGGCGCGGGAGAACCAACGTTGAGCTGCGGAACTCCACATCTTAGATAAGCCCCCTTTCCGCGAACGACAGGCAGCTGTTGTCGCCGACTATCAGGTGATCGAGCACGCGGATGTCCACGAGCGCGAGGGCATCGCGCAGCCGGCGCGTGATGAGCTCGTCCGCCTGGCTGGCCTCCGCGACTCCCGATGGATGGTTGTGCGCAAAGATGAGCGCGGCGGCGTTGTATTGCAGCGCCTGGCGCACGACTTCACGCGGGTGGACGCTGGCGCCGTCGATGGTGCCGCGGAACACCTCTTCGAAGTGGATGAGCCGGTGGCGGTTGTCCAGGTGCAGGCAGCAGAACACCTCATAAGGGCGGTCACGCAGTTGCGCGGTGAGGAACTGCCGCGTGGCGGCGGGCGCGTTCATGGCGGGACCTGCGCGCAGCGCCTCGCAGTAGTGGCGGCGGGCGAGCTCTAGCGCCGCCATGAGCGTGGCGTAGCGCGCGGGCCCGAGCCCGCGCAGCGCGAGCAGGTTCTCGGCTTCGCAGGTGAGCAGGCGGCGCAGGCTGCCGCCGAAGTGCTGCAGGAGCTGTCGCGCTATGTCCAATGCGTTGGCGCCGCCCACGCCGGTGCCCAGCACCACCGCGAGCAGCTCGGCGTCGGACAAGGTTTGCGCGCCACGCGTGAGCAGCCGTTCCCGCGGCCGCTCGCCGCGCGGCCAGTGGCTGATGTTGCCGGAGTCGCCGGCCCCGCTAAGTGGCTGATCCATGGCGTGATATTGCCGGGCAGTCCGCCATCGCCCTAAGCGTGCAATGCGCCGTGAATCGCTAATAACTGCAGGAACTATTGGCGGAACCAAAGCGACTGGCAAACCTTCGGCACGCCTGCCGATAATGCCGGCCCATGCACGGCAAACGCGTCCTTCTCGGTGTCACTGGCGGAATCGCGGCTTACAAGAGTCCCGATCTCGTCCGTCGTCTGCGTGAACAAGGCGCGGAGGTGCAGGTGGTGCTCACCTCGGGCGCACGCGAATTCGTCACGCCGATGACCTTCCAGGCCGTGTCCGGCCGCGAGGTGCGCAGCGACCTGTGGGATCCGGAAGCCGAGAAGGCGATGTCGCACATCGAGCTCGCGCGCTGGGCCGACTTCGTGATCATCGCGCCCGCCACCGCCGACTTCATCGCGCGGCTGGCCACGGGCCAGGCGGACGATCTTCTAACTACTTTGTGCCTCGCGACGTCGGCGCCGATCGCGCTCGCGCCGGCGATGAACCGCCTCATGTGGGCCAACGCCGCCACGCAGGCCAACGTCGCCACGCTCAAATCGCGCGGCATCCATGTCTGGGGGCCCGGCCAGGGCGACCAGGCGTGTGGCGAAGTCGGCGCGGGGCGAATGCTCGAACCGCTGGAGCTCGCCGGCAACGTCGCCAATTCCATCGCGCCCACGGGGCCGCTGGCCGGCAAGCGCGTGCTGCTCACCGCGGGTCCGACGCGCGAGCGCATCGACCCGGTGCGTTTCATCAGCAATCGCAGTTCGGGGAAGATGGGTTTCGCGCTCGCCGCCGCGGCGCGCGAAGCGGGCGCGGACGTCACCATCGTCTGCGGGCCGGTGACGCTGCCCACGCCCGCCGGCGTGAAGCGCATCGACGTGGAAAGCGCGGCCGACATGCTCAACGCGGTGATGAAGAATATCGACGGCGTCGACATCTTCGTCGCCACGGCCGCGGTCGCCGATTACCGGCCGGCGAATCCCGTGGAAAGCAAGATCAAGAAAACGTCCGAGTCGATGGATCTCAAGATGGAGCGCACCGTCGACATCCTCGCCACCGTGGCGGCGCGCGTCGGCGCTGCGCGGCCATTCGTCGTGGGGTTCGCGGCCGAGACGGATTCCGTGGAACAATACGCGCGCCAGAAACTCCTCAAGAAGAACCTCGACATGATCGCCGCGAATGAAGTCGGACACGACAAGGTGTTCGAGAAGGACGACAACGCACTGCTGGTGTTGTGGCGCGACGGGCGCCGCGAGCTGCCGCACGCGCCCAAGGTCACGCTGGCGCGTGATCTCGTCGCGCTCGTCGCCGAGATCTATGCGGATCGCAAGGCCAGCCCGCGTCTTACCAGCGTGTCTGCATGAACGCGCAGGTTTCGCCGCAAGCCACGGTGAGTGGCGCGGACCGCGCGCTCAAGGTCCGCATTCTCGATGCGCGTATCGGCAAGGACTTTCCGCTGCCGGCCTATGCCACGTCCGGTTCCGCCGGCCTCGACCTGCGCGCCTGCCTCGATGCGCCGCTGGCGCTGGCCGCCGGCAAGGCGGAGCTGATCCCCACGGGGCTCGCGATTCATCTCGATGATCCGGGGCTCGCCGCGGTGATCCTGCCGCGCTCCGGTCTCGGCCACAAACACGGCGTCGTCCTGGGCAATCTCGTCGGCCTGATCGATTCCGACTACCAGGGGCAACTGATGGTGTCGTGCTGGAATCGCTCGGCCACGGAGTTCGTCGTGCAGCCGGGCGAACGCATCGCGCAGATGATCATCGTGCCCGTGGTGCAGGTGCGGCTTGAAGTCGTGGAAGATTTTGCCGCGTCATCGCGCGGCGCCGGCGGCTTCGGCCATACCGGAACGCGCTGAAACTACTGCTTCGGCGTATTCGCCTGGTTGACGCGCGCAGCGGCGGACGTCCGCAGTTCCTTGAACCGCTTGATGTCGGCGTCGAACTGCGCCACCACACTCTGATGCTCGGTCTTCTTCGCGGTGAGCGCTGAATTCTGCGTGCGCAGCTCGCTCATGGCGCGGACCATTTCCTCGGCGAGATCGTCGGGCATGCGGCGGGCGTTGGGCTTGGTGTTGTACGGCGCGTAGCCGAGCGCGCGGGTTTTCAGTCCCTCGACGCGGGTGCTGAGGCTCGAGATGTACGCCTCGGCGGCGACGATCTGGCCGTTGATCTGGTCGAGCCGCACGTCGCGTACGTTTTCGATTTCCTTCACCGACGGGTAAGTGGAGATCAGGAACATGTCGTGCTGCTTGCGCCGCGATTCTTCCTTCTGCTTCGCGGCGTACTCCGCGGCTTCTTTCGGCGTCATCTCCGCCTGGCGCTTCTGAACCTCGAGACCCTGGGGATTCAGGACCGTCTGTTCACGCTGCGAGTATTCCGACGGGACATGGTCGCCGTAGTGCGTTACGCCGTTCTCGTCGACCCACTTGTAGGTGGTGCCTTCGGCCGACGCTTTCGATTTCGAGCTCCTGGTTTTCTTTTCGGCGGCCACGGCGGAAACCGCCATCAGGCCCGAGAGCACTGTCGCCAGGAGGAAGGTGGCTTTGCGCATGCGAGCTATTCTGCTACAGCATTCGCGCCCGGGGATACTGAGCCGACACCCCATTCCCGCTGATAAGCCCGTAATGCGCCGATCTGTTCACGAGAAATGAGAACTGCATCACCAGGGCCCTGGGCAAAGGTTTCGATGAGATCCGCCAGGGTCACGATGCTGACGCACTGCAGCCCGAACTGCGCCGACACCTCCTGCACGGCCGACTGGGCGCCCTGGCCCCGCTCCTGGCGATCCAGCGCCAGCGCGACGCCGACCGGTGTGGCGCCCGCGGCACGAATGATTTCCACCGATTCGCGGATGGCGGTACCGGCGGTGATGACGTCATCGACGATGACCACGCGGCCGCGCAGCGGCGCGCCCACGATATTGCCGCCTTCGCCGTGCTCCTTGGCTTCCTTGCGATTGAACGCCCAGGGCACGCTGCGATGGTGATGCTCGGCGAGCGCGACCGCGGTGGTGGTGGCGAGCGGGATGCCCTTGTAGGCCGGCCCGAACAACATGTCGAAACCGAGTTGCGAACGCGCGAGCGCCGCGGCGTAGCACTGACCGAGGACCGCGATGGCTTCACCGTCATTGAACAGGCCGGCGTTGAAGAAGTACGGGCTCTCCCGCCCGGACTTGAGCTTGAACGAGCCGAAGCGCAGCGCAGTGCGCGACATGGCGAGCTCGACGAAGGTTCTTTGATATTCCTGCACGGTCAGCGTCTTCCGTATGATGCGGCGGTGCGCATGATACCGCCGAACAGCAGGCATAACCCGCTCTCACATGGCCACTGAAACCCCCGCGCGCCGCAGCTGGGGACAGGCGCTGCTCGTTTACGGCGAACGCCCGGTCCTTTCGATGTTGTTCCTCGGTTTCTCGGCGGGCCTGCCTTTCTACCTGGTGTTCTCGACGCTGTCGGCCTGGCTGCGTACCGAACACATCCAGCGCGCCACCATCGGCATGCTCGCCTGGGTGGGGCTCATGTACTCCTTCAAGTGGATGTGGGCGCCCATCGTCGACCGGTTCGCGCTGCCCATGCTCGACAGATTGTTAGGCAGGCGGCGTTCCTGGATGCTGCTCGCGCAGATCGGTGTCGGCATCTGCCTCGCGAATCTCGCGCTCAGCGATCCGGGCGAGAGTGTGCTGCGAGTGGCGATGTTCGCGCTCGGCGTCGCGTTCTTCGCCGCCACGCAGGACATCGCCATCGACGCGTGGCGCATCGAATCGGCGTCCGCGGACAAGCAGGGCGCGATGGCCGCCGCGTACCAGATCGGTTATCGGACAGCGCTCATGGTGGCATCGGCGGGCGCGCTGATCATCGCCGGCGAATCCGGGTTCCGCACGAGCTACCTGACCATGGCGGCGCTGATGTCGATCGGCGTGGTCACCACGTTGCTGGTGCACGAACCCGTGCGCGCCATCGCCGAGACGGTCCTGCAACGCGAGGCGCGCGTGGTGGGCTGGCTCGCCTCGCGCTCGCACTGGCCAGGCTGGTTGCGGGCCGCCGGCGCGTGGTTCATCGGCGCGGTGGCTGGGCCGGTCATGGATTTCTTCGGCCGATACGGGCTCGGGCTCGGCCTGTTGATCTTCGCGTTCATCAGCACGTACCGGCTGACCGACTACGTGATGGGAACGATGACCAACCCGTTCTACATCGACATGGGTTTTTCGGTCACGGAGGTTGGCGTGGTCGCGAAATTCTTCGGCTGGCCTTCGACGCTCGTGGGTGCGGTGCTCGGTGGCGTCATCGTCGCAAAGGTGGGTCGCATCAAGGGCCTGTTGTTAGGCAGCGTGCTGGTGATCGTCTCGAATGTTCTGTACGCGACCTACGGCGCCTATGCGTGCCATGCGCCGCTCGAGTGCGCATGCAGCGGGTTCTTCGGTTTCTGGGTCGAACAGATCACGATGCGCGGCCCGGCGACCGACCTGGGGCTGGCCACCATCGTGAGCTTCGACAATCTCGCGCTCGGCGTGCACGGCACCGCGCTCATCGCCTTCATGTCGAGTCTCACCAGCGCGAAATACACGGCGACGCAGTACGCGGTGTTGTCGTCGTTGTATTCGCTGCCGGGAAAACTGCTCATGGGAACGTCGGGGTTCATGGTCGATGCGCTCGGCTACGGCGACTTCTTCCTCTATACCGCGTTGCTGAGTTTCCCCGGGCTCCTGCTGCTCATGTGGCTGTCTCGCCGTGACATCAGCGCCGCGAGAAATTGATCTCGCGCGTGTGCTCTGCTCGTTGCCTGAGCTCGAAGAGACGGGCAGCAGGGGGTTCGCGGTGGGCGAGGGAGACTGGCCGCTGCGCGGATTCATCGTCAAGACCGCGGACGGCATCGCCGCCTACGTGAATTACTGCCCGCACGCCGGGCATCCGCTCAACTTCCGGCCTCACAGGTTCCTGACGCCGGATCGCAATCTCATCCTGTGCGCTTCACACGGCGCGCTGTTCGCGCGCGACAACGGGTTGTGCATCGCCGGTCCGTGCCCGGGGCAGTCGCTGACGCCGGTGCCGGTCGAGGTGCTGAACGGATTCGTGCTGCTGGCGGAGGGAGTCGACGTGGAGCGGCTGGCGAATGCGCCGCTCTAGTTAGATCTAGAGTTAGAGAGACTCGTAAGAGATTTACTCGAAGAGATCGAGGCCCTCGAGTTTGCCGGCGCTCTGGCGACGGTCGTCTTCCTTGTCGTATCCCACGGTGCCGCGCGCATCGTCTTCCTCGGGGTCGACATCCACGGAGCCGGTCCAGTCTTCGGGGGGTTCGATTTCTTCGAGGGCGCCACCTTCGTGCGCGGCCTGCCAGTCTTCGAGATCCATTTCTTCCACCGTGCCATCGAAGTACTGCAGCTCGATCGTTCCGTCGTCCTCGTCGAGGGCGACGACTTCGAACGAATCGCTTCCTTGAATGCGGTACCAGTTACCGATGGTGGGTTTCATCGAATCCCTCCGAATCGTGATGCTGCTATGCTGCCTGTGCCTTCCGTGATTCAACTTCATGTTGCTCCCGAAAGTTGACACTTACAAGAACGAATTTCTTGCGCAAAGCATCATGCTCGAACAGGCCATCAAGTTTTTCATCGTGTTCTTCGTAGTGGTCGAGCCGATCTCGCTGATCCCGGTGTTCTCGGGGCTCACCGAAGGTGCGAGCGACTCTTACAAACACAAGATGGCCCTGAAGTCCGTGCTAGTCGCAAGCGGAATACTCCTGCTATTCGCGGTAGTTGGTGCCGGATTCCTGGCGTCGATGGGCATAGCCATCGACTCGTTCAGGATTTTTGGCGGCTTGTTGCTGTTCCTGATCGCACTCGAGATGGTGTTCGCGCGTGAATCCGGGACGCGTACCTCGGACGACGAGAAAGTCGAGAGCAAAAAGCGTGCGGACATTTCGGTTTTCCCTCTTGCATTCCCCTTCATGGCTGGTCCTGGTGCGCTGACCACGCTCCTGCTCTGGTTTGGACCCATTCCCGTGACCGAACATCCGGTCCAGTTCCTGGTGATGTTCGCCTGCGCCCTGGCGGTGCTCGCGCTGTGCCTGTTCGCCATGTGGGTGTCCGGACCTTTGATGCGCGTCATCGGTGTTACCGGTACGAACGTGGCGAACCGCCTGTTCGGCGTGGTGCTGGGAGCGCTGGCGGTCCAGTTTGTCGTCGACGGCCTACGCGCCAGTTTTGCCGGGCTCTGAAAGCAGCCGCCGAAATGGACTACGACATCTTCTTCGTCCGCTGACATCAGGACCCCACGCGGGGCAGGTGGTCGGCGTCAAGATTCCGAAGTCGGTCCGCAAGGGCCCGATCATGGATTTCGTGAATTCGACGACGGGACGTGTGCTGATCGCCCAGGCACTCACCGCGGCCATAGGTGTCTTCGCGTAAAAACACACTGACCCCGAGACGCACGAGCGGGTTCGCGGCAAGGTCAGGAAGGGAGCGGACGATGCGCGGGACATCATGGCGCGCAACACCGCGCGACTGTCGTACGCGTTCGGCGAAGCAGTGACAGCATTTCGCACGGCGCTCGATCAGCCGGCGGCGAACGGCGGCGACGAGTCCCCGGCGGCCCACGGACTCGGCAACTGGGCGGCGCGCCGCCTGGAGAAGCGCGTTCGCCGTGAACTGGCGACCTGCGAGCACACTCCGGAAGTGAAGTGGAAATGGTTGCGCCGTGCCGATCCTCCCGCGCGCACTCAGAATTTTCGCAGCCTCGTACAGGTGAACTTCTACCGTTACCCGCGGCGCTGGCGGCTAGTTAGTGCCATATCGCAATCGACAGCGATTGTTATGACTTTGGGTATGTTGGATGTGTCGCGCAAATTCGCGGCGTAGACTCGCGCGCGACAAATAAAGACGCTACAGGGAGTACGTCATGCGCAAGAGTCTCATAGGGACATGTCTCGCCATCGCGACGTTGTTCGCGCTGGTCCACACCGCGAATGCACAGGTGGCGCCGAGCCACGATCCGTCGCGAATGATCCGCAACAACGACGGCCGCTACTGGATCTTCACCACCGGCGATGGCGTGTTCGCGATGTCATCGCCCAACGCCGATTTCAGCGGCTGGCGCGCGGAAGCGCCGGTTTTTCCAGTCGGCACCTGGCCGAGCTGGATCAACAATTACGTCACGGGCTTCGGCGGCTTTTTCTGGGCGCCGGATGTCATCAAGGTGGGCAGCCAGTACCGCCTCTACTACTCCTGCGCGGGCCAGGGTGCGCCGGCCGCCATCGGCCTCGCCACGGCTAACAACCTGGCCGGGCCGTGGACGGACCAGGGACTCGTGGTCGCTGGCAACAACGCCATCGATCCGGCGCCGCTCGTCGATGGCAGCAACCAGTGGCTCACGTGGGGAAACTGGCAGACGGGCATCGACCTGCTGCAGTTGAATACGTCCACGGGTAAACCGCTGAATTCCTCGCGCTGGGATCTCGTGCCCGGCCAGGTCGAAGCGCCGTACCTGCACAAGGACGGCAGCCTCTACTACCTGTTCTTCCAGCGCGGCCTGTGCTGCCAGGGCGTGAACAGCGGGTACACCGCGATGGTCGCGCGTTCGACCAGCGTCACGGGGCCGTACCTCGACAAGAACGGCGTCAGCGTGCTCACCGGTGGCAGCGGTGCCGGCAGCGTGTTCCTGCCGAACCGCGACGGCCGCTTCATCGGCCCGGGTCACGTCGGCTACGGCGAAGGCCGGCTCACGTATCACTTCTACGACGGCAACGACAATGGTGCGCCCAAGCTGCGCGTCACCACGATGACGTTCAGCAACGGCTGGCCGGTCGCGGGCGGGGTGACGACACCGCCGACCGGACAACCGCCGGCGAACGGCACGTACAAGCTGCGCAATAGAGCCAGCGGCAAGTACCTCGACAATCTCGGCGCCACCGCCGACGGAGCCAACGTCGCGCAATGGGCGTCGAGCGCGAGCCTGAACCAGCGCTGGGTGCTAACTACCGCGGGCGGCTTCTCCAGGCTTCGCGCCGTCACGGGCGGCAAGTACCTCGACAGCATCGGCCGCACGGCCGACGGTTCCATCGTCGGGCAGTGGGCCAATGGCAGCAGCCCGAACCAGCAGTGGACCGTGGTGCCCGTCGGCACCTTCTACAAGGTGATCAACCGCGCGAATGGCAAGGCGATCGACACGGGCGGCCAGACCGCGGATGGCGCGGCCATGCAGATGTGGTTCGACAACCCGAGCAACAACCAGCAGTGGACGTTCGAGTTCGTGAGCTCATCGACCGCGCTCACGGCGTCGGGCGTCGCCACGAGCGCCGCGACGGGGTCCAGCACGCTGGCGGCCAATACACCTGCCGGGATGCAGCTATCGATCAACACTCTCGCGCGAGAGCTCAGCGTCACGCTGTCCGCGGCGATGAAAGGCGAGAAGCGCGTGAGCATCACCGACCGCAACGGCCTCGTGTGGGCGGAAGGCGCGTTCAACGGCGCGTCACACACGCTGAGCACCGCTGATATGCCGGCCGGCGCATACACGCTGCGCGTGACGGGCGACACCGGCCTGATCGAGGAGCGCAAGATCCTTCTCCGCCCGTAAGAGGGGGGCAGCCCCCGTTTCCTAGCAAAAAGGGTCAGTCCTCGGAGGGCTGACCCTTTTTGCTAGGAAATGGGGGCTGCCCCCTGCGGAACGCGAGGTCCCACACTCCATGCCCGAGACGCTCGCCGCGCTTCTCGAAGCGCGTGGGCGCACGTTCTTCCGGCCGCGGCATCCAGTCGCTGGAGGGCGAGAGGTTGGTGAACATAGAACTGGCGGCTCCCAGCACCTCCAGCATCTGCAGCGCATATTCTTCCCAGTCGGTAGCTAGTCGCAGCACGCCGCCCGGACGCAGTCGCGAGGCGATCAGCTCCACGAACGGCGGCTGGATCAGCCGGCGCTTGTGATGCCGCTTCTTGTGCCAGGGATCGGGGAACAGCACCAGCACTTCGTCGAGCGACGCAGGCGGGATCTGCTCGCGCAGCACCTCGACCGCGTCATGCGAGCTGGCGCGCACGTTGGTAAGGTGGTTGGTTTCCGCCAGCAGCAACAGGTGGCCGACACCTGGGCGATGAACTTCGATGCCGAAATAATCGCGCTCCGGATGCGCCGTCGCGAGCGCCGCCAGATGTTCGCCATTACCGAATCCGATCTCCAGCGTGCGCGGCGCGGCGCGCCCGAAAACTTCGTCCAGCGCCAGCACCTGCGGCGAAAATTCCACGCCGTATTTCGGCCAGAGCTCTTCGAGCGCACGCGTCTGCCCGACCGTCATGCGGCCGGTGCGCATGACAAAGCTGCGGATAGGGCGATTACGTAATTCGTTCATAGACTTCGACAAAAGCGCGGGCCGCATTATCCAGCGCCGCCTCCCAGTGTGTGGCGGAATCGCTGTCGGCGCCGTCGCTGATGTACTTCACGCAGCCGAAGCGCGCGTTTTCCGCCACGCACACGCGCGCCAGCGCGTACGCCTCCATGTCGACTACGTCACCGGCGACTTCGTGCAGGTGTGTGGCAAACGAATCCGCCGTGGAGCAGAGAACCTGCGGCAGATGCGTAACCACGGCTGGAAACTCGAGAACAGGTGGGGTTGCATCGAACGGCGTGACACCCGGCGCGAACCCGAGGCCACTCACGTCCATATCCCGCTGCGCGAATCGATTGCAGGCCACCAGCGTGTGGGCCGGAATCGTCCGGCTGCCGGCGGTGCCCAGGTTCAGCACCAGCGGCTGGGTCGCGCCGGTGCAACGCATCTCCGCCAACCGGCGGGCGAGGGCCGCTGCGGCATTCACCTTGCCCACGCCCGTGTACAACAGGTTCGCACCGGCCTGCTCGAGCAGGCCGCGCGATTCCTGCGGCAGGGCCATGACTATCAACAGGTTCGACGGTTGCATGCTCAATCGCGGTTGTGATCGGAAAGCGGGCTCGGCTATTCTCGCTTCCCCGTTTCACTGACGGGCGGCGCGGGTGTAGTTCAATGGTAGAACTGTAGCTTCCCAAGCTACTAACGTGGGTTCGATTCCCATCACCCGCTCCATCACATTTTCCGGCCGATCGCCAATATTCGCGGTGCAAGCCCGCAACCCCCCAGCCGGTTGCTCACAGTGTGGTAGTCGCCGTCTGCTTCGGACTAATGGTTACTGGTTTGCCCGAATTCGCACGATCCTTCATACGAACCGTGTGATTGCCCGCGGGTACATCCACCGCGTCCCCACCGACGACGCCTGACGCAATCACCTGGCCCTGCGCGTTGACCACTTCGAAGCGTGGCCGCAGCGCTGCGTTCAACGACTTCTCGAGTCCCGCTGCGTCTTTCGCATCAAAGAACGCACCGCCGCCGAGATCTGACCAACGCCGGAACGTCGCCGCGAGATTCTCGTCATCGAGCGCGAAGCCGACGATGCTGACGCGCGTGCCAATGCCGGCCTTGCGCAGTTTCTCGATCTCCGTAGCGGGATCACCGTCGCAGGTTTCCTCGCCGTCCGTGATCAGAACAACCAGCCTCTCACCCTGGATGCCTTTCAAGTCCTCCGCCACTTTGGCCAGCGAAGCGCCAATAGGTGTCTTCGCGCCGTTCTTTGCGGTCAACGCGGCGATGCGCTGACCGACAGCCGTGGGATTCAGCGGACTCACCGGCACGTCGAGATCGGTCTGGCAGGAATTCACTTCGCGTCCGAACACGCGCAGCGCGAATGGCGTGCCGGCGGGAATCGTGGAGGAAGTGAGCTTCGTAAGTGTCTGCTTCGCGATGTCGATACGCCGCGTCGGGCCCAACTTCTGCAGCATGCTGCCGGAGGCATCGAGGATCAGTTCGACCGCACCACGGGACTTCGTTTCCGGCGCCTGCGTGACGGAGATCTTGCCCGGTTCCTGCTTGCTCGCGACCACCTTGAGCGCAGCGCGTGCCAGTTGGTATCTGTCGGACGTCGAGTAGATCAACTCGTAATCGCCGGGCGTCAGCGGCGCAACCAATGTCGCTGGATTGTGCCTCGAATCGGTCCAGGCAAACCCGCCTGTGTAGTTGCCGTCGCCCTTGCCCTTGTCCACAACGTTGATGAAGTTGCGCGGGCTGTCGGGTCCTTTCCAGCTCACCTTGAAAGTTTCGCCGGCTGCTACCTGCGCCGGGGCACTGATCGAGCCGCTGATTCCACCTACCGTGAATCTGGCACGCGCCAGCGTGTTGCCGCCGGCGAGATAACGTACTTCCCATTCGCCGGGCGTATCAGGCGAGGTGAACTTGCTGGGATTGCCATTGGCCGTCTTCGCATCGCGGCCCCAGGTCCGTTCGGGTGCGCCAGCCTTGACGATGGTCAGGAAGTCGCCCGGATTGTTAGGCCCTGTCCACTGTACGGACATGGGTACACCCGCCGCGACCGTGGCAGGCGCTGTAACCGTGGCGCTGACGGCGGTCACCGTGATGGGCTGCTCTGCGCCCGCGATTGGCTCATTGCCGTCGCCGAGGAGATAGCGAATTACGTAGTTGCCAGGCTCGAGTGGCGCCAGCATCTTGACCGGATTTCCATAACTGACCGACTTGTAGGCGACCGCAATTCCTTCCTGGGGATTGATCTTCCCCACGGCAATGTAGTCGCGCTCGTATTTCGGCCCGGTCCACTTGACCTCGATCTCCGCGCCCGCTGGAGCTTGCGTCGGCCCGGCGACAGTGGCGCTGACTGGCAGAACCTTCAGCGGGAGACGCGCGACAGTCACTCGTCCCTCCCTCTGCACCAGCCAGATCTCGAAATCACCCGCCTTGGGGCCCACCCTGACCTGGTACTTGCCCGGCCCCGGCGCAGATTCCGTTCGATCGTAGAAACCTTGCTGGCTTCCCTTGGGCGCCACGGTGAGATAGTCGTGTGGCCCGCTGGTTGCGCCGGTGACGGTAATCTCTACCCGCGACCCCGCGTTGGCGGTTGGTGGAGCAGTGATGGTCGGCCCCGCAACAGCCGAGCCGCAAACGAGCGTCAAAAGCAGGATCAGTCCGCGCATGTCTTGTTTTCCTCTGTGTCCCGTCCGAAGTGTATCCGCTGCGGGGCGCTGCACTGTCGTTGTCGCAAAAACCAAACGCTCGTCGTGTTATTTGCTCGGCTTTCTCGCTTGTCGCGATGTGAAGTCCAGGGCATCCGTGCGCGATTGCAAGTTCACACGCGATTCACACTCAGCATCTAACTGCTTGAGCGGCAATGGGACGACTTGGGTTCGGCGGACGACCCTGGCACAGGATCCGCGCGCGTTGATACCCGCATCGATTCGGAATGGGCGGGGAAGAAGTTTTTCTACATCGCGCCGGAATTACCCGCCCGCAGGCTTGGCGCCTGCCTGCATCGACTCCTCGCGTTTCGGCGTAACCCACAACCCGATCACGAACCAGGTGATCAGCACCGCGCCCGCGCTGAAGACCACATCTCCAGGCATGCGCAGCCACACGAGCAGCTCGATGAGGGGTTGATGCATGAACTCGGCCGAGCGCGCGAACCAGTAACCCTCGTTGATGGCCGCGAGCAGTTGCAAGGTGCCGATCGGCAAGAGTGTCAGCAAGCCCATGAGAGCGAGCCCGATGTTGAAGCACCAGAACGCGGAGCTCAGAAGCTTTTCATTCCAGAGAATGCCGGGCTTGAGACCCCGCAGGCAGAACAGCACCAGGCCGATGCCCAGCATGCCGTAGACACCGAACAGCGCCAGGTGTCCATGCAGCGGGGTCAGGTTCAGCCCCTGCATGAAATAGAGCGACAGCGGTGGATTGATGAGGAATCCGAACAGCCCGGCGCCGACCAGGTTCCAGAACGCCACCGCGACAAAGAATTTGATGGGCCAGCGATAACGCGTCATCCACGGCGTTGCCTGCCCGAGCTTGTAGGTGTGATAAGCCTCGAACCCGATGTAGGCGAGCGGCACGACCTCGAGCGCCGAGAAACTTGCACCGAGCGCCTGCACCGGCGCCGGCGTACCTGCGAAATAGAGATGATGGAGTGTGCCGAGCACGCCGCCTGCCATGAAAACGATCGTGGCGAACAGAACTGCGACCGCCGCCGTGTGCTCCTTCAAGAGGCCCAGTCTTGTAAACAGGAATGCGATGACCGCAGTGGCGAAGACCTCGAAGAAGCCTTCCACCCACAGGTGCACGAGCCACCAGCGCCAGTACTCGACCATCGACAACGACGTGTGCTCGCTCCACAGGAGTCCGGCGCCATAGAAGAGACCAATGGCGCAGGTCGACAGGAACAGAAGGCCGACGATCGATTTGCCCTCACCGCCCTTGATGATTGCCGGCCAGAGCGCGCGGCCCACGAGGACCAGCCAGAGCATGAGGCCGATGAACAGATACCACTGCCAGAAACGCCCGAGATCGGCGTATTCCCAGCCCTGGTGCCCGAACCAGAAGTTGTTATCCAGCCCCAGTTTCTGCATGACGGCCAGCCACTGCCCGGTGAATGCGCCGACGACGATGATGAGCAGGCTGATGAACAGGAAGTTGACTCCCAGGCGCTGAAACGGCGGCTCGTGCCCGGAGATGGCCGGCCCGACGTACAGGCCTGTAGCTAGCCACGCGGTCGCGATCCACAATACCGCGAGCTCCGTATGCCAGGTGCGAGTCAGCGAATACGGCAGCACTTCGGAGATCTGCACGCCGTAGAACTCCTGGCCTTCCACGGCGTAGTGCGCCGTGATGGCGCCGAGCAGGATTTGCACGAGAAACAGGGCCAGGACGATCCAGAAGTACTTGGCCGTCGCCTTCATCGACGGCGTGACGCGAACCAGCGCCAGCGGATCGGTCGACGGTAGTTTGGGCGCTTCCTGTTCGCGTCCGTGCGTCACGGCATGGTGCCAGCCCAGCAGGCCAATGCCGGCGATCAGGAACAGCACGCTGAACGCGGACCAGATGAAGGTGGGGGCTGTGGGCCGGTTGCCGATCAGCGGCTCGCTCGGCCAGTTGTTCGTGTAGGTGACGTTTGTGCCGGGGCGCTCGGTCATCGCAGCCCACGCGCTCCACCAGAAGAAGGCGGGGAGCGCGCGCCGAAGGGCAGGGTCCGCCACCGTGTTCTCTTTCATCGCGTACGCGTTGCGCAGCTCCTTCATATCCGCGCTGTCGCCGAACAGTTTTTCGTAGTGCCCGGCGACGGCGGAGATTGCGGCCACGCGCGCGGGTTCGAGCGTCACCGTGTCGCTCGCGGCATCGTAGGTGTTCTTGCGCAACTGCGTTTCCAGTCGCCCTTGCAACGCTGCGCGATTCTCCTCGCTCAGCTGCGCATGGCTCTCCGCCTGAAATCCGTCACGCGCCCAGATGTCGAGCACAGCGACCGCTTCCCGATGCAACCAGTCCGCACTCCAGTCCGGTGCGACATAGGAACCATGACCCCAGATGGAACCGACGTGCATGCCACCGATGGATTGCCAGACCTGGCGGCCCTTCTGGATGTCCGCCCGGGTGTACAGGACGTCGCCGTTCGTGCCGACGACTCGTGCCGGTACCGGTGGCGCGTTCTCGCTGATGTCGGCGCCGACGCCTAGCAACACTCCGAAAGAGAGGACCAGCAGGACTGCGAGCGCAATCCAGAGTTTGCGGGTTTGGTTCATGAAGTCGTCCTCAACGAGACTCGGGAGGTCGAGAGCACGGAAGCAAACGATCCGGCTTCAGTGGCTTCACTTGCCGGACAATGGGCCTGACAAAGGCGGCATAGTCGAACCGAATGAGCCTGCAGGGTCAACTACGGATGACCGCAATCGGGTCCAGTGTTCCGCTCGCCGGCCCAGCCCTCGCGCTGCAGGACGTGCGGAGTAGTTGGTTCGAATATGGGTTAGATTCCCGCCACCATGCCCAAGGCGACGTTGGAAGAAGTGCTGCGCTTCGGCGCCCTGATGCTGCGTTCCGGCCATGCGGCTTTCCGTGTGCGCCAGTCGATGGGAGCAATCGCAAGCAGCATGGGGCTCGATCACCTGTCGGTGAAGTTAGGGCTCCGAAGCATCATCGCCACCGGGCGGCGCGGCACCGGGACGGCGACGCTGGTGCGCGAGGTAGGCGCGCCCACCGTCAATACCGAGCGCATCGCCGCGCTGGACGCGCTGGCGCGCACCATCCCGCCGGGTGTGAGTGCAAGCGAGTTCGCGATGAAATTGACGGCGATCGAGACAGCGCCGCCACGTTATTCCATCGTGCAGACAGCCGTGGCTGTGGGCGTCGCCTGCGGCGCTTTCGCCTCTCTCAACGGCGGCGTCGGGCCTGAAGTGGCGGCATGTGCGGTTGGCGGTGGCGTTGGTCAGGGTCTGCGCTCACTGCTGCTCCGCCTGCGCTTCAACCAATTCGCCGTCACTGCAATGTGCGCCGTGATCGCATCGGCCGTCTATTGCCTGGTTTCGTCCGCGGCGGTGCATGCGGGCTTTGGCGCCGTGCGAAACAGTGCTGGCCTCATCTCGTCGGTGCTGTTCCTCGTGCCCGGGTTTCCGATGGTCGCGGCGATGCTCGACTTGCTACAGCACGAGACGGGCGCAGCCCTCTCACGATTGGCCTATGCGACGACGTTGCTGCTGGCCGCGGCATTCGGTCTGTCGCTCGTGATCTACGTGGTCGGATTCGCCATCGAGAGATCGCCGCCGCCCGTGTTCCCGATGCCGCAAACGCTGGCGCTGCGGGCGGTGGCCAGTTTCGCCGGCGCCTGTGGCTTTGCGATCCTCTACAACGGTGCGTGGCGCAATGTGCTCCTGGTCGGCGTGATTGCCAGCATGGGCAACGAGATCCGCCTGGCGCTGCATGACGTGGGTCTGGCGCTGCCGCCGGCAACATTCTTTGGCGCACTCGCAGTGGGGCTCATGGCGTCACTGGTGGCGCGATGGGTCACCAGCGTGCGCATCGTGCTCACGGTGCCGGGGGTCATCATGATGGTGCCGGGCATCTACGCTTTCGAAACGCTGGTGTATTTCAATCGAGGCGAGGTCCTGGCCGGGCTCTCGGCGGCGGTCGTGGTTGGCTTCGTCACGGGGGCAATGGCGACAGGTCTCGCAGCGGCGCGTTTTCTCACGCAGCGTGAGTCGCTTCGAGAATGACGCACGCGACCGGCAATCAATTGGCGCTTATCGCGCCGTCGCGCTGGCGCTGAGCTCGACAGAATAGGCTTTCCGCCCCATGACGATAGTGCTGCTGCCGCCGCCGCGAGCGCCGGGGGCGTTGTCGCCAGGCGACGTGCCGCCGGAAACGCCGACCATCGTTCCGAAACCCGAGCCGCCCTGCAGCCGGCGAAGCCCATTCGGCCCTTCCTCGGAGTAAGTCAGGCGCACGTCCACCCACTTGTCGTCGAACAGCGTCCATTCGACCTCGGCTAACAAGTCTTCGCTGGCCTGGAATTTGAACGACTCGCCGTTCGTTCCGGTGTGAGTGAAGTGCACGGGCTCGCCGCCGTTGACGCGGACCGTGAGGTCGAGCGTCACTTCACCTGTGGCAGGTTTGCGGCCAGGAGTGTTCTCATCGCTGCCGCGCGCGGGAATGGCGGGATCGAGGCCCGCTTGTGCGCGCGCCTGCTCTATCCACTTGCGCAGCCTTGCCATGTCCGATTCGTTCACCTTCGTCAGCGCGGCGATCTGCGCAGGCCTCAGGAACCCGGAAGCTCGCTCGGCCATCCAGCGATTCGACGTCTCCCTGAGCCGCAGGACTTGCTCATTGCCCGCGATCGTCGACAGCTGCGACTCCCGTTGCATTTCTTCCTGGAACGTCGGCGAGCGAGGGTCACGCGAGCGCAGGCGTTCCGACATGCGCATTGGAGCAGGCGGCGGAAAGTCCATCCTGACCTTCTCCTGGAACAGCTGGATGAGGCGGGCCTTCTGTTCCGGCGATAGTTTGTCGGCGACGCCAAGATGCGCATCGACTTGCCGTACCTGGCGACGCTCGTGCACGGTGGTCGTGTAATCCTGATAACGCGCAAGACCGTCGTCGCCGAGAACCGCGCGCAGCTGATCGAGCTTTCTGTTCTCCGCCTCGAGCAGACGCTGCGTGCCGAAAAAGGCTTCGGGTCGAAGATCGCTGAACATTGCGTCGAGCGATTCCATTTGCTGGTCGGTGAGGAGCTCCAGCAACGCCTCCTGTGTCGTCGAGTCGAGTTTCAAGGCGTCTTCGATATCCGGATACATCTGCTCGAGGCTGGCGCGATGCTCGGCGCGCATGGCTTTGCGCTGCTGCGGGTCGGCGAGGCGAGCTCGTATCTCCTCTGTGGATTTCGAGCGTTCGCCGAAAGGCACAAAGACGATTCGACCCTCCGTGACTCCGTTCTCCACCTCGGCCCCCTTCAAACTTCCACTCTGGAAAATGTGTGTCTCGACTTCGTTCGACGTTTGAGGTCGAGGCGCGGGCTTCTGCGTCGACTCCGCGGCGAGCGCGCCGCACCCCAGTCCCAGCGAGACAGCCAGCAACCCTGCACGCATTCGCATGATCTCGGCTCCCTTGATTCGCGTTGCGAAAGGACCCGTCCACCGCCGGAAGCAGCGAACACATATCGCAGCCGACAATGAAGGCTGATCAAAGTTCACCGGCAAGTGTGAAGGAGGCACAAACGCCCCGTTATAGGGCCACTACAGCTCAGGGCATGTCAGCGAACGGCTCTTTGTCGCCGACCTTGCTTTTCAGCTCGGCGATTTCCGCGTCGAGGTCTACGACTTCCGTGTACGGAAAGCGGTATGCAGCATTGAAGTCCTGGCGCAGGCGTTCCCACAGTTTGAGGCGCAGCGCACGACCGAACCTCGCCTTCTCGAATCCCAGCGCCTTCCCATTCCCCTCGCTGGTGAATGCGATGCCGAATTCACTCTCCGCCGCCACTCGCACGCTGACGTGCGATTGTTCCCAGTGGTTTGCTGACCCGATGACCACGAACTCGTCGTCAAATATCCAGGTCTTGGAATGGAGAAATGGCTTTCCAGGCTGCTGCTTCAGCAGCACCGGTGGGACCTTTGCGCTGCCCTTTGCCTTCTTCAGCTTGTCGACCACCTCGGCGCGAAGCGGCTTGAACCTCTTTGACAAGATATCTTCGCCGTCGAAATTGGGACCGATGATGATGAGCCGGACATGGCGATTGATCGCCTGCTCGAGCGCATCTTCGAGAAGCAAAGGAAATTCACTGACGTCGGAACGTCGCGCTGGATCCGTGGGATTTCTTGCGGTTTTCACCGGGACGCTGCCCATCGGAAAGAGGTACTGTTCCTCTAGATAGATCGAAGTCCGGGCGCGTCCAATCGCCTTCTTGAGCAACTCGTAATACGTGTGTTCGCCTATCTCGGCGAAATTGCGCGTCGAAGCCGGTGGCTGCTTCCCGACAGGCGGATAGGTCCGGATGAACTGGACGTGGTGCAGCGGTTTTTCGCGACGCGGGATGACGGTCGAGCGGCTCCCCTTTTTCATCCCGGTTGCCGATTCCCAGCGCTCCTCGAGCGTGATGCGGCCGAGGTCCGCGGCCGAGCCCATGACTTCCGCCTGCACGTCGTGCATCACGTCGAGACGAGCGCCGGTGATGTCCATGCCACCGACGAAAAGATGCGAGTTCGACTTTGTCCTGATGAAGCCCGCCTTCTGGTGATGCGGCCTGTCCAGGTCCAGTTGATCGTCGATGATCGCGTCGATTTTGCCTTCGCCTTTTTCTTCGGTGCCTTGCATGGCGATAGCCGCTTGCGGCTCATTTCCCATGTTTCCGGATGCAAGCAGGCGCACCCGGGTGTCATGGCGGCCTCGGGCAGACCGCAGCCAGGTCAGCGCGCTCTTGTTATCCATGAGCGGCGTATCCAGATTGAAATGCCATCCAACGAGAAAGACCTGATCGCTGCCTCCGTCCGTCTGCGAGATGAGCAGGGCCAAGCGCTTGTAGTAGAGCCGGTAGGAGTCGTAGACGTTGATCGCCCCAGTCGGAATGACTTGGAAGCACCAGGCATCCTCGGCTGCCGGGTTGATTGGATTGAGGAACCAGTCAGTCAAAGCTGCCGCCCCGTCTTCGGGTCATAGGTGACTTCCACCGGCACCACCTGGTCGGTGGGCAGCACCTCTATCCACTGGTCGAACACTTCGAAGTCCTCGGACCCCTGCGTGGCGCGGAAGCCGCCCTGCAGTGGATAGAAGCCGTGTTCATACACCTTGTCGAGCGGCGTCGCGGACACCCGGTTGTCGTCGTTGATCTCGTCGGTGGGATAACGCGCCACTTTCAGTGAGTCGGCGTGTTTCTTGGAGACGACGTCGCACAGGTGATTGATGGCGTCGCGGATCGTCACGAAGGGCCCGGAGTGCGGGATCTGCGCGAGCTCCGCCGCCGGCGCGCTGTACTGGTCTTCGAGCCCGTCGGTGCCCTCGACGTGCAGTCGTTGCAGCCAGTTCATCGCGGCGCGTTCCTTGCCGGGCCGCACCGGGATTACCGCCTTCACCCACGGCGCGTTGAGAAAGGAATTGCGCAGGTTGTCGCCATCGAGCTGCAGCAGCCAGCCGAGCGAGCTGCCTAACTTCGCGGGCATGGACTCCTCGGTGATGTAGTAGTTGTCGACGCGGTTGGCGGCGCCACCCCAGCTCACGGTATCCATCGGTGCGACCTGGCTCGAGCCTTGCGCGGCGGCCACCGAGGTCACCGCATGTTTGAGGCTTTCAGACTTGATCTGGCCGAAAACCGACGCGGGAGCCTTCATCGACGAGGCGAACGTCGACGAGTTCAATTGCGCTGACGGCCCGGCCTCGAGGTCCGACGGCACGCGCATGCCGCCGAGCGCCTGGTGGCTTTGATGCAGGCGGGGGCGCCACCACTCGGGCGCCACGAAATACAGCATCTTGTCGACGTCGAATATGGAGTTCAGCAGTTCGGAGACGACGTGGCGCGTGCGATCGTCGGGCATCGGCAGATCCTTGGTCAGCATTTCCTGGATCAGCGCGCGGTAGACCACGATGCGTTCCTCCTCGCGCAGGTCCTCGAACTTTCGCGGCTCGATGTTGCTCGCCTTGTTGATGCGATCGCGCGCCGCTTCGACGAACGCCTTCTCGTATTCGAAGCGTGTCTGTTCGTTGAACTTCTCGACGGCAGCCGAGTTCTTGGTGGTGACGTCGGTCCTGGCTGCCTCGGTGGGCTGCCAGGTCACCTTGGCAGTGACGCGCAGCGGCGCAACGTTGTGGAAGTTGACGTGCTCGAGGTGGATGCCGAACGTGATCTTTCCCGGCGATTCCTCGGTGACGTCATCGGCCCGGATCTCGATGTCATTGCCGCCGTAGTCGAACGTGAGCACGCCGTTCTCGCCGAACTCGTAGCCGGGCTGATCGCACATCGCGATGAAGCCCGGGAAGTTGGCCTGGATTTTCTCGGGGTCGCCTTCGTTGTCGTCGAGGTTCTTTTCCTTGCCGTCCTTGTACGCCTCGTCCATGTCGTCTTCCGGAATCGTGTCGGAAGTTTTCGGCACGAACGGAATGTCGATGGGATGCGAGGTCGTGACCGGCATCGGCATCGGTATGGCCTCGGGCGGCGGAATGGAGCCGATCTCCGGACCTTTCGCCAGGTGCACGAGCTTGGAGACGCCGAGCTGGCGACCGGGGTCGTCCACGTAAGTCTGCCAGCACAGGTACGTGCCGATGTCCTGCACCTGCACGCCGACCTGCCGCATCTTGCGGCGCAACTCGTAGTTGATGAGCTCGCCGGTGGTGTTGGCGAGCAGGTAGCGCTTGCTCGACGTATCGGTCGACTCCGTCATCGTGCGGAACACCGTCTTGAAGTTCTTGCGGATTTCGGTCGACAACTTTTCGGTCTGCTCGCGCATGCGCTTGTGCGTGGACTCGCGCGCCTTCGATTGCGTGTTGCCGATGTCGATGCTTCCCGAGGCGCTGGCGCTGCCGCCGATCCAGCTCTGGTTCGCGGTGACGTCCACGCCGAATTTCGTGTCCGACTTGTTCTCCTCCTTCACGGCATCGGAGAGCTCATCCTGCTCGGTCATCGACTTCTCGGTCTTGACGACCATCTCGGTGCTGCTTTCCGTCGAGCGCTCCACGATGGTCTTGCGCGTGCTGACTTCGATCAGCTCGACCGAGGAGCCGGGGCTCAGCCACACGTGGCTGACCGGCGATCCGAGGAACGTGTCGAACTCGAAGAAGTACTGCCGGAACAGATGGACGATGCCGAGCGGCGACAGGCTCACGCGATCGAGGTCCTTGAACGGATCCATGTAGTCGAACGGATCGCGGTACTTGAGCAATCCGAGCAGGCGCGAGAGGTGCCTGTCGGGCTTGTAGAAGAGATCCTTGAGCGCGTCGAAATGCTGGTTGGCCTTGAGGTAGGTGACGAAGCCGGCGAGCGCCGACTCCTGGTTGAGCTGTTCCGCGACCATGTCGTTGACGGGTTTGGCCCGCGATGCCGGCGCCCGCTGGTCGAGGCCGCGGTTCAACATGCTCTTGTGCCACTTCATCGTCTCGGGGATGACGGTGTTCTGCAGCGTCTCCTGGAGTCGCGTGGGCTGGATCGCCTGGTCCCAGACCGAATCGTTGTAACGCTCGAGCGGCGGCAGCGCGCGCGCGATGCTTTCCATGATGAAGCTGCCGCCGGGTCGCTGCGCCGACGGCGCAAGCGCCGCGGGTTCGAGCCGCCGGATGCTCGTCAGCGCATTGTCGTCATCCACCGCCAGCTCGAAATTCCCCTTGAATTTCCGGTACAGGGAGTCGAAGGCCCGCGCCTTGTCGGCAGCGAAACCCTTGAGCACACGACCCTCGATTCGCTTCGAGCGCCACCCGAGCATCGGCTGGTAGACGCCGAAGATCTCGCTCGCGTACGGCAGGATGTTCTTGTAGGGGGAAAGGTCGTGGACGGTTTTCATGACGCTCCTTGTTACGGCGAGTGGCTTGATCCATAAGACGTAAAACCGCGGCGAAACCGATCACGCGCCGCGCGTCTGTGGGTCGATGGGCTTATTGAGCCCGCTTCCCCCGTGCACCAGCATGCGTGCATGAAACTCACTGCATCGATGGTGGTGGGCGCACTTGTCTGCGCGTGGTCCCCGTTGTGCGCCGCGGCCGAACCAGCTGCGGGTTCAAGATTCCGCGACCCCGATGACGGCCAGATCGATCTCAGCCGGTTTCTCGCGACGCCCCGGAATTTCATGCCCGTTCCGGTGGTCATCACCGAGCCGGCCGTGGGTTACGGCGGTGGCCTTGCCGGCATGTTCCTGCGCCCGCGCAAGGCCGCCGGCGACGAAGGTTTTGCGCGGCCTAACATCTCGCTCGTCGCCGGCATCGCCACCGAGAACGGCACGTGGGCCGCATTCGCCGGCGACTCGAGCCACTGGTTCGACGATCGCGTGCAGAGCCTCGCCGCCGGTGGCACCGGCGAAATCAATCTCGATTTCTACGGGCTGGGCGACGCCAGCGATTCGCTCGACGAGCCGGTGAGTTACTCGCTCGACTTCAGCCTGGCGCTGGTGCAGGGCGCATGGAAGGTGAAGCCGAAGTCGCCGTGGTCCATCGGCCTGCGCTATATCTATTCCCAGGTCGAGCCGCAGTTGCGCGACGAGCCGCAGTTTCCCGGGCTGGCGGATTCCATCGACATGAAGATCTCGGCGCCCGCGGGCGTGCTCGAATACGACAGCCGCAACAACCTGTTCACGCCGACGAGCGGCATGTTTGCGGAGTCCGTGTACCTGGCGTCGCGTGAAGAATTGGGCGCCAGCGAGGACTTCGAGCGTTTCCAGCAGGTGGTGATGGGCTGGCTGCCGCTCGCGGACCGGTGGACGCTGGGCCTGCGGGCGGATTACCAATGGGCATCCGACGGCACGCCATTTTTCCTGCGCCCCTACATCAAGCTGCGCGGCGTCGAAGCCATGCGTTACCAGGGCGACGAAATGGCCTCGGTGGAAGCCGAAGCGCGCTGGCAGGTGCATGGCCGGTGGAGCCTGGTGGGCGCGGCGGGTTACGGCAGCGCGCGTACCGAGCGCCAGGTGTACTCGGCCACGCGCGACATCGTGAGCGGAGCTGTGGGCTTTCGCTACGAGCTGGCGCGCAAGTTCGGAATGCATGCCGGCATGGACGTCGGGTTCAGCTCGGGCACGACGGCGATCTACATCCAGATCGGCAACGCGTGGTTCAGGCCGTAGGGCGCGATTTTCTTGTAGGATTCCCGCCCCGAATTCCGAATCGAGAGGGAACCTCCATGAAGCTCAGGAAAATTGCCGCCGGCGTGGCGCTCGCCGCGCTCGCCGCCGTAACCACTGTCGGCATTGCCGCCGCGAACAAGAAGGATGTCCAGGCCATCGAGAAGGCTGTTGCCGGCGACTGGCGCAAGCCGGAAGCCAAGGCGCGTGACGCCGAAAGACATCCCACCGACGCGCTCGCGTTCTGGGGGCTCAAGCCGAAGATGACGATCCTGGAATTGCAGCCCGGCGGCGGCTGGTGGACGGAAATACTTGCGCCCTACGCCAAGGCGAACAAGGGAGAGTTCTACGCCACGGCGTCCGACACGGCGGACCCGGGCATGTCCGAGAACGCGCGCAAGGCGCGCGCGGATTTCGAAGCCAGGTTCGCGGACACCGCCACCTACGGCAAGGTGAATCTCGTGAACTGGGGTCCCAACGCGGCGCCGCTGCCGGCTAACAAGTTCGACTTCGTGCTGGCTGCGCGCGTGTTCCATGGCTGGACGAACCAGGGTCGCGTCGACGTGAATCTCGCCAACATCTACAACAGCCTCAAGCCGGGCGGTGTGCTCGGCGTCGAGCAGCACCGTGGCAACCCCGGCCAGGAACCGGCCGTGAACAAGGGCTACGCCACCGAGCAGGCAGTGATCGACGCGGCCACCAGGGCGGGCTTCAAGTTCGACGGCAAGTCCGAGATCAACGCGAATCCGAAGGACACCAAGGACCATCCGTTCGGCGTGTGGACACTGCCGCCGACGCGCCAGTCCTCGGAAGGCGGCAAGCCGGTGGATCCTGCGTTCGATCGCGCCAAATACGACGCCATCGGAGAGTCGGACCGCATGACGCTGCGTTTCGTGAAGCCGAAGAAATAAGCGATGAAGCAGCTCGGAAACATCCTGCTGAAAGGGCTTCTGACCATCCTGCCGATCGGTCTCACGCTCTATTTCGTCTACTGGCTGGGTGTCACCACCGAGACTCTGCTGTCGAAGCCCATCAAGTGGGTGGTCGACGACGCTAACTACTGGCCGGGCATGGGCCTGATCACCGGGTTCCTCATCCTGTTCGTGGTGGGCCTCGCGGTGAATGCCTTCCTGGTCCGCCGCATCATCGGCATGGGGGAAGACCTGTTGCTGCGCGTGCCGGTGGTCAAGACCGTGTACAGCGCCATCCGCGACATGACCCGGCTGGTGAATACCGACAAGAAGAAGGGCGACCTCGACCGCGTGGTCACGCTCGACTTCGGCTTCGGCAGGCTCATCGGCTTCGTGACCCAGGAACACGCCAACACGCTGCAGATAGGCGGCGGCGACGACCTCGTCGCCGTCTATCTACCGATGAGCTACCAGATCGGCGGGTACACCGTCTACCTGCCGCGCAGCCGCGTCGTCGAAACCGACCTCACGGTGGAGCAGGCGATGCGCATCGTGCTGACCGGCGGAGTGCGCGGGAGATAGGTGGTGCCGGGATAGGTGGGGGATAGGTGGTGCCGGGCACCAAAAGTCGTAGTTGAGCCAACTTCAGCGTCGGGCGCGAATCCAACCTCAACTACGACTTTTGGTGCCCGGCACCACCTATCCGGCACCACCTATCTTTTATCCGCCGGCCTTCTTCACGTCGCTGTAGCCGAGCTTCCTGAGCTCCTCCACCAGCCGGTCGCGGTGGTCGCCCTGGATCTCGATGACGCCGTTCTTGACGGTGCCACCGGTACCGCACTTTTTCTTGAGCTGGCTGCAGATCTCTTCGAGCGCGGGGCCCGGCAGCGGAATGCCGTGGATGGCGCTCACACCTTTGCCGCCGCGATGCGCGGTTTCCTTCCAGATGCGGATGGCCGGGGGTTTGACGGGCTTCATGACTTGCCGCCCGCAACCTGCAACGCGAGCGCCTCGAGCGCTTCCCAGCGTTCCATACGCTGCGCGATGAGCGCCGCCAGCTCGCTCGAACGCTCGCGGTCGATGCGCATCTGCTCAGGCCCGACGCGGTGGTAGTCGGGCTCGCAGATCTTCTGCGTCAACGCGAGCTGCTCGCTCTCCAGCTTCTCGATGTCGCCGGGCAGGGAATCGAGCTCGCGCTGTTCCTTGAAACTCAGCTTGCGCTTGGGAGCCGCCGGTGCGGGAGCCGGCGCGGCTGCGGCGCGCGTATTGCCGGACGCGCGCGGCTGGGATCGTTGCCGCAGCCAGTCGCTGTACCCGCCCACGTATTCGCCCCAGCGTCCGCCGCCCTCCGACGCGATGGTCTGCGTGACCACGTTGTCGAGGAACGCGCGGTCGTGGCTGACCAGCAGCAGCGTGCCCGTGTAGTCGACCAGCATGGTTTCGAGCAGTTCGAGCGAGTCGATGTCGAGGTCGTTGGTGGGCTCGTCGAGCACCAGCATGTTCGCCGGCCGTGCGAACAGGCGCGCCAGCAGCAGGCGGTTGCGCTCGCCGCCGGAGAGCATGCGGATCGGCGCATTGGAGCGGCGGCTGTCGAACAGAAAATCCTGCAGGTAACTGGAGATGTGCTTGCGGTTCTCGCCCACCTGCACCCAGTCGGAACCCGGGCTCACGGTTTCCGCCAGCGTGCGCTCGGGATCGAGCTGATCGCGCAGCTGATCGAAGTAGGCCACCTGCAGGTTGGTGCCGCGCCGCACGCGGCCGCTGTCGGGCTCGAGCGTGCCGACGATCAGGCGGATCATCGTGGTCTTGCCGGCGCCGTTCGGGCCTAACAACCCCACGCGGTCGCCGCGCATCACGCGCAACGAGACGTCGTCGAGGATCGGCCGGCCGCCATAACTCTTGCCGACGTTCTCGAGCTCGGCGACCAGCTTGCCGGAGCGCTCGCCGGTATCCACGGTGAGCTTGATCTGCCCGATGCGCTCGCGCCTCGCCGCCCGTTCCTCGCGCAGATGCTCTAGCCGCTTCACGCGGCCTTCATTGCGCGTGCGCCGCGCCTCGACACCTTTGCGGATCCACACTTCTTCCTGGGCCCAGAACTTCTCGAAGCGCCGGTGGGCGAGATCTTCGGCGACGTTGATCTCCGCCTTTCGCTCCTCGTACACCGAGTAGTTCCCGGGGAAGGTGCGCAGGATGCCGCGATCGAGCTCGGCGATGGAGTTCGCCACCTGGTCGAGGAAGCGCCGGTCGTGCGTGATGACGATGCAGGTGACGTTCCGCTGCAGCAGTTCTTCGAGCGTCTCGATGCCGTCGACGTCCAGATGGTTGGTGGGCTCGTCGAGCAGCATCAGGTCCGGGGCCATGGCGAAAGCCAGCGCGAGCGCGGCGCGTTTGCGTTCCCCGCCGGAGACCGACGCGGGCGCGGCATCGGGGTTCACCGAGAACCGCTGCAGGAATTCGTTGAGCCGCGCTTCGCGCGCCCATTGCGCGCGATCGTCGTGCATGCCGGCGAAGTCGCCGCGCAGCACCAGCGACTCGCGCAAGGTGTCCGCGGGTGGCAGCACCGGCTCCTGTTCCACGCTGGCAATGCTCAACCCCGGCCGTCGCTGCACTTCGCCGGCATCGAGCGGCACCCTGCCGATCAATGCATTCAGCAATGACGACTTGCCCGTGCCGTTGCGGCCGATGAGCCCGACGCGATCGCCGGCCTGGATGGCAATCGACGCGCCGTCGAGCAGAGGATGGAGGCCGAACGCGAGTTCCGCGTCCTTGAGAGCGATCAATGTCACAGCGCCAACTTATAACGGATTGGCGAGCTCGAGCCAGATCCACTCGGTGGCGTCCTTGACGTAGGCGCCACGGCCACCCGTTGCCGGGTAGTTGTTGTCGTTGACGATGACGACGTGCCGGCGATCCAGCACCTGGATGGACTCGGTGGTCAGATACGGAAAGCGGAACGGAGCGCCCGGCGGCGTCAGCGCCAGGGCGCGCGCATTGCCGATCACCAGCAGATCGATGACCAGCTTCTTCTGCAGCGGCTTCCCGGGCACCGCGCGATCGAGGTCGATGGAATACACGCGCTTGGCGCGCGCCGCGTCGCCCTGCTGGTTGTCGCGTTCGATGACCACGAAGCGATTGCCCTCGACCAGCGACATGTCGGATACCGAGGTGGTATCCGGGTCGAGCGCATATATAAGAGTGGCGCCGGTCCATTTGCCGGCGGCCGTGTCATAGCGCTGCACGCGCAGCGTATTGGGCGCGTCGCCGCCGACGGTGCCTTCGAGGATGGACACCAGCGTCCGGTTGTCGCCGGCGAGGTCCATGGCCTCGAGGCCGCGCGAATGCGGAAGCCGCGGGATGTCGGTGCGGGAGATGGCCAGCGGATGGTCGGCCGAGCGCACGTTGTCCGGCAGCTCCACGGGCGGGGCTAACAACTCGCCGTCGGCGGAGAAATGCAGCAGCCACGGACCGAACTCGTCGCCGATCCAGAACGAGTCGTCGGGCATGGTCACCAGCGACTCCGGGTCGGCGTCGATGCCGGTGAGCAGGCGTTCCGGCGAGTTCTCGTCCGCCAGCCGCCACGGGAAGAACTTTGCCGGATCGGACAGCTCGATGACGGCCTGCAGCGCATTGCGCGAGTCGCCGCCGGCCTCGGTGCGCGGGCGCACGTCGAATAGATAGATGCACAGCCGGTAGTCGGAGCTGTTCCACTTGCCGCCGAAGCCGTTGTCCGACAGCGCCCACCACGCGCCGGCCGTGGTGCCGGGTTTGATCGAGCTCACGCCCTGCACGGGCTGCGCATCGAAGCGCGCCGCGGCGGCGCGCCGGCCTTCGCCATCGAACTGGCCCGCGGGCGGACCTGCGCGCATGGCGTCCGCCGGCATGACGATGAGGCCGATGAGCTCGACGGGCGGAGGCGGTGGCGGCGGAGGAGGCGGCAGGGGCTTGGCCGGCTTTTTCTTCGTGGTGGAGGTTCCGGGCTTCGGCTTGGGCTTCGAACCCGTGTTAGTACCCTTGGTTGACGGCTTCCTGGTCGTGGACGGCGCCGTGGTGGCCGGCTTTGTGGCGGCCGGCTTCGTGGTAGCCGGCTTCGCGGGCGCGGGCGTCTGCGCGGATGACAACGGCGCGAGCAGGCACGCCGCGACCAGGGCGGCGGCCAGGTTCAAGGCACGCGAAGACACAACAAGCATGGCCGCGGATTCTACGCATCCGCCGGCCCGGGCTCACAACCCTTATTAGTAAAGGAGAACTACCAACGCGTTTCGACCGTCAGGCGCAGAGTGCGCGGTTCCACCGGGTGGAAATGGCGGTCTTCGACCGGTGCACCTTCACCGGGCAACTGGCTCTCGTAGAAATATGTGATGTCGTTGTCGTCCGAGTCGAACAGGTTGTAGGCCGCGAGCGAGACCGCGAAGCGGCGGTTCAGGCGATAACCCACTTCGAGATTGACCAGGGTCGTGGGATCGGAACGCACACTGTCGTCCTCGATGAGCGGCGCGGCGCCAAAGTGGCGGAAGCGTGCGCCGCCGAACCACCCCGCCGGATGCTGGACGGCGACACCGACCGAAGCCACACCTTCCACCGCGCCGGGGATGAAATCGCCGGCCGGATCGAATTCGCCGAAGCGTGCGTGCGACCAGGCGAGATCGGCATCGAGCGTGAGCCATTCCCGCGGCGTCACATATACGCCGAGCTCGACGCCATGGCGTTTGCTGGCGCGGTTCGCTTCGGTTGCGCCGGCGTCGCCGACGTAGAGTAGTTCGGAGTCGAGTTCGAGCGCCCAGGCGGTGAGCGCGAGTTGTGTGTATGGCAGGAAGGCGGTGCGCACACCCACCTCGGCGCCGCTGGCGCGCACCATCGGATTCACGCGTTGCGCCGTGGTCACGCCGTCGGCGGGGTCGACGGTGATGGTGGTGCCTCGCGCGTCGTTCTCATGGAAGCCGCGGCCGGCGTTGATGAAGAACTCCGTTTCGGCCCAGGGCCCGAACACCAGTGACAACTTCGGGCTCGTGATGTTGTCGTCGGTGCTGCCGCTGTTGACGGCGAGATCGCTGTCGACGGAGAAATCGGCGTGGTCGAACCGCAGCCCGGCGATGACGCGCAACCAGTCGGTGGCCTGCACCTGCTGCTCGACGAACACGCCCAGCCCCAGGCGATGCACGGCGTCTTCGCGAATCGTGGAAAGACGCGCGCGATCGTCGGTGAGATAGAGGCCGACCTTGCCGATGTCGTCGAAGCGGGATTCGACGCCGAGGCGCAGCTGGCCGTGCATCGCGCCGAGGTTGCTCTCGCGGCGGACCTCGGCGTGAACGCCGTACGCCTGCCGGTCGTCGAACTGTTCGAACTGGTCGCCATTGGCCGTGTCGATGCCGTAGGTGAAGTTGGAGAACAGGTCGAGCTGGTAGTCGAGCGCGTAGGCATTCGCTTCCAGGTCCCAGTCCCCGAAGCGTTTGGCGATGTCGAAGTTGAGCGCGTAGCGATGCGACCCGCCGCCGTCGGTGGGGTCGATGAAGCCGAAACGGTCTAACAACCCGGCATCGACCGCGCGCTCCGGAATCTGGTCGGTTGCGGTCCACTCGCCGTCGTACGCGGATGCCGTCAGCGAATAGCCATCACCGGCCTCGCCACGCGAATATTTCACCAGCGCGTTGACGCGGCGCAGGTCTTCTTCGAGTTGCCACGGCCCGTCGGTGACGCCGTAGTCGACACCCCAGAGCAGGTCGCCACCCGCGAGCTTTTCCGAGCCCGCGAACAACACGCGCGCGAAGGAGTCCTCGCCGGCGGTCAGCGACAGCAGGTTGTCGTCGAGAGTGGAGCGATAGCGCAGATCCACCGCGCCGGCCGCCGAGAAATTCCCCTCGTCGGCGTAATACGTGCCCTTCTTGTATTCGATGCGGTCGAGCAGCTCGGGGATCACGAAATTGATGTCGGTGTAACCCTGGCCGTGGCCATGGGTGTGCATGTTCACGGGAATGCCGTCGACGCTGGTCGCGAGATCCGTGCCATGGTCGAGATTGAAGCCGCGCAGGAAAAACTGGTTGGCCTTGCCGTCACCGCTGTGTTGTGTGACGACCAGGCCCGGCACCGTCTCCAGGAGCTCGCCCGTGCGCAACACGGGCCGGTTTTCGAGCTGGGCGCGCGTCACGGTGCCCTGGCTCGAGGACACCACGTGGCCAATGAGCTTGTGACGCTGCGCGGTGACCACCACCTCGGCGAGATCATCGGTGGGGACGCCGGCGGCGAACGCGGCAGATGCGTTGAGGCCGAGCGCAATGGCGCCCAGGCGAATCGTTGATTTCATTCCTGATACCCCGAAGCGGCGCATATCCTACGACGCGCCACGTTGCGCTCATGTTACTGAGCGACTCTACGAACGCTCGGGCGCCTCGGATGCACACGCGGGGATGACGCGAAAGCCCATGAGCTCCACGTCGTTGCAACGGTAGTGCTCCTTGCACTCTTCGTCGCTGCACAGGTCGGTGGACAGATATTTCTTGTTGTCGTCGCAGAACACCGTGGCCACACACGCCGCGTCGCCCTGCTCATGCGCGATTTCGAGCGCGCCGAGCAGGTTGGCGCCGGAACTGATGCCGACCGCGATGCCGAGTTCGTTCGCGAGGCGCTGCGACATCACGATGGCGTCGCCGTCCCAGATGTCGAGGATCCGGCCGATCTGGCCCAGCTTGACGATGGACGGAACGAACTCATCGCTGATGCCCTGGATGCGATGGCGGCCCACCTTGTGTCCGGTGCGCAGCGTCGGCGAATTCGCGGGTTCGAGCGGATGCGCAGGAACTCCCTTGCCGAATCGCTCGAGCAGGTGTTGCGCGACACCCATGACGGTGCCGCCCGTGCCCACGCCGGCGACGAAGGCGGTGGGGGTGCGGCCGAGTGTGTGCAGCTGCGCCGTGATCTCGGGGCCCGTGGTTTCGTAATGCGCCTGCACATTGGCCGCGTTGTCGAACTGCTGCGGACGGAACACGCGCCCGGCCTCGCGCGCGAAGTCATCGGCCATGCGGATGGAACCCAGGAATCCGCCCAGCTCCGCGGAGACCGGGATGACCGCGGCGCCGAGGCTCTGGATGACCAGCACGCGCTCGCGGCTCATCCAGTCGGGCATGTAGATGCGCACCGGGTGGCCGAGCGCACGGCCGATCGCCGCGAATGAAATGCCGGTGTTGCCGCTGGTGGCCTCGGCGATCACATCGCCTGGCGCGATCTCGCCGCTCGCATATGCGCGCTGCAGGATGTACAGCGCCATGCGGTCCTTGATGCTGCCCGTGAAGTTGTACGCCTCGTGCTTGGCGTAGATGCGGTGCTCGCGGCCGCGGTAGCGGCAGTGGATTTCGAGCAGCGGCGTGCCGCCGATGAGCCGCGCCAGGGAGATCAATCGATCCGTGGGGAGCCCGGAGGTGGAAAGCGGCGCTGACATGCGGCCGAATCTTACCTTACGCATCCTCGGGCCCACCGGATGCAGCGGTGAAAAATATTGCCGGTGGATGCGCCGGCCACGCATCCAGCCCGCGCATTCGACGTATTCCCCACGTCTTTCTCAATTCACCAAAAGGGGACACACATGTCATTCAACAAACTCTGCGGGGTGGCGGCCGCTGTCGCGGCCCTGCTGCCATTCGCAGCTTCGGGGTCGAGCCATCGTGAAGCGCCGAACATCACGCGCCTTCCGACGCTGGATTCGACCGACTTCTATCTCTTCAACAGCTATGAACCGGGCCGGGATGGCTACGTCACGCTGCTCGCCAACTACATCCCTCTCCAGCAGCCCTACGGCGGTCCTAACTATTTCGCCATGGACCCGGCCGGGTTGTACGAGATCCACGTCGACAACGACGGCGACGCGCGCGAGAACCTCACGTTCCAGTTCCAGTTCACGAACCGCCTGGCCAACGACAACCGCGGCATCAGGCTGAACGTCGGTGGTCCGCAGGTCGCGGTGCCGCTGAAGAACGTCGCGCCCATCAGCGCGGCCGACACCGCCGGGCTCAACTTCCGCGAGAGTTACAAGGTCACGCTGGTGCGTGGCGATCGCCGCCGCGGCAATGCCTCGCCGGTCACGGGCGCGAATGGCGGCACGGTGTTCGGCAAACCCTACGACTTCGTCGGCACCAAGACCTTCGGCAGCGTCGCGGGCTACAAGGCCTACGCGGATTCATTCATCTACGCGGTGAATATCCCGGGCTGCAACATGCCGGGCCGCGTGTTCGTCGGGCAACGCAAGGAAGGATTCGCGGTGAATCTCGGCCCCGTGTTCGACCTCGTGAACTTCGTTCCGGTCGAGGGCGACAGCGCTCCCGGCGCCGGTGACGGCGGCGGTTTCCCGGGCGGCATCAAGCAGGCGCGCGCCAACAACCAGGTCGACGACGCGAACGTCACCACGATCGCGCTCGAGTTGCACAAGGACTGCCTCAAGGGCAGCGGCAACGGAGTCATCGGCGGCTGGACCAGCGCTTCGCTGCGCCAGGCCCGACTGCTGAATCCGCTGCCCACGTTCTCGCGTCCCGAAGTGGACGGCGGTCCGTGGATCCAGGTGTCGCGACTGGGGATGCCGCTCGTCAACGAGCTGGTCATCGGCCTGCCGGACAAGGATCGTTTCAGTGCCAGCGAGCCGCGCTTCGACGGCCAGTTCGGCACCTACGTGACGAATCCGACGCTGCCGGCATTGCTCGACGCGCTGTTCCGCGGCGCGGTCAACCAGACGCTGGGCACGAACATCCCGAACCTCGCTCCTAACAACCTGCCGCGCAACGACCTCGTGACTGCGTTCCTGACCGGGTTCCCGGGCGTGAACCAGATGTCGACCGTGACCGCCTCGGAAATGACGCGTCTCAACACGGGCATTCCCGCGGCGCCGGCCGCCAGCCAGAGCAACTTCGGCGTCGCCGGTGGCGACCTCGCGGGTTTCCCGAACGGCCGCCGTCCGGGCGACGACACGGTGGACATCGCGCTGCGCGTGGTCATGGGACGGCTGTGTTATCCGCTGACGATCGGCGGCAACAACGTCGATCTCGGATTGTGCGCGGCGGCGAACGCGCCGGTGGGCAACGTGCCCTTCACGGACGGTGCGCCGGTGTCGGCCGCGGACTTCGACACGACGTTCCCGTACCTGACGACCCCGCTGCCCGGCTCGGGAGGATACTGAGATGAACTCACACAAGACCAGACACGTGCGTCTTGTGCTGCTCGCGGCGACCACGCTGGTGGTCGCTGCCTGCAGCAGCAACGACAACGACTACATGGAGCCGCCGCCGCCGCCGGCCAACACGGCTCCATCGCTCTCCGGCATCACCAACAAGACCAGCAACCAGGACACGGTAGTTGGACCGATCGAGTTCAGTGTTGGCGATCGCGAGTCGGATCCGGCGACGCTCGTGGTGACGGCCGCGGCGGATGGCACCTCGGTGGTTCCGGCCGATGGTGTGGTGCTCGGCGGCAGCGGCGCGGTGCGCAACATCACGCTGACGCCGCTCGAGGCGGCCACCGGCACGGTGAACGTGACGCTCACCGTGACCGACCCGCAGGGGTCAGCCAGTACGCGTTCGTTCGGCGTGACGGTGAATGCGCGCAACGCATCCTTGCGTGACACGTCGCTGGCGACCTTCGCCAAGTCGGTGTCGGACGACGCGACGGCGGTGAACGGATTCACGTTCGCCCAGGACGTCGAAGACTCGGCAATCTACGAGCCGCTGATTGCCGCCGGCGCAGGTGCGGAGTGATGTGGGGTCCGGCACGCCTGGTGGCGATGCTGGCGGTCGCCGCCGCGACACACGCCCAAGGGGCAGTCGCGGCGGCCGCCGAAAGATTCGTGCCTGCCGATTCAGGCTTCGTGGTGGCCAGCGTCCGCCAGGTGATGCCTGACGAGCAGTTGCAGACGCTGCTCGCCGCCTGGCGTGCGGATCGTTCCGCGGAAGCAACCGCCATCGCGCTCGCTTCCGCATTCATCGAACGCGCGGGCACGCTGCGGGAACCGATGTATTTCGGTCGCGCCGAAGCGGTACTGGCGCCGCTCGCGGCAAAGCCGGCCGCCAGCGCCACCTTGCGCCGGCTGTACGCGCAGGTGTTGCAGCATCGACATGAATTCGTTGCCGCCGAGGCGCTGCTCGATGCGGTGCTGCGCGATGCGCCTCACGATGAGGACGCGCGACTGCTGCGTGCTTCGGTGCGGCTGGTGCGTGGAGATTTTTCCGGGGCGCGCGCGGACTGCGCGCAGATCGCGGCGGGCGGCGGCAATGCCGCGGCGCCCGGGTTCGCCTGCTTCGCGCAGGCGCTCGCCGGCGGCGGACATCTCGAGCGCGGCAGGGGCGTGCTCGAAACCTTGCCGGCAGGAGAAGGCGACCGCGATGCCTCCACGCGCGCCTATCTTCTGGCGGCGCGGGGCGAGCTGCGCGAACGCGGGCGCGACATCGCGGGCGCCATTCTCGACTACCGGGAGGCGTTGCGGCTTGCACCGCGCGACGATTCGCTGCGTGCCGCGCTCGCCGATGTACTGGTTGCGAGCGGCCATACCAGCGAGGCACGCGACCTGCTGGCCATCGACAAACCCAGCCTCGCATTGCTGGTGCGCAGTGCCGCGCTGGTCGAGGGCGCTCGCCGCACGGCACTGGTGGCGCGCGCGGATTCCTGGCTCGCGCTCGAAGCGGCGCGCGGAGACAAGCCGCATCTGCGCGAGGCGGCAATACTTGCCCTGGCGAGGGGAGATTCCATGCGCGCGCTGGTGGCCGCGCGCCGCAACTTCGAAGTGCAGAAGGAGCTCGCGGACGTACGGGTGTTCGCGCGCGCCGCGCGCGCGGCCAACGATGCACGGGCACTGGCCGAGTTGCGATCGTGGCTGCACGAGACCGGCTATCGTGATTCCGTCACCGAAGGCATTCTCGATGAGCGCCTGCGCAGTTAGAGTGTTGCCGTGAAACGATTGCCTGCCGCGCTCCTGTTGTGCCTCGTCGCGATGTTTGCATCGCCACGGCCCGTGTTCGCACACGCGGCCGGCACCAGCTACGTGATCCTGCAGCTCCCTGCGGGCGATGGATCCATGCCGGTTCGCTGGGACCTCTCGATGCAGGACATCGTCTGGTCCGTGTTCGTCGATGCCGACTACGACGGCAACGTCACGTGGCAGGAAGTGCAGAACGCGCGAGCCTCGCTCAGCTCGGCCGTGCTCGCGCAGATCTCCGTGCAGCGTGGTGGCGCCGCCTGCGCGCTGTCCGTGAGCGACTTCGCGCTGGCCACGCGGGGCGAGGAAAACTTTCTCTCGGTGGCGATGAAAGCGGACTGTCCGCAACCCGGCCTCACTACCATCGGCGGACCGTTGTTCATGAGCGGCGACGCGTCACAGCGCGTGTTGTTGAGCGCCGGTCGCGGCGAGGAGCAGCTCACGGGTGTGCTGAGCGCCGCCGCTCCCACCTGGCAGGAACCGGCGGAAGCATCTGCGTGGCGCAGCTTCACGCGTTTCATCGGCGAAGGCGTGTGGCACGTCCTCATCGGCTACGACCACATCGCGTTCGTGCTGTTGCTGCTGCTGCCGTCGGTGATGCGGCCGGTGGATGGCAAGTGGCAAGGCGCGTCGGCCCTCTCACAGGTGGCGCGCGACATGGTGACCATCATCACCGCGTTCACCATCGCGCATTCGATTACGCTCGCGCTCGCGGTGACCGGCACGGTGCAACTGCCGTCGCAACCGGTCGAGATCGCCATCGCCGCGTCCATCGCCGTGGCCGGCGTGGTCAACCTGCTGCCGCGCCTCTCGAAGCTGCGGCTGCCGCTGGCGTTCGGCTTCGGCCTGGTTCACGGCTTCGGTTTTGCGAACGCGCTCAGCGAGATCGACGCGCAAGGCAGCGCGCTGCTGCCGCTGCTCGCGGGGTTCAACATCGGGGTCGAGCTCGCTCAGCTCGGGATCGTGGCGCTGGTGCTGCCGGTCATCTACGCGATGCGCGCCACGCGCTGGTATGCAGGCGCCGTGCTGCCACTCGGCTCATGCGCGCTCGGCATGGCGGGCCTGGTCTGGCTGCTCCAGCGAGTCTGATCAGGCCTTGCGCACTTTGGCGGGCGCCTTGCGGCCGGAGGCCGTGAGGATGCCGGCGTAGCCATACGACGCATTCTCGCGGCAGGGAATCACCTGCGCATCGATGCTCGACGGCGCGAATCCGTTTTCCAGCATCGCCTCGCGCATGTCGTCGATGGTGAGGTTGGAGCCCGGGAACATGCGGTCGCCGCACTTGTAAGCTTTACACTGATGCAGCGCATGGATGATGAACGTGCCGCCGGGTTGAAGCATGGACGTCACGTTGCGCATGCAGCGGCGCCAGACCGCGCGATCACTCGAAATCGCGTCGATGCAGAAGCCGGTGATGACCAGGTCGTAGAAACCTTCGCGCGTCGGGCCCAGAGGCTGGCGCAACCGCGCGTCGCTCACGTACAGGCCGCGCACCACCTTGCGGGCCTGCGCTTCGCGCTGCACGACGCGCGAGTTGTTAGCCCGCCCGTGGCCTTCGCAGGCCAGGATGTAACGCGTGAACCGTTTCCACTCCGGAGCGCTGTCATCCGCGCAGAGCCATTCACGGGCCGCCGACAGGTTGTCGGCCAGCCAGTCCGCCATGTCGATGCGAAAGGCGTATTTCGATGCCGCGATCGCGCGATGCATGGTGGGTCCGCAGCCGTACTCGAGGCCGCGGCCGAACCGCGCGCGCGCCGCGCGCAGCACCTCGATCTGGTACGCGAGAACGGCCTGCTCATCGGGAAGCACGACCTCGCTGTAGTAAGTCTGGAAGTAATCGCGCGCTTTCCACTCGGAGTAGTCAGCGACCATGGGATTCCGCGTCGTCCTTCCTTCCACCACCGTGTTCGCTCCCTGAAGTTTGTTAAAAGCTTATGTCAGAGGATACTTACCGTTATCGCAACGCAGTAGCCGTACGACCCTTACTGGAATACCTAAACTTCAGTCTCGCGAAGGACATGGGCATGCAATGCAGGACAAACTCGGAGTTCGGGCTGCTCGCCTCCGTAAAGCTGGAGATGGATCAAGGTGCGTTCGTGGTGGTCGGATAACAATAATTGGTCATGAGCGCTCGTCCCGAATCCACGCTGGGTCTCCCTGACTTCCTGCCCGAGGAATTCCGCTCGGCGCTCGAGCTCGCGCAGGCGGCCGTGTGGGACTGGCAGATCTCCGCGGATCTCTTCCAGGTCGACGAGGCGTGGCTGCGCGCGCTCGGCATCGACGTGCACGTGAACGCGATGACCTGCGCCGAATGGAAGCGGCGCATCCATCCCGATGATCTCGGCGCGTTCATCGCCGCGGCGGACTCCTGCCATCATGGCGGCGACCGCTTCGAGTGCGAATACAGGTTGTTAGCCGCCGGCCATCGCTGGTTGTGGGTATTACATCGCGGCCGCGTCGTGCAGCGCGAGCGCGATGGCGGAGCAACCCGCATCGCCGGGCTGCTGCTCGACATCGACAGGCGCAAGAGCGAGGAAGTCGCGCGCAACGACAGCGAATCGCGGCTGGCCACGGCGCTGTGGGGCGCGCGCGCGGCATTCTGGCAGTGGCACGTGCCCAGCAATGCGCGCACCTCGAGCCCGCTGTGGCTGGCGATGACCGGCTACTCGCGCGCGCATTGGGACGCCATGCCGAACCCGTGGGTCAGCAACCTGCATCCCGATGACCGCGAGCGCGTCGACCGGCAGTTGAAGGAACACGCGCAGGGCGAGCGCGACTCGGTGGAATTCGAATATCGCTTCAAGACCGCCGGCGGCGAATACCGGTGGATGCAGGATCGCGGCCGCGCCGTCGAATGGGACCTGCAGGGTCGCCCGGTGCTGGTCATCGGCGTCACGCTCGACATCGACGCCGCCAAACATGCCGAAGCCCATCTTCGTTCCAGCGAATCGATGCTGGAGACTGCCGCGTGGGGCGCCGGCATCGGCCTGTGGGAAACCAATTTCATCACCGACAAGACGCGCTGGTTCAACGACTGGTGCGACCGGCACGACATCGATCCTTGCGATGGCGAGGATCACGTCGGGCGCTGGGATTCCTACCTGCATCCCGAGGAAGGCCCGGACGCGATGCGGCGCTTCAACGAGCACGTCGCCGGCAAGGCGGAATACTACGACGCCGAATACCGCATCATGACCCGCACCGGCAGCTGGCGCTGGGTGTTCGAGCGCGGCCGCGTGGTCGAGCGCGACGCGCAGGGCAAGGCGGTGCGCATGCTCGGCGTGTGTATGGATCTCGACGAGACCAAGGTGGCCGAGCGCCGCGCGAATGCGCGCAACGAGCGCGTCGAGGCGGCGCTGCAGCTAACTACCGCGGGCGTCTGGGACTGGGACGTCGAACACGGCGTGACCAACGACACCGACGGCTACTACCGGGTGTTCGGCGTGGACCCGGCGTTCGCGCGCGCCAACATCCACACCTGGCGGCAGGTGCTCGGCACCGACCCGGACCAGGAGATCGAAAGATTCCGCGAGCGCCTGCTCCATGTCGATTCCGCGGCCCAGGTGCTGGAGACCGAGTATCGGTTCCGCCACACCGACGGCAGCTGGCACTGGGCGCTCGACCGCGCCCACGTCGTCGACCGGGCGCCCGACGGGTCGACGCGCCGGGTCATGGGCCTGGTGGTCGACATCACCGCGCGCAAGATCCGCGAGACCGGGCTGTCGGCGGCCGATCAGCGGTTCAGGGCCGTTGCGCGGGAACTGCGCTGTGTCATCTACGAGATCGACGCGGAGACCGGCCTGTCTTCGGGCGAGGGAGCCGAGCGCGTACTCGGGTTTTCCAATGCCGAGCTGCCGCGTCCCGGCGACTGGGCCGCGCTGGTGCATCCGGACGATCAGCCGCTGCTCCGGCAATGGTTCGACCGCGGCAGCGAATCCATGGTCGCGCTCCAGTACCGCATCCGCCATCGCGACGGTCACTACATCACTCTGCTGGACTCGCCCTGCGTGGTGCGCGACGCCGCCGGCAGGGTGGTGCGCATCGTCGGCGTGGCCATCGACATCAGCGAGCAGGCCCGCGCCCAGGAGGCGCTGCGTGCTTCGCAGGAATTGCTGCAGATCGTCGCGGCGGGCACCGGCGACTGGCTGATCCTCGTCGATACGCAGCGCTGCGTGCAGTTCATCAATCGCGACATCCGGTCGCATTCGCGCGACAGCATCATCGGCCGGCGCGTCGACGAAATTGCCGAGCCCGAGGACCGCCCGAACGTCATGGCGGCGCTCACGCAGGTGCTGGAGACCGGCGAGCCGGTGGACCTGCACCTGGCGAGCAACGGCAAGGACGGCCGCATATTCGATTCGCGCGTGCGCGCCGTGCGTTCATCCAGCGGCATCACAGGCGCGGTGATCAACATCACCGAGATCACCGACCGCGAGGCGGCCATGCATCTGCGCGAGACCCAGGCGCGCATGTTCGAGCTGCTGCACGAAGGCGTGGTGGTGATCGATGTCAACAACATGATTCGCATGGCGAATCCCGCGTTCGAACGCATGTTCGGTTTCACCGCGGGCGCGGCCGTCGACACGTCGATCAACGACCTGATCGCGCAGCCGCCGGGCATGCTCCGCGAACGGCTCGACCACCAGTTGCTCGGCACCATGAACGATCTGCCGGGCCAGGCGCCGGTGGAGTTCAAGTGCCGGCGCCGCGATGGATCCACGTTCGATGCGGCCTGCGTCGCCACGCTCACGCACGTCGATGGCGCGACGCATCGGCTCGCGGTCATCACCGACGTCACCGAGCGGCGGGTGCTCGAGCGCGAGATCCTCGAGATCGCCGGACGCGAACAGCTGCGCATCGGATCGGATCTGCATGACGGCCTGGGACAGGATTTGACCGGTGTTGCATTGATGCTGCGCAGTGTCGTCGCTCAGCTCCGCAAGGAAAACTCCACCGCGCGCAGCGACGTCGAAGACATCATCAGCCTGGTGAACGGCGCTATCGAAAGTACGCGCGCGATGGCGCGCGGACTCGCGCCGGTGGGCGCCGATCGCGGCGGACTCATCGCCGGCCTGCAGTCGATGGCCGTGCGGGGCAGGGAGCGCTACGGCGTGCGGGCGCATTTCAATACGTCACTGAAGGAGCCGCTGACGCTCGATGATGGTGCTGCGACGCACCTTTATCGCATCGCCCAGGAGGCGTTCACCAACGCCATCCGTCACGGGCGCGTCACGCAAGTCACGATCGATCTCGCCACGGCAGAAGGTACCTTGACCCTCAGCGTGCAGGACAACGGTAGGGGTTTCGATGAACGAAACGCGAGCAAGAACGGCATGGGCATGAAGCTCATGCGTTACCGCGCGCAGATGCTGGGTGGTGACGTTACCATCGAGAACAACACGGACGGCGGCGTGATCGTGCGCTGCACGTGCCCGCATCGCGTGCCTCTCGGCGCCGACAAGATTCCGCGTGGCGGATTCCCGCTCAAGGACTGAATGCCCAATTAAATTGGGTCTAACTATAGTGGCGTATACCTATGTGGAAGCATTGACGCTCCGCAGTATCCGCGTCACGATCCATACCTAATAATTGGCCGTAGGGGAGCGATCATGACCGCAGCGATGGCCGCGAAGCGCCAGATTCTCATCGTCGACGACCATCCGATCGTGCGGCAGGGGCTTCGGCGCATGTTCGAGGCGGAACCTGATCTCACGGTGTGCGGCGAGGCCGACAGCGAACCCGCCGCGCGCGAAGCCATTCGCGCCCGCAAGCCGGACATCGTCGTCGTCGACCTGTCGCTCGAACGTGGCGACGGCATCGAACTTGTTAGGCAAATGCACGCCGAGATGCCCGAGCTGCGCATGCTCGTGCTCTCGATGCATGACGAAACCATTTATGCAGAACGCCTGTTGGCCGCCGGCGCCATGGGTTACATCATGAAGCAGGCCGCTTCCGATCAGCTGCTCATCGCCGTGCGGCGCGTGCTCGATGGCCGCACCTATGTCAGCGAAACCGTGCAGCGCTCGCTCGATCAGCGCGCCGGCGAAAGCCGTTCGGAGACCAACGATCCTGTCGCGCGCCTGTCGAACCGCGAAGTGCAGATCCTCAACATGATCGGCCGCGGCATGAGCTCGCGGGAGATCGCGCAGGAGTTCACCCTGTCGGTCAAGACCATCGAGTCCCACCGCCAGACCATCAAACATAAACTCGGCCTGGCCACCAACAGCCAGCTCCTGCAATACGCAATGAAGTGGTTCTCGGGCGGGACTCAACGCAGCTGAGGGGGGCAGCCCCCGTTTCCCAGCAAAAGGGGTCAGTCCTCCCCAATCAACCAGGCCGAGGGCTGACCCCTTTTGCCAGGAAACGGGGGCTGCCCCCCATTTCCATTTCAAACCCATGACGCCTGGACCCCCTCTAATGTATGTACGAGGGAGAGACGTTTGGCGGATGGTGCAATAGCCCGGATGACGATCGCTAACGAAGGCAGGGCCGAAACGGTCGTCGATTTCGACGTGGCGCTCATCGAGCGGGCACGGAAGGGCGATTCACGAGCCTTCGAACGTCTCTACCGCGATCACGTGGGTCGCGTTCACGGGCTTTGCCTGCGCATGACGCGCAACCCGGATCTCGCGGCGGACTGCGCCCAGGACGCCTTCATCAAGGCCTGGAAGGCGCTGCCGAGATTCGAGGCGCGGAGCAGCTTCTCCACGTGGTTGCACCGTATCGCGGTGAATACCGTGCTCGAGAAGCGGCGCGGTCCCTCGAACGCGGAGATCGCGGTCGAGGATCCGACGGACTACCAGGAGCCGGTGCTCACGTTCGATTCGCCGGTGGAAGAGGAAGAGCTCGAGGCGGCGATCCAATCGCTGCCGCAGGGCGCCCGCGACGCGCTGGTGTTGTGTGGGGTATACGGCTACGAACATTCGGAAGCCGCGTCGATGCTCGGCATCGCCGTGGGGACCTGCAAGGCGCAGCTGCATCGGGCGCGCGGCCTGCTGCGGGAGCGACTGGAACGAGGTGTGCGATGACTGGCAAATCCAATGGGCGACGCGTGAATCGACTCGACGAGCTGGCGCAAAGCCTGCCGCCGCCGCGTGACTTGTGGCCGGCCATTGCCGCGGCCATCGAGGCCGATCGCGCCGGCGCGCCCTCGCAGAGCGTCCCACGCCGCACGCGCTGGCTGCCCGCGGTCGGCATGGCCGCCGCCGTGGCGCTGGTGACCTTCGGTGTGTTCATCGGCCGATTCATGGCCCCGGCCACCACGGGAATGACCGCGGGCACGTCCACCACGCAGGGTTCGCCTGACATGCTGCCCGCCGCGCTTCGCGATGCGAATTACCGCAAGCAGCGGGACGCGCTGCTGGCTGAAGTCGAAGTGCAGCTGGCCGCCATGCCGGCGGCGGAACGCGAGAAGGTGGGGGCGAGCCTCAAAACCCTGCGCCGTTCGATCGGCGAAATCGAAGCGGCGCTCGGACGTGATCCGGCGAATGCGCTGTTGCAAGAGTTGTTAGTGAATTCCTGCCAGGAAGAAATGCGCGCGCTGACCGCGGTGCGCGACGCCGGCAGCCAGGAGACTTGAGAAATGAGTGAGTTCAAGCATCTGAATCACGCTGCGTTGCTGCTGATCGCCTGCGCGCTGCCGATGGCGGCGGTGGCCCGCGGCGGTTCCATCGAACGCAAGGTCGCGGCCGACGCCAACGGCGAAGTCGTGATCTCCAATGTGTCGGGCACCGTCGACGTACGCGGCTGGGACCGCAATGAAGTGCAGGTCACGGGCCACCTCGGCGACGATGTCGAACGCGTCGACGTTGAAACGAGCGGCGGTCGCACCGTGGTGAAAGTGGTGCTGCCACGCGGCAACTCGCACGACGGCGACGCTGAAATAGAAGTGTCGGTGCCCAGGAACAGCCGCGTCGAGGTATCGGCCGTGAGCGCCGATGTGTCGTCGCGTGGCGTGCTGGGCGCACAACGTCTCAAGACCGTGAGCGGTGAGCTCACCGCCGACATCGCCGGCGACGAATCCGAAGTGCGTTCGGTCAGCGGCGACGTGACGGTTCGCGGTAACGGCAAGCCCGTGCGCCTGCGTGTGGCCTCGGTGAGCGGCAGTCTCGACCTGACCAACATCGCCGGTTCGCTCGACATGGTCACCGTCAGCGGCGACGCGCGCGTACAGATGGGTGACACCAGTGATGTGCGCGGGCGCACCACGTCCGGCGATCTCGAAGTGCGTGGATCGCTCACGCGGACTGGACGCGTCGACGTCGAAGGTGTCAGCGGCGACATCACGCTGCGTCTCTCGGCGGCGGACGGCCTGTCGACGGAGATCGAGTCCTTCAGCGGCGACATCGGTGGCTGCCTGGCCACCAGCGTGGAGCGGGTCAGCAAGTACGGTCCCGGCACGCGGCTGAATATCCGCACGGTCGAGGCGGGTGCGCGCGTCCGGGCGAAGACGCTGTCCGGCGACATCGAGATCTGCGACAAGTAACGCGAGCGAAACCCTCGTGGCCGACCTCGCTACAATGTCGGCCGCGTGCGTTTCATAAAATGGGTTTCGCTGGGTCTCGGTGCGCTGGTCGCCCTCGTCGTGCTCGGCGTGCTGGTGATCGTCTGGCTGGTCGACCCAAACAGCTTCAAATCGCAAATCGAGACGGCGGTGCGCGACCGCACGGGCCGCGAATTCACGCTGGTGGGCGACATCGACCTCGGCTTTTTTCCGTGGCTCAGCCTGACTACGGGCGAGGGCCGGTTCGGGAATCCCCCGGGCTTCGGACCGGAGCCACTGGTCTCATGGAAAAGCGCGCGTCTCGGCGTGAAACTCTTCCCGCTGCTGCGCGGAGACGTCATTGCCGATCGCGTCTTCCTGAGCGGCGCCAACCTGCGGCTGGTCAGGCACGCGGACGGCAGCGCGAACTGGCTCGGGCTGGGGGGTGACGAGCCCGCCGATCCCGCCGCCAGAACCACGCAGCTCAACGTGGACGGCCTGGCGATCGAGAACAGTCATCTGACGTTCATCGACGAAGGTGTCCCCCGCCGCGTCGAAATCGGCGCCTTCAATCTAACTACCGACGAAATCGCGCCGGGCGAGCCGTTCACCGATACGGAGATCTCCGGCGTGCTGCACATGGACGGGTTCGCCGCAGAAGGCGTGCCATTCAGGTTCGAAGTGCCCGAGGTGAAGTTGCCGGCGGATTATTCCTCGGTGGACGTGCAGGAGTTTTCCATCGTGTTCGGGGGCTTCGAGGTCGAAGGCAGGATTGGCGGCAAGCTCGGCGAAAAGCCGGCGCTCACCGGCACGCTCGAGACCAACCAGTTCGACCCGCGCGCCTTGCTCGCGTCGGTGGGCATCGAGCCGCCGAAGACCACCGATGCACAGGCGCTCGGCAAAGTGCAGTTCGGCGGCAACTGGGCTTTCGATGACGGCGCGATCCGCGTCCATCCGTTCTCACTCGACCTCGACGATACACATTTCACCGGATCGTTCAGTCGCACGGCCGGAGCCGACGCGCTCGGAGAATTCCGGCTGGCCGGCAGCTCCATCGACATCGCCCGGTACATTCCCCCTGCCGATCCGGCAAGCGAGCCTTTCATCCTGCCCACGGCTGCGCTGAAGGCATTACGCTTTCGCGGCGAAGTTAGCCTCGAACACGCGACGCTCGACGACATCGACATGAAACAGGTCACGCTGCGCCTGCTGCTCGACGAGCAGGGCTTGCGCAGCGTCGAAAGAAAATGAGCGCGCGCGCCGGACGCATAGCGCCGCGTTTGCTGGCCTGGCATGCGAAAGCCGGACGTCACGATCTGCCCTGGCAGAAGCACCTGCAGGACGAAGGCAGTGCCTATCGAGTGTGGGTGTCCGAGATCATGCTGCAGCAGACACAGGTCTCCACGGTCGTTCCCTACTTCCTGCGTTTCATGCAGCGTTTTCCCGACGTGCGGTCATTGGCCGACGCGCCCGCGGATGAGGTGCTGCACCTGTGGACCGGGCTGGGGTATTACGCGCGGGCGCGCAACCTGCATCGCGCGGCGCAGATCATTCGCGACGAGCACGGCGGCCAGTTCCCCGAGAAGATAGACGCCGTCATGGCGCTGCCGGGAATCGGCCGTTCGACGGCGGGCGCCATTCTCGCCATCGCCACGGGCAGCAGGCATCCCATTCTCGATGGCAATGTGAAGCGGGTGCTGTCGCGCTTCTACGCCGTCGACGGCGCGCCCGACGAAAGCGCCACGCTAGAAAGACTCTGGCGCCTGGCCGATGACAACACGCCGGCGAAGGATGTGGGCGTCTACACCCAGGCCATCATGGATCTGGGGGCCACCCTCTGCACGCGCGCCCGGCCGCGTTGCGAGGATTGCCCGGTCTCGCGGGACTGCCGCGCGCGCATCGAGGGGCGGCAGGACACGTTGCCGGTCGCGAAGCGCAAGCGCGCCGCACGCAGGCGCAAACATGCGGTCATGCTCGTGGCGCGCCGCGCCACTGAAGTGTTGCTGGTGCAGCGGCCGCCAAGCGGTATCTGGGGCGGGCTGTGGTGCCTGCCGGAGTTCGAGCATCGCGATGCCGCGGAGCAATACGCGTCGACCACGCTCGCCAGCGCGCGGCTGGCGCGCGCGCCGCTGCCCGACATCGCGCACAGCTTCACGCACTTCGACCTGGTGATAACCCCGGTGGTCGCGAAATGCCGCGGCGAGGCGCGCGTGCGCGACGGTGCCGCGCTGTGGTATGACCTCACGCGCCCCGCGCGAGTCGGATTGCCCGCGCCCATCAAGACCCTGCTGGAAACCTTGTTAGAGAGAAACGAATCATGACCCGGATGGTGAACTGTGTCCTGTTGAAGAAAGAGGCGCCCGGACTCGACCGGCCGACCTATCCGGGCGAGCTCGGCAAACGGATCTTCGAAAACGTTTCGAAAGAGGCGTGGCAGCAGTGGGTGAAGCACCAGGTCATGCTCATCAACGAATACCGGCTGACGCCGATCGAGCCCGCGCACCGCAAACGCCTCGAGTTCGAGATGGAGAAGTTCTTCTTCGGCGAGGGCTCGGAGGCGCCGAAGGAATACGTGAAGCCCGAGTGAGGACAGGTGGTGCCGGACGGGTGGTGCCGGGACGGGTGGTGCCGGGCACCAAAAGTCGTAGTTGAACAGCCAGATCAGCAGCGCGGCCGGGCTCGCTCAAC
>DASTXR010000056.1:0-97229 GCA_035765415.1 Steroidobacteraceae bacterium | reverse complement strand
CGCGCTCGAGAAGGCGCTGAGTGACGCGGCCAAACGCGGTGTCGCGGTTCGCATCATCCTGCCCTCGTACAGCGATTTTTCGGGGGTGTTCTACGCCGGGCGTGCGCACTACGACGGGCTGCTGGCCAGCGGCGTGAAGCTGTACGAGCTCGAGAGCGCGTTCCTGCACTCGAAGAGCATCGTGGTGGATGGCGTGTGGTCGTCGATCGGCTCGACCAACTTCGACTGGCGCAGCTTCGTGCACAACAACGAGATCAGTGTCTGCGTGATCGGCGAGAAATTCGCCGGCGAGATGTCGCGCATGTTCGCGAACGACCTGGCGGACTCCCGGGAAATCACGCTGGCCGCGTGGAAGAAGCGCGGCTTCGGCCAGCGGCTGAAGGAGTGGCTGTGGTTGCCGATCCAGTATTGGCTTTGAGGCGGAAGATGGGCCGCGCCTCGCTCGATACTTCCCTGCGAAGCGCGGCCCGTGTTGCTACCGAATCGGGAATATTCCCCTTACCTGCCGTCGCGGTCTGAGTCGCCCGGAAGCACGCGCTCGACGCTTTGCCACGCCGATCGCATCGCCTCTTTCGCATCGACCCAGGCAAGCTTCGACTTGCCCTTGGCAATGTCCCAGCCGGCTTCCAGGCGCGTCTCGAGATCCTCGAAGCGCGTATGCGGATTCTCCTCGTACGACTTGTACGCGTACCGGTACGCCGGGTCGAAGTCCTCCCAGGAATACTTCGAGCTGTAGTAAGGCTCGTCCTTGAAGTTCTTCTGCCAGTGGGTGGTGAATCGTTCAATGCGATTCTCGGATTTCATGAGCATCTCCTGTTGATGGAAGGCCGCGCCATCGCGGGAGACTCACTGTGCAATCGCCGCCTCGGCCTCGGAGTCGGCGCGCATCGCATATCCCTGTAGGTCAAAACAAAACGGGGCCGGAGTGTCGCCACTCCGGCCCCGCGGTTGTCACCCGGAGTTCCGGGCCTCGCTTACTCTTTGTACTTACTTCTTGACGTCGAGTTCGTTGTCCACCGACTTGACGTTGTCGACCGCACGGGCCAGTTCTTCAGCCGTCGACTTCGCTTCCGAGCTGTCGACGAAACCGGAGAGCTGCACCGCGCCTTCGCGCGTCTCGACGTTGATCTGATGCGCCTTGGTGCGCGGATCGCCGGCGAGAGCGGACTTCACCTTCGTGGTGATGGCGCCGTCGTCGACAACCTGCTCGCCGCTGCGTTCAGTCGTCTTCACGGTGAGGTTGTTGCGAACCGCGGTGACGCCCTTGGCGCCCTTGGCAACAGTGGTCGCGCGTTCCTTGCTGGCCGCCGTGTCCACAAAGCCGTTCAACTGAACCGTGCCCTTGAAGACTTCGACGTCGATCTGATGCGCCTTCGTGACCGGATCGGCAATCAGCGCCGACTTGACGCTGGCCGTGGTGACGGTGTCATCCACCTGCTCACCAGCGGACTTGGTCGTGCGCGTGGACGCGCAGGCAACCATCGCCAGGGTAACGACCATTACGACCGCACTGAAAAAGCCTTTCGATTTCTGCATATAAACCTCTTATCTCCGAGCCGTATTGGCTATGAAACTGACGATCGCGAGGATCAGGAAAACGAAGAACAGGATCTTCGCGATTCCCGCTGCGCCCGCGGCGATGCCGGCAAAGCCGAACACGGCTGCGATCAGCGCGATGACAAAAAATATGACTGCGTAATGAAGCATCGATATCTCCGCGTTGTTGACACCGTGGTCGGTGCCGGCGGAGTGCATCATTGCTGTTATGCGATTCGCGAGATGCAGGGTTGCGGGCCGATGGCGCGTAGGCGCATGACCACATGGCTGTAAGCTCCGAGGATTACAAGTGTGGGGGAATAGGGGCAGCCCCCTTTTCTTAGCAAAAGGGGTCAGTCCTCCGCACAGGGCTGACCCCTTTTGCTAGGAAAAGGGGGCTGCCCCTAGTCGTCGGCGAGCTCGACGACCTCGTCGCACTGGCGGGCGAGCTTCGGATCGATGTGCTTCGGGTCATCGGCCCCTAACAACACGACTCCGTCGTACGAATCGATGCGCTGTCGCAGGTGGGCGACGTCGAGGCTCGGAAAGCGGCCCGATTCGTCGAACAATTGCTGGGTGTCGTCGAGCAGCAGTACGGCATCGGAAGCCTCGGCGGCCTCGAACAACGCATCGAGATTCTTCTCGGTGTCGGCCACGTGTTTGCTCACGATGCGGTCGAGATCGATCTGGAACAGGTCCACCGCCAGCTCGCGCGCGAACAGCTGCGCCGCGAGCAGTTTGTTCCTGCCGGAGTGGCAGGTGAACAGCACGCGTAATCCCCTGGGCGTGCCGCCCTGCGTTTCCTCGACCTTTGCGCGCCGCGTCGCCAGCAGGCGATCGAGCACCGGGCGCAAATCGTCGTCGTGCATCAGTCGAAGCCGCGGCCGGGAAACTGCGCCTTGAGCAGCGGGCGCCAGAAGTCGTGCGCCAGCCGGCGGAAACCGGTGCCGCTCGGATGAATTTCGTCGCACCAGTGGACGTCGTCCACGGGCAGCGCTGCGCGCATGTCCACGACGTGGAATCGCGACCGCGTGGCCGCGAGCGCACTGAGCCGCGCGTGCAGCTCATCCACGAGGAAACGCGCGAGGTCGCGGCCCTCGGTGTCCGGGTTGATGCCCTTGGCGACGAGCACCGGGCGCATCCAGGGACCGGCCTTGCCGAGACCGAACGGGCCGGTGGCCTTGCGCCCGGTGGGCTGGAAATAGCAGTAGCTGTGCGTCACCACCACGCACCTGGGACGCAGCGCATCGCGCGCATCCAGCAGGCGCGTGTACGCGGCCACGATGTCGTCGAGCACGGTAGTTAGCGAATCGAGCTTCACGGCGCTCTGCCAGACGGCGCCGGCCACCTTCTTGTTGAGGACCCTGGCGAGATCGCCGGCCACGAGGTCGTTGCCGCCGGCGCTCATGAGCAACGCGTCCACGGGATAGTTCTTGAGGTAGTACTTGATCTTCTTGAGCTGCTCGCTGCCCGCGCCGAGGATGTCACGCGCGTCGTCGCCGTTGTGCTCGAGCCGCAGAATCGAGAAGTCGCTCATCATCTCGATGTAGTCGGCGATATTGGCGTTCAGCGGGTAACTGAACCAGGAATCGCCTTCGGTGAGCATGATCAGCCGCTTGGGAAACTGCTTGATGCTGGCGGCGAACACCGCGTGTTTCGGACGCACGTCGGAAACCCGGCTGACTGGCTTCGGCATTACACACCCCCTGTTATTTTCGACGGGGCACTATACGCCCGCGCGCGCACCCGAAAAACTCCCGGGCACTCCCCGGTGCGGGTCGACGCAGCCTGCATGCTCAGGTTTCATCGCGCAGTTCACCATCCAAACGTCTTGCGCAGCGCCGTCATCGGCTCATCCCAGGGCTCGTATTCGCCCTTCAGCGTCCTGACCGCCGTCTGCGCGATCGCCATGCCGAGCTCGCGGTAGGCCTCGAGCTGTTCCTCGTCGAAGAACTGGTCGGCGGTAGTTTGATTCGGGAAGTCGACGTTGCGGCGCCAGTAGGACATGGTGTCGGCATTCATGCCGGCGATGGGCGAGGCCTGCAGGTACAGCAGGATGCCCTGCAGTTCCGTGCCCGGATATTTGATGGTGCCGACCGCCCAGCCGCGCTTGACCACCGCGCCCAGCTCCGACGGGCGCATGGCGTCGAGTGGATAGGTGTCGCTGGTGAAGCGGATGTGCACGCCGAAATCCACGCGCACGCGCTGGATGACGTTGGCCAGATCGTCCATCGAGTAGCCGACATCCTGGCTGCCCTGCGACAGCACGATGATCTTCACGCGACGCCGGATCAGTTCGTACAGCCCGGTGTTGTCGAAGTGGCCGCCGTCGGTGAGCTCGATGAAAAAGGCGGTCTCGGTGGTGCCACTGCCGAACAGTCCCTGGCGGATGCCGGGCATCAGCAGGTTCGGCGGAAACCACTTGTGCCAGTTCTTCGGTTCCTGCGACGCCCGCGGATTGCGGATCCAGTACCCGAGCCGCACGTTGGTGAGCGAGAGCAGCAGCGATACCAGCGGGTTGCGCGTGATGCCCCGGCCGGCGACGCCGGCGTGCGGGCTGGCCGCCGCGCCCGATGACGCGACGGCCGTCGCCAGCGTGAAGTGTCCATCACCGAGCTTGGTGGTCTCTATCCACCCGGTGGCGCTGCTGCCGCTGAACCGCGGGCTCAGCACGAAGCTGTCGCCGCCACGACCGCGGAACCGGTCCTGGCGCGCGCCCACCATCACCACGTTGCAGTTCACGAGATGCATCGGCCGCTGCGGGTTGCCGTCCTCGTCGGTCAGCTTCGTGATGTCGAACTGGTCGGCGTTTCCCGCGCGGCGCCACTGGTTGTCGCGGATGGCTTCCTTGTCCGGCATGAACAGCTCCATCAGCCGGTCGCGATACATGCGCCCGATGCCGATGTAGTTGGCGTTCACGATGAGGCCGGCGATCACGCCCGCGGCGCCGATGATGGCGAGCAGCGGAATTTCGATGCCGAACAGCGGCACCGGGTGACCCTCGCCGGCCTGCACGACCGAGTAGGCCACCAGCAGGATGCCGTACACCAGCAGGATCGAGGTGAGCAGGATGCGCAGCGTGGAGAACGTCGACGACGTGGATTTCTTGTCGCGCCCGGCGATGAATTGATAGACCGCGCCCGCGACGCCCAGCAGCGAGCTCGACAGGCCGGCCGACAGCGCCCCACCTACTTTCGTGACGATGAATTGATAGACATGCGGCACGCTCCACACGGCCAGCACCAGCGTGAGACCCGTGAGCAAGGGCCCGAGCACCTGCTGGTAGATGATGCGCACGCGGTATTGCCACTTGTGCACGACGTGCGTGCCGCTGCGCGCCTGGTCGTAGTCGTCTTTCGCCCACCACAGCAGGATGAGGCAGGCCGCCGCCGCCACGAGGAAACCCGCGCCCACTGGCCAGCGCCAATGCAGGCCGTCGGGATTGACGGAGAAGCTGCCATCGGGATTGCGAAGCAGCCATGCGCCGGCCATCACGAACAGGAATGGCGGAAACATGCCGATGCGCACGGAGTGTTTGGTCGGGATGCTCCCCAACCAGCTCGCAATGCCGAACAGCAGGAACGCGCCGCCGGCGATGAGGCCCAGGAACAGGAGGATGGACTCGATGCGTTGCGGCTGTTCCGCCCACGGTAACGCGCCGGTCGGTGGCGGGAGAACGCCGCCCACCTGCATGGCCCACAACATGACGGCCAGGATGGCCGTGTACACCGACAGCGTGATCAGCATGCCGCGCAACGCCACGCCGATCAGCGACATCGTCGACATGCTCGAAGGCTTGAGGTAGTTGCCGTGCTGGCGGAAGAAGTCGAGCCAGGTGAAGCTGCTGCCGTCCACACCCGTGATGTTGTCGGCGCGGAACTCCGCGCTGCGCGCACCCAGGTAGTTGGTGCCGAGGTAGGTGCGCCAGTTGCCGCCTTTGGCGAAATGATATTTGAGCCAGGAAACCGCGCTGCCGATGTACCCGCCTCCGGACACCGTCGACATGTAGTCGAATCGATCGAAGCAGGTCTCGCTCGAATCGGCGGGAGTATTGCCGGGCTTTTCGTTGAGGAACGTCTGGATGACCCCGAGCGCGAACGAGGCCGAGCGTATGCCGCCGCCGGAGATCGCCAGCGCCGAACCACAGGGGTCGGCGAGTTGCTCCTTGCCGCAGGGCAGCTTGAGCGACTCGCGTTCTTTCAGCAGGAAATCGTCGAAGACATTGACCAGGCCGCCATCGTCCTTCGGGCTGGGTTTGCCGGTCATGCGGGATTCCAGGGCTGGCCTTCGAGTAGTTCGGTCTCGCGCGTGCACGGTTCCGGAGGATTCACGTGTTTCGCGCGCGCCGACACCGTGTAGTGAAACAGGTCGTCCGCCTTCGGTTCACGCGGACGGTTCTGGATGGGATCGAAGTTGTCGCCGATCCTGCCGTCGATGCTGGCGCGCGTGCAGGCGGTGCCGACGCAGTCGGTCGCCATCGGCAGACCGCTGGCCACGGCCTTGCGGAGCATCCAGCGCAGCGTGATGTCGTTGAGCGAGTGATTGTTGTTGCCGCCGCCGACATCGGAATGCACGCCGCGGAACCAGACCTCGCAGCCGCCGCGCACGCGCGTGGGGCGAAATGCCTGGCGGGCCTCATCGAGAGCCAGCGCGTGATAGCAGAACTTCACGCCCTTCGAGAGTCCGAGCTTGTAGCCCAGGTTGATGCGATTGAAATTGAAACCGAGGTTCACGGGGATACCGAAGGCGGCAACCACGTCCCATACACCCAGGAATCGCACCGGGGGCCGCTCGAGCACGCCGTTCACACGAATCCCGTCATCGGCAATCACATTCGCGAAATGCACGGCCAATGCTGCGCCGCGGCTGAACCCCACGATATCGATGTGACGATCGCCGGCAGCGAACTGCTTCGCCACGTCCCGCTTCGCGTCTTCGATACGGTCGTGGCCACCGACACCAAATGCGCCACCGAGGAACTTGCCGATCGTCCCGTGCTTGGTGCCGACACCCTTGTAGAAGAACTTGGTTCCGCCGTAGAGGTCCTTGAACCGCACCACGTTGGTGTTGCGGTCGTACTGTCCGGCATCCTTTTCCGAGTTCCATGTACCGTCGAACGCGTATAGCGCCATGGTGACCGCCCTTTTTTTAAGATAGGGGGCTGCACCCGATTTCGCGTCCGCGAAATGGGGGCTGCACCCCTTCCGACCCGACGGTAGGTTTAAAGGAATTCTTGGAACGAAGGGCTCTTCGTCCCTTTCGAATGTTCAGAGTTGAGAGTTCTTCCCGTTCCAGCGCAACGTCACCGTTGGGTTGGAAGGGGTGCAGCCCCCTGGCTGCTATCCCTGAACGAGCATGTCGCAGATGGTGGCCGGATCCACCGGCTTCACGAGGTGCATGTCGAAACCCGCTTCGCGCGAACGGCGGCGGTCGACATCCTGTCCCCAGCCGGTGAGCGCCACCAGCACGGCGCCGCGTCCCCAGCTCTCCGCGCGAATGCGGCGGGCGACCTCGCAACCATCGAGCTTGGGCATGCCGACGTCGAGCACCACTATCTCGGGCCGGCGCAGGCCCGCCAGCGCCAGCGCCTCCTCGCCGTCGGAAGCGCAATGAACCTCGTGCCCTTCCAGCCGCAACATGAGCGCGAGGCTTTCGAGCGCATCCTGGTTGTCGTCGGCGATCAGGATATTGCGACGCACCTGCACCGCCGGCTCGGGCTGCGGAGTAGTTTGGGTGGCGTTACGCGACGTCTCTTCGCTGGCGAACAGCGGGAGGCGGACCGTGAACTCACTGCCCTTCTCGAGCCCGGAGCTCGCGGCGCTGATGTCGCCGCCATGCAGCTCGACCAGTGCGCGCACCAGCGCGAGCCCGATGCCGAGTCCGCCGCCGGTGTTCACGCGCTCGCTCGGAATCTGCGTGAACAGCTCGAAGATGTGCGGCATGGATTCGGCGGAGATGCCGATGCCGCTGTCGCGCACGCTGACTTCGGCCAGGCCCTGGTTGGAGCGCGTCATGAGCGCGATGCTTCCGCCCTCGCCCGTGTACTTGGCGGCGTTGTGCAGCAGGTTGCCCACGACCTGTGAGAGCCGCACCGGGTCGCCGCGTACCGTGAGCTCCGGATCGGCGTGAGTGACCTCGAGTTTCTGTTTTTTCTGTTCCAGCAGCGGCTGCACGGTTTCCACGGCCGCCGCGACGATGTCCGCGACGTTGACGCGTTCGGATACCAGCACGATCTTGCCGCGGGCGATGCGCGACACGTCGAGCAGGTCGTCGACGAGCCGGATCATGTGTTTCAACTGCCGTTCGATGACACCGCGCGACCACAGGATCTTCGGATCCTGCGACTCGCATTGCATGAGCATGTGCGAGGCATTGCGCAGCGGGGACAGCGGGTTGCGCAGCTCGTGCGACAACATGGCCAGGAACTCGTCGCGCTTGACCAGCGCATCCTTGAGCATGTCCTCGGCGCGCGTGCGCTCGCGGATCTCGGTTTCGAGGGATGCGTTGGAGCGCGACAGCTCATCGTTGGCGCGCCGCAGGTGGCCGTTGAGCTCTTCGAGCTCGCGGGTCTTTTCCGACTGCAACGCGAAATTGGCTTCCGCCAGCGCCTTGTTCGACTCGGCCAGCTCCTTGTTGACGCCCTGCAGCTCGCGCCGCTTGGTATACAACTCGACCAGCACCGCGACCTTGCTGCGCAGGATTTCCGGGATGACCGGGATATACACGTAGTCGATGGCGCCGGCCTTGTAGCCCTTGAGCCGGTCGAACTCCGTGACGTGCACGCCGGTCACGAAGATGATGGGAATGGTCTCGAATCGCGGGTGGTCGTGGATGAGCTCGGCGGTTTCGAAACCGTCCATGCCCGGCATCTTGACGTCGAGCAGCACCACCGCGAATTCCTGCTTCATGAGCGCGTCGAGCGCTTCGAGGCCGGAGTTGACCGCGACCAGGTTGTGGCCCAGCGGTTCGAGGATCGCCCGGTAGGTCAGCAGCCGCGCCGGCTGGTCGTCGACCATGAGGATGTTCGCGGAGGCACGATTGTTCATGGTTGTAACCACATCCGCACCAGTGACAGGAGCTGCCCGGTATTCACGGGCTTGGCGACGTAATCGGAAGCGCCCGCCTGCAGGCATTTCTCGCGGTCGCCTTTCATGGCCTTGGCGGTGAGCGCGATGATCGGCAGCATGCGGAACGCGGGGATCTCGCGGATCCGGCGCATGGTTTCGTAGCCGTCCATCTCCGGCATCATCACGTCGGTCAGGATCAGCGAAAGGTCCTGGTTGCTGTCGAGTAGTTTGATCGCGTCCTGCCCGTTGGTGGCGGTGATCACGTTCATACCGTGGCGCTCCAGCAGGCTGTTGAGCGCGAAGATGTTGCGCACGTCGTCGTCGACCACCAGCACCTTGCGGTTGCGCAGCGGTTCGTCGCTCTCGTGCAGCCGCTCGATCATGCGCTGCTTGGCTTCGGGCAGGTCGCTGACCTTGCGATGCAGGAACAGCGCGGTCTCGTCGAGCAGCCGTTCGGGGCTCTGTACGCCCTTCAGCACGATGCTCTTGGCGCGCTGCCGCAGCTCGGTCTCTTCTTCGTGCGTGAGCTCGCGGCCCGTGAACACCACGATGGGTACATCCCGCAGGGTTTCGTCGCGTTGAATCTCCGACAGCAGCTCGAACCCGGAGATGTCGGGCAGCTTCAGATCGAGGATCACGCAGTCGAACTTGCGCTCACGCAGCAGCTCGAGCGCCCGCGCGCCGCTCTCGGCCGTGGAGATGCGGATGTCGGAGGCTTCGATGAGCGCAGCGATGCTCATGCGTTCCGCGGAATCGTCTTCGACCACCAGCAGTTCGCGCACGCGCGGCTCGATGAACTCCTGGATGCGCGTGAACACCGATTCCAGGCCCTCGATGGTCGTGGGCTTCGTCATGAACGAGAACGCGCCGCGCTCGAGGCCGTACTGGCGCTCTTCTTCGACGGTGAGCACCTGCACGGGGATGTGCCGCGTGGCCGGGTCGTGCTTGAGCTGGTTCAGCACGGTCCAGCCCAGCATGTCGGGCAGGAACACATCGAGCGTGATCGCGTTGGGGGCGTACTTGCGCGCGAGCGACAGCGCGTCCGCGCCGTTCTGCGCGACCAGCGCCTTGAATCCCTTGCCGTGCGCCGCCTCGACCAGCATCCTGGCGTACCGGGGTTCGTCTTCGACGATCAGCACGGTGCTGTCGCCTTCCTCGAGGGAATCGCGGTCGTCCTCCACGCGTTCCACGGGCGCCGCGGCCAGCGCCGGGCTCGGCAGCGCGGCCGAAGGCTGCTTGATGAACGTGGGCGTGGTTCCGCGTCCGTAAGCCGCGCCCTGATAGGTGAGCGGTAGATAGAGCGTGAACGTGCTGCCCGAACCGGGCGAGCTCTTCAGGCGGATCTCGCCGCCCAGCAGGTGCGCCAGCTCGCGCGAGATGGCGAGCCCGAGGCCGGTGCCGCCGTACTTGCGCGCCGTGCCCGCATCGGCCTGCTGGAAAGCTTCGAAGATGATCTTCTGCTTCTCCGGCGAGATGCCGATACCGGTGTCGGTGACCGAGAACTCGACGACGTTCTTGGCCTGCGACAGCACCGGGTGATCGGCGGTCCAGCCGAGCATCGCCGGTCCCACGTGCAGGCGCACGCTGCCCTGCGCCGTGAACTTCATGGCGTTCGACAGCAGGTTCTTCACGATCTGCATGAGGCGTTTCGCGTCGGTGACCATGTGCCGGCCCAGGCGCGGATCGAAGTCGGTGGTGAACGTGAGGTGCCGGCTCTCCGCCTCGTGCCGGAAATTGCGATCGATGGTCTCGCGCAATTGCGAGAAGGCCAGCTCTTCGCTTTCGACCGTGACCGTGCCGGATTCGATCTTCGACAGGTCGAGGATGTCGCTGATGAGATTCAGCAGGTCGGTGCCGGCCGCATGAATGGTCTTGGCGAATTCCACCTGGCGCGCCGACAGGTTGCTCTCCGGGTTCTCGGACAGCTGCTGGCCGAGGATGAGGATGCTGTTGAGCGGCGTGCGCAGCTCGTGCGACATGTTGGCGAGGAACTCGGTCTTGTAACGGGACGTGAGCGCCAGCTCCGCGGCCTTTTCCTCGAGCGCCTTGCGCGCCTGCTCGATTTCCTGGTTCTTGCGCTCCACCTCGGCGTTCTGCTCGGCGAGCAGCCGCGCCTTCGTGGCCATCTCCTCGTTGGTCTGCTGCAGCTCGACCTGCTGCGTCTGCAGTTCGCCGGCAAGCTCCTGGGACTGCTTGAGCAGGCCCTCGGTGCGCATCGTGGCTTCGATGGTGTTCAGCACCACGCCGATGGATCCCGTGAGCTGTTCGAGGAACGCGAGATGCGACGCGGTGAACTCGTACAACGAGGCGAGCTCGATGACCGCCTTGACTTCGCCTTCGTACAGCACGGGCAGCACGATGACGTTGCGCGGCTGGGTATCCACGAGGCCGCTGTTGAGTCGCACGGCATCCTTCGGAATGCGCGCGAGCAGCAGGCGCTGGCGCTGCACGGCGCACTCGCCGACGAACCCTTCACCGAAACGGAATCGCCGCGGCTCGGCGGTATCGCGCACGTCGGCATAACTGGCGAGCTGCTTGAGATAACGCTGCCCGTCTTCGTAGCCGACGATGTAGATGACGCCCTGGTGCGCGCTGACCAGCGGCGCGAATTCGGCCAGCAGTGTTTCGCCCAGCGTGACCAGGTCGCGCTGGCCCTGCATCATGCGGCTGAACTTGGCGAGGTTGGTCTTCAGCCAGTCCTGCTCGGTGTTGCGCTCCGTCGTATGACGGAGGTTGTGGATCATCGCGTTGATGTTGTCCTTGAGCTCGGACACTTCGCCGCGCGCTTCCACCTGGATCGAACGCGTGAGGTCGCCCTTGGTGACGGCCGTGGCCACTTCGGCGATGGCGCGCACCTGGGTGGTGAGATTGGCGGCCAGCATGTTCACGTTGGCCACCAGGTCTTTCCACGTGCCGGAAGCGCCGGCCACGTGCGCCTGGCCGCCCAGGCGGCCTTCCACGCCTACTTCTCGCGCCACCGAGGTCACCTGGTCGGCGAAGATGGCGAGCGTGCCGGTCATGGAGTTGATGGTTTCGCCGAGCGCGGCCACCTCGCCTTTCGATTCCACGGTCAGCCGCTGGCGCAGGTCGCCGTTGGCGACCGCGGTCACGACCTTGACGATGCCGCGCACCTGCTCGGTGAGGTTGTTGGCCATCACGTTGACGTTTTCGGTGAGCTCCTTCCACACGCCCGACACGTCGCGCACGTTCGCCTGGCCGCCGAGCTTGCCCTCGGTGCCTACTTCGCGCGCCACGCGCGTCACTTCGGCCGCGAAGCTGTTGAGCTGGTCCACCATCGTGTTGATGGTTTCCTTGAGCTGCAGGATTTCGCCGCGCACTTCCACCGTGATCTTGCGCGAGAGGTCGCCGCGCGCCACGGCCGTGGTCACCTCGGCGATGTTGCGCACCTGGCCGGTGAGGTTGGTGGCCATGGCGTTCACCGAATCGGTGAGATCCTTCCACGTGCCGGCGACGCCCGTCACCGTGGCCTGGCCACCGAGTTTGCCTTCGGTGCCCACCTCGCGCGCCACGCGCGTCACTTCGGCCGCGAAGCCGTTCAACTGGTCCACCATCGTGTTGATGGTTTCCTTGAGCAGCAGGATTTCGCCGCGCACGTCCACCGTGATCTTGCGCGACAGGTCGCCGCGCGCCACGGCCGTGGTCACCTCGGCGATGTTGCGCACCTGGTTGGTGAGGTTGGACGCCATGGAGTTCACGTTGTCGGTGAGCTCCTTCCACACGCCCGACACGCCGGTCACTTCGGCCTGGCCGCCCAGCTTGCCGTCGGTGCCTACTTCGCGCGCCACGCGCGTCACTTCCGAGGCGAACGACCGGAGCTGATCCACCATCGTGTTGATGGCTTCTTTCAGCTGCAGGATTTCGCCGCGCACGTCCACCGTGATCTTGCGTGACAGGTCGCCGTTGGCCACCGCCGTGGTCACCTCGGCGATGTTGCGCACCTGGCCGGTGAGGTTGCCGGCCATGCTGTTCACGTTGTCGGTGAGATCTTTCCACGTACCCGCGATGCCGGGCACGATGGCCTGGCCGCCGAGTTTGCCTTCAGTGCCTACTTCGCGCGCCACGCGCGTCACTTCCGAGGCGAACGACCGGAGCTGGTCCACCATCGTATTGATGGCTTCCTTGAGCTGCAGGATCTCGCCGCGTACGTCCACCGAAATCTTGCGCGACAGGTCGCCGTTCGCGACCGCGATGGTCACTTCCGAGATGTTGCGCACCTGGCCGGTCAGGTTCGCGGCCATCGAATTCACGTTGTCGGTGAGGTCTTTCCACACACCGCTGGCGCCGAGCACGGCCGCCTGGCCGCCTAACTTTCCTTCCGTGCCCACCTCGCGCGCCACGCGCGTCACTTCGGAGGTGAAGACACCCATCTGCGTGATCATCTCGTTGACCACGTTCGCGGATCGCAGGAATTCGCCCTTGAGCGGCCGTCCATCGGCTTCGAGCCGCATGCTTTGCGACAGGTCGCCGCGCGCGACCGCGGTGATGGTGCGCGTGACCTCCGCCGTGGGCCACAGCAGATCGTCGATGAGCGTGTTGACGGACGACTCCATCGCACCCCACGCCCCCGTGCGTCGCTCGCTGGAGACACGTATGCGGGTCTTGCCTTCCTTGCCGACCATCTGGCCGGCGCGTTCCAGCTCCTGGCAGAGGCGCTGATTCGCGCTGACCATTTCATTGAACGCATCCGCGATCTTTCCGCTGAGCCCGGTCTGATCCGCGGCGAGTCGCACGCTGAAATCGCCGTCTCGCACGGCCTGCAGCGCCCGCAACAATTTTTTCTGGTCTAGCTCGGCGGAAGCACGGTCACCATCGCCGTTCCCGTTGGTGGCCTTGCTCTTTGCGACCGACGTGCGGCGGCGCGCCGCCGTAGTGCGTCCGCGTGCGGAAATTTCCATGTTTGCCCGGGTTCCTGCGTGTGCGTCAGAGTCTAAATGGCGTCCATGCGGGACTGCTCCGCACACTAGTGTAGGACGGGCCTTACACCAGACCGTGCACGGATCTCGAAACCAATTGTTAGGCGCGCCGGCCGATCAGCTCCGGATGACCAGGTCCACCTTACCTTCTCTCCTTTCCACGCTGACGCTCACCGACCCGCCATGTCGCCGCACGGTGAAGTCCACCGACGCGTCCTGCACCTCGAGGTTCTTCACGCAGATCTCGTCGAATCCATCGGGGACGACGGGATGGGCCAGGACGATCTGGCGATCGAGCGCGTCGATGCCGATGCCGAGCACGCTCTGGAGCAACAGGAACGTGGCGCCCGCGGACGCCGACTGGGGCGAACAGGCGACGGGAAATTGCAGGGGCGCCTCGCGTCCCTTGCGCCGGAAACCGCAGAACAGCTCCGGCAGGCGCAACAGGTCGAAATGCCGCGCGGCTTCGAACTGCGCGTTGAGGATGCGCAATGCAAAGGCCTTGTCGTCGTAGCTCGCGGCGCCGGCCGCGATCAGCGCATTGTCGTGCGGCCAGATGGAGCCGTTGTGATAGGACATGGGGTTGTAGCGCAGCTCGCTCTCGCCCACCGAGCGCACGCCCCAGCCCGAGAAGAAATGCTCGTCGCCGAGCCCGGCGATGATCTGCCGCGCGCGCTCGGCATGCGCGATGCCGGCGAACAGGCAGTGCCCGGGGTTCGAGGTGCGCACGCGGCATGGTTGTTTGTCGCCGTCGAGCGCGAGCGCGTAGGTTTCAATGTCCGCGCACCAGAACGCGGTGTTGAAGCGCGACTGCAGCGCCTGTGCCGCTTCGACCAGCGCGATGGCCCGCGGGGCTTCACCGAGCGAGCGGGCGATGCGCGCGGCGCCGAGCCGGGCCCCGTAGACATAACCCTGCACTTCGCACAGCGCCAGCGGCCCATGGGCCAGCCGACCATCGGCGTGGAATACCGCGTCGGGAGAGCTCTTCCAGCCATGCTGGGCAGGGCCTGCGCCTCTCGGGCGGGTTTCGATGAAACCGTCACCATCGACGTCGCCGTATACGTCGATCCAGCGCAGCGCCGCGGTGATCGACGGCCAAAGCTCGCCCATCAGTTCGAGGTCGGCGGTCCGCTTGTAGTACGCGCCCGCCAGCATGACGAAGAGCGGCGTGGTGTCGACGCCGTAATAGTCGGTGGAGATGCCGCCGCTGCGCGACTCGTTGAGAATTTTCCCGGCCTCCGCGCCGTTGCCCGCGGAGCTGTCGGCGCACTGCGTGGCGGCAAGGTGCAGCAACACGCTGCGCGCGATCTCCGGCCACAGCCACAAGGTCTCGAGCGCGGTGATGATGGCATCGCGTCCGAACATGGCGTCGAGCCACGGCAGACCCGCGGCGGGCACGCGACCCTGCGGCGTGGCCGTCAGCATCATGCCGATGTCGGCGGCCGCGCGACGCACCCAGCCGTTGAACGGACCGTCGGTGGACTGCACCTGGCAGGGAGGCCGGCCGCCGCCGCGCGCCATTTCCTCGGCCGCGGCCAGCGACCGCGTGAACGTGGCGATCTGGATGGGGTGATCGGCCGAACGGCAGCCGATGGCGAGCGAAATCGTCTTTTCGCCGCGGCTGCCGATCTGCAGCCGGTATCGCAGGCTGTCGGCGGAAATGGCTTCCGGCCCGGTGTGGCAATCGACCACGGTCTCGCGCACGACGTCGTCGGCGCCGAGGCAACCCTGCGTCACGCTGTCGCGTTCGACGCGCTCGAAGCGCGAGCGGGCCGCATCGACGCGGCGCTGGGCCCGCACGTCGACGATGTTCTCGAAATCGGAACCGAAGCGGATGACGAGCTCCGCCGAGACCGTGCTCAACGCGAAATTGCGCACGCGGATCATCTCGTAGCAGACACCTTCCCAGATGTAGCGCGAGCGCGTGATGTGCAGGGTGCCTCGCGGCAGCACGACGCGCCCGCCCTCGCCGCGTACGTCTCCGTTGGTGAGGTTCATCGTGAGCAGCACGTTGTCGTCGCGCAGCGTCGCGGCGAGCAGCAGTGGCCGCATGCCGGCGATGGTCAGCGTGAGACGCGAGAGGTGGCGGACCCCGCCGCGGTACAGGCCAGCCTCGCTGCGCGTCTCGGCATCGATGTCGCCGATTTCGTTGAAGAGACCGAAGCAGTCGTCCTGCCGCAGCACGTGTGTGCGCTCACCGCTCGGGACGTCCGCCGTCACGACCTGGTGCAATTCGACGTCGGAAATGATGGGCTCAGTGGCCAACGTCGCGCGCCCTCGTGTAGGAAATCCGCGTGCGCAGCACAGTGACACCTGCGACGCGCGAATACCAGTGCACGCTCGTGCTCGGCTGCTTGCGCCCGAAGCTGCGCGACACCCACCCGCCCTGGGTCGCGCTTCCGCCGTGCACCAGCTGCGCGCTCTCGAGGTCCTCGGCGGCTTCGAAGAATACCTGCGTGAGTCCGGACGAGACCTTCAGCCCGTTCCCGACCTTCTCGACCTGGCAGCTTTCGGCGAAATGCCAGGAGCGGCGCGCGCGATGCTCGCCGTCGCACCGGATCATGTCGGTGACTTCGATCACCTGGCGCCGCGTGTCGCAGACGATCTCGCGCCGGTGGACCACGGGATCCGCGAGGCGCTGGTAGCCGTAGTGCTCGCCGACGAAACGCTGCCGGTCGGCACCCACCTCGAACTCGATGCAGCGCGCCTGCGCATGATCCGTCCACATGAAATTGCCGGCCTGGACCGATTGATCCTGGTCATCGATGCCCACGGTGTTGTGCGCCAGCGTGCTGCGGAAGTAACGCCGCCACGCCGGGTCCGTGTGATACGCGTAGGTGCCCGGATCGATGAGGATTTCGCGGTCGCCGATGTTGAGCACGAATGACAGCGCATCCGCGTGTCCGTGCGCCGCCAGGCTGAGATAGCCGAGGGGGCCGGCGTCCGCGATCAAGCGCACCTCATCGGGCGTGTTGAAGGCCGCGCCCATGAGGTAATAACCCGACTCGGAAAACTGCAGCCGGGGGCGAAAGCCCTGGCGGCCGCGCTGCTTGAGTGTGCCCAGCCGGCGCACGGCGTCGACGCCTAACAAGGTGACGGTCTTGCCATCGAGGGCGCCCGCCTTGGCGGCGAGATCCGCGCGACCGAACAACACCGCGCCGGTGGCGATCAGCGACGCATGCGCCGAGAAACCCGGCTCGGTGGCGAGGCTCACCACCAGGCCATCGTCGGCGTCGCCGATCATGGGCAACTGTCCGGCCATGCTGGTCATGGACGCCAGGAAGTCGATCATCACCTCGATACGCCGCCAGTAGACCGGCGAGAATTCCTCGCCGCGCGCGCGGGCCGCGAGCCCCGCGAGCAGCAGGAAATCGAGCACGAAGGTCTGGTAGGCAAACGCCTGTTCGCGGTTGCCGCCATCGGGGGCATTCTGCCGGTGACACTCTTCTTCCAGAACCGCGCGGCATCGCTCGCCCCACGCGCTCATCTGCGGCCAGAACGGCCACGTGGAAGCCGCCACGTAGACGCCGGCCGCTTCGCCGATGAGGTGGTTGTTGGCCGAGGAGAATCGCGACAGGTTGCCGGCGATCATGCGGGTCTGCCGGTAGATGGAATCCAGCCAGCGGTCGCGGAAAGCCGCGCCCTCTGCGCTGGCGAACATCTTCGAACGCAGGCCACCGACCAGCTGCCAGGTGATGCTCCAGTTGATGAGGCGGATGCCGAGCTCGAGCGGGCTGATCCAGTTGGGCCCCCAGCCTTCCGGGCATTGCTGTATCCAGGAATCGATCTGCGCCTGGATGGCGAGCAGGTAGCGCGCCTCGCCGGTCAGCGAATAGGCCTGCGCGAGCACCGGCAGGTGCAGGTGCCGGTTCGGCTCCCAGAGGTACTTGATGTTGCCGACCTCGCGCTCGTCGCGATAGTCGATGGCGCTGGCGCGGCGATTGCCGGCGGCGCGCTGGGTCAGCGGATCGCGATTCCACTGCGGCGGATCGCCGAGCTCGCAATCCACGAGGTCGAAGAAACTGTACTTGCCCGAAAGAATGCGCTCGGCCGCGGTAGTCAGGTGCTCGGGCGCGATGGCGATGCACGGCGGCAGGAAGCGCAGGTCGCGAGCCGACAGGTCGGCCGGCGGTGTTTCATGCGCCGTGAACTTCTGCGACAGAACGCGAAGACGGCGCGCCACCCGGTGCGCCACCTCGGCGCCCGACATCACCCGAAGACGCCGCAGATACCAACCAGGTTGCTGCATGCATCACCGCGTGAACAGCGGCTCGACGCCATGCCGGCGCAGTGCGTCGTGGACGGCCGGACGATGCACGATGAGCGGCGTCTTGCCGCGCGGCGTGCGTTCCAGCCGCGCCGCGATCTCCACGCTCACGTTCACGTCCGCGGGAATTCGCGCGCGCGCGTTCGCGAGCAGCAGCTCCGCATCTTCCGCGGAAAAGTCCTCGGTGGGCAGCACCATGATGCGCGCGTCACCGATATCCTCCTGCACGACCTGGAAGCGGATCACGTTGCGCACGTCGCGAGGAACGCAGCCGATGCCGGTAACGCGCACCGCCTGCGGGCACACCATGAGCTCCTGCTGCCGGCCGAGCACACCGGGGAACGTGCGCAGTCCCAGGGACAGCTCTTCGAGCTCGCGTTCGCCCCAGTTCGCCGGCAGCCGCACGAGATCGCCGGTTCGATATCGCACGATGGGCAGCAGGTTGTTCCAGAATGAAGTGCCGACGATCTCGTACAGCCGGAACTGGCTGTCGCGCGGCATGCTCTGGCCGTCGTAGGGAATGAACTCGACGTGCGAGTAGCCATGCTGGAACCGGTACTCGCCCGGCGCATTGGCGCTCGCGAAGGCAATGCGCTCCGCCTGACCGTAGTAATCCGCCAGGCGGCAGCCGAGCATCTTTTGCACGAGCAGCCACGCTTCCGGCCGGAAGACTTCCGATGAAGTGACGACCGCGGGAATGGACAGCGTACGTCCGTGGTCGCGCAGGTAACGCGCCAGGGTTTCGAGCGCGCTCGGATAGGCACACAGCAATTGCGGGCCGAACGATTCGAGCGAGCTGGCGATGAACTCGACGCTGGTGTGCGTCACGGCGTTCGCGCTCATGGTCATGATGCGCCCGGCGTTGATCACCTCGCAATCGGGATTGGGCGACACCTCGATGTCGCGCGGGTTGTCACCGCGCAGCACGGCGGTGCGCGCCGTGCGCGCGTCGATGCCGACCGACTGGATCACGCGGTCGATGGTCGCCTGCTCGAACACGATGGCTTCGAGCGAACGCACGACTTTCAGCGGCACGCCGCTGGTGCCGCCGGTGGTCGCCGGCGCCGAAAACCACTTGTGGCCGGTGGTGAATGAATGCAAGCCGTGGCGCAGGCATTCCTTGTCGAGCAGAGGCCAGCTGGCAAGGTCGTCGCCGCCGCGCACGGTCCGTCCGTAGTCGGTGCGTTTCGCAAGCTGCAGGGTCTGCCGCAACTGCCGCGCCTCCCACGCGCGCCGCTGCTCGTAACCCCAGCCGTCGCCTTGCGCGAGCACGGCCGAAGAGCGGTCGTAATAGAAGGGATTGCGACGGATGAGCGTCTGCCCGAGCACATGCTTTTTCATGTAGCCCGCGAAGGACGAAACTGCGTTCATGCGGTCTCCCGCAATTCCGCAACGGGTGCGATGCGCTGGTAGATATCGGCGAGCCGTCTCGCGTAGGCGTGGACGTCGAAGGCGCGCGCACTTTCATAGGCGCGCCTGCCGGCCGCGAGTCGCGCGGCCTCGTCGCCGATGTAGGTGGACATCGCTGTGCGCAACTGCGCCGCGTCGCCGGGCGCGACCAGCATTCCTTCGGCGCCGTGCTTGAACACATCGGGGATGCCGCCCACCGGGGTCGTAATGCTGGGCAGCCCGGCCGCCATCGCCTCGAGCAGCGACATCGGGACACCCTCGGCATACGACGGCAATACGAAGACATCGCTTTCCGCGAGCAACCGGTCGCGCTCGTTGGCGTCGATCCACGACAACACGCGCACGCGGTCGCCGAAGGGCGCGGCGAGTTTTCGCATGCCCTCGACATCGCCATCGCCGGCGAGCACCAGGCGCGCACGCGCGCGCAGGGACTCCGGCAATGCGGCGAATGCGTTCATGAGGTCGTAGCCGCCTTTGCGGCGACCGAGTCGTCCCAGGTGCAGGAACTGCACCTCGGCCCGACCGCTGCGGTCGGTGACGCGCGCGGGCACACGCACCGGATTCGGCAGCACCACCACTTGCGACGGCGACACCTCGCATTCGTGCACGTAGAAGTCGCGCCACTGGCTCGACAGCGCGATCAGCACGCTGGCCTGCTGCAGCGTGCGGCTCACGAAACTGCGCACCGGCGCCGGCAATCCGCGATGGAACTGGTCGAAACCCGCGCCATGCGCGTGCAGGATCAGCGGCCGCCGCGCGCGCAGCACCATGTTCGCGAGGATCATCTTGCGCAGCGTGCTGCCGCGCGACGCGAAGTGGATGTGCACGATGGCCGGATCGATGCCGTCGAGCGTGCGCGCCAGCGTGAATATCGCGCGCGCGAACACCACGGCGTTGGTGAGCTTCGCCCCCTCGGTCATGGTGGCGACGTGGCGGATGGAGGCATACGGCGGTAGATAGTCACAGATGAGCTGTTCGACCGAGCTGATACCGCCCCGCACGTCGAGCGCCGGCCCCATCTGCAACACCTTGACTCGCGCTTCGCGCGGCGCCGGTGCGCGCGGCGGCACGACCCTGGGCAGGAGGACTGTGGTGGGATCGGCACTCATTTAAGACACCTCCCCCTGCAGCAGGCCGCGATAGGCGGCCGCCATGCCGGACACCGAGAACCGGCTGATGGCGCGAGCGCGGGCCGCGGCGCCCATGCCCTGGCGCTTGCGACTGTCGGAGTACAAAGCGGCGATGATGGCCGGCAGCCGTGCGCTGAGCTCGGTGGCCGAGACCACGTAACCTTCGACACCGTCGTCGATCATTTCGCGCGCGCCACCGATGTCCGACAGGATGACCGGCCGGCCCATGGACATGGCTTCGAGCGCGGCATTCGAAAACGATTCCACGGCGACGGAGGGCAGCACGAACACATCCATGGCCGCCAGCACCGGCCGCACGTCTTCGAACTCGCCGATGAGGTTCACGCGGTCGGAAATTTCGAGCTCCGCCGCGCGGCGCAGCAGCCGGTCACGCAGAGGTCCGCTGCCGGCGATCACGAGATGCGCATCCACGCGCGCCACCCGCAGGCGTCGCAAGGTGGTGAGCAGCACCTCATGGTTCTTCTCGGGCGCCAGCCGGCCCACGCTGCCGAGCAGCAGTGCGCCGGGTTTGACGCCGAGCGATGCGCGCAGACGTTTCGCGGCTTCGAAAGCCACGATCGGATCGAAGTGCGCGGAATCGACGCCGTTGTAGATGACCGTGGATGTATGCACGGGATCCCAGAACCGGCTTTGGGCCTGCGACCCGTGCACCACGAGATCGAAGCGCGCCAGCACGAACTGATAGAGCCGCTTGCGCAGATGGCGGCCGCGAAAGGTGGAGGTGTTGACCAGCGCAACGATGCGCGGCCGGCGCGGCAGCAGCGCCGTCGCGCAGGCGACGTACAGCGCCTGGTAAAGATTCACCGCGATCACCGTCGCCGGCCGGTCACGCAGGATCATCTGCCGCAGCCGCAGGACCGTGGCAAACGAAAACTTTCCGCGGCGCTCGAGCTTCGCCAGCGGCACGTCGCGCCGCAGCGTCGACTCGAGCGTGTACGGCGCATTGAGACAGGCGAGGTTCACGGCCACACCCTCTTCCTTGAGCCGGTTGGCCATGCGCGCGATCTTTCGCTCGGAGCCACCTACCGCAAGGCTGCTGAGCACGAACAGCACGTCGCAGGCCGGCGTGGACACGGCGTGTGCCTCGCGCGCAGTCACGAGTGACAGCGGCTCCTTCATAGGCGGTGCAAGGCAGGTTGGATTGTTCATGGCAGATCGGCTCCCTGGTTGACGCGCTGGTTCGCGCCCCGTTTCGCCCAGTAAACGGCGCCAGGCCGTTTCTGTGGCGAATTCAGATTCAGTAGTTCGAGGTAACGCGCCGCGACGCCCGTGGTGTATTCACGAGAGGCGAACTCGAGCGCGCGGCGTCCCGTCTGCGCTCGCGCGGACTCGTCTTCGAGCAGGCTGAGGATGGCTTCGCGCATTTCATCGACCGAGTTGGCGATGTGGCCGAGCTGCAGGCGCTGCACCAGCGAATCCGGATCGAAGAACGACACCACCGGAACGCCGCGAATCCACGCTTGCAGGAAAGTATTAGGGAATCCCTCGATGCTCGACGTGTTCAGAAATATTTTCGCGCGATCGAACAACGCTCCGCTATCCGCATAACGCACAGCCCCGTGCATGGTGACGTTCGGCAGACGTGCTGCTGCAGCGCGCACGTCCTCGTAATATGTCTCGCCGCCCGGCATCGGGCCGCCGGCAATCGAGAATTTCACCTGCGGCAACTGGCGGGCGAGCTCGAGCGCGAGCTCCGGCCGCTTGAGCGCGCGGAGATTACTTACCCACAGAACATCGATGTCCTTGCCGACCGGCGCGCCCTGGCGCGGCGGCTCGACCATCATGTTGACCACGGCGCTCTCGATGTCGTGGTTCTCGCGCAGCATCTGCGCCTGGAAATCGGTTTGCGCCGCCACCAGGCTCGCGCGCCGAAGTCCGTAGCTGTAGAGCTTGCGATCGCGCCAGAACTGGATGCGCCCGTGCTCTTTTTCGCAATCGCTGTCGGAGGCCACGCGAAAGATGAATCGCCGGCCGGTGGCGCCGCAGAACCATGCGGTGATGCCGGTGTAAGCGCCCGCGGGTGACTGGTAATAGATGTCCGCGTCGGCGGCCATCATCGCCGACACCAGCCGCGTGGCGCGCGGATGGAAGAAGCGCATCCCGGGCACGCCGCCCTGGCGCGAATGCGCGGCGATGGCGGTGATGCCGTCGTGCACGCGGCGCGCGCCCTGCCCTTCGTCGTGCACGATCATCGATACATCGTGGCCGAGATCGCGCCATGCGCGCGCCAGCAACACGTGCTGAATGGATTCGCCGCCGATGTATTTCGGATTTTCCTCGCCCGACAACATGCCGTACGAATCGAGGCCGACGATGCAGATCCGGCGCGCGCTCATGATCGCGTCCCCGAGTTCGCCCAGCCATACGGATCGCGCCTCACCACCGGACGACGCGAACGCGGCGCCGTGACCGGTTCGGGAACCGGCGCCTTCTCGACGCACAACACCATGCGCATCACGACGCCCGCGTACATCCAGAAATAGAACCAGGGCTTGTGCAGGTCCACGAAGAACACCGCCGTGCAGACACCGACGGTGCCGAGCACGAACGCGATGAGCTGGCCGCGGGCCGGTGGAGTGGCGTGCAGGCTGGCGCGTCGCGCCCGGCCGATGCCCGAGAAGAGTAGATAGGAGCCGCAGAGCAGGCCCACGAGGCCGAGGTTGAACCACAACGCCAGGTAGTGGTTGTGCGGCGAGAACTGGAACGGCATGTGCGAATACGCATCCCAGCCGAATCCGGTGATGAACGTGATCGGATGCTCGAACATGACGGACAGCGCGTCCGCCCAGATGTCGCTGCGTCCCGAAGACGCGGTGTTGGCGTCGATGGAGCCCGAAGTGCCGATCATGCGTTCGGCGAGCAGGTTGCCGTACTGCGAGAACGACACGACCAGCACCAGCAGGATCAGCGAACCGAACACCCAGCCGGAGATGCGCCCGTAGGAAATGAGGTGGCGGTACAGATAGGCGCCCACCGCGCACATCATCGCCAGGCCCACGAAGCCGCCACGCGACGCGGTCATGACCAGCGTCATGCAGCCGACCAGCGTCGCGCCGAACCAGAACAGCCGGCGGAAGCCATGCGCCGCCACGGCGGCGGCGATGGTGGCCGGCAGGAACAGGATGATGAACGCGGCGTACTGGTTGGACTCGCCGATGGCGCCCGCGGTGCGGCCGTCCTCACGGATGCGAAACCCCAGGCTGATGATGCCGGCGGCGTCGAGGATCGTGATGATGTTGGCGAGCAACGCGCCGAACAGCAGGCCCTTGATCATCTTCATCGCATCCTCGGTCGACTGCGCGCCGAACAGGAACACGAGGAAGAAGATGTAGTGATCGATGAGCGCGCTCTTCAGCTTGATGCCGCTGGCGACCAGGCTGTAATGCGGATACTGGATGAGCAGCGCGGCGATGAACAACGTGACGATGGCGTAGCCGATCTGGACGATGAACGCGCCCTGCATCTGCCCGGCGGCCATGACGGAGCTGCGGCTGACGACCATGCGCAGCGCGAGGATCACCGCGATCATGTAAATGATGAAGTTTTTCGCCGACACGCCCGGCAGGAGACTTAAGTCCATGTTGAGCGCGTCGGTCGCCAGCAGGAACAGTGCGGCGAATCCGAGAATTGTCGGCATGCGTCAGACTCGTCCGAATTCGATGAAAGCGGTAATGGCGTTATTCCTTAAGTCTTCTTCAGTACGCGTTCTCGGTCTTGATCACGGCGACTGCCGTGGCCAGGATGATTTCGATATCCAGCATCGGAGACCACCGACGCATGTATTCGAGATCGAACAACACCCGGGCTTCCATGTGCTCCACCCGGGCGGTTTCACCGCGGCAACCGCGCACCTGCGCCAGTCCCGTGATTCCTGGCAGGACCTTGTGTCGCACCATGTACCGTTTGATCAGCTTGCGGTATTCCTCGTTGTGCGCGACCGCATGTGGGCGAGGTCCTACGACGCTCATCGTGCCTTGCAGCACGTTGATGAGCTGCGGCAGTTCATCGAGCGACCAGCGACGCAGATGCTTGCCGATCGGGGTCACGCGCATGTCGTTGCGCGATGCCTGGGTCACCTTCCCGCCGTTCTCACACACCGTCATCGAGCGGAATTTGTAGACGTTGATCTCGCGTCCATCGAGGCCGTAGCGGCGCTGGCGGAACAGCACCGGGCCCGGCGATCCGCGTTTCACCGCGATGGCGATCGCGAGCAGCAATGGCGACAGCACGACCAGCGCGGTGGCCGCGATGGTCACGTCCATGAGGCGCTTGATGAGCCCGCGGTAACCGTGGAACGGCGTCTCGCACATGGCGACCACCGGCATGCCGAGAATCTCGCTGGCGCGCTGCTGGATGCTGTCGAAACCCGACACGTCGGGCAGGAAGTAGATGGACGCGGTGGTGTCGCCGAGCTCGTGCACCAGCTCGCGCACGCGCCCGACCTGGCCAGGCGCCAGCGCAATGAAGATGACGTCGATGTTGCGAGTATTGACGAAGGCCGCCACGTCCTCGAAGCGGCCCAGCAGCTGCGCGTGCTTCGCGCAACCCAGCCGGTCGCTGCCGCGATCGTCGAAGAAGCCGGCCACCGAGATGCCGAGCTCGACGTGCAGGGCGAGGCGCTTCGCCAGTTCGACGCTGGCCTGCGTGCAGCCGACGATCACGGCGCGCCGCGCCTGCGCGGCGTCACGCAGCAGCGCGCGTGTCACGCTCTGCAGGATGAGCGAGAGCATGACCAGCAGCACCGGCGTCACCAGCACCCACGTCACCACCACGCGGCGCGAGAAATCTTCGGAGAACTGCGTGACGTAACCCACCGCCAGCAGCGCCGCCACCATGAGCGCCCAGCGCATCAGCAGATTGGTGGCGAGCTCGAGGCGTCCGGAGATGATCTGCCGTGTAGGACTGCGCGCGGGCAGGATCGCCAGCGTGAACGTGGCGGCGAGTATCGAGAGCACCAGGAATGGCCGGTCGAACTCCACGTCATAGATTTGCGTCAGTGGATAGAACATCACGCCGGCGAGCACGGCGGGCAATGCTTCGAGCAGCCACAACAACACGGGCGCGGCTAAAGACATGCCGCGCTTGAAGTAAATGGGCTGACTAACCTGGTCTTGATACTCGGTGTTCAATGCATGCGTCCCTTCCCTACACCGCTCCAGAATAGAGAAGGGCCGGTCGTTTGCACGCCGGCCCTTGTCGTCTTGCCGTATCGCCGGACGATTACACGTCCGTCGAATTGTCCTGCTTACGTCATCAACGCACTGACAGAGCAGGAGGCGATGTCGGACTCTCCGCGGCTACAACACCCGCGACATTCAGGTCCATGGAATGGAGCCAGTTCTCGAGATTGGTGTAGCCATTAGACGCGCGCGTGTTCGGATTCGCGGGAATCGTCAGTCGGCGCACGTTCTGCGCGAGCGACGGCCAGCCGCCGGCGTTCTTGTTGCAGCGGGTAGTGCCGTTCGACGCCACGCAGTTGATGATCTGGCCGTTGCGGCTCTTCACGCTTTGAACCACGCGCCGGTCGACCGTGTCGCGATCGGCCGGACGGGCGCCCGCGTACTTGAGCACGTTGTTGTAGACCGCGCTGTTCGCCGTTGGACGCGCCACGAGGCCGGTGTTCCACACTGGTGCAGTGGTCTGCGACATCAGGCCCGAGATCACGTCGCCGCCCGTGAGCGTCACGAGCTGCGAATACGAGCTGCCGCTATCGGGCGCGTGGTTGTCGTGCACGTAGACACGGCTGCCGGAAACCAGCGTCAGGCTGCCCGTGGTACGCACGAAGATCGGCTTTGTCTCACGCTCGAAGCTCGGGCCACGCAGGAACACGTTGCCCACCACCGAGCTGCGCGTGGTGCGCCCTTCCTGGCTCTGCAGGTCGAGATCCATGGTGCCGCGGTTGTAGACCACGTTGTTGACGAACACGAATTCCTGCGCGCGCGACAGCGGGTTGCGCTCCACCTGGTGCGCCATGAGGTTGCCGATCATGGTTATGCTGCTGTTGGCGGCGGTGCCGAACAACACGCCGTAGCCGTGTTTCATGACGCCCGACCCGCTGTACGCCGGGTGCATCGACTCGTTGAGCGGCTCGGCAAAGATGTTGTTGATGAACGTGATGTTGTCGTGCGGACCCCAGACGCTCGCGGTTTCGTCCAGCGCCCAGCTGAACGAGCAATGATCGATGACGATGTTGCGAACCGGCTTCGCGGTGGTGCCTTCGATCTTGAGGGAGTCGCGGTTTTCCGGATCCGGACCGTTGACGTCGTCACCGGCGCGCACGCGCAGGTGCTGGATGAGCACGTCCGAAGCCTGGATCTTGATGCCCGCGCCGCGAATCATGATGCCCGGCGACGGCGCCGTCTGTCCGGCGATGGTGATGAAGCTGTTGCGGATCGTGAGATCGGCCGTCAGGCGGATGACGCCCGACACTTCGAACACGCAGGTGCGCGGCGTGGTTCCGTCGACGCAGGCCTTCAGTGACCCGGCGCCGCTCGCGCTCAAGTTGGTCACCTTGTACACGGTGCCGCCGCGGCCCGCCGCGGTGTCGATCCCGTAGCCCGACGCGCCCGGGATGACCGGCAGCGCCTGCGCCGTGGTGGCGCCGATGGCGGTCAAGCCGACTAACAAGACCAGGGACTTCAAGGTACGGCGTGTCGGGACATGATGGCCGTGCACACTAGCAAGCTTCATTAAACGGTCCTCTCGGAAATCAGGTAATTGGTTGTCAGGCTAAATCGTTAGACAGGCTGGGTCAGATGGACTTCGTGGCCACCGTGGTCGGCGGCCCCTCGAGCCCGCTGGCGTTTACGCCCACCACCGTGAAGTACCAGACCCCGCTCGGCAGCGAGGTGAACTCGTATGAATTGGTGGACGGGTTGTCGATGATCACGCTGTGGTCGAGGTCATCGCTGTCGTGGCCGTAAAGAATGCGATAACCCGCGAGGTCGTCGAGCGGGGAGCCGTTCACCTTCGACGGCGGCGTTTCCCACCGCAGCGACGCGACGCCCGCGCCGGCTTCGCCGCCGCTCACGGTGATCGAGAACGCCGCTCCGGCGGTCTGCTGCGACTGGTCGGCGACCGCGATCGAGATCGATTCGTAGATACCGACGTCGTGTTGGCCCGGCGTGCCGGAGATGCGCCCGTTGTCAGGGTCGATGCTGGCCCAGCCCGGAAGATTCACGGCGCTGAAGCGGATTGCATCGCCGTCGGGATCGCTGGCGATGGGCTGCCAGTTGTAGGTCTCGCCCACGCGCGCGGTGGCGATGGCGTTGCCGGTTATGGTCGGCGCACGATTCACGACTGCCGGCGCGGACACGGGCGGCGGTGACGTGGCGGGAGGTGACGTGGCCGGCGGTGACACGGTGGCCGCGGGCGACGCGGCGGCCGACGGCGCGGCGTCAGCGGAAGATCCGGCGCCACCTCCGCCACAGCCGTGGCAGAACGCCAAGGGAATGAGGGGTAGGAGCGCACTTACAAGACCGCGATTATGGCGAAGCATTTGTCGGAGTCCTCTCACAAGCCGTACTGGGCTGGGGAGAGATTTACGACTCCGAAGGCAGTTCATTCAACGCATTGGCGGAATTCTGCCGGACTCTTCTTACGTCGGGAGACGGCGACAGAGCCCATATTCAAAGGCTTAAGTGAAATTGAAAGATTTACAGGTGCGCAAAAATGTGACGCGCTCCAAAACGGCTTCTGTGTCCGTTTCTCTTATATATGCAGGCAAAGGCCGGCCGGAGCCGGCCCTCCGTTACCAGCAGACGCCCTCGTACCGGCAGCGCAACAGGTCGCGATTCGGCAGGTTCACCAGGTCGACGAGGTACTGCTCCGGCCGCACGCGCGCCTGCAGCGCATCGTTGAGCGCCGACTGCTGCAGTCCGACGAGGATGACCTCGGAAGGATCGATCATGCTCTCGATGTCCGCGCACAGCAGCTCGCCGATGTGCGGGATGTTGGCGTCGATGTAGCTGCGGTTGGCGCCTAACAATCGCGAGAGCTGCACCTCCGGATCGAAGATGCGCAGCTCGCAGCCCTCGCCTAACAAACGCTTCGCCACCAGCACCAGCGGCGATTCGCGCAGGTCGTCGGTGCCGGTCTTGAACGACAGGCCGAGCATGCCGACCTTGGGGCGGCCGAGCTTCAGGATCTTGTCGACGGCATGATCGATGTGCACGCGGTTGCTGGCCAGCAGGCTGGACAACATGGGCAGCACGATGTCGTTCTGCTTGGCGATGTTGGTCAGGGCGCGCAGGTCCTTCGGCAGGCAGGAGCCACCGAACGCGAAGCCCGGCTTCAGGTAGGCCGGCGAGATGTTCAGGCGCTTGTCGGCGCACACCAGCCGCATGACCTCGTGCGGGTCGATGCCCAGCGACTGCGACACGCGGCCGATCTCGTTGGCGAACGTGATCTTGAGCGCGTGGAACGCATTGCAGGCCATCTTCAGCGTTTCGGCGACGCGGATGTGCGTCACCAGGAAGCGCGCGTCGAGGTGCTGGAACACTTCGCGCACCGCGTTCACGGCCGCTTCGCAGTTGCCGCCCACGATGGTGTACGGCGGATGATCGTAGTCACGGATGGACGAGCCTTCGCGCAGGAACTCCGGCTGGAAGCACAATCCGAAGTCCACGCCTGATTTGCGGCCGCTGACACGCTCGAGGATGGGCTCGATTTTCTCTTCCACCGTGCCCGGCTGCACCGTGGAGCGGATCACGATGGTGTGGAATTCCTGCTTGAGCTTGAGCGCCGCGCCGATCTGCTCGGCGAGGCGAAGGATGGCCGTGAGGTCCTGGCTGCCGTTGGACGCCGATGGCGTGCCCACGCAGACGAACGAGACCTCCGATTCCTGCATCGCCTGCATGGCATCGTCGGTCACCGACACGCGGCCGGAGTTCACCACGTCACGCATCAGTTCCTGGATGCCCTCCTCCAGGATCGGCGACTTCCGGTTGCGGATCAGGTCGAGCTTCACCGGGTCGATGTCGACCCCGATGACCCGATGCCCGTCGCGCGCCAGGCACGCCAGCGACACCGCGCCGACATACCCGAGGCCGAAAATGCTGATGCGCCGGGGGCTGCACCTTTTTCTGTCCCCAGAAAAAGGGGCTGCACCCGTGTCCGCATCGTCCTCTATCCCCTGTTCCGGGGCCCCCGTCTCAGTAGTAAGCACTTTCGTTTCTTTCCTTCGAACGATTCAGCGCCACGCCGAGCAGGTTCATCTCGCTCAGGATCTCCTTCGCGCCGCGCAACATCGCGCGGCCGCTCTTGCCCTCCGACACCACGAGCAGCAGCGAATCGAATTGCGGCGCGAACGCCAGCACGTCGTCCGACGCGAGCAACGGCGGCATGTCGAATATCACGATGCGGCGCGGCATTTCGCGCTCGAGCGCGGCGGTGAACTCACCCATGCGCGGCGAGTTCAGGAACTCCGAGGAATGCTGGAATGCCCGCGCGTTCGGAATGACGCCGAGCCGTTCCGATTGCAGGTTGTAGACCACGTCCTCGAGCTCGGCCTTGCCGAGCAGGTAGTCGGACAGGCCCTTCTCGAAACTCATGCCGAGATAGTTGGCCACCTGCGGGCGCTGCAGGTCGAGGTCGACCAGGAACACCCAGGTGTTGACGTCCTGCGAGAGCGCGAGCGCGAGGTTGATCGCGGTCATCGTCTTGCCTTCACCCACCGACATGCCCGACACCGCGATGGAGTTCCACTTGTGCATCTCGAGGCGGCGGAGCACGCGGGTACGCAGGATCTTGAACGCGCGCAGCGCCGCGACATCGGACACCGCCGGCAATATGCACTGGCGTTCCATGGCGCGCGCGTCGACGCTGGCCTGGCGGAAGCGCCGCGCCTGCTGCAACTCGGCGGGCGCCGCCGGAAGCCGGCGCGAACGCTGTTGCCTGAGGTTCGCTGACTCGATGGAGTTCGGTCGTTCGGCGGTTCCCCGCTCGGCGAAGTTCCGGCGGATCGCATCTTCCATGGTCGTACTCATTGATGGGTCTCTCATTGGGTCACAGGTAGTTCTGGATGGCGGCAAACACGATCCACACGCCGACCACGCCGCTGGCGCTGGCCGTCACGAAGCGCCAGGCATTGCGTCGCCGCGAGCGCGAATTGCGAATCGACGGAATGGCCACCAGCGGCGACACCGACAGCAACTCGCGGATGTCGCGCGCGCCGCGCACTTTCGGATCGAGCGCTTCGGCGGCCACCGTGATGGTCAGGCCCAGCACCACGGCAGCGACCAGGCCGATCAGCAGGATCGCGAGGCGCTTGGGCTTGGCGGGCGCGCCGGGAAGCATTGGCGCCTGGATGAGGCGGAACTCGTCCGCGCGTCCATTGACGATGGCCGCTTCGCTCACCTCGGCGTCCATCTGTCGATTGAGCAGCTGCTCGTACTTCTCGCGCGCGATGGTCAGGTCGCGCGTGGCGTTCGCGTATTCGCGTTCCACCTGCGGAGCGGCCGTCACATTGCGCTCGAGGCCGCTGATCTTGGCGCGCAATTCAGCGCTGCGCGCCATGAGGCTTCCGAGCTGGCTGTCGATGGCGTTGATCTGCGTGCGCAGCTGCATGCCCACCGGCGTGCCGTCCGCCATCTCGATGTCGCCGCGCTCGCCGTTCTTGATGCGCGTCTCGAGCGTCGCGATGTCGCGCTGCAGCCGCTTGATGTCGGGATGTTCCGCGCCGTAACGCTGGCGGGCTTCAGCGAGAGTGGCTCGCTTGGCATTGAGCTGCGAGCGCAATGAAGTGCCCGTGCCCGCGCTGGTGCCGAATTTGAGACTGTCGATCTGCCGGCGAAGCTGGACCATGTCCGGATGGCTTTCGTCGTAGCTGGACCGCATGCGGCTGTACTGATCCTCGAGTTGCCGCACGCTGCCCGCATCCGGACCCGCGGCGCGTGACTGCTCGAGCTGCGCGGCGAGGAACACGCGTTCCTGGCGCAGCGCGCCCATCTGCTGGGTGATCTGCTCGAGCTGGCTCTCGGTGCGATCCATGATCGACATGTTGACTTCGGTCAACTCGGGCAGCTGCCCGGCGTTGGCGCGTTTGAAGTCGGCGAGTTTCGACTCGAGACCGGCCACCTGCGTGCGAATCCGCTCCGCTTCCTTGGCGTAGAACTGCGCCGCGTTCGAGGCGCGGCCCTGCCGCTGCCGGCGGTGCTCGGCGAGGAATGCGCTCACCAGCCATTCGGAGCCCTTCTGCGCCTTGGCGGGTTCGCGATGATCGAACGACAGCGTGAACGCGTCGACGACCTCACGCTCGCGGCCCGTGCGCGGATCGAGGATCGGCGTGGTCACGATGCTGACGCTGATGTCCCGCTTGACGCGACTGAGCATGGCGCTCGGGTCCTCGGCCATTTCGGGATACAGGTCGTGTTCCTTGATCATCTTGCGCAGGTTGCTGTCGGTCAGCACGATGCCCTTGAGGTTGGTCACGTACTGGTCGGCGTAGCTGGCATTGCCCGAGGTCTCGGCCAGCGACTGCGCGCTCGATGGCTCGTCGATTTCCACGAGCGCCGAGGATGTATAGACATCCGGCAAACCGACCGAGAGCAGCACGGCGAGCACCGCGATGGGGATGGCCAGTCCGAACAACAACGCCTTGCGGCGCGCGATCGCGTGGATGTAGCCAGAAAGTTCAGGGTTGTCTTCACGGTCCATGGTCAGTCATTCCTTGCGCGGCGACTTTGCAGAGGTTGATAGAGAAAGGTGATCATCGCGCCGCTCGACGTGGCGTCGTTCACGGCGTCTTCGAATTCCTGCCAGGTGTAGTCGAGCGCCACGCGCAGCGAGAATTCCTCCTGGAGGCGCCATTGCAGGCCCAGGTCTCCGGTGGCGTACGAGCGCGGGCGGTATGTCGATGTGTCGCCCAGACCGTCGTCGTGGGTGCCGCGCAGGCCGCCTAACAAGCTCAGGCGCGGCGTCATGGCGCGCGTCCAGCGCACGCGCAGCTGGTCGCGGGCGACCAGCTCGCCCACCGACGACGGGCCCACGTTGCGCGACAGGTCGGCGAACAGTTCGTTGCGTCCGATCAGGAAGCTGACGCCGGCGCCGACGAGCCACGTGAGCTCGGAGTCACCGTTCGGCAATTCGACGTCCTGCACGCCACCGCGCAGGTAGGTGCGCGTTTCCGCGGCCGTCACGCGATCCCATTGCAATTCGGCGCCATAACCGTCCTGCACGTCGTTCGTGGAGATGTCGTAACGGGAGCCGCGAACGCGCGTCGTCAACGTGGTCGTTTCGTTCATGCGCGCGATCAGCGCCGCGGACGCGTCGGCGGTCTTGAAGTCCACCTGGGCGCCCGGGATCTGCCGGTCGAAACTGACGTCGGTGTACCCGACGTCGAACGCCAGCTCGCGACGCGGCGACATTTCGAAGTTCATCGACGGGCGCAGACTGAAACGCGTGCGGGTGTTGTCGACCAGCACCAGGCCGCCATCACCCATGTCCGGATCGCCGAGCTCACCGCCGTCGTCGACGCCGGGCTGCTCGCTGTTGACGATGTCCTGCACGGCGAAATCGCCGCGCACCCGGGTCCGCGTGCGCTGGCCGCTGTACAGCCAGTTCACGTCCGCGAAATAGTCGACGGCGTCGAGGTCGGTCTCGTCGGGGAAATACGTGGCGCGGATGCGCGGAGTGAACGTGAACTCACTCTTCTGCGTCAGCGTCCGCATCTCGAGCTCGGCGTCGAGCAGCGGCCCTTGCACGTCGATTTCATCGCCGCGAGCTGCCAGGCGGTAGTTGTCGTCGTACAGGTAACCCGCTTCGATGCTCGGATGCCATTCCCACGGTGCGGCGCCGGCCGGCAGGCTCATCGCCAATGCCGTGGCCACCGCTGCCGGGAGAGCCAGTTTGATATGTATGTCTCGATGCTTCATGGCGCACCTCACGGCACGACTACGACGTCGCCGCTTTGCAGATCGATGTTCTGATCCAGCCGCTTGCCGCGCACGACGTCGTTGTAACGGAATGGCAGCGATTGTTTGCCGGTCGGCGTCCGGCGCAGGATGGTGATGTCGCCGAGAGCGGCGAATGGCGTGGTGCCCCCGGCCATCGACAGCGCCTGCATGACGTCGACGGTGGGATTCATGATGAACTCGCCGGGCTTGTTCACCTGGCCGATGACGTACACCTTGTTGCCCTTGATCTCCTGGATCGACACGGTGACCACGGGATCGGAGATGTACTTGGCGAGCTTCAGGCTCACGGCCTTGTTGAGATCGGCGACGGTCTTGCCCTTGGCGTCGACCTCGCCCACCAGCGGAAACGAGAACGAGCCATCGGGCCTGACCAGCGCGGGCCGCTGCAGATCGGGCTCTTTCCACACGCTGATGGACAGCAGGTCGCCCGGCTTCACCGTGTAGTTAGCGTCCTGCGCCATGGCGCCGGTGGCCCAGGCCAGCGCAACGATGATGCAGCACGCCATGAGAAACTTCTTCATGATCTATCTCCAGTCAGATGTTCGTATGCCGCGAGCAGGCGCGGCGCCTCGTGTTGCCACGACAGCACGCGTTCGACGCGCTCGCGGCCGATGGCGCCCATGTGGATGCGCTGATTCTCGTCGGCGAGCAGCGCGATCATTTTCTGCGCGAGATCCGCGACGTCATTGGGACGCGCGTACCAGGACGCGTCGCCGGCCGACACGCGCCCTTCCGTCAGGTCGAACTGCACCACGGGTTTGCCGAGAGCCATGTACTCCATGACCTTGTTCATGGTCGAGCGGTCGTTCATGTCGTTGGCGCGGTCCGGGTTCACGCAGATGTCGGCCGTGTTGAGCATCTCGAGCAGCTCGGCATCGGGCGCGCGGCCGGTGAAGGTCACGTATTCCGCCACGCCTAACTGCTTCGCCAGTTCGCGCATCGCGGCGAGCTCGGTGCCGCCGCCGACGAGCCCGAACTGGATGTCGGTGCGTTTCAGGTGGTGCACGATGAGCTGCACGGCCTGCAGCAGCAGGTCGATGCCTTCCTGCTTGCCCATGACGCCGACGTAACCCACGAGATACTTGCGGCCCTTCTTGAGCGCCGGGTTCGGCGGCACCACGCGGATGCGCGTCAGGTCGGGACCCGAGCGCACCACGTGCACGTCCGCGGGGTTCTTGCGGCCGCGCTCGATGGCGATGGAGCGGTACGACTCGTTGGTGGAGATCACCATGTCGGCCGTGTTGAAGCTCATGCGCTCGAGCGCAACCAGCAGGCTGCGGCCGAAGCCGCGCTTGCCGAACTTCGCCTCGTACAGCTCGGGATTGATGTCGTGGTGATCGAACACGTACTTCTTGCCAAACAACTTGTAGAAGGCGCCGATCAGGAAAATCGTGTCCGGCGGATTGCAGGCGTGGATCACGTCGAATCCGCGTCCGAACAGAACCTTCAGCGACAGCCAGAATTCCATCGCGAGCGCCACGCTGTACTCGAGCGCGTAGCCCAGCACGCCGTCGGCTTCCGCGGGCAGGCTGTGCCGGTGGATGTCGATGTCGTCGATGCGTTCGAAACTTTTTTCATAGCCGGGCGCCTTCGGACAGATGATCGACACGACGTAGCCGGCGGCGGCGAGCGTGCGCGCCTCCTGCCAGACCCGCCGGTCGAACGGACACGGCAGGTTCTCGACGATGATGAGCACCCGGCGGCCCTTGCGGACCTGCTCGATGGATCGCGTATCGCCTTCCAGAGTGGCGCCGCTTAAGGATTCGGTCACTAGACCTCCCGTTGTTGACAGTGAATTATTTGAGCGTCAGGACCAGGCGGCGCAGGTTGCGGTCACGCGGTACGGGCTCGACGCGGAACCCCACGGACATGGCCAGCAATTGCATCGGACGGTTCGACCAGGACATCTCGCCCAGGAGGAACGGCACTCCTGCGCGTTTCGCCTGGCGCACCAGGGTAGATAGGAGCGTCCTGCCCACCTGTTCCTCGCGGTATGACTTCGCCACGGCGATGCTGAAGCGCGCGCCGTGTTCGTCGGGCGCGTACGCGCAGGCGCCGATCACGCGATCCCCGCCGCCGGTGCTTTCCAGCGCCGCGAATCCCACCGCCATGTCGCTGCCGCCGGCGAGCACTCTTTCCGAGAGCATGTCGGCATGTTCGCGAAGGCTGGTGAGGTCGCGATCACCCGCGTCGACGCCGAGGCCGCGCGCGAACTCGTTGAGCAGGCGGCGGTCGCCGGAAGAAATCTGCCGGACGCTGTAGGCGCGATGCGTGCGCGGCGTGTAGTACCAGCGCCGCGCAAGCCAGGGACCCGCCAGCGCCACGGGCAGGCGCGCTTGAAACGGGGCGATTACGGATTTGTGCATGGGCGGAGAGCCTCGCGTATCGGGAACCATCTCGCCGTCGGACGCCGCGTGGTGGTGTGACGGAAGAACACCTCATCCTCGGCGTGCACTGACAACACCGATGGGGCGCTGTCCGACACGTTTCTCAGAGTTTCAGTTGCAGCAGCAATTCGAGATTGCGTTCATAGCCGGGCAGCGACTCGCGCAGCGTGCGGCGCAACTCCGGATCGCTCTTGCCGTTCATCTGCGCCTTGAACTGCGCGACGGTCGTTTCGTGAAAGGAAATCTGCTGCACGATGAAATCGGCGCTCATGCGGGAGTCGCCCGCTGCCGATACGCCTGACGCACGATCCGGAATCTGGTCCGGAACGCGCCATCCCTTGCGTTTGGCCAGCGCCTCGAGCTTTTCACGTGTGGTCTCGTTCTGCCGCGCGATCCTCGAAGCCGCTTCGCGCAGTGCTGGCGCGCGCAATGCGCCCGCAGCTCCGCGTGCATCGACTTCGCCCTGCCGCGCGGCTTCGATTGCACTGCGTACGAATGTCGGCTCATCGGTCGCGATGAGCTGTTTGTCGAACAAGGGGTCTGTGGGCGTGCCTTGCTGGGCGGGCGTCTGCTCGGTTCGCGCTTCCCGCGAAGGCGGCATCACCGGTGGCTCCTGCGCATCGTTGGCGAACAGCAGCACCAGTGCCAGGGTCGGGTTCATCGATGGCTCCGTAGCCGCGGCGCCGGCGGGGGTGCCGGGCGCCGCGGGATTGGATTGTTATTCGCGACGCAGGAGCACCGAGGCGATGAGCGCCACGGCGGCACCGGCGGCCGCACCGTAAGCGATGGACTTCCACGGATTGTCGTGAACGTAGCGGTCGGTCCCTTCGGCCACCTCATTGGCGGCCCCGCGCACGCGCGTTCCGGCTTCGGCCAGTTTCACCTTGGCCTGGCCCACGGTGCGCAGCACACGCTGGCGAACCGCTTCAACGGCCGCGCCGCCCTCTTCGCCGAGCGTCTTCAGCAGGTCCTCGGCCTGCGCGACGATGCGATTGAGCTCGATCACGGTGGATTCGGCGCTGCGAGCGCCGTTCTCGAAATTCTTGGCCTGTGCGGACATGGATCTCCTCCTTCACGGGATTTCAGGGTGATGGTGATGTACCTCGCGCACCTTAGAGCGCGTGGCGGGGCGCCACTGTCAGGAGATGCAGGCATGTGACGTCCGCGCCTGCGCGAACCTTGTGGGTCTGCGCTGACAGCCCCGAGGAACATCCCCTGTCGCCGGGCGCCCGGCGGTCGGTCGCGTCTGACGCGTTTTGCGCTCCTCGTCCGCCTGTTCGACCCAGTACTCGGGCGCAGGATGCGCGTGACGAATGATTGCCATTCGAACCTTCAGGAGATGAAACAGTGATCAAATCAAACAGCAGCTGGACATTGGCAGTGGCCGCAGCGGTGGGCATTTGCGCGCTCGCCGGCTGCAGTCAGCGTGAGTCGGCGAACGAGGTCGCGAAAGACGTGGCCGAAGAGCGCCAGGATGCGCAAGCGAACGTGGCCGAGGAACGCCGTGAAGCGGGCCAGGTGGCAATGGAAGGCGCAGAAGACCGCGCCGCCGCCGAGTACGACGTGGCAGTAGCGCAGGCCGACGGCCAGCGCAAGGTCGCCAAGGAAAAGTGCGAGGCCCTGGGCAGCGATGCGCAGGAAGCCTGCAAGGACCAGGCGGAAGCCACTTACGAGGCCGCCAAGGCCCAGGCCCAGGCAACGCTCGATGCCGCGAAGGCTTCGGGTTCGGCTGCACCGGCTCCGACCAACTGACAGGGCAACAACACGCAATCGCGCCAGGGTGATGCCCACCTGCGAGACCTGAGAGATGTGATTGCGTGACGGGCCGCCCGGCGGGGACTAACTACTCCGCCGGGCGGCCGACTTTCGAACCGGAGGAATCATGAAACGCGCACCGTCAAAACTGCTGGCAGCGATCGGCATGGCCATCGCGGCGGCGGTGATTTCCGTGCCAGCGTGGGCGGTCAGCCTTCCCGCAACGGTTCCCTCCCAGCCGCTGCCCGAAGACACCGCGATTCCCGTCTCGCTGGTCCCGACCGAGAGCTGGACGGCGGGCAGCGCCTCGCTCGTGCCGCTCATGGCGGCGGACATGCAGGCCAACCAGGCACGCACCGTGGAGACACCGTCGAACAGCACCGGTGGCACGACCGGCAAACCGATCGACGACATTGCATTCGTGAAGCAGGCGACCGAGAACGGTCGCAAGGAAGTGAAGTCCGCGCGCGACGCGCTGGCGCAGCTGCAGCGCCCGGAATTGAAGCGTATCGCCGAGATGCTGGTGAGCGACCACGGCGGCGCGAATGCGCGCCTCGCGACGATCGCCGAAACCAAGGGTTGGCCCGTGCCCGGCGCGGAAAGCGCGGGACCGCCGCCTTCCGGCACCACGAGCGGCGACTTCGACGCGAAGTGGACCGCTGAAATGATTGCCGGCCACGAACGATCGCTGGCGTTGTACCGCGCGCAGGCGCAGGGCGGCGAGGACAAGGACGTGCGCAAGTTCGCGCGCGACACGCTGCCGACCATCGAACGGCACCTGAACGAGCTTCGGAGAATGCAGAAATGACCCCCATGGAGAATCGCATGCTGACCATGAAGATCATCAAACTACTGGGAATTGCCGGCGTCGCGATCTTGGTGGCCTCATTCATGGCCGCGCGCGTGCAGCGCCGCGACGAAGAGCAACGCCGCCGCCTCAACGAGCGCCTCGAGAAGGATCGTTGGGAAAGCGAAGGCGGAGCGAGCCGCACCGGCCCCGCCACCCCGAGCTCCGTCACCGCCCACTAAATCGGGTCAGACCCCAATTCCTGGAAATGGGGTCTGTCCCCATTTCTAGGTGGGTGGGCCTTCGGGCGTTGGCGCGCGCGCGGGGGCTTCGCCCCGCTCGAGCAACGTGACGGTGGACCGCGGCTGCTGGATATCCGCCTTGTCGAACGCGTGTTTGAGTCGCAGCAGGTATTCGCGCTTCACGTTTGACTGCTCGAGCGCGCGCACCTTCAGGCGCGCGCGCAGCGTGATACCGCGCTCGTTCCACGCTTCGATGCCGGCGATCTCCAGCTCGTCGAGGATCTTCGCGCCGAATTCCCGATTGGCACGCAGCTGCACGCCCGTCTCGCGCATCACGTCGATGACCGGCGCGATGTCCTGCTCGAGCGCAATCGTCACGTCCACCACCGCATAGGCAAACGTGCGGCTCGAGCTCGTGACAACGCCGATCTCGCCATTCGGCACGTAGTGCACATTGCCCTCGTAGTCGCGCAGCTGCACGTAACGCAGCGTCAGGTCTTCGACCAGCCCGCTCTTGCCCGCCACCGTCACGACGTCGCCCTGGCGGATCTGGTTCTCCGCCAGCAGGAAAAACCCGCGGAAAAAGTCCTTCACCAGCGACTGCGCGCCGAACGCGATGGCGATGCCCGCGACGCCGGCCGTGGCCAGGAACGGCATGATGGATATGCCCAGCGTGTTGAACACGGCCAGCAGCGCGATACACGTGATGAGGATGGTCGCCAGCTTGCGCAGCACGTTGCTCACGGTGGCGGCGCGCCGCTGCGCTTCGGCATCGTGCGCGTGCGTCGCCGTGAATTTCTCGAGGCCGGAAATCAACCGGCGCGCGAGGAACACCAGCAGGAAAGAGACTGCCAGGATCGCCGCAATGCGCGACCCCGCCTGGATCCAGTCCACCGCGTTGAACCATTGAACGACTTTTTCTTCGTGATCCATCATCGGCTCCATGACCCTTTCTTTCGCGCGGGGCGAGCAAATTAGCGTAAGTCGTCCCGTCCGCGCACGGGGCATTCTCCTACACGGTCCACCCCTGCGGTCCGAACGGCAGCACCGCTCGCTGAACGCATGCTCGGGACGTGAATTCAGGGAATCGACCGGTCACTCTCGTTTCATTGACGCTTCTCGGCCTGTTGATGGCCGCGGATGCCGGCCGCGTGGGCGAGGACGGCACGGGCGCCATGTGGGTCGCCCCGGAGTTGCTGGAGCTGGTTGCGCCCGCCCGGCAAACAGGCTGTGCCGGCGAAGCCGTGGTCACGGTGGCCGACCTGGCCTCGGCCGGCAGAACTACCTTCGAATGGAATCCGGACACCGGTGAGCTGTCATTCGACGCTCGCGGAGTCATGCCGCAGGTCGCCCTCCCGGAAGATTGGCTGCCGGATTCCCAGGTGCTGGCGTTGACGACGCAGAGCTGCGGATCACGCTGATCTGCCCGTCGCCCTCGAGATAGGCGACCTTCACCTCGGAGAGCTTCTCGACGCCCTGCTCGCGCAGCTTTTCGAACAGCTCTTCCATGGTGATGAATTCGCGCCGCAGGTTCCGCCGCTGCGGCACACCTTGTTTGATGAGCGTGAGCCTGCCCGGCGATGCGAATCTGCGCACCACCGCGAAGCGGAACGCGAGTACATCGAGCAGCCAGTTCCACGCGACGATGGTCGACACGAGGATGGCGCCTTCGGCGAAGGTGTCGTAGCCGCCGGACATCGCGTTCTGGGCCGCGTCGGCGACGATGACCAGCAGCAGGATGTCGGCGATGCCCACCGCGCCGACGTCACGGCGCAGCAGGAAACGGAATATCAGGAACAGCAGCCAGTAGACGAGCGTGCCGCGCAGCATGAGCTCGAGCACCGGAACGTGGACTTCGAAGAGGTCCGCGATCAAGCACTCTCACTCACGCCGCGGGACATGCACTCAGCGAACGCGATTGCGCGAGATCAGATTGACGATGGCAAGCAGGATCACGGCGCCGAGGAACGACACCAGCAGACTGCCTATGCTGATGACTCCGGAATTGATGGAGGGTGCGCCGAGCATGGGGCCCAGCAACCATCCACCGAGCATCGCGCCGACGATGCCCACCACGATGTTCAGGAAAATGCCCTGGCTGCCATCTCGCTTCATCACGATGCTGGCGAGCCAGCCCACCACGCCACCGATCACCAACCACAGAATGATTCCCATCGCTCTCTCCTTTTGCGCGCGATAACGCGCTTGTCGTTCAATATTGTTAGTTCATTCCGGCCTGCCGCGCACGTTGATACGCGTGCAGCTTGTTGTACAGCGTCTTGAGGCTACACCCGAGCACGTCCGCCGCGCGACGTTTGTCGCCATCGAAATGCCTAAGGGTAGCTAGAATCGCGGTGCGCTCGATCTCGTCGAGCGTGGTGCCGATGGCCACGCGGATCCCGTCGCCCTCCACGCGCGCGCCGTCTGGGCCGCGCAGCGTGGGCATGTCCTGCTCGCTGAGGTTCAGTTCCCCGTCGCACAGGATGTACGCCCGCTCCACCGCATTGCGCAATTCGCGCACGTTGCCGGGCCAGCGATGGCGCAGGAACTGCGTGCGCAGCTCCTCGGACAGCCGTTTTCGCGTGCCGTTGCGCAGGTTCAGCTCGCCCAGGAAGAATTCCGCGAGCACCAGGATGTCGTCCCCGCGCTCGCGCAGCGGCGGCAGCTCGATGGTGACCACGGCCAGGCGGTAATAGATGTCTTCGCGCAGGCGGCCCTCTTCGAACGCGCGCGCCGGCGCCCGATTCGTGGAGGCGATGACCCGGACGTCCACCGGCAGATCGGCCGAGCCGCCAACGCGGTTCAATTGCTTGGTTTCGAGCACCCGCAGCAGGCGCGACTGCAGGTCGAGCGGCATTTCCGTGATCTCGTCGAGCAGCAGCGTTCCGCCATGCGCACGCTCGAAGACACCTTCGCGCGTGCGCAGCGGGCCGGTGAAATTGCCGCGTTCGTGACCGAACAACTCGGCCTCGATGAGCGTCGCCGGAATCGCAGCGCAATTGAGCGCGATGAAGGGCTTTGCCGCCCTCGGGCTCATGGCATGCACGGATTCGGCGACGCACTCCTTGCCGCTGCCGCTTTCGCCGCAGATGAGCACCGTGGAATCCGTGGGCGCCACGCGCGAGATCAGCTCGCGCACCTTCAGCATGCCCGGCGAATTGCCGATGAGGCGCAGGGCGCATTCGTCCAGCGCGTCGCGCGGGGTGCGCCCGTTGGGCGTCAATCCCGCGCTGTCCCCTGGTAGGAACTCGCCGTTCACGGAGCTCCGGCCGTGCGGCCCGGGATGGCGGCATCGCCATTCGAGACAATGATCTCCACGCGGCGGTTCATCTGGCGGCTTCCGGAACTGTCATTGCTGGCCACCGGATATTCCTCACCAAACCCCAACGCGCGCACGCGCTGCGCATCGATGCCGCGCTGGATGATGGCCATGGCCACCGCGTCCGCGCGGCTCTGCGACAACTCGAGGTTGTAGTCGTTCGTGCCCTGGCTGTCCGTGAATCCTTCCACCTGCACGCGACGCTCGGGATTGTCGTTGAGGAACGCGGCGATCTGGTCGATGGACCGCTCGGCGCCCGATTTCAACTGCGCCTTGCCAGTGTCGAACAGGACGTCATCGAGCGTGAGCACGATGCCACGCGAAGTCTGCGAGGCCTGCATGTTTTCCAGTTGCGCGGCGAGCCGCTGCGATTCGGCCTGCGCGCTCTGCGCGTTGGCTTTCGCGTTTTCCGCGTCAGCGCGTGCGGCGTTGGCGTCGGCGACGGCCTTGTCGGCTTCGTTCTCGCGCGCCGTCAGCAGGATCTTCTGGCGCTCGATCTCACCCGACTTGATGCGGGCGGTCGCGACCTGCTCCTGCGCACGCTGCTGCGCGATGCGCGCCATCTGCGTGGTGAGGTAGGCGTAGTGCGACGCGCCCTTGTCCTTCGCGCCCTTCTCCTTCGCGGCGCCCTCGGCATTGACCAGTAGTTTGCGCGCGCGGTCGAGCTCGGTGGGCGCGAACTTGGTGACGTTCGGATCGGCTTCGGCCTGCGCGACCGCGCTGCGCGCCTGCTCGAGCAGGGCCGAGGAATCGGGCGTGGTGGTTTCGCAGGCGGTGAGGCCTAACAAGGCAGAAGCCACGGCCGCGGCGACCAGATGGGTAGTGCGCTTCATGTGTCTCTCCTTATTGAGGTTGCGGGGCGGGTTGCGGCGTCGCCGTGCCGGAGCCATCACGACGCAGCGTCTCGTTGCGCAGATCGCGCAGCGACGCGTCCATCTCGGTGACGAGCTGTTCCTGCTGCTTGGCGCGCGCGGTGGATTCCGCGAGCTGCGCGTCGACGTCGGCCTGGTCGGCCAGTCGCGCCGCCACGTCAGCGTCATGTTTGTCCGCGGCCGCTTGCGCCGCGGCGTACTTGTTGCGCGCGCTGTTGAGCTCGACCTGCGCGAACTGCGCCGCCTGCGCCTGTTCCGCGCGCTCGATCGAGCTCTTGGCGACCGCGAGTTTCTCCACCGGTGGCGGCGTCGAGGCGCAGGCCACGATGCCAAACGCGATGGCGCACCAGAATGCGTTGCGAATTCCGCTCATGGTAATCATGGCTCACCCCCGTCCGTTCATTTCGGTGGAATTGGATTCGTCGTCATCGACGACGAGATCGCCCTCGTCGTAGTCGACCGCGAGATTGCGTTGCCAATTGTTCAGCTGCCGCTCGGTCTCATCTTTCGAGAGGCCGTAGATTTCCTGGATGTGACCGGCGAGTTGATCGCGCCGCCCGGCGACCACGTCGAGCTGATCGTCGGTCAGCTTGCCCCAGCGTTCCCGGACGCGGCCTTTCCACTGCGTCCAGTTGCCCGATATGCGATCCCAGTTCATGGACATAATTCTGGAATCGTTGCCGCATTGCGCGAAGCGGCCCTTGCCGGCTATGTCGTGGGAACCTGGCGTCGCGGGTGTCATCTTTTGTCCGACAACGCGGCCGCCGGCGCGCCACGCGGGCGTCGCCCGCGCCGCGCCTGATAGATCTCCATGAGCGGCGTGGCCGAGATGCCGTGCAGGACGATGGACGCTGCGACCACGGTGAACGTCACCGACAGCAACTGTTCGGCGACGACATCACGCAGTTCGTAACCGGCGAAGAACGCCGCGTAATACACCGAGCCGATGCCGCGTATGCCGAACCAAGCGAGCAGGCGTCGCGGCGCGCTGCCGACATCGGCGCCGCGCACGCCTATCCACACCGACAGCGGGCGGATCGCCACGAACAGGATGGCCGCCAGCAGCAGGCCCGCGGGTGACCAGTAGCCCGTGGAGATCATCGCGCCCACGAGCAGCACCACGGCCACCTCGACGATGCGTTCCAGCTGCTCGTTGACGTTGAGCAGGCTCGGCGTCAGCGGCGGCTTGTCGGCGGTGTTGCTCGAGTGGGCGTGAATGTCGTCGGCGCGGCGCAGCGCCAGGCCCGCGGCGAACACCGCGAGAAACCCGAGCGCATGAATCGCCAGCGCCACGCCGTAACTCAGCGCGATCACCCCGAGCAGCAGGAACTCGTCGAAGATCACCGCATCGCGCCGCCACGCGCGCAGCAGGCGCACGCCGCGTGCGAGCGTGGTGCCGACCAGAAACCCGATCCCGAGGCCGCCGACGGTTCCCCAGATGAGATCCACGGCAAACCACCGCCAGGCCCCCACGCCGATTTCGTGCAGGCCCATCAGCCCCAGGCCTAACAACACGAACGGAAACGCGGTGCCGTCATTGAGGCCGCCCTCGCCCGTGAGTCCGAATCGCAGGCTGTCGCGATCCTGCGCGCTGCGTAGCTGGACATCCGACGCCAGCACCGGGTCCGTGGGCGCAAGCACTGCGCCGAGCACCAGCGCCAGGCGCCAGTCGAAATCGAGCAGCACCACGGCCACGATGGCCACGCCGAGAATCGTCAGCACCATCGAGATGGTCGCCAGCCGCAGCGGCAGGCTCCAGCGCCAGTCGCCGATCGGCACGCGCATCTTGATGCCCACGGTGAAGAGTGCGATCAGCAGCGCGATCTCGGTGATGGTCTCGAGCAGCGTAAGCTCGCGCAGCGGGTGCAGCTCGAGAACATCGAAAACCGCCGGTCCGAGCAGGAAGCCGACGACCAGGTAGATCATGGCCGGGCTCACCGGCAGGCGATCGAGAAACCGCCCGAGCAGCGCAATCGCCACCAGCAATGCGCCCACGAGCACGAACCAGAATGCGGCCATCTGCGCACCATGCGAGTTGTGGGCGGTCGCCGCCTCAGGACTGCTCTGACATCCGCGTCAGACAGCACAGCGGCCGGGCGTCAGCACATTCCGCGCGCCCGGCGCCTGTCACCGATCGCCGACCCGCAAGTGCCTGTTTGTAGTTAGATTGTGATCCACTGTCGCCATCCGCCGTCGCCTGGCGCAAGGGTTGTCGCCACGCACCATCAATTGCAGCGCCGGGTTCGACGGCGCAACCTGTGGATCGCGGCGCAAGTGGTTGATAGCCAACATCCACTCGCGAACTGGCACACGGAGTGCATCTTCACGTACGGGTGAGAAGTCACCGAGCAGCAACAGGAGAACTCGCAATGACCCCCAAACTGTTCATAGCGGCCGCGATCGCGCTGATCCCGCTTGCGGGTGTCGCCGCAGAGGGCGAAAAGACCCAGCCGGCCGTTCCCGCCGGCCAGAGCGGCTCGTTCGATGCGCTCGATTCCAACAAGGACGGGCGCATCTCGATGCCAGAAGCGTCCGCAGACCCCAAGCTGGTCGAGACCTTTTCCACCACCGACAGGAATGGTGACGGCTATCTCGACAACGAAGAGTTCGACAAGCGCACGGAGCGGCAACAGTAGTTGGAAGGCGAGTGCTCCGTCCCGCGCGGCGTTCGCAGCCGCGCGGGTTTTGCGTGCCCGCGTTTCGCTGTTTTCACGACGGATAAGCGTCTATATTAACGACGACGCTCGTTGAGGGGAGTTAGACAGGGCATGGATGAATCACTCGAGAAGGCGCTTCTCGACATGGAGGCGCACGACCAGAGCGTGCGCAACGAACTCACCGCTTCCGGCGGTCTCGACGACAAATATCACCCGCGTCTCGAAGAGGTGCATCGCGCCAACGCAAGCCGGCTGCGGCAGATCATCGCGGTGTTCGGCTGGCCCGGCATCACGCTGGTCGGTGAGAAAGGCGCCAAGGCGGCCTGGCGCATCGCGCTGCACGCCATCAGCGAGCCGCCGTTCATGCGCCAGTGCCGCGATCTCATCGACCGCGCCTGTGAATCCGGCGATGCGCCGCGCTGGCAGTTCGCCATCATCGACGACCGCATCCGCGTATATGAAGGGCGTCCACAGCGTTACGGAACACAACTGCGCGTCGGGTCGAATGGGCTCGAGCCCTATCCTCTCGAAAATGAAAGCCGCGTGAATTCCATGCGCCAGCAGGCCGGTCTGCCGCCATTGGCCAGGACGCTGGCGCAGGCGCGCGCGCATGCGCAACCCACCGCGGAGCAACAGGCCGCACGCGACGCGGCGGAGCTGGAGTTCCGGCGTACGGTGGGGTGGATATAGGGGGCAGCCCCCTTTTCCTAGCAAAAGGGGTCAGCCCTCAAGTCGTCTTGAGGCAAGTCTTGCGCGACGCAAACGAGGACTGACCCCTTTTGCTAGGAAACGGGGGCTGCCCCCTCCTTCCGCCACACGCCATCCACGCCTTTGGTCTCGGGCACGAAGCGCAGCACCACGAATGCCGCCAGCAGCCCGAACGCGCCGTAGATCCAGAACGCGAATCCGCCGTGCGCGAATGCCACCGGGAACGTGAACGAGACGAGGAAGTTAGCCGCCCATTGCGCGGCGATGGTCAGGGACATCGCCTGCGCGCGAATCTCCGTTGGAAAGATCTCGGACATCATGATCCACACGATGGGGCCGAATGACATGCCGAGCCCCATCATGTAGCAGCACATCGCCACCAGGCCGTCCGCGCCGGTATTGCTGGTGTCGAACAGCGCACCCAGAGCCAGCATCGACGTTCCCATGACCAGGGCACCCACGATCAGCAACGGCTTGCGCCCGACGCGATCGACGATCAGCACCACCATCATGGTCGCGAGCAGATTGAGCGAGCGCGCGAGGAGCACGCCGAGCAGCGCCTCGTCCACGTGATATCCCATGCGCTGCAGAATCTGCGGGCCGTAGTACGAAATGGCGTTGAGGCCCATGAGCTGCTGCAGGAGGCTCAGCGCAACGCCGACCATCACCACGCGCGCACCAAAGGCCAGCAGCGGCGCCGGCTTTTCCTGCGCGCCGACGTTCGCGAGGTCCTTGAGCATCCCCTCCACTTCATCGGCCTCCGCCGACTGCAACAGCACGCGGCGCGCCTTGTCGACGCGGCCTTTTTTCACCAGCCAGCTCGGGGATTCCGGCACGCTGAAGCTCAGCCAGAAGAATGCCAGCGCCGGCACCGCGAGCGACAACATCATGTAGCGCCAACCGCTGTTGAGCACCCAGACATCATCGCCCTGCAGGGCAATGCCCCAGTTCACGAACAGCACGATGGCGATGCCGCCGGCGATGGCGATCTGCTGGTACGCCCCGAGCTGGCCGCGCACCGCGCGCGGCGCGAATTCCGCCACGTACATCGGCGCGATGACCGAGGCGAGGCCGACGGCCACGCCGCCGATGACCCGGTAGACGATGAACGGCCAGAGCGCGTCCGGACCCATGCCGCCGATGGGCGCAAGCCCGAACTCCGGGAACGCCGAGCCGAATGCCGAAACCAGGAACAGCGCCGCGGCGAGGATCATCGGCCGCTTGCGGCCTAACAACTCCGTGGTTCGTCGCGCGAGCAGCGCGCCGAGAATCGTGCCGCCCAGGGCCGCGCACACGGTCAGGCCGAGCAGCGCATTCGCGGCCGTCTCGTGCATGCCGCGCGGCGCAATGAAGTTGTGGTCGATGGCGCCGAGCACACCCGAGATCACCGCCGTGCAGTAGCCGAACAACAGCGAGCTCAGCGTGGCAACGAACGTCGTGCCGGTGACGGCGCGGATGTGGCTGGTGGAGACCCTGGCGAGTTTCATGATGTCCCTCAGGCCGCAGCCGACGCGGTCGCCGACGCTTCGAGCGGGAGCCGGATGAAGAACGTGGTCCCCCGCCCGACTTCGGTTTCGAAGTGCAGCGTGCCGCCGTGTTTGTCGACCACCACGGCGCGCGCGATTGCCAGGCCCTGGCCCGTGCCCTTGCCGACTTCCTTGGTGGTGAAGAAAGGATCGAAGATGCGCGAGCGCACCTCGACGGGAATGCCCTTGCCCGTATCGCCGATGGCGATCTCGACGCATCCATCGACCACGCGCGTGCCGATGGTGATCAGCCCCTTGCGCGGCATGTCGCCGGCCTGCGCATCCTTCACGACATCGCCGATGGCGTGTGCCGCGTTGACGATGAGATTCAACACCACCTGGTTGATTTCGCCCGCGAAGCAGTTCACGAGCGGTAGTTCGGCGAAGCGGGTTTCGACTTCGGCGACGTACTTGTATTCATTGGACGCGATCACCAGCGTGCTGGCGATGGCCTGGTTGATGTCCGTCTGCGCCTTCTCCTTGCGATCGGGATGCGCGAACTCCTTCATGGAACGCACGATGTTCGCCACGCGGCCCAGGCCGTCGCGCGCGCGATCAAGCGCCACCGGCGCGTTTTCCAGGATGTAGTCGAGGTCGGCTTCGTCCTCGGCCTCTTCGGCCGCCCTGGCCGCGGCCTTGAGGTCGGCGCCGCTCTCCATGGCGCTGCGCAATTCGCGGTACTTGTCGACGATCGATGACAGGTCGTCCATCGCTTCGCGCACGAACAGCACGCTGTCGGCAACGAACTGCACCGGCGTGTTGATTTCGTGGGCCACGCCCGCGGCCAGCCGGCCGACGCTCTCGAGCTTCTGCGCCTGCGCGAGATCGTTCTCGAGGCGGCGCTGATCGGTGACGTCGAGCATCATGCCGCGCAGCACCTTGTGCTGGCCGGTGTTCTCGCTCTGCTCGCAGCTCGCAACCCAGCGCAGGTCGACGCGCTTTTCGTCCTGCGTGAGCACCGTGGTCTCGATCTCGAAGTTGCCGCTGCAGGTCTCATCGATGCGATGGCGGATCGCGCTGTTGCGCTCGCGCGGCATGAGACGGTCGAGGAAACCGATCTGTTTCCAGAGCTCTTCGCCGAAGCCGAGCCGCTGCGGCCCTTGCGGGCCGATGTACTCGAAATGCCCGTCTTCGACGTCGAGCGCGAAAGGAATGGCCTGAGTGCCCTCGACCACCAGCCGGAACTGCTCGCGGCCGCGCTCGAGCTCGCGCGTGCGTTCCGACACCAGCCGTTCGAGCCGCGCCTTTTCCGTTCTCTCCATCTGCCGGCGCTCGTCGAACATGCGCACGACCTCCGACATCATCACGCTGAAGGAATGCGCGAGCGCCAGCAGGATGGCGAACAGCAGCACCACCGCGGTGGTCATTGCCGGGAACTGCGCGGCGCGCATGCGCGCCGACTCGATGTGCTCGGTGGACAGGGCCAGCAACAGGAATCCCGAGACGCCCTGTTCGATCGGCACTTCACGCACGGTGAACAGCACGCGGTCGTCGTCATACTTCGCGTCGGACTTGCGGGCCAGCGTGCGTGGGAAATTTCCATGGCCGGCGAGCAGCTGGCCGCGGGTTCCGTACACCGCGACGCCATAAACGTTGCGCTCGGTCTGCAGCGGCCCGATGACCGCCTCGGCGAACGCCGGATCATCGGCGGCGATGGCGTTGTAGATCTGCGAGCTCAGCGTCGACGCGTAAACACCGGCCTTCGCCTGCACGCTGTTCTCGAGCGCGGTATCGTCGAACGTGAAGTAGCCAACGAGCCCGGCGACCACGCTGAGGACGAACACGAGCGCCAGGCTGCCCATGAGCTGGGCTTGCAATGGCAGGTCGGTGGTGGCTTGTTCAGCCGCCGTAGGCTCGTCGCGGACGTCTTTCATAAATCCCCGTCCCCGCTTTATCGGTAAGGAAGGGTCTTCTCTTGAACTGTGCAGGTGCACAAGCGTGGAATCCGGAGCCCCGGCGGACGCGCGGGAACAGCCGCAAGCCGGCGTGTGACAAGCGTCTCATCAGGTCTGAGATCGATTCTCAAACCCGTTTGGCCTTTCGGTGACGATCAACGGCTGCATGGAAACGACTGCCTCTTTCTACTGGCTGCCGGTGCTCGCCGCGGTATCGCCGACGCATGCGATGCCGACCACCTCGGACGTGACCGATGAATCGCTGATGCTGCGTTTCCGCAATGGCGACGACCTGGCGTTCCGGCTGCTCTATCAGCGTTATCGCGCGCCTCTCATGCGCTTTTGCCAGCACCTCACCGGCCGCGTGCAGGACGCCGAAGAGATCTTCCAGGAAACCTGGATTGCATTGATCGACGCAAGGGCGCGCTATTCAGTGCGCGCGCGATTCGTCACCTTCCTGTTTTCGATTGCGCACCGACGCGCTGCGGACGGCTGGCGCAAGCGGGTGCGTCACCCGACCGCGCCCTGGTCGGAAGTTTCTTCCGACGACGAGCCACGCGCAGGCGATGAGTTCGATCCCCCCGGCGCGGCACTCGCCGACGAACAGCAGCACGCGCTGGAAGCGGCCATTGCCGCGTTGCCCGTGGAACAGCGTGTGGTGTTCCTGCTGCGCGCCGAAACCGGACTGGGCGTGCGCGAGATTGCCGCGATCACCCATTGCCGACCTGAGACCGCCAAGAGCCGCCTGCGTTACGCCCTGCGGCACCTGCGAGAGGCGCTCGCCCCATGGCATTGAAAGCCCTCAGCCCGCTCGATCTGTATCGCGCGAGCACGCAGGTCACCCCGTCCGCGGAGATGGATGCGCTGGTGCTCGCTGCCGCGCGCGCCACGCCGCTACCGACGCGCTGGCGACGCGAGATGTTCATTGCCGCCGCAGCCGCCTCGATCGTAATCGCCGCGTTCACGCTCAGGATCGCGTCGACGCCCACAGCGCATTTCACCAGCAGCGGCAACGGTCTCGACGAAGGCCTCGCCCGCGCCTGGCTCATGGATCTCGATCTTCAACAACCAACCGGCCCCGGAAGCCAGGAAGGACTGCCATGAATACGTTGCAAATCGCCCTGCTCACTTTTCTGTCAGTCGCCTCGATGGCTGCCGCGCCGAAGGGCTGGATGGTCGCGGGCAGCGCGCCCGGCGACTATGAATTCGGCACTGAAGATGCAAAGGCCGCCGACGGATCGAAGAGCGCGTACATCAAGTCAAAGCCAGACGCAAAGGGATCGGGCTTCGGCACGCTCATGCAGATGTTTGCCGCCGACGACTACCGCGGCGGGCGCTGGAAGCTAACCGCGCGCATGCGAACCGAAGATGCCACGAAGGCGCAGCTCTGGATGCGGGTCGACGGCCCCGACAACAAGATGAACGCATTCGACAACATGGATGATCGCCCGGCGACGGGCGACAGCGAATGGAAGCGCTACGAGGTCGTGCTGGATGTCGCGCCCGACAGCGTCGCCGTGGCTTTCGGCTTTTTCCTGTTCGGCGGCGGGCAGGTGTGGGCCGATGACTTCAAGCTCGAACGCGTCACCACCGCCGTTCCCGTGACCGGAAAGGGTGCCCAGCGACCGCGCAACCCGCAGAACCTCGACTTCGACCAGTAATGGGGTGCGCGGAGTCTGTCTCCACCCATCCATGTCCCCATCAAAGCTTGCGGAGCCAGATGTTGCGGTAGCGCACGAGGTGCCCGTGATCCTGCAGCCGCAGCGGCATGTCGCCATGCGGCCGGTAGCTGGGAGCACCGATGTACGTGGTGCCGCCTTTGAGCACGGCGTTGTTCTGCACGAGCACGCCGTTGAGCAGCACGGTGAGTCGCGCGGGTGATGTCACCGACCCGTCGGCCGCGAAACGCGGCGCAGTGAAGATGATGTCGTAGGTGTTCCAGGTCTCGGCCGGAAACGTGGCGTTGACCAGCGGCGGATACTGCTTGTAGATGGACCCCACCATGCCGTTGACGTAGGTCGGGTTCTCGAAGTTGTCGAGCACCTGCACTTCGTAGACGTCCTGCAGGAAGACGCCGCTGTTGCCGCGATCCTGGTTCACCTTGTCGGGCGGCAACTGCGGATCGCGCCACTCCACGTGCAGTTGCACGTCACCGAACACGGCCCTGGTCTGGATGTCGCCCGTGCCGGGACCCACCACCATCTCGCCGTTGTCTATCTTCCAGCCGGCGGTGGCGCCGGTGTTGGCGCTCTTCCACGCGTCGAGATTCTTGCCGTCGAACAGCACGATGGCGTCGGACGGCGCTGCGCCCGGCTTCGCTCCCGGCGTCACCTTCGGCGGCACCGGGAACCAGACTTCGGTGAGTTTCGGCTCGGGCGGCATGTCGTCGTCTTTCGTGAGCGCGCGCACCTTGATGTTGCGGTAGAAAATCTCGGCGCTCTCGGCCTGCAGCGCGATCTTGCCGTGATCGAGTTTCACCCAGCTGTTCGAACCCGCGTCCCAGGACTTCAGGTCGTTGACACGCATGTTCACCACGCCATTGACGACGTGCGTGGCGCGATCGCCGCGCACGATCACTTCGAGCGTGTTCCACCCCGGGTATTCGTTGACGCGTGCATGACGCGTGCGCTGGAAGTCGTCGTTCCTGCCCACGGTGACCGGGACGCCGCCGTTTTCCGGCAACGTATACCTGCCGGTTTTCGGATCGACAAAACTCGACACCTGCGACGACACCGCCCATGAATCGCCGGTGTCGCCTTCCTGGATCTGCGCTTCGGTGGAGGCCGGCCAGTCCGCGGGGCGCGCGCGATGCACGTGGTACAGCAGCCCGGCGTCGCGCACGAGTTCGTGCCGCGGCGGAAATTTCTTTTCGCCCCACTTGTATTCGAGGCTGATCACGTAGTCCTTGAAGTCGGCGTCGGTGACGATGTACGCGTTCGGCTGCTCGGTGCCCGCCTTCTGCGTGGGATAGGCGTGAATCTCGCCGCCCTTCACCGCGAAGATGCTCGAGGGCGGCGGTGCGCCGGCGGGGGTCTTCGATGCGTAGTGCACCGACCAGCCCTTCAGGTCCTTGCCATTGAAGATGGGCTTCCATGCCGCGGTGTTATCGGCCGCCATGGCGGCACTGGCAAACAAACACAGGCTGGTCACCGCCAGCATCGTCGACTTGTTCATTCTGGACCCCTCGGAAAACCGGCCGGCAGTGTAGCAACACGCAAGCGGGAGGGTCGACCGCCCGCGAAACCACGAACTTCGCGCGGATGTCCCGGCTGAGACACCGCGTGACTTGCTGGACATCAACTTTCCCGCGCGCGGAAGTTAGTTCCCTGTATTGACGCCGCGCGAATTCCGGATCAGCTTCCGTGCACGCGGGCTCCTTCCAACCTCACGGCCCGCCGGAGGCTCTATGACCAATGGACTGGTTCGGGTCGCGGCGAGCCGCGCCCACGCGGGACTTCTCTTCTTGTTAGTTGCGCTGCTGTTCGCCTGCGGCGCGCGCGCCGCGGGTGCGGGTTACTGGCACACCAGCGGCAACCAGATCCTCGACGCGAACAACCAGCCGGTGCGCATCGCCGCCATCAACTGGTACGGCTTCGAAACCACCACCTTCGTGGCGCACGGCCTGTGGATCGCCGACTACAAGGCCATCCTCGACCGCATCAAGACCTCCGGCTTCAACACCGTGCGCATTCCCTACTCCGACCAGATGGTGTCGCAGAACCCGGTGCTCGGCACGTTGAACATCAACCGCGACGGCATCAACACCGACATCGCGGCGAACGCCACGGCGCTCGACGTGCTCGACAAGATCATCGCCTACTGCGGCCAGATCGGCCTGCGCGTGATGCTCGACAACCATCGGTCGAACGCCGGCAACTCCGCGCAGGAAAACGGACTCTGGTTCACGAGCGAATTCCCCGAGTCCACGTGGCTCGCCAACTGGCGCGCGCTCACCACGCGTTACCTCGGCAACACCACCGTCGTGGCGATGGATCTGCGCAACGAACCGCACGCGAGCGCCTGCTGGGGCGGAGACCCCGCGGGTTGCAGCGCGGCCAACGACTGGCATGCCGCCGCCACGCGCGCGGGCAACGCCATCCTCGCGATCAACCCGAACCTGCTGATCGTGGTCGAGGGCAACGACCACTACAACAACTCGTTCACCTGGTGGGGCGGCATGCTGCGCGGAGTCGCGACGCGGCCCGTCACGCTCAACGTCGCGAATCGCGTGGTCTACTCCGCACACGACTACGGCCCCGTTGAAGCGAACCAACCGTGGTTCAACGGCAGCGCAACGCCTGCCACGCTCAATGCGATCAAGGACCAGAACTGGGGCTACATCTACAACCAGGGAATTGGCCCGATGTTCGTCGGCGAGTTCGGCACGCTGAACGGGAACGCCGATATCCAGAGCACGACGCCCGGCTCGCAGGGCCAGTGGTTCTCGGCCACGGTGTCCTATTTCCAGGGCAAGCAGTGGATGGGCCACGCGTACTGGGCCATGAACGGCAACGACCGCTATGCGCTGTTCAACAACGACTTCAACGGCATCGTGAATCAGTCGAAGCTCACGCTGCTGCAGACCATCCAGTTCCCGCTCGATCAGCAGCCGGGCAACGTACCGGCGATCACCAGTGTCACACCCACCACGGTGCTTCCCGGCACCGCGGTCACGATCAACGGCAGCAACTTCGGCACCACGCAAGGCACGAGCACCGTGCGCTTCGGCGCCATCACGGTCAGCACGATCACGTCGTGGAGCGCCTCGCAGATTTCGGTGACGGCGCCGACGAACCTGCCGCCCGGCGCGTACGCGGTGGTCGTCACGGTGAACGGCGTGGCGAGCAACGCCGCCACCATCAACGTGCCCGTCGTCGATCAGTTCCCGCAGGTCAGCAGCCTGAGTCCGAACAGCGGCGGCGTTGGCCAGCTGGTCAATGTCAACGGCGCAGGCTTCGGCACCACGCAAGGCACGAGCACCGTGCGTTTCGGCACTACGCTGGCGACCGTGCAGTTGTGGGCCAACTCGAACGTGCTGGTCGCGGTGCCGAACCTCGCGCCCGGTACCTATCCCGTCACCGTGACGGTCGGCGGCCGCGTCAGCAACGCGATGAACTTCCTCGTGACCGTGCACCGGCTCAATTCGATCACGCCGAATACGGGTAATCCCGGGGCGAGCGTCACGCTGGCCGGCACCGGCTTCGGCGCCACGCAGGGCGCGAACACCGTGCGCTTCGGCACCACGACGGCGACCGTGACTTCGTGGAGCAACACGCAGATCGTCGCGACGGTTCCGAACCTCACGGGCGGCACCGCGGTGGGCGTGGCGGTGGTGGTCGGCGGCGTGGCCAGCAATGAAGTGAACTTCCTCGTGACCTCGCCAATGCCGCCAGTGCTCGCCACGCTCACTCCGAACAGCGGTCCGGCAGGCAGCACCGTGGCGATCACGGGCAGCAACTTCGGCGTGTTCCAGAACACGAGCACGGTGCGCTTCGGCACGACCAACGCCACCGTCGTGTCGTGGAGCAACACGCAGCTCGCGGTAAATGTGCCGAACATTGGAGCGGGAACCGTGCCGGTGACGGTCACGGTGAACGGCAACGTGAGCAATGCGGCCAACTTCACGGTGACCACGGTGCAGCAACCCGGCTTCGCGGCGCTGTGCCCGAACAGCCTCACCATAAATCGCGGGGCGAGCGGCGGAGGCACCTGCACGATCACGCGCTCGGGAGGCTTCACCGGCGCGGTCTCGTTCACCACCGGCACGTTGCCCACGGGCGTCTCCGTGACGTTCAGTCCCAACCCGGCTACCGGCAACTCGACGACGATGAACATCAGCGTCGCATCGACGGCGGCAATCGGCAGCTTCACGTTCTCGATCACGACCAGCGCTGCGGGCGTCGCCGGCGCCGTGCAGACCGTGCTGTTGCAGATCACCCAGGGGCCGGTTGGTGGCGTGGTGACGGCCACCGGCGCGGTGGCCAGCAACAGCCCGTGGTTCGCAGAGGAGCAGGTGCGGTTCAGCAACACCGCGCCTCTGACGGCGCTCACCGTCACGATCACCGTCGCACGCAATCCCGCGGCGCTGGCGTCGGGCGGGCAATACAACACCATTGGCGGAAACCTGATCTCGCAGTCGGTGAGCACGACGTCGACGCAGGTGGTGTACACGTTCGCGCTCATCGCGGGACAGACGCTGGCGGCGGGCACCGGTCGCACGTTCGCCGCGCAGTTCAGCCCGGGCGGCAACCCGCATCCCACCACCGGCGACAGCTGGTCGGTGACCTACACCAGCGGAGGCGCGAGCACGACGACGAGCGGGACGTTCTGAAGATTTCCTGAAGATCGGCGCCGGGCGGCACGCAGCTGCCGCCCGGCGTTTCGCGGGGCGTGCACTGTGGTAGTTAGTTGTCGCAGCGGATTGCGCGGATGGCGCCGCCATGCGCGCCGGGGTTCTGCGGGATGGTGGGTCGGGTGGGACTCGAACCCACGACTAACGCCTTAAAAGGGCGCTGCTCTACCAACTGAGCTACCGACCCCCGGACCGGAAGGGCGCGAAGTCTACACGATCTTTTCGTCGCCTTGGCCAGCTTCAAGGCGGTACCGCGTCGGGTCGGAAATCCCCGCAGAAACAAAGCCTTCGCGACGCAATCGACAGGAGTCGCAACGTCCGCAGGCGCGTCCCTGGTCGTCGGCCAGGTAACAGGAGACGGTCAGCGAATAGTCCACCCCCAGACGGACTCCTTCGCGCACGATTTGCGCCTTGCTGAGGTCGATCAGCGGTGCGCGCACCAGCAGCTTCGCGCCCTCGACGCCCGCCTTGGTCGCAAGGCCCGCGAGGTGCTGAAACGCGGCCACGAATTCCGGGCGGCAGTCCGGATACCCGGAGTAGTCCACGGCGTTCACGCCGATGTGGATCTCGGCGGCCTTCAGCACTTCGGCCCAGGCCATCGCCAGCGACAACATGATGGTGTTGCGCGCGGGAACGTAGGTGACCGGGATGCCCTCGCCCGGCGCCGTGGGAACGTCGATGGAATTGTCGGTGAGCGCCGAGCCGCCGATGCGTCCCAGGTCGACGTGCATGATGCGGTGCTCGCGCGCGCCGAGCGCGCGGGCGACACGCGCCGCGGCGCTGATCTCGGCCTGGTGCCGCTGCCCGTAAGACACCGACAGCGCGTAACACTCGAGGCCGGCTTCGCGCGCGAGCGCGAGCACGGTGGCCGAATCCAGCCCGCCCGACAACAACACCACTGCGCGCGGAGTCATGTCACTTTCCCGGCACGTTGCCCCAGAGCACCTTGTGAAGCTGCATCTGGAATCGAACGGGGAGCCGGTCGGCGAGAATCCAGTCCGCCAGGTCGCGCGCCGGGAGTTGTTCGGCGCTCGGCGAAAACAGGACCTGGCAACGCTGCGCCAGCCCGAGCGCGGCGATCTTCTCGCGGCTCCATTCGTAGTCGGCGCGATCGCAGATCACGAACTTGATCTGCTCGTCGGGACGCAGCAGCGCCAGATCGTCGTAGCGATTGCGCCGCTCCTCGCCCGAGCCCGGCGTCTTGACGTCCACCACGCGCACCACGCGCGCATCGACGCCCGCAAGAGGCATGGCGCCGCTGGTCTCGATGGATACGCGGTAGCCGGCATCGCAGAGCCGGGTGAGCAGCGGCAGGCAGTTCTTCTGCGCCAGGGGTTCGCCGCCCGTGACGCAGACATGGCGCGGCACATATTCGGCAACCGTCGCCAGCACCTGCTCGAGCGTGCGCCACTCTCCGCCGTGGAATGCATAGGCGGTATCGCAGAACTGACAGCGCAGCGGGCAGCCGGTGAGCCGCACGAACACCGTGGGAAACCCAACGGTGTCGGCCTCGCCCTGCAGCGAGTAGAAGATTTCCGTGATCTTGAGGCGACGCTCGTCGCCGGATTCAACTACGGTCGCGGCCTCGTTCATCTCCGCCTGTTCATCTGCCGAGGCGCTTGAGGCGATCCGTGGCGAGCTGCGCGGCGTTGGTGCCCGGATACTTGCGCACCACTTCTTCGAGCGTGCTGCGCGCCTCTCCGGTGCGCTTGAGGTCGGACAGCGAGAAGCCCAGCTTGACCATCGCGTCGGGCGCCTTGCGCGAGTTCGGCCAGTCGCCGAGCACCTTGCGATAGGCGGTGACGGCGCTTTCGAGATCGCCCCGGGTGTAGTAACTCTCGCCGATCCAGAACTGCGCGTTGGCCGCCAGGTCCCCGTTCGGGTAGTTAGTGACCACCTCCTGGAAGCTGGCGACCGCCTTGTCGTAGTTGCCGCTGCGTAATGCCGCCATGCCGGCATCGTACGTGGCCTGCTCGGACGCGCCCGCCGCGGGCGCCGGCGTCGCCCCGAGGGACGACGCGGCACCCACACCGCCGAGTGTTTCCAGCGCGGCCAGGCGTTTCTCGAGATCGCTGTACAGGGTGCGCGACTGCGTCTTGCCGCCCTGGGTTTCGTTCTGCAGCAACTCGACTTCGCCACGGATGTTGCGGACTTCGCCCTGCAGGGCATCGAGGCGCTGCGCCAGCTCGAGCAGGCTCTGGTTGGTCAACACACGCTCGATGCGCTGCACGCGCGAATCGAGGTCGTTCATGCGGATCATCACCGGGTCTTCCTCCGGCGAAACCGCGCAGCCGGCGAGCGCGAACGCTCCCGCGACCACCGCCAACAAACGCTGTGTCTTCACGAGCACCTCGGCCATTGCTTACTTCAGGTAGATGATCTCGACGCGACGATTGGCCGCATAGGCCTGTTCGTCGCTGCCGGCGACGGCGGGACGCTCCTCGCCGTAGCTGACGGTGGTGAGCTGCGTTTCCGCGACGCCCTGCAGGGCCAGCGCCCGGCGCACACTCTGGCCACGGCGTTCACCGAGACCGATGTTGTACTCGCGTGAACCGCGCTCGTCGGCATGCCCTTCGAGGCGCACCTTCTGGTTCGGATTCTTCGCGAGGAAGGCCGAGTGGGCCGCCACGACGCTCTGCGAATCGGCGCGGATATCGGCGCGATCGAAGTCGAAGTAGACGATGCGCTTGGACAGCAGTTCGCCCGATGGACCCATCGACGCGGTGGTGTCGCCGGCGAGCGCATCCGCATTCTCGACACCGGTGGTGTCGGTCGTCGGGGTGGGCGGTGTCGGCGGCACGTCCGGCTTTTTCGCGGAGCAACCCGCGAGCAGCGCAACCGTTGCCAGCAGAACAGAAATCGACGTGAGCTTTTTCATTTTCATTCCTCTCCTCAATTCAAAAATGGTCACGGCAAAAACGGGCCCCACACGGGTTCACGCACTTCACCGGCGTCAGCATCGAGCCGTGCCGAGGTCTGGCCATCGACGGAGACTGTCTGCAACACGCCCTGGCCGCGTTCGCGGCCCGCGAATATCAGCATTGCGCCATTCGGCGCAAAGCTCGGGGATTCTTCCTGGACGCCCTTGGACAGCACCTGCACCGTGCCGGTGGCCAGGTCCTGGATGCCGATGCGATAGGCGCCGTTGTCGAGCGTAAGGATGGCGAGTTGCTTGCCATCGGGCGAGACACGCGGCCGCGCATTGTAGCTGCCGGTGAACGTGACGCGCTTGGGACGCTCGTTGCCGCCCAGCGCCAGCCGGTAGACCTGCGGGCTGCCGGAGCGGTCCGACGTGAAGTAGATGCTGTTGTCGTCGCCGGGCACGAACACGGCTTCGGTGTCGATGCCCGGGTCGTCGGTGACGCGCGTGAGCTTGCCGCTGGCGAGCTCGAGTAGATAGACATCGAGGTTGCCGTTGCTGCCCGACAGCGTGAGCGCCAGCTTTTTCCCGTCCCCCGAGAAGGACGGCGCGCCGTTGATGCCGGCCCGCGCCGATACCATGGTCTTGGTGCCGCTGCGCCGGTGCTGCACGAACACCGCCGAGACGCGGCGCTCGAACGACACGTAGGCGAGCCACTCGCCGTCCGGCGACCAGGCGGGCGACATGATGGGCAGCGGCGATTCCGCGATGCGCACGCGGTTGGCGCCATCGGAATCGGCCACGTAGAGCTCGTAACGCTGCTTGGGCGCCTTGCCGTCCACCGATACGTAGGCGATGCGCGTGGCGAATGCGCCGCGCACGCCGATGATCTTTTCGTACAGCGCGTCGGCGATGCGATGCGCGGTGTTGCGCAGGTTGGTCGCCTGCCCGGTGAAGAACGGCCCGGCGACACGCTGGCCGGTGAGCACGTTGACCAGTTCCGCGTCGACGCGCACCTGCCCGTCGGGCTGGGCGCTGACGCGGCCCACCACGACGTAGTCCACGCGCTGCTGTTTCCAGCCGGCCGCGTCCACCTCGGCGGACGTGGTGGGCGTGAACACCATGTCGGTGCGCGCCATGCCCTTGAAGCGGCCGCTGCTCTCGAGGTCGCGCTGGATCACCTGCGCCACGTCGAGCCCGCCGTCCGCCGGCACCGCGCGCGCGAACGGCACGATGGCGATGGGAATGGGATCGGTGACGCCCGAGGTGATGGTGAGGCGAAGCTGGGCCAGGGCGGGCGGGGCCGCGCCGAAGCTGGTCAACAACAGTGCAAGCAGGAGATGGAGAGCTGGTTTTTTCATGCGGCCTTTCATTGCGGTGCGAATGTTAGCTCCAAATTGCGCTCGAACAGCGCCGGGTCGGGAGGCGGAGGCAGCGGCGATGCCCGAAGGACCGCAGCCTCAACCGATTCACGCAGCGCGGCATCGTCGATGCTGCAACTATTCACGCGGACGCCCGTGACCTCGCCGCCCGGAACCTGAGTGACCGACACAATACAAGAGATGCCGGGCTGTGCCGAGGGTGGTTTGATCCAGGCCCGCGTCACGCGCGCGATGATCTGCGCATGCCAGCGCGCCGCCTCTTCGCTGTTGCGAATGGCATTGCCGCGTGCTTCGGCCTCGAGACTGCGCAGAAGTTCCGCCTGGCGGGCAGCCCTCGCCTTTTCTTCGGCGGCTTTCTTCGCGGCCGCGGCATCTTCGGCGCGCTTTTTCTCGAGGGCCTTCTTGTCCGCGGCGGCCTTTTCGACGGCGGCCTTCTCTGCCGCGGCTTTCGCCACGGCCTGCTTTTCCGCCTCGATGCGCTCGGCCTCTTCGCGTTCCTTCAGTTCCAGCGCAGCCTTCTCCTGTTCGGCCTTCTCGGCCTCGAGGCGCTCCTGCTCCTTGCGCTCGATCTCGGCGGGATCGGGCTTGGGCGGACCCTGTTCTTCGGGCGGAGTTTCCGGCACCGGTTCCGGCGCGGGTTCTGGTTCGGGCGGTGGCGGCGGCAACGGATCAGGCTTCTCGGCGATGCCCTTCAAAGCGCGCTCGTCGACCACGGATGCTTCGATGGCCAGCGTTTCCACGGGCGGCGGGCGATGTTTCCACGTGAACCAGCCGTAGACCGCGGCCGCGACGATCGCCGAATGCAGCAGGAAAGAGAGCGCGAATGCGCGCCATTTGCCTTGCTTCTGTTTCTTGCCAGGGGGCGGCGGCATTCGTTCAGCGGGCTCGCTTCTGTTCCGGCGGCTGGGTGATGAAGCCGACCTTGCTGGCGCCGGCGCGCTGCAGGATGGTCATTGCCCCGACTACTTCGCCATAGGCCACGCGGTAGTCGCCGCGCACCAGCACGGCGGTTTCGGGAGCACGGCGAAGGATCGCCGCGGCAGCCGCTTCGACCGCCGCGGGGTCGAGAGGTGCATCCTGCTTCGCGCCGTAATTGAGGAACAGCCTTCCGGCCTCATCGATCGTGAGCACGATGGGCTTGGAGTCCTTGAGCAGCTCCGGGGGAATCGGCCGTGCGCCGGCCTTGGGAAGTTCGACCTTGACGCCTTCGGCGAGCAGCGGCGCGGTGATCATGAAGATGATGAGCAGCACCAGCATCACGTCGATGTAGGGCACCACGTTGATCTCGCCCATGAGGCGGCGGCGACGGCGGGGTTGTGCGGCGGCCATGAATGCTCTCCCGGTCAGGCCGCGCGGCCGGCGCCGGCGTAACGTTGAAGGATGGTGGAGAACTCTTCCATGAAGGCGTCATAGCGCAACTCGAGCCGGCTCACCTGGTCGGCATAGCGGTTGTAGGCGATGACCGCGGGAATGGCGGCAAACAAACCAATGGCGGTGGCGATGAGCGCCTCGGCGATGCCCGGGGCGACCATCTGCAGCGTGGCCTGCTGCACGCCGCCCAGCGCCACGAAGGAGTTGAGGATGCCCCACACCGTGCCGAACAAACCCACGTAAGGGCTGGTGGAACCGATGGTGGCGAGGCTCGCGAGGCTCTCCTCGAGCCGCTCCAGCTCCTTGAGCTGGCCCACGCGCATCGCGCGGCGCGCGCCCTCTAACAACTGTTCCGGCGGAATGCCGCCCTGCTTCAGGCGCGCGAATTCGCGAAAGCCGAATTCGAAGATGCTCGACATGCCAGTGGCGCCGCCGCGGCTCTCGATCTGCCGGTAGAGCGCGGTGAGATCGCCGCCCTTCCAGAAGCTGTTCTCGAAGTTCTCGGCTTCATCGTGGGCGCGCGACAGCAAGGCGCGTTTGCGGAAGATGATGGTCCAGGAGAACAGCGACGCCAGCAGCAGCAGCGCCATGACACCCTGCACGATGGGGCTCGCCTGCAGTACCAGCCGCACTATCGAGAGTTCGTTGTCCATCTTTAACCTACGGGTACGTTCAGGGTGATGAATTCCGGCAGCGGCCGGGGACGAAAGGATTTCGCATCGACACAGGCGACCCGGATGTCGCCCTCGGTGAGCAGCACATCGCCGCACCAGATTTTCTGTGTGAACCGGATGGATGCCTTGCCTTCGGGCACGGGCACGCAGGTGATGCGCAGCTCGTCATCGAGCCGCGCGGGCTTGCGGTAGTTCACCTTCACGTCGACCACGGCGAAGACATAGCCGTAACTGGCCGCGAGCTCGCTCTGCGAATGGCCCATGGACCGCAGCCACTCGGTGCGGGCGCGCTCCATGAACTTGAGGTAGTTGGCGTAATAGACCACTCCACCGCCGTCGGTATCTTCCCAATAGACGCGCGCGCGCCAGGAGAATTCCATCATTCCTTCACTCACTTCTCGGCCTCGAACAGCGGCATGGAGGTCTGGACGCGCTCCGGCACGCGAAGGCCGAAATGCAGGTAGGCGTTACGCGTGGCCATGCGGCCGCGCGAGGTGCGCATGAGAAAACCCTGCTGGATGAGGAAAGGCTCGATGACGTCCTCGAGCGTGCCGCGCTCCTCGCCCACGGCGGCGGACAGGCTCTCGATGCCCACCGGACCTCCATCGAACTTCTCGATGATGGTGGACAGCAGTTTGCGGTCGAGCGCATCGAAACCCTGCGGGTCCACTTCCAGCAGATCGAGCGCGGCGCGCGCCACGGCTTCGTCGATGCGGCCTTCGGCCTTGACCTCGGCGAAATCGCGCACGCGGCGCAGGAGCCGGTTGGCGATGCGCGGCGTGCCGCGCGAGCGCTGCGCGATGCGCGCGGCGCCTTCGGTATCGATGGGCACGCCGAGAATGCCGGCCGAGCGCGTCACGATCTTCTGCAGCTCGGCGACGGTGTAGAACTCGAGCCGCTGCACGATGCCGAAGCGATCGCGCAACGGTGATGTGAGCAACCCCGCGCGCGTCGTTGCGCCGATGAGCGTGAACGGCTGCAGCGCCAGCTTGATGGAGCGCGCCGCCGGACCTTCGCCGATCATGATGTCGAGCTGGTAATCCTCCATCGCCGGGTAGAGCACTTCCTCGACCACGGGCGACAGGCGATGGATCTCGTCGATGAACAACACATCGCGCGGCTGCAGGTTGGTCAGCAGCGCGGCGAGATCGCCGGGACGTTCCAGCACCGGCCCCGACGTCTGACGCAGGTTCACGCCCAGCTCGCTCGCGAGGATGTTGGCGAGCGTGGTCTTGCCGAGCCCGGGCGGCCCGAAGATGAGTGCGTGGTCGAGCGCTTCGCCGCGCATCACCGCCGCCTTCACGAAGATCTCGAGCTGCGCCTTGACCTGTTCCTGGCCCACGTAATCCGCGAGGCGCTTCGGCCGGATGGCGCGGTCGACCGCCTCTTCTTCGCTGGAGCCGGCGGCCTGGACGATGCGTTCGGGAATCATGCTTTCGGTGGGACTCACTGCGGACGCACCGTGCCCTGCAGCGCGCGACGGATCAGGTCTTCGGTGGAGCTGGCGACGCCCGTGAACGGCTTGAGCATCTGCGTGACCTCGGCGGGTTTATACCCCAGGGCCACGAGCGCGCTCCACGCTTCGCCTTCGACCTTGTTCTCGCCGGTCATCACCGGCGCACCGGCGGCCGCGGCCTCGCTGAGCGCGTCCAGCCGGTCGCGCATCTCGACTAACAACCGGTCGGCGGTCTTGCGGCCGACGCCGGGAATCCGCGTGAGCGCAGCGGCGTCCTGGAGCTTCACGCAGGACGCGAATCCTTCGACGCTGACGCCCGACAGGATCGCCAGCGCGATCTTCGGCCCGACGCCCGACACTTTCAGCAGATTGCGAAACAGCGCGCGCTCTTCCTGCGTGGCGAAGCCGTAAAGGATATGCGCGTCTTCGCGCACCACGAGATGCGTGAGCAGGCGCACGTCGCTGCCCGTGGCGGGGAGCGTGTAGAACGTGGACATCGGCGCTTCGATGTCATAACCCACGCCGCCCACGTCCACCGTGAGATGCGGCGGCGCCTTGATGACCAGCTTGCCGCGCACGAACCCGATCACGCGCCGAGTCCATCGAACAGAGGCTCGAGTCTTCGGGTGTTCGCATGGCAGATCGCGATGGCGAGCGCATCGGCGGCATCGGCGCCGAGCCTGATTTCGAGCCGCAGCAGTTGTTTGACCATGTGCGCGACCTGCGCCTTCTCCGCGCCACCCACACCGACCACCGCCAGCTTGATGGCGCGCGCCGCGTATTCGTGCACGCCGAGCGCGGCGGGCACGGCCGCGAGCGCGGCGCCGCGCGCCTGGCCGAGCTTGAGCGCGCTGTCGGCATTCTTGGACAGGAACACGCGTTCGACGGCGACTTCCTGCGGGTTGTGCTCGCGGATGAGCTCGGTGACTTTCGCGTGGATGATGCGCAGCCGATCGGTGAGCGGGCCGCCGGCGGTGGCGATGCAACCCTGCGCGACGATGGTGAGAGTGCCGGCCGCGCAATCGATGACGCCGTAACCCGTGCGCAGCGAGCCGGGATCGAGCCCCAGGATGCGCGCGGATTTGCCCGGTAACATCCGCGCGACCGCAGGTCCGGCCGGCTCTTGCGTGCCGGGCTGGTATGCGCGCCAGGATGATCTCATCGGGTATCGCGCCATCAGTCGGTTAAGACCCTGTGCTGCTTGAGAAAAACTGCGCGTATCATAGCCGCAATTCCGCCGCGCCTCACGCGCCGGTTACCTTCCAATCCCGTGCACAACCTTCACACCTGTTCCGCGGAACTGCGGCATTCCATCGACGCGCATGCTTCCAGGCTCGACGGCTGGGGAGTGCCTCGCCTCGCCATCGAGCGGGCCGTGGAAGCCGCCGTCATCGTCGCGGCGCTGACCGAAGACGTGCTGCTCGCGGCGGCGCTGATGGCGCAGGCGGGATTTGCGCACGCGCCCGCCGAAGCTCGCGACATCGAGCTGCATTTCGGGCCGGGCGTTAGCAAGCTGGCGCGCGAGCTCACACATTTCGGTGACATCCGCCTGACACCCGTGGCGGCGGCCGCACATCACCTCGAGCCTGCGCAGGCCGAGGCGCTGCGCAAGATGCTGCTGTCGGTGGTCAGCGATCCGCGGCTGGTGCTGGCGCGCCTCGCGCGGCAGCTCGTCGATCTCAACGCCTCGAAGGACGGCCATGCCACCACGCGCGAACGCCTGGCGCTCGAAACGCGCGAAGTGTTCGCGCCGCTCGCCAACCGCCTCGGGCTCTGGCAGCTCAAGTGGGAACTGGAAGACCTGGCGTTCCGTTTCCTGAAGCCCGATGACTACCGCCGGATCGCCGACGCCCTGGCCGAGAAACGCGCCGACCGCGAGCGCTATATCACCGAGTTGTGCCGCACGCTCGAGACGATGATGCGGGCGGCCGGCATTGCCGGCGAGGTCTACGGCCGCCCCAAACACATCTACAGCATCCACCGGAAGATGGTGCGCAAGCAGCTCTCGTTCGAACAGGTGTTCGACCTGCGCGCGGTGCGCATCGTGACCGCGCGCATCGAGGACTGTTACGCGGTGCTCGGCCTGGTTCATGGGCACTTCACCTACATCCCGGGCGAGTTCGACGACTACATCGCCACGCCCAAGGACAATCTCTACCGCTCCATCCACACCGCGGTGTTCGGACCCGAAGGCAAGGCCGTGGAGGTGCAGATCCGCACGCGCGAGATGCACGACCAGGCCGAGCTCGGGCTCGCCGCGCACTGGCGTTACAAGGAGAGTCGCGCGCTCGACGTGTCGTACGACCGCAAGATCGAATGGGTCCGCAAACTGCTGGACACCGAACGTTCCGGTGGTGAGGGCGATCGGGATTTCCTCGACGAGGTGCGCGCCGGACTGTTCGAGGATCGCGTGTACGCGCTAACGCCCAAGGGCGAGGTGGTCGACCTGCCTCCGGGCGCCACGCCGCTCGACTTCGCGTACCACGTGCATACCGACCTGGGCCATCGTTGCCGCGGCGCGCGCGTGAACGGGCGCATCGTTCCCCTGACCCGCGCGCTCGTGAACGGCGAGATCGTCGAAATCATCACTCACAAGCACCCGCAGCCGAGTCGCGACTGGTTGTCCGAGACCGCCGGCTTCCTGGTGTCTGCACGCAGCCGTTCCAAGGTTCGAGCGTGGTTCCGGAAGTTAGACGAGGACGCCGGCGCGCTGCCCGTGGCCGCGCCCGCATCGGCGCCCGCCCCCGCGCCACCGCGGCGCCTTCGTTCATCCCGCAAGCCAGGCCGCTCGCCCGTCGTCCTGGGGGATGTCGAAGACCTGCCGACGAGTTTTGCGCGCTGTTGCGCGCCGATGAAGCCCGAGCCCATTGCCGGGTATGCGACCGTGGGCCGGGGCGTGACCATTCATCGTGCAGACTGCCCGGGTTTGACGCGCATGAGTGCAAGCCGTCCGGACAGGTTGATAGCCGCTGCCTGGGCCGACGCGGCGACTAGTCAGCCGGTGACGCTCACAATTGTCGCCATAGACCGACAGGGACTGGTCAGGGATGTCGGCGACCTGCTGGCCAGCGAAAAAATCAGCATAGAGATGATGCACACCACTACCGACAGGACGCAGTCGACAGCTACCATCGACGTGCGTCTGGGCGTTGCCGACGCGCAGCACCTGACTCGCCTGTTGCAGCGAATCAGGAAGGTCACGAGTGTGCTCACGGTCCGTCGTTCGGGTTAACTTAAGCTCGGAAAACGGCCCCGGCGGGGCCTCGAAACGTGACGTGCTGCGACGCCGAACATCGTCCAATCGCGTTTACTCATAACGATTTTTTGGTTTTATCCGGGGTTTCAGAACGCTCATGCGCGTCCTGCTGGTCGATCATGACTCAGAGGGTCTCGAGACCATTGCGCGTGCCATACGCGGAGTGCTCGAGCTCGACTGCGTCACCAGTAAAGGTGATGCGCTGCTGCTGCTGCGCCAGAACACCTATGACGTGCTCATCGCCTGCGAACGCGCGGTCGATGGCTCGGGCCTCGACCTGCTCGGCCGAACTACCCGCACGGCCGTTCCGCTCAAGCGAATTTTCGCCGCCGCTCCCGAACGCCTGCAGTTGCTCGGCCCGAGGCTCGCGCCGTTCAAGGTGCAGCGGACCATCAACTATCCAATCGACCTCGAAGAGTTGTGGCTCGCCATCGCGCAGGTGACCGGCGGACCCAACGACGAAACCGACGGCACCATCGAGCGCGTCGTCCTCGACGAGCGCGGCATTCCGGCGAGCGGCACGACGCCGCGTTCACCCATTCCGCCGCGCCCGCCCGCGCCGCTGGCCGGCCTGCGCGCAACGCCCGCACCCGCGCCGCCTCAGGCTCCGGCACACGTGCCTTCCATCGCCGCGTCGGCCGGCGGCGCGCGCACCGCCGCCGCGCGGGTCGCACAACCGGTTCCCGAGCCGCCGCTGCGAGCTCCGCCTCCGCCACGCGCGCCGCCACCGGCCATGCGGCAGCCGACGGCCACGGCGCAGATGCGCGCTTCGGCGCCGCCGATGCGGCCGATTCCGCCAATGCCCATGCCGCAGCCGGCCGCCGTACCGGCGCCGCGTGATCTGCTCCAGGACTGGACTCCCGAACCTCCCCCCGAGGACGACTTCGCGCAGGTCGCCGAGCAGGCACGCCTCGGCGTGCACCGGAAGATCGTCGATGAAACATCGCGCCACAAGAGGCAGCGCCTGCTCGTGGCCGGCGGAATCGCCGTGGCAGTCGCCGCCCTCGCGGTGTTCCTGATCGAGAAGTTCTATGACCCCGAAGCTCGCGCGCGCGAGCAGGCCATCGCCGAGGAAGTCTCGCGCATGGCCGAACAGCAGAAGGTCACCGACAGCCTGATGCTCATCGAGGTCGACATCGAAGAAGCGATCATGAACAACGACCTCGCGAAGGCGCGCGCGGATTACGCGCGGCTGGCCTCGTTGTCTCCGCAACATCCGCGTCTCGACTTCCTGAAGAATTCCATCGATCGCGCGGAAGCGCTGCAGAAGCTGGCCGGCCAGGCCCCCGCGCAAACCGCCTCCGCACCACCGCCGGCCAGCCGCCCCGCGGCGGCCAGGCCGCGCGCCGCGGAACGTGCGCCTGCGCGCAATGCGGAACGCGCCACTACGCGTGCGCAGGAGCGCAATGCCGCGCAACGCCCGGGAACACCGTCACCGAAGCCGCGCAGCTTTGGCACACCGATCGGCGAACCGCTGCAGGCGAAGACCGCTCCGCTCGATGCGCCCATCAATCCGCCGCCAGCCAGCACGCCCCCGGCGACCACGAGTACACCGCCCGCCGCCCGCACCGAGACGTTCAGTGGCCGCACGCTCGAAGCCAGCGACTCCACAGCCGGCAATACGCCGGCCGCGCCCACTCCGGGTAGTTCGGGCACATCGGGCTCCGCAGTGGCGATCCCGCCCGTAGCGGCTGCACCCGCTCCGGCTGCGCCCGCACCGGTCGACGTGATCCCGGCCAGGATCCTCAAGCGTGTTACCCCGGTGGTGACCACCGATGTGCCGCGCAAGACCAGGGGATTCGTCGTCGTGAAATTCGAGATCGGCGAAAACGGGCGCGTCAGCAATGTCGCCGTGCTCGAGTCGACGCCGCCTGGTGTTTTCGACGATGCCGCCACCACGGCCGTGCGCAAATGGATCTACGAGCCGCGCAAGGAAAATGGCGTGGCCGTCTCCTCGCAGGCAAAAGCGCGGCTGGTATTCGACGAGGGTTGAGGAACCCCTGCCCGTGATTCGCGCCTAACCAGCGATGTCGCGGTTCCACCGGTCGCTGCCCGCTCTCGCTCCCCTCGCATTGCTGTGCCTGTGCCTGTGCACGAGCCACGGCCTCGCCGCGCCCGCCACGATGCGCGATGGCTTCGAAGTCGCCGAGCCGGGCGAAGTTTCCCTGCACCGCGGCCCGCTCGCGGCATTGACCGCAAACGTGATCGCCGAGAAGTTTCCCGACACCACGAGCGTGCTGGTCTACCGGAACGGCAAGCTCGTATTCGAGCGCTACTTCGGATCCGGCGGCATCCACGTGCTCAACGACACGCGCTCGGTCACCAAGACGCTCACCGCGTTCGTCGTGGGCCAGGCGATCTCCGATGGAACGCTGCGCTCCGGCGATCAGCCGGCCTTCGAGCTCGTCCCGCAGCTCGCGCCTTTCAGGAACGACGGCGAGCTCAAGCGCGGCATCACCCTCATGGACCTGCTCACGATGTCCTCGGCGCTCGACTGCAACGACTTCGACGAGCGCAATGTCGGCAACGAAGAGAACATGTACCCGCTCACCCACTGGGCGCGCTGGGTGGCGGACCTGCCGGTCAAGCCTGACTACTCGCGCACGGCGAGCGGCCGCGGTCCCTTCTCCTATTGCACGGGCGGCACATTGCTGCTCGGACAGATCGTGCAGCGCGCCACGGGCCAGCCGCTCGACCGCTATTTCGACCAGAAACTGTTCCTGCCGCTCGGCATCCGCGAACGGCAGTGGGTGCGTTCACCGGGCGGCGAATATCAGTCCGGGGGCGGCCTGCGGCTGCGCAGCCGGGACCTCCTCAAGCTCGGTGTGCTCCTGAAGGACGACGGCCAGTGGTTAGGTCACCAGATCGTGCCGGCGGCCTGGGTACGGCGCATGCAGACCCTGAGCAACATCGTCAACGACGAGCAGGGCTACGGCATGCTCACGTGGCAGCGGAATTACGCATCACCCTGCGGGCCGATCAACGGCTGGTACATGGCGGGTAATGGCGGCAACGCGGTCGTCAGCGTGCCGCTCAAGAACATCGCCGTGGTCGTGACGCGAACGCGCTACAACCAGCGCGGCATGCACGACGAGACGGTGCGGCTGCTCGAGAACCACGTGTTCGCGACGCTGCCGTGCGTGCGCGAGTCGGGCGCGCTCTAGGCGCGCCCGGCGACGCACTCGAACTACTTGTTGATGTTGTCGATCGCGCGCTTGTCGGCGGCAAGCGCCGCTTCGTGCAGTGCTTCGGACAGCGTCGGATGCGCGTGGATCGTGCGCTGCAGGTCTTCGCTGCTGGCCGAGTACTCCATGGCAAGCACGGCTTCGGCGATGAGCTCACCGGCCAGTGGGCCGATGATGTGCACGCCCAGGATCTCGTCGTCATCCTGCGCGGCGATCAGCTTCACGAAGCCGGCGGTGGCTTCCATCGCGCGCGCGCGGCCGCTCGCCGCGAACGGGAACTGGCCGATCTTGCAGGCGCGACCGCTGGCCTTCACCTGCTCTTCGGTCTGGCCTACCCAGGCGATCTCCGGGTGCGTGTAGATGACCGAGGGAATGGTGTTGTAATTCATGTGGCCGTAACGGCCCGCGATCATGTCACCCACCATGACGCCTTCGTCCTTCGCCTTGTGCGCGAGCATGGCGCCGCGCACGCAGTCGCCCACGGCCCAGACGTTTTCCACACCTGTCTTGCAATGGTCATCGACCTTGATGAAACCGCGTTCGTCGACGGTCACACCGGTGCCGTCGCCCAGCAGGTTCTGGCTGAACGGCTTGCGGCCGATCGCCACGATGACCTTGTCGACGGTGACCGTCTTGCTGCCCGACGCATCGGTGTAGCTGACCTCGACGCCGTTGGCGCCGGCCTTGGCGCCCGAAACTTTCGCGCCGAGCTTGATGTCGAGCCCCTGCTTCTTGAAGTGGCGCGCGGCTTCCTTGGCGAGACCCTGGTCGGCGATGGCCAGGAAAGTGTCCAGTGCTTCGAGCACCACGACTTCGGAACCGAGGCGCCGCCAGACACTGCCGAGCTCGAGCCCGATGACACCGGCGCCCACCACGGCGAGTTTCTTCGGCACGCTGTCGAAATCGAGCGCGCCCCAGGAATCGACGATGTTCTTGCCGTCGAACGGCATGCTCTTGAGTTCCGTGGGGACGGATCCGCTCGCCAGCACCACGTGCTTCGCGGACAGCGTTTCCTTCCTGCCATCGTGCGCGGTGAATTCCACCTTGCGACCCGCCAGCAGTTTGCCGTGGCCCTGCAGCGCGGTGACGCCCGCGCTCTTGAGCAGCATGGCAATGCCGGTGGTGCTGGCCTTCACGATGCCGGTCTTGCGCTTCTGCATCTGCGCGATGTCGAACTGCACGTCGCCCACCTTGATGCCGTGGACGCCGAGCTCTTCTTTCGTCTTGTGATACAGCTCGCTGGATTCCAGCAGCGCCTTCGAGGGGATGCAGCCCGCATTCGTGCAGGTGCCGCCGAACACGGCGGTGCCGTCCTTGTTCTTCCATTCGTCGATGCAGGCCACTTTCAGCTTGTTCTGCGCGGCGCGAATGGCGGCGGGATAACCCGCCGGGCCGCCGCCAATGACGATGACGTCGTACTCGGAACTCATGAGAAACCCCTGGGCTAGTTAGTCGTCAGACGCCGAGCAGCAAACGCGCCGGATCTTCGAGGCAATCCTTGATGGTCACGAGGAACTGCACGGCCTCGCGGCCGTCGATGATGCGATGGTCGTAGCTGAGCGCCACGTACATCATCGGGCGGATCTCGATCTGGCCATTGACCACCATCGGACGTTCCTTGGTGGCGTGCATGCCGAGGATCGCACTCTGCGGCATGTTGACGATGGGCGTGGACAGCAGCGAACCGAAGGTGCCGCCGTTGGTGATCGAGAACGTGCCGCCGGTGAGCTCTTCGATGGTGATCTTGCCGTCGCGGGCGCGCGCGGCGTACGCACCGATGTTTTTCTCGATGTCGGCGTAGCTCTGCAGATCCACGTCGCGCAGGACGGGAACCATGAGTCCTTTCTCGGTGGAGACCGCGACGCCGATGTCGTAGTACTCGTGATACACGATGTCGTTGCCTTCGATCGAGGCATTGACGGTCGGAAACTTCTTGAGCGCCTCGACCGCGGCCTTCACGAAGAACGACATGAAGCCGAGCTTCACGCCGTGTTTCTTCTCGAAGCCGTCCTTGTATTTCGCGCGCAGGTCCATCACGGCCTTGAGATCGATCTCGTTGAACGTGGTGAGCTGAGCCTGCGAGTGCTGGGCTTCGAGCAGGCGCTCGGCGATGCGCGCGCGCAGGCGCGTCATCGGCACGCGCTGGTCCTGTCTGCCGGCGGCGCCGACAGTGGCGGGAGCCGCTGTCCTGGCCGCAGGCTTGTCACCGGCCGCCTTGGCAGCCGGCTTGTCCAGGTACTCGACGACATCACCCTTGGTGATACGTCCATCGCGGCCGGTGGCCGGAATCTTCGTCGGGTCCAACTGCTTCTCTTCGACCATGCGGCGCACCGAAGGAGCGAGTTTGCCGCTGTCGTTGGCAGCCGTGGGAGCGGCAGCCGCAACCGGCGCTGCTTTCGTGGCGGCGGCAGCCGGCGCAGCCGGCTTCGCGGGAGCAGCGGCCGCGGCAGCGCCCTCTTCGAGCACGGCCAGCACCTGACCGCTGGTGACCGACGTGCCAGCAACGATGCGCAGTTCCTTCAACACGCCGCTGACGGGCGCCGGCACTTCGAGCACCACCTTGTCGGTCTCGAGATCGGCGAGATTCTCATCGCGCGTGACGGCCTGGCCCGCCTGCTTGTGCCAGGTGACCAGGGTCGCATCGGCGACCGACTCGGGCAGTTGCGGAACTTTGATTTCGACGGACATGCTTCTTCCTTACTTGTTCTCTTACCGCGACGTGGCCGCCGCGGCAGGCGGCGGAGTCGCCCCCGAAACGGGCATCAGGCGCTTGGTCTCGCGCGCGCCGTCTTCGGTGTTGGTGGCGCTCAGCGCAGCCTCGATGAGCCCGCGCTGTTCGGTTTCGTGAATCTTGGTGATACCCGTGGATGGCGCGGCGGCCGGCGCGCGTCCCGCGTACAGCAACTCGCGCTTGCCCACGAGCGTGGCCAGGCGGTGGCGGATCTGGTACCACGCGCCCTGGTTCTGCGGCTCTTCCTGGCACCACACCACTTCGCGCGCGTTGGGATACTTCGCGAGCACCGCTTCGGTTTCCTGCACGGGAAACGGATAGAGCTGTTCGACGCGAACGAGCGCCACTTCAGTGTTGCCGGTGCTGCGGCGTGCCTTCAGCAGGTCGAAGTAGACCTTGCCCGAGCACATGACCACGCGGCGCACACTGGCCGGCGCCAGCTTGTCGACTTCGTCGATGACCGTGGCGAACTCACCATTGGCCAGGTCCTCGAGCGAGGACACCGACTGCTCGTGGCGCAGCAGGCTCTTCGGCGTCATGACGATGAGCGGCTTGCGCAGCGAGCGCAGGATCTGCCTTCGGATCATGTGATACATCTGCGCGGGCGTGGACGGCACGCACACCTGCATGTTGTTCTCTGCGCAGAGTTGCAGGAAGCGCTCGAGGCGCGCGGAGGAATGCTCCGGGCCCTGGCCCTCGTAACCGTGCGGAAGGAACAATGTGAGCCCGCAAAGGCGGCCCCACTTCGCTTCGCCCGAGCTGATGAACTGGTCGATGATGACCTGGGCGCCATTCACGAAATCGCCGAACTGCGCTTCCCAGATGACCAGCGCGGACGGGTCGGTGGTGGAGTAGCCATATTCGAAGCCGAGCACGGCCTCTTCCGACAGCACCGAATCGATGATCTGGAACGAAGGCTGGCGCTCGGCGATGTGCTGCAGCGGGATGTATCGAGCACCGGTGGATTGTTCGTGCAGCACCGCGTGGCGATGGAAGAACGTGCCGCGGCCGGCATCCTGGCCGGTGAAGCGGATGGAATTTCCCTCTTCGAGGATGCTGGCGTACGCCAGCGTCTCGGCGCAGCCCCAGTCGACCGGCAATTCGCCGGCGAGCATCTTCACGCGGTTCGCCATGACCTGCGCCACGCGCGGATGCAGCGCGAAATTTTCCGGCACCTTCACGACGCGCGCGCCCAGCGCCTTGAGGCGGGCCATGTCGTTGCCGCCCTTCACGCGCTCGGTCCAGTCGTTGCCGAGGTACTTGCTCCAGTCGACCGTGTACTTGTTGCCGATCATGCCGAGCGAAGCGCGCGCCTGCGGCCGGCCTTCGTCGAGACCCTGGCGGTACGACTCGGTCATCGCCGCCGCTTCGGCATCGGTGATCACACCCGACGCCACTAGTTTGTCCGCGTAGATCTTGCGCGTGGTCGGATGCTTGCGAATGATCTGGTACATCATCGGCTGCGTGGCCGATGGCTCGTCCGCCTCGTTGTGGCCGTGGCGGCGATAACAGACGAGGTCGATGACCACGTCCTTGTGGAAGCGCTGGCGATACGCGAGCGCGAGACGCGTCACGAACAGCACGGCTTCCGGGTCGTCGCTGTTCACGTGGAAGATGGGTGTCTCGAGCATCTTGGCGACGTCCGAGCAATACATGGTGGACCGCGCGTCATGCGGATCGGAGGTGGTGAAGCCCACCTGGTTGTTCACGATGATGTGGACGCTGCCGCCGGTGAAGAACGCGCGAGCCTGCGAGAGCTGCAGCGTTTCCATGACCACGCCCTGGCCCGCGAAGGCCGCGTCGCCGTGGATGAGGATGGGCAGCACGCGCGACCCTGAGGTATCACCACGCCGTTCCTGGCGCGCACGCACCGAACCTTCGACCACGGGGTTCACGACTTCGAGGTGCGAAGGATTGAAGGCCAGCGCCACGTGCACGTTGCCGCCCGGCGTGCGCAGGTCCGACGAGAAGCCCTTGTGGTACTTCACGTCGCCCGAGCCCTGCATGTGCGCGGCGTCGTACTTGCCTTCGAATTCGTTGAACAGCACCGACGGCGACTTGCCGAGAACGTTGACCAGCACGTTCAGGCGGCCGCGATGCGCCATGCCGATGACGCATTCCTCGACGCCTTGTTCACCACCGCGCTGGATGAGGTCGTCCATGAGCGGGATCAGCGTGTCGCCGCCTTCGAGCGAGAAACGCTTCTGGCCGACGTACTTGGTGTGCAGGTAACGCTCGAGACCCTCGGCGGCGGCGAGCTGCCACAGGATGTTCTTCTGCTCGTCGGTAGTTAGCTTGCCGCGCAGGCGGCCGACCAGGTACTGGTCCTGCAGCCACAGGCGCTCGTCGGTGTTCGAAACGTGCGCGAACTCGGCGCCGATGGTGCCGCAGTAGGCGTACTCGAGCTGGGCGATGATCTCGCGCAGCTTGAGCCGGGGTGCGAGCTCGTTGGGGCGCGAGCCGGTGAGGAATTCGGTGTCGAGGTCGGCTTCGGTGAGGCCGAAGTAGCCGAGCTCGAGAACCCGCGGGCGCGCGCGCTTCTCGAGACCCAGGGGATCGAGACTGGCGACGAGGTGGCCGCGGTTGGCGTAGATCTGGACGAGGCGCGATACCGCGCCCTGCTTGGCGGCCGAATCGGGCGCCGTGCCGGCCGGCGCGGCGGCCATGCGCGGCTTGCCGGCGCGCTGCACGATGCCCGCCTGCACGGTGGAGTGAATCTGTTCGGCGCCGGCGCCGTCGCGCAACGCGAGGCCGTCCTGCAGACGGTGAAAGTAGTCGCGCCAGGCCGGCTCGACACTCTGGGGATCTGCCAGGAACTGCTCATAGAGAGCTTCGACGTAAGGAGCGTTGCCACCCGACAGCGGTGTGGAAGCGGTGAGCTCGCGAAGGCTTAAGGCCACGAGAAAAAATCCTATGGACTCAAGGTCCTGGAGCGATAAGGGGGCGGTATGTTAGCGGAGTCCGCCACCGCCCGAAAGGCGACCAGTGCCTAATCTAGGGGGATGTTACGTAAAAGAAATACCTCGTAAGCCACGAGGACGACATAGGCCCCCAGAACCACGTAAAGGATCGTTCCCACCGCCCTGCCCCAATATCGAACACGGGCGAGCAAGGTGAGGACCACCACCCCCATCGCCGTCAACCCGATCTTCCAGTAGCCGAAGCTGTGGCCCGTGCCCCGCACCAGCGGATCCATGAACGGATTGATCTCGACGGCGCCGCGCGCAATGAGAGTCAGCGTGAGCAGCGCGTCCGCGACGCAAAGAAGCAGGATTCCGATGACCACCACGAGCCACTGATGGTGAAACCAGTCCGTGACCGCGAAATGACGTTCGTTGGTTCGGCGAGGTGCATGGCGACGGCGGGCGAAATTGCCGTGCCACAGGGCGCGCAGGACGGAACGACGCCGATCGTTGCTCGCGCGACGTTCGTGGATTTGTGCTGACATCTGCCGATCATTCTATGAGTACGCGGCGTCCGTACACGCCAATACTCCCCGATCGCGTGTGAGCCAAGTCCCAATCTCTCTCAGTAGTTGTATCGCAGCTCCGCCATGACGCTGCGGTGGATCGCGTGGCCCACCGGACTCGGGTACTCGAGGTGTATTTCGTTAAGTAGATTGAATCCCTTGATGGCGATCTCGAGCTTTTCGCTGGCGCGCCACGCGAAGCGCGCGTTCATCTCCGTGTAGGCATCGAGCGCCGGGTCGGGCAGCGGCGAAACCTCGCGAACCATCACGTCGAACGTGAACTGCCGCAGGTCCATCGAGGATTTGAGGTAGTAGCGCGAAGAAGGATCGTCGCCGGCCTGGCGCACGCCCACGATCTGCGACGCGCCTTCGCTGAATTCCAGGCGTTTGTGCAGCGTGCGGACGCCGGGCGACAGTCGCCACCACGGCGTGAGCTGAATGTCCGCCCAGGCTTCGAAGCCATAGGCGCTGCCCTCCATGAGATTTCCCCAGCGCAGCGGCAGGAAGACCACGGGCGTGACTTCGATGGTGCGCAGATCGTCGTACTCGTTGTAGAACAGGCTGGCGGAGATCGACAACGCGGCATCGGGATTGCCGCGATAGCCGACTTCGTACGCCGTCACCTTCTCGGTTTTGAAATCCGGATCGCCGAGCACGAAGAGCTGCCCGCCGACGAACTCCTGCACGTCGGTGTCGAAAGGCGTGGGTGCGCGAATGGCCTGCGAACCGGCAAGCCAGAACAGCGTCCGGTCGTTCGGCGCCCACGAGAGCCGAAGGTCCGGCAGCGTGCTCCAGTCCGAATAGCTGTTGTCTTCGAACTTGATGCCGGCGGTGAGCTTCCATTCTTCGTTGAGCGTGATGGCGTCCTCCACGAAGACGTTCGTGAGCTCGAGCCTGCGATGGTTGGGCACGAAAGCCACGTTGGTGTTCACGGTGTGATAGTCGTTCAAACGACGGCCGAGGCCCCACACCAGGCGATGGCGCGCGCCCACGATCGCGCTCTGCTGCAGGTCGAAATCGTAGGTGTCGATGTCGAACGCCAGGCCGTCCGGCGGCCGGCCGCGGTCCACGCGATCGAAGAACACCTGCACGCGCGTGCTCACGCGGTCGCCGGAGTGTTCCCAGCGGCCTAACATGTTGGCGCCGTAGAACGGCACGTCGCTGACGCCGGCGAACGATTGTTCGGCGCTCTGGTAGTCGCCCTGCACGGTGAGGCGGTTGCGACCGGAACCACCGTCCATGCGAAAGCCCGCCTGCAGCTTGCTCCAGTCGTTTTCGGCGCTGTCACCGTTCGCGAGCTCGGTGGCGCCGCGATCGAACCACTTGGCGTACACCCGGAATGACGCCTCTTCGCCGAGATTGCTGCCGTAACGCAGCGCCGCCGCCTGCTCTTCGGGACCCGCGTCCAGGCGCACGAGCGTGCCGTGGGTCTCCGCGGCCTTGCGCGTGATGATGTTGATGACGCCGTTCATGGCGTTGGCGCCCCAGAGCGTGGCGCCCGGACCGGAGATGCACTCGATGCGGTCGATGTCGTCCATGACCACATCCAGCATGTCGTAGGCGACACCGGAGAACAGCGGCGAATAGACGCTGCGGCCGTCGATGAGGATGAGGATCTTGTTGGAGAAGTTCTGCACGTCGGGCGCCCCGGCGAAACCTCGCGCGCCGTTGGAGTAATCCGTCGAGGTGAGCTGGGTGATCTGCAGGTTGGGCGCCAGCCGCAACGCCTCGGGGATGCTGAGCACACCCGAGCGCAGGATTTCTTCGCGCGTGATGACGTAGATGGACGCCGCCGCGCTCGAGAGCGCCTGCGCGGATTTCGAGACCGAGGTGACCTCGACGTTGGCGAGCTGCTCGAGCGACATGCGGCTCAACTCGGTCAGCGGATCGCTGCTGCCGGCGGCCACTTGCGCGCCGGCAGGCATTCCCCCCGCGACCAGCGCCAGGAAAATTCCGCCACTCCACGACAAGACCTTCACCCGCCCCTCCGGACACCAATGCCCGCCAGCCTGATTCCGCAACCCGCCGGGCGATGTCGGCGGACATAACCGTCATTGCAATTGAGCGAGCTCTGCGGCCGGCGTTCCACGCGCGCAGCCACCGACAGCAACGCCGAGTTGATACGCAGTTTGCTGCGATCCGCCGCGATCAACGAAACCTCGAAGCGCAGGTTGCGGTTCACTTCGACAAAATTGATGACGGCGCCGCCGTCGATGCCCTGCTCATCTTCGGTGACGATCAGGATGGGTTTATCGATGGCATGAGTGCGCAGCGCGCGCGTGCGGTTGAAGGCGCTCGCACCGATGAACAGGATGTGCACGCCGTCGAGATCCTGGACGCGTGTCGCGCGTCGCACCGTCACGCGCCGGCCGTTCACGGTCATCTCGGGTGACAGGCGCTCGAGGTGCACGGCCACCTCTTCCGCGCCGCTCACCGCGATGACGAAAGGTGCGTCGGGCGCGGGTGGCTGCGGCCACTCGACGTACTGCGCGAACCGGAACAGATAGGCCGCCTTCACCGCGTCGACCGAAAATTGCGCGGCCTGGGCGAGCGCGGAGAATGACGAGCCGACGCACGCGAATACGCACAGCAATACGGCTCGAATCAGGATCAGATGTCTACGGCCCAAGCGCGCTTGCGGCACTTCCATGGCTCTTGATTTGTTGTTGTAGGACAAAGCTGATTGCAGTGGAACGTATTTCCTATATGAAGGCAAGATGCAAAGGCCTGGAGCGGATGGATAGTAAAGTTTTCAAAGGCGGGCGCCGCCCCTGGCGAGCATTGTCGTCCATCGCCATCGCGCGCCGCAGCGTCGCCGGCAAACTCATGGTGGTCATGCTGGTCACCACGGCGATCGCGCTCGCTTCCGCGGGCGCCGCACTCCTGTACACCGACCTGCGCGACAACCGCGCCGCGTGGGCCGAGGATCTGCGCACCGAGGCGTCCATTCTCGCGCTGGGCGTCATGCCCGCGCTGTCCTTCAACGATCGCGAATACGCGCAGCGCAGCCTGAGCGCGCTGCAGGCGCGCGAATCCATCCACGCGGCGGCGCTCTATTCCGCGGATGGCGCCCTGTTTGCGCAATATGCGCGCGCCGATCAGCCCCCGGCTCCCGCCAAAGTTCCGCGCATGCCGAACAAGAGCGGGCTGCACATCGACGGCGGACGCGTGCTGGTCATGAAGCCCGTGGTCCAGGGCGGCGAAGTGCTGGGCACTATCTACCTGCGCGCGCAATACGACGTCAGCGGCCGCGTGCACGCCTACCTCAACGTGCTCGGCGCGGTGATGATCATCGGCCTCATCGCCGCGCTGCTCGCGTCGAGCTGGCTGCACCGCGTGGTCACGCGTCCCATGGAATCCATGGCCCAGGTGGCGCAGGCCATCATCGAAAAGCGCGACTACTCGTTCCGCGCCGAGAAGATGACCGACGACGAAGTGGGCGTGGTCATCGACGCGTTCAACAAGATGCTCGACGAAGTGCAGTCGCATGCGCGCGCGCTCGAGACCAGTGAAAAGCTGTATCGCGCCATCGGCGAATCCATCAACTACGGCGTGTGGGTCACGGACGCCGAAGGCCGCTGCATCTACGCCAGCGATTCATTCCTCAGGCTCATCGGCCTCACGATGCAACAGGCGGCGAACGACGGCTGGGTGAGCGTCCTGCACCCTGATGACATCACGGACACGCTGGCCGCATGGAAGGAGACCGCGCACACCGGCAACACCTGGTACCGCGAGCACCGCATGAAGGGTGTCGACGGGAAATACCATTCGATCCTGGCGCAGGGCGTGCCGATCCGCGACGAGACCGGACGCATCCAGCGCTGGGCCGGCATCAACCTCGACATCAGCCGGCTCAAGAACACGGAGCGCGCCTTGCTCGAAGCCGACCGGCGCAAGGACGAGTTCCTGGCCACGCTGGCGCACGAGCTGCGCAACCCGCTCGCGCCCATTCGCAATGCGGTGCGCATTCTCGATTCGGACGCCGCCGACGAACGGCAGCGCAAGTGGGGCCGCGAAGTCATCGCGCGCCAGGTACAGCGCATGTCGCTGCTGCTCGATGACCTGCTCGACGTTTCGCGCATCACGCGCGGGCAGCTCGAGCTCAAGAAGGACTACGTCGATCTCAAGTCCGTCATCGGCATCGCGGTGGAAACGGCGCGCCCGCTGCTCGATGCCAAGCAGCACCAGCTCACCGTGCAACTGCCGGCGGAAAACATCAAGCTCGAAGCCGACCCGCTGCGCCTCTCGCAGGTGATCGGCAACCTGCTCACGAACGCCGCCAAGTACACCGATCCCCAGGGCCGGATCGCGCTGTGGGCGCGCCTCGAGAACGCCGAGCTCGTCATCGGGATTCGCGACAGTGGCATCGGGCTCACGCAGGAATCGCTGCCGGGTCTCTTCACCATGTTCTCGCAGGTCAACTCCGCCATCGATCGCGCCGAAGGCGGACTCGGCATCGGCCTCGCGCTGGTGAAAGGTCTCGTGGTGCTGCACGGCGGACGCGTCGAAGTGCGCAGTGAAGGCCTGGGGCGCGGCAGCGAGTTCATCGTGCACCTGCCGCACCGCGTGCTCGCGCCGTCCAGCGCGATGGCGCGCGAGGAAGACACCGGCGCCGCGAATGCCAGCGTCGTTCGACGTGGCCGCATACTGGTCGCCGACGACAATCGCGACGCCGCCGAATCGCTGGCGCTGGTGCTGCGCTTCTCGGGCTACGAAGTCTCGATCGCGTACAACGGCAACGAGGCCCTGGAGGTCGCCCGCCGCGATCGCCCGCGTGCCGCCATCATCGACATCGGCATGCCGGGCATGAGCGGACACGAAGTCGCACGGCGCATGCGCCTCGAGGCCTGGGGGCGCAACGCGATACTCGTCGCGCTCACCGGCTGGGGGCAGGAGCAGGACAAACAAGCGGCGAAGGCCGCCGGGTTCGACGAGCACCTGACCAAGCCCGTGGATCCCGACGATGTCGAGCGTGTGCTCGACGAACTGTTGCGCGACGCGCCGCATGATTCCGGCGCGGGCGGGATCGCGGACTCCCTGCGCAACGCCTGAGCCCCACCCGGCTGAGTCGGGGCCTGCTGACACTGCGGGCGCTTCGTATAGATAGCGCCGGTGATCCCTGCGCGTGAGCGAATCCGCTCTTTGAAGGAAGGGCACCGTTGCACCGCGACTTCTCACCGGCGATCTCCGGCGGACATCGCGCGAGCAACGACGCCCGCGATCCTTCTATCCGCCCGGGAGCTGCCATTCATGTCCATTCCTTTGCTTTTTCTGAAGAAGATCCGCTGCCGCCTACTCGACAGCAAGACCGATCTTCCCGTGGCCGGAGCAGTGGTCTCACTACATGCGGGTCTCGCCGAGAAGGGCTCGAGGCTGCCGGTCGGAACGTTGTGCTCGGACAAGACCGGCTACGTCTCATTCGACCTCGGCCCTCTGATCAAGCTCGGCATCAACAATGTGCAGGAGCTGGTCTTGAGTTCGTCGCGGATTCCGAACGGCGAATTGAACATCGGCACCCTGATGCTGGGGAACGATGCCGCAGAGGAACGCAGCCTCACAGGATTGAGCGTCATCGGCGAAGTAGAAGCCAGTTTCACCCTGCCGGACGCATTGCGTGTCGTGTTTCCGATCAGGTTGCTCGACGCCGACTCCGATTCCCATTCCGGATGCTCATCGATCGCATTGCCCGCCATCCAGTCGCCCGACCTGTACGACCGCGAAGTGTCGCCCTACTCCTTCGTGGCCCCGGTGCGGCTCAATCTCGGCGACGGCTGCTGCGAGTCACTGGTGCCCGCATCCCTGCCCGTCCAGCAGCACCGCTTCTACAAGGTAGTGGTTAGGCGCGCCGAGAGCGAGATCGACACGGAGGTCTTCAACGCGCCCGCCATTGCCGAAGTCGATGTGACCAATGCACTTGCGACGCGCAACCCGACGATCAAGTTCGCCGAGGTGCTTGGCTTTCGGCAGGATTGGTATTCGCTGGGACATTCTCTCGGCGAGATCAAATATAGTTTGGCCCTGGCGCCGGGCGAAGCGACACAGATCGCCATTATCGACTGGTCGCGCCAGGACACGGTGACACGCGCCGACAACACGCGCTCCGCCGAATATCTCGATCACCAGCAGAAGGTCGATCGCTCCATCGAGGAGACCGTGGATTCCGCGCTGCGCGAATCCCAGGGCGGCAGCTCATTCATGGCGGGCACCACGGGCCAGGCCACCATACCGCTGCAGGCCGTCACGATGACGTTCAACCATGCGATTGGCGCAAGCGTCAGCAACAGCTGGGGAAACCGCGACCTCGAAGCCGAATCGTTGCAGACGCTGCACAACGGCATTCGCCAGCAGACCGGCTACACGCGCAGTCTCAACAGCACGGTCGTCGTGCAGGCAAACCAGGCCGAACAGAATGTCCTGCAGACGCGCCGGGTCGCCAATCACAATCACTGTCACGCGCTCACTATCCAGTATTACGAGGTGCTTCGGCATTTCCGGATCAGTACCGAATTCACCGGTCGCACCAAGGCCGTGCTCATCCCGTTCGCACCGTTCGCTTTCGATGTGGACAAGGCGCTGCAGTTCCGGTCCATCCTCGAATCAGCGCTCATCGACCGGTCGTTGAAGCCGGCGTTCGACGCTGCGCTGCGAAGCAAATACCAGACGGTGATTCCCGTTGAAGAACCGCAGCCCACCACCACCACCCGGCCCAAGGTCACAAGCAAAGACACTCAGGTGGAAGGCGCGCGAGGTCAAGGAGTCGGCTCCGAGCTCAACGTCAAGGCGGGCGACAGCATTCGTATTGCCGCCAGCGGCACGGTCAACATAGGCGGCGTCATCGGGAATGTGGGCCCGAATGGCAAAGGCGCAGCGGGGAATCAGAATGTCATCGCGCCCGCGCTCATCCCGTTTTCTTTGATATTCAAGATCGGAACGGGCGGACCCTGGCAACAGGCCGGTACGATCACGACGGCGGCCGCGGATCGCGACGGCGAAATCATTCTCGGCATCAACGACGAGACGAACTGGTTTCATGACAACGAACACGCCTTCAGCGTGCGCGTGGATGTGACCACGATGGAAACCGTCACGCTGCCGCAGGATCCGGAGGACCAGACCGAAGAAGAAGAGGACCCGGCCGCGGGCGCAAACACGCTCGAAGCGGATGCGCTGCGCACCCACAAACTGATACAGCACCTGAACGGCAACCAGGGCCACTACAACAGCGCGATCTGGATGCTGCAGAGCGCGGTCGACCGGCGCATCCGGCTCGAGGCCGCGCTCGCCGCTCATCCCGAGCTGCTTTCCGGCATCGACGACATCCCGATCGCCGTATCCGGCAACTACGTTGCCTTTCCGTATGACGGTCCGTTCCCCGACTGGCTGGCCGTGCGCGAAAACGATCCGGTGCAGGCGCTGCAGGACATCGTGACCCTGCCCACGCGCGGTGTGTTTGCCGAAGCGCAGCTCGGCCACTGCAATGCCTGCGAGGAACGCGATCCCACGCGCATGTCCGACTGGACCGAGATGACCACCGAGGAACCGCCCGCCATCGGCCCCATCAAGCAAGGGCCCGGCGGATCGACGCCGAACCTCACGCCGCAGGCATTGCCTGGCAATGTCATCAGCATCGCGGCCACGCCGCAGGCGCCGGATCCGGTGGGGCTCGCTGCAGCGTTGAAAGTGATGGGCACGCCGGAGATCTTCCGCAACATGTCGGGCCTCAGCGAGGTCGGTGACCTGCTCGAAAAACTGTCCGCGCAGTCGTCCGATGCGAACATCAAGGCGCTGGCCGACCAGGCCAAGCAGAAGCTGGAAGAAACCAGGGTCGAGGCCGCCAAGGGCGAGAAACGCACCGCCGCCAGCGAGACGGATGCGGGCAAACAAATCGACCGGCTCAAGACCATCGAGTACGCCAAGGACCACGGACTCATCGACGAGAAACAGGGCACGGATGCGGCACGCGGAGTGCTGGGCGGTGAAACCACCACGGGCGCCAGTGGCGCAGAGGAGGCGCAGGACGCGCTCGGTGTGTCGATCAACCTCCCGCGTTACTGCACGCCGGCATTACGCGCGTTCTCGCCTGGCAGCAACAGCGGGCAAACTACCCTGCGCGCAGTCGTGTATGGCGCGCCGGCGGGCTCGACCTGGCATTGGACGGTCGCCAATCCCGCTGGCGCCAGGTTCGTTGCACCCAACGCCTACGTCACGGATGTCATCGCGGGCGATCCCGGCCTGACGGACGTCACCTTCGAAGCGCGGGATCCGCGAGGAGCCCGGCTCGGCACGCGCACCATCAAGATCAGCGTGCCGCAGTTCGTGGTGATCGATGAGGAGGCTGCCGCCTTCGACGCCGAACTCGTGGCGTATCACCTGCAGGACGTCAAGTCGCTGGTGCTGCAAAAGGTCAGGCAGGTGGTGGACAACCTGGTTCGTCGCGCCAATGTGCGCACCATCTGGCGGCTGGCGCCGTTCAACGAACCGTTGCCTGTGCATCTGGCGGTGGGTGGATTCGCCGCCGGCAAGTTCAATGCGCTCACCATTCGCGGTACCCATCCAACGGATCCAGCCGTCGCCGGCACCACGGCAAATCCCGCGCCGACGACGTTCGACGAGGCGATCAACATCTATCCCGGTGCGTTCCGTCAGAACACGATGGATATCGCGGCAGACGTCACCGCCGCCGTGAACCGTATCGCTGCGATGAACCTGACGGATCCCAATATCAAGTTCATCTGGATCGAGATCATGGCCCGACTGATGGGCGAGAACATTGCGCATGAAATCTTCCATGCCTTGCTCGGTCGCTGGCCCGGATTTGGCGCGACCGGCCATAACAATCCGGCGGTGGATTTCGACATCCTGAACTCGGGCAGCGAACGCAATTGGCTGCAGCGCACGGCCATCGAGATCCTCGACCTCGCCAACTTCCCGCGCCCGGGTAGTTATCGGGACGGCGGCGTGGCGGCGATCAGCAGTCTTCAGGCAGGCAATCAGGCGAAGGTGGACTCGGTGTTTCCCGTGCCGCCCGCGCTGCTGTAGTGGGAAAGGTCTGACGAGGGCGAAGAACCGGGCTTGTTAGCCCGGCTGCCGCAGCCTGGAGTGCGCCTGAAGCTCATCGGCGACGATCTGCAGCAGCCGGCGCGGATCCACGGGCTTTGCCAGGTGCCCGTCGAATCCGGCCTTGAGCGCCGCGTGGCGATCATCGTCGCGTCCGTAGCCGGTCAGCGCCATCAGCTTCGGCCGCCGGCCAGCCAGCGCGAAGCGCTCGCGGATCGCGTGCGCCACCATGTAACCGTCCATGCGCGGCAGTCCGATGTCGAGGAACACGATGTCGGCGCGGAAGTCCTCGAGCTTCGCGAGGCCCGCAGCGCCGTCGTACACCACTTCCACTTCGTGATGGTCGGTGCGCAACACCGCGCGCATCGATTCGGCAGCGTCGGCATTGTCTTCGACGACGAGAATGCGCCGCGGACGCACGGTGCGGTGCTCGTCATGCGGCGACGGCGCGGGTACGGGCAGCGGCGCCAGAACCCGCGGCAGGCGAATCCGGAATTCGCTGCCCTTGCCGAGCCCCGCGCTGTACGCCGACACGCTGCCGCCGTGCATCTCCACCAGCAGCTTCACGATGGTCAGCCCCACTCCGAGACCACCCTGGGCGCGATCGAGCGTGCGATCGCCCTGCAGGAAGGGATCGAACAGCAGCGGCAGCAGTTGCGCGTCGATGCCGACGCCCGGATCGTGCACGCTGATGAATGCATCGGCCTCGGAGCCGTCGACGACGACTTCGATGCGCGAACGTTCGGGCGAATACTTGATGGCGTTGGTCAGCAGGTTCGCGACCACCTGGGAGAGGCGCACGCTGTCTCCATCCACGTAGACCGGCTCCGCCGGACAGCGCAAGCCCACCGTCTGGTTACGCGCATCCAGCAGCGGCTGCACGGTTTCGAGCGCCGACTCCGCCACGGAGCGGAGGCTCAACGATTCGCGTTTCAGCACCACGCGGCCGCGCGTGATGCGCGCCAGGTCGAGCAGATCGTCGACGAGATGCGTGAGGTGATTGGCCTGGCGCTCGATCATCTGCCCCGCGTTGCGGACCGTGGCCGGTTCGGCAACGCCTTTCGCGAGCACGTAGGCGACGTTGCGGATGGGCGCCAGCGGGTTGCGGAGCTCGTGCGCCAGCATCGCGAGGAACTCGTCCTTGCGCCGGTCCGCTTCGCGCAGCGCGTGCGCGTGGCCGGCCGCAATGGCGAGCGCCTCCCGTTCGGTGCGCGAGCGCTTCTGCAGCTCATGCATGAGCTGGGCCGACAGCGCCGCGATCAGCAGGAAGAACACCACATGCGAGATCCACTGCATCGGCGGCGCGTCCTGCGGCCAGTTCGTGAACCACAGGGTGGCCAGCAACGGCGTGAGCACGCCGGCCAGGATCGCCGGCCCGCGACCGCCGAGGTATGCCGCGGCGTAAACACCTAACACGAAAGGCAGGAGCGGAGCCTGGGTGCCTAACAGGGGCGCCAGCAGCGCGCGGATACCTGCGATCAGCAGCACCAGGACGATGGCGGCGCCGTAACGCATGCCTGTCGCATCGGCGCGAATCAGCGGGCCGATGTACGCAGGCGCGTATGAAACCGGCACAGCGGGTGGAAGGGTGCGATCCTCGGTCATCTATTCCTTGCTTGACGCGTTCGGCGATCTCGCGCGTGACCGTCAAGCGAACTTTAGCGCCGGTTCGATTAGGAGTCGCTCTCAGCGATTTGTAGGAATTTTCTGGCGCTATAACTTCCGAACCAATTTATCATTGACCCACACTTTTTCGAGGTTCACCGCTCGCGTGTGCCTGACGATGCTCGGCTGTGTGACCCCGTTGAACGAGCAATCACGCAACGTTATGTCGTTGACCGGCGCCTTCGGCAGCCCTTGCGAATCCAGCACACGGATCGCGTTCTTCACGCGCAATCTTTCGACCACCACATTTCGCAGCTGCGGCGTGAAGGCGCCATTCGCGCCCTCTTCATAGTTGAAGTCGCAGGTGATGGCGGCGCGGCCCACCTGCCCCACTTCGATGTCGCGGTAATAAAAGTTCTCGAGCAATCCACCGCGCAGCGCGTTGTTCTTGAAGCGGATGGCGTACCAGAGGTTCGGGCTGTCCATGTGGCAGTTCTCGGCGAATACCCAGCGCGCGCCGCCCGAGATCTGGCTGCCCACCACCACTCCGCCATGACCTTCCTGCATGCGGCAGTTGCGGACCAGGATGTTCTGCGAGGGCGTGGCGAGCCGGCGTCCGTCGGCATTGCGGCCGGAGTTGACGGCGATGCAGTCGTCGCCGGTGTTGAACGAGCAGTCTTCGATGAGCATGTGGTCCACGGACTCCGGATCCACGCCGTCGTTGTTAGGCCCGTGGCCGTACACGTCGACACCGCGCAGCGTGACGTTCCTGCACAACACCGGGTGGATGTTCCAGAACGGCGAGTTGCGCACGCGGATGCCTTCTATCAACACGTTCTCGCAGTCATAGGGCTGGATGAATGGCGGGCGCAGGCGCGACCCGTCGCCGAACACACGCTGCTCGACCGGCACGCCGTCTTCGGCCATGTGGAAAAGCCTGGCGCGCGCCGGCCGCTGGTCGGGCATGCCCTCCTTCCAACCGTACGGCACCGTGCCGCCCCATCTGCCCTTCCACGCCCACCAGTGCTTTTCGCTCGCCTGGCCGTCGAGCGTTCCCTTGCCCGTGATGCCGATGTTCTTCTGTTTGCGCGCATATATGAGAGGCGAGTAGTTCATGCACTCCATGCCCTCCCAGCGCGTGAAGACGATGGGATAACTCGCGGGGTTGGTGTCGAACAGCAACGTGGCGCCTTCGCTCACGTGCAGTTCCACGTTGCTCTGCAGGTGAATCGCGCCCGTGAGGAACGTGCCCGCGGGCACGAGTACGCGGCCGCCGCCGGCTTTCGCGCAGGCGTCGATGGCGTCGGCAATCGATTTCGTATTCAGCGTCGTCGAGTCGGGCTTGGCGCCGAACTTCGTGATGTCGAACAGGCGGTCGGGAAACGTGGGCGCGCGCACGTTGCGCGCGATGTCAGCGGCGCGCTGCCATGCGTCAACAGAGCTGGTGTTGGCAGCTGCGTTTCGCAGCGCCAGCAACGAGGCCGCGGATCCCGCTCCGTAAAGGAAAGTGCGTCTGTCGGTTCTCATTTGCCGCTGGTCTCCAGAAAATTCTCGACCACTTCCGTGAATACTCCCGGATTCTCACGCGGCGATGCATGCCCCGCCGCGGGAATCGTCGCCGACCTCGCGCGCGGAATCGCCTTTGTGAGCTCTTCGTCGATACGCCGGTAGATCTCGTTGGTCTTCTCACCCGTGATCACGAGCACCGGCATGCGCAACTGCCACAGCGCGCCCTTCGCGAAATCCGGATACGGATTCTCGCTGCGCGTCATCATCCTGAAGAAGGCGGCGTTCTGCAGGACCCCGAGCCGCGCCTCGGGAGATAGTTTGTCGAAGCGGCCTGGTGAAGCGAACCCGTCGACGAAGAAACGCATGGCTGCTGCATCGTCGCCCGCGGCGAAAGCTTCGCGCGCGGGGTTCTGGATGCGAAGCATGAAGTCCTCGTACAGCCTGGCCCCATCCGGAAAACGCTTCACCCAACCGAGAAGCGGCGGTTCAGCGAGCACGAGGCTGCGAACCATGTTCGGATGCTGGGTCGCCAGCGTCAGCGCCGTCGCCGCGCCCATCGAGGTGCCCACGAGGTTCACGCGCTTGAGTCGCAAGGCCTTGATCAACGCCGCCAGATCCGCGGCATCGACCATCGCCGAGTGGGCCGGCGCGGTTTGCGGATTCTTGTTCGGAAAGTGGTAGCGACGGCTGTACGACACGACGTGGTAGTAGCGCGAAAGCGCGGCCATCTGCGGTTCCCACGACCGGTAGTCGCCCTGCCCGCCATGCAGCAGGATCACGGCGTCGCCGGTGCCGGCGCTGATGTAATGCAGCTCGACGCCGCCCACGACGATCCTGGTGGGCTCCGGAGGCGCGGCGTGCGCGGGCGCGGCTGACAAGACCAGGGACACGGCCGCGATACGCACTGCGGACAATCCCAAGTCAGTTCCCCACCAGATGTAACACGATTTCCCGTGGTGAAGGCCGGTCGCGGTGCTCGAATAGATAGATGCCCTGCCAGGTGCCGAGCAGAAGCTTGCCTTCCATCACCGGCACCGAGAGCTGCACCTGCGTGAGCGCGGTCTTGAGATGGGCCGGCATGTCGTCGGGGCCTTCGTCGTCGTGCTCATAGTGCCTGCCTTCGGGCGCGAGATCGTCGAAGAACTTCTCCATGTCACGCCGGACCGCCGGCGCGGCGTTTTCTTGTATGAGCAACGACGCCGAGGTGTGGCGGCAGTACAGCGTGAGCAGGCCCGCGACTATCTCCTGTTGATCCACCCAGCGACGTACGTCGGCAGTGAACTCCATCAGGCCACGGCGGTTGGCCCGCACCTGGAGAATGTGCATGGCCTGTTTCACCGGGACGGAGCTCTCGCCACCTGGCCGGCCACGATGATCCAGCCCTTGTCGTCGGACGCGACGAACAGGTTGTTGCCGCGCGAGACGAGAGGCGCTTCACCCGGCCCGCGGGGCGTCGCGATTTCCCATTCGAAGAGAACCACCGCCGTCTTCCGGTCGAGCGAACGCACGCGAATGTTCAACGCGCGCATGGTCGTGCGGTGCGCCCAGAGTTCGTGTTCTTCGGCAAGAAACGCCTGAATCTGCGCCCGGCCGCGAAGGCGAACGCCGGATGCCGTCACCCAATCGGCGTCCGTGGCCATCAACGCCGCGAACGCCGCCGAGTCGTGCGCATTCCAGGCGGCGGCGAAACGGGTCGCCAGGTCTCCCGGTTCGCGAATGGGACCTTCAGCCGACACGGACTCCACGGCCCACGCGCACAAGATCAATGCGAAGAACCTGGTGAACGCTGGGACTTGTGGCATGCGCGGAGATTATGATCCCCGTGGGCGCGCAGGGGAAAGCTTGAACGACGAACACGACAACGTGCTCAGCCGCCGTGCATTCGTAGCCGCAACGGGCGCCGTGGCACTTGCACCGCGTTCATTCGGCGCCGCCTCCGCCACTGGTTTGACGGTCACCACGCCCATGCCGGCACCCGAATGGGCGCTGCTGCAGCGTGAGCTGCTGCGCGCACACACCGAAGCCTGCGAAATCTTCCACGCCCGGTACTTCGACGAACGGCATCACCTGCTCTGCTTCCCGCGCTGGGGCACGAATGACGGTCCCGACGACGCCATCGAGCATGTGAACGACTGGCCGCTGCTGCATGCGATCGGCGGTTCGGATCGGATCCTGGAGCTCTATCGCGCCGTCTACGAGGGACACCTCGAACAGTACGGCGCGCTGCGTACCACGGAAGTGCCGATGGGACGCCAGGGCATGTACGTGCGCGAGTTCCCGCCGCAGATGGACTGGCAGCACATCAGCGAAGGGCTGTCGGTCTTCAATCTCATGGGGCTGTCGACGCCGGGCGACGCCAGGCTCATCGACCGCACGCGCCGCTTCGCGGGCTTCTACGACGGCAGCGACGCCGCCGCGCCCAACTACGACAGGAAACATCGTGTCATTCGCAGCATGTTCAACGGCAGCATCGGTCCGCTGCTGCGTCCCACCACCGCGCTCGACTGGGCCGGCGACCCTTTCGATGCCTCGCGTTTCGAGCTCGAGCACGGCGAGCGCAATTTCGACGAGTTCCTCGCGCACTTCCGGGAATACACCGACACGGTCTGCGACAGCCCGCTCAACCTGCAATCCACCACGCTCGCGCTCAACGCCTATCTATTGACCGGTGAGAAACGCTGGCGCGAGTGGCTGCTGTCGTACGTGGACGCATGGGTGGAACGCGCCCGCGCCAATGACGACATCCTGCCGAGCAAGGTCGGGCTCGATGGACGCATCGGCGGCGGCGGGAAATGGTACGAAGGCGTGTACGGCTGGAACTTCAGCCCGGTCGTGCCGCAGACCGGCAAGCGCGAAGACCGCAATCGCGTGCCGCGCTCCATCGTGGCTTTCATGAACGCGGCGCTGCTCACCGGCGACGACCGCTACATGGCGGTATGGCGCCGGCAGAACGCCGCCATCAACACGCGAGCGAAGGAAATCGACGGCAAGCTTCAGTCGCCGCGCATGTGCGGCCCGCAGGGCTGGTACAGCTACGCACCGGGCCCGTATCGACTGAACGGCTTCGAGATCTGGTACCTGTCGATGCGCAGCGAAGACCGCGCGCTCGCGGGCGAACATCCCTGGGTGGACTACCTCGAGGGCCGCAACCCCGGCTATCCAGTCACCGCGCTGCGCGCCTCCCTCGAGCGTGTGCGCACACGCGTTGCGCTGATACACGCCGACAAGTCGACGCCCGACACGCGCCTCGCCGACAACGCGCTCGAGCACAATCCCGCCAGTGTCGCCTCGCTGTTGCAGCTCACCCAGGGCGCCCTGCACATCGCCCGCCCGCCCTGGTCGCCCACGTCACCCAACCAGGGAGGCGCGCCCCTGCATGCGCGACTGCGTTACTTCGATCCGGCCCGGCGGCGGGCCGGCTTGCCCGAGGACGTCGCGGCGCTGGTCGATACTCTCGAAGACGCACGCACCTGCGTCACGCTGGTGAATTTGAATCCCAGCCGGGAACGCGTCGTCACCGTGCAAGGTGGCGCGTATGGCGAACATCAGATCACTTCGGTGACCGACGGCCCGAGATCGCAGGTTGTTAGTGGCCGCAGCTTCGACGTGACCCTGGCGCCCGGTTGCGGCGCGAGACTTGCCCTGGCGATGCAGCGCTATTCAGCGACGCCGTCGCTGGCCTTTCCATGGAAGTGAAACCCGGGGCGTGAGCCCGAATCACGCCAGCGACTCGGCGCGCTTGATGAGCGCGCGGAGTTCGTCGAGATCCCTGGAGGCGAGCTCCGTCAGCGGCGTCCGCACGTGACCCGCGGGCCTGCCCACGATCCGGCAGCCTGCCTTGACGATGGACACCGCGTAACCCCGGGCGCGATTGCGGATCGCGATATACGGCATCACGAAATCTTTCAGGTGATGCTGCACGGTGGCGCGATCGCCCGCCTGCACCGCGCCGTAGAACCTCAAAGCCCACACCGGCATGAAGTTGAAGATGGCCGAGGAATACGTGGTGATGCCGATGTCGCGATACGGCAGCGCGAACGTTTCCGCGGTGGGCATTCCGCCAATGTAGGTGAGCCGTTCACCGAGCCGGCTGCGGATGCGCGTCAGCGTTTCGATGTCGCCGACGCCATCCTTGAAGCCCACGAGGTTGGCGTTGCCTTCACACAGCTTCGCCAGCGTCTCGTCGTTGAGAATGGCGTTGTCACGGTTGTAGACGATGACGCCGATGGACACCGCCTTGCAGACCTTGTCGATGTGCGCCGCGAGACCCTGCTGCTCGGAGTTCACCAGGTAGGGAGGCAGCAGCAGGATGCCATCGGCACCGCGCTTCTCGACATCGCGCGCGAGCTCGACGGCCATCACCGTGCCATACCCGCAACCGGCGATCACCGGCACGCGGCCCTTCGCTTCGGCAACGGCCGCGCTGACAACCGTGCCGACTTCGGATGGCTTCAGCGAAAAGAATTCGCCCGTGCCGCCCGCGGCAAAGACCCCTGCCACTTCGTGTTCCAGCAGCCACGAACAATGTTGCCGGTAGGCGGTTTCGTGGAAGCGGTCCTCCGCGTCGAAATGCGTGACCGGGAAAGACAGCAGGCCGCGGCCGATGCGGCTCGCCATGTCGGAAGGTTTCATGCCCATGGCCGCGACCGTACCCGCTGCGCTGATGTGTCGCAAGAGATCGGGCAGGCCGTACCCTGGGAAGTAGACAGGAGCCCTGCGATGACGAGTGAGGTTACTTCAAGCTAGCGGCAACGCCGGGCCTCACTCCATCCTTCGAGACGGGCTTTGTGTTGAGAGCGAGCACTTCGCCGTCGGCATTGGCGACGCATCGCGCCGTCACCGGTTCGTTTCCGGTCGCACCCACGTGCGCGCTGAGATCGATCTTGTAATGCCGCGTGTACATGCCCAGAGGGCTCGCGGCAGGGCCTGGCTTGCGAACGCGCACAGCCGCGTCCTTCGGCAGATAGGCATCCACGAACGCCTGGATGCAGGCGTCAGTGGCTTTTCCCGCGCCGCCCGCATGGGCTGCGAATGGCGCCGCGGAAAGCAGGGCCAGACCGGATATTGCGACCACTTTTCGAATATTCATGGACCGATCCTGCAGTTTGATTGGAGGGCGCCAGTATCGGTCGGTCGTCACCCCGGGCCCTTGATCCAGATCAATTCAAGCGCCGATCGCGCCCTCGATTGATCCAGATCATTTTCGAGAGGACCGGCGCACTTGTATAAGTTCACCGTGCGCGCTCGCAATTCCAGCTCCTCCGCGGTCGATGGCCTCGGGCCAATCGCCTGCCGATCCTGCGATCTGCAGGAAATCTGTCGCCTGTCCGGCCTGATCGCATTCGATGGCGGCCGTGTACGCCAGCAAAACGGCCGCATGCGGTCAGTGCGCGCGGGCGAGGCGCTGTTCAGGGCCGGCGACCCCGCTCATTCACTCTGGGCAGTGAGGCAAGGAATGCTGAAGACCGTCCATCTGGATACCAACGGCAACGAACAAATCCTGGCGCTCAATACTCCAGGAGACGTCCTCGGCCTCGAAGCTTTCAGCACCGGCGCCTTTGCGAACGATGTGATCGCGCTGCAGACGGTGGTCTGCTGCGAGATGCCCTTGCGCCAGTTGGACGAGCATCGAACGCGCTTCAGGGAATTCGGCGCAGCGCTCGTCCGGCTCCTGAGCAAGAGCATTGCGCCGCGTCCGCATCCGGCGCGCGGTTCCGTGCGCCAGCGCCTCACTACTTTTCTGCTCGACCTCAGCGCCCGCCTCCAGCAACGTGGCCTCGACGGCCGTCAGTTCACACTGGGATTGAGCCGCCGGGAGATTGCGGATCTGCTCGACACGCGCATCGAAACGATCAGCAGGATGATGCAGGAACTGCACCGGGAGAATGTGATCCGCGTTCGTGGCAAAAAGATACGCATGCTTGCGCTGGCACAGGAAGGTGAATCTACAGTCAGTTTCTGCGACGCAGGTCATGGGCGGTCTTTGACCCAGATCAAGTGATCTGGCGGATCGCAGCATGTAATGGATTCATGAACACCCCATCACGCTGTCCCGTGGCCCACAGTCACGCGGAAGTAAGCAGAGTGCTTCTCGATCCCGCCACTTTCAGCAGCGCAGTATCGACACACCTGGCCGTGCCCAGTGGCATCGACCCGCCGGATCACGCTGACTATCGGCGCATCGTTGAAAAGTATTTCTCGTCCGAACGCATGACGGCCGTCGAGCCGGCTATTCGCGCAATCGCGGTGGAGATCCTCTCCGGCTTTCCCGAAAAGGGAGAAGTCGATTTCATGATGCAGGTCGCCGAGAGTTTTGCCCTGCAGGCGCAATGCGCCTTCCTGGGGTGGCCCGCGGACCTGCACGAACCATTGCGCCACTGGATGCGACGGAACCGAAGCGCCACGCGCCGTAACGACCGGAAAGCCATGGCTGCGGTGGCGTTCGAGTTCGATCGCCACATTCGCGAAATCCTGCACCGTCGCAACGACGGGAACGAAACCGACGTGGCGAGTCAGCTGGCGCGCGAGCAGTTCCGCGACCGTCCTCTCACCCACGAGGAAATCGTGAGCATCCTGCGCAACTGGACAGTGGGCGAACTCGCGACCATCGCAAGCTGCGTCGGCATCCTCGCGCACTTCCTGGCTGGCGCACTCCCGCTCCAGTCGCAGCTGCGGTCGAATCCGGCCGAACTACCCGCGGCCATCGACGAGATCCTGCGCATTCACGCGCCGCTGCTCAGCTCCCGACGCGTGACCACGACACCCGTCGTAGTCGACGGTTGCCCGGTTCAGGCGGGCGAACGAATCACGCTCGATTGGGCCTCCGCGAATCGCGACGAACGAGTCTTCGACCAGCCGCGGGAATTTCGCCTCGATCGCAATCCGCGCATGAATCTGCTGTATGGCGCAGGTATCCATGTTTGTCCCGGCGCTCCGCTCGCCAGACTGGAATTGCGCGTCCTCCTCGAGGAACTGCTCGCGCGATTCGAACTCGCGCCTTCGACTCGCCGGCAGCCGACCGAAGCGCTGCACCCCGCAAGCGGTTTCGCTTCATGTCCGCTGGAGGTCCGAAAGCGCTGAAGCCAGCAATCTGTCAAATGCGTTCGGTTCAGCCGGCCTTAAGCAGCAGGCCCGTAGATTGGCTTCCCATGGACCACGGAGGATCGAACATGGGAACGCTGAACGAAACCAAGATTGCGGAGTCGCGCCGGGTTTTCGATCTGTGCGACCTGAACGGCGACGGATTCATCGACCAGGACGAATTCCACGTCCTGCTGAAAGTGCTCGATGGTGATGTCTCGCGCGCCGAGTGTTTGCTCGATTTCGAAGTGGCGGACACCGCGGGTGATGGATACATCGAGTTCAAGGAATTCGTCGCGTGGTGGACGAACTAGGCCCGCTCCTCTTCACCGAAGATGAGGAAGTCGGTAACGAGCTGACAGACCTCGCCGTCCGCATCGAAGCCGAAAAAGGATGGGTACGTGCCGTCGCCGTATCCGGTCGTGAAGCAGATGATGTTCCCTTCGCTTCTGTCGATCGGCCGAATGTCGGCCCAACTGCGCGTGGGTTGATAAGTCTTTTCCGCTTCTTCCTCGATCACGTCCCCGATGCTGAAGTAAGGCCCCTCCTCCTGGTAACGCTGTCCCATCAGCGTTGCAGCGGCCATATCCATGAAGCAACCGGTGCAGGCATCCACGCCGTAACCGACAAATTGCCCAGGGCCCAGCGCATCTGGATCTGTATCCGGGTCTGTGAGCGCCATCTTCCACGAGACGGCCGCAAGCGACGAAAACTGTATGCGTGCAAAGGCGATGCGTTCATCGCCATCCAGATCCGCAATGGCAAGCGAGACTGGATGCCGCCCGTTCGGCACTTGCTGGGTGAAGGGGTCGAGATGCGGCGAGACGAGCAGATCCATTGCCAGGATGACCTGCGTCGTCACGACGAGGTTGCCGACCCGCACAACCTTCATCGGAACGAGCCGCCCGCGATGCGGCAACCGGCCAGAGGCGAAAGCTTCAGCGACGTTTTTCTCGTTGAGCTCGTATGGCATGCGGTACGCCATGCCCTCCTGATTGAAGGGTTACAGTTTATTCCGGAGACATAGGTAACACTTTTCGGCATTTGCGGGGGATACGCAGATGCCGTGGCGGGAGTGTTGCAAGATGGACGAGCAGCTGAAGTTCGTTGCCCGATTACTCGACGGCGAGAAGATGGCGGTGCTGTGCCGGGAGTTCGCGATCTCGCGCAAGACCGGCTACAAGATCTATTCGAGATACAAGGACTGCGGGCCGTGGTCGCATCTGCTGGGGGCCGCAGAAGATCAACTTGAGCCAAACCTTCGCCGGTCAGCGCGTTGGGATCAAACAGATCGAAGAGAAGATCTGGCTGGTCAGCTTCATGAGTTACGACTTAGGATTCTTCGACCATGAGACATGCAGGATCGAGAGCGCCGAAAATCCCTTCGTCGCTAAAGTGTCACCCATGTCTCCGGAATAAACCGTTACCTATGTAATCGGAATAGACCCCGAACGGATGGCGCCCCCGGCCGGAGTTGAACCGACGACCTACCGCTTAGGAGAACTTTCGCTGGCCTTACCTAGCCTGATAGAATCGCCAACTATCTGATTTGTATGGAGCCGTAAGGCAAGGTAAGTGTCATGAAGTCTAGGAACGGTACTACGCCAGTACTACGCAGCCAAAATTCGCCACAACTAACTGCAGCCACGGTGCGCACAGCACGCCCACCAGGTGACGGCAAAAAGGAATCCTACTACTACCACGCGACTGTGAAAGGGTTTGGGCTGCGCGTCACTCGCAATGGTGCACGCAGCTATTTTGTCGAGGCCCCTATCAAGGGGAAAACTCGCCAGACCCGCTACACCTTCGTGG
>DASTXR010000055.1:0-23508 GCA_035765415.1 Steroidobacteraceae bacterium | reverse complement strand
ATTTCACGCCTGCAGGGGACGTGTAGAACTCCAGCGCCTCGGCGATTTCGTCCTGGGAGAGCACCTTCGACAAAACCTTCCCGAGGTCCGCCGTCAGCGCCGACGCTGGCAGCGGATCGAAACATTTGAACTGCGTGTCGGTGAAATGACCTTCGCTGGTTGCCCTGGCGATACCCGCCTTCGAGGCTTCGAGGACCATCACGTCGGCGCGCATGGCACGCACCAACGCCTCGGCGCCGGCGGAGCCGGTGCCTTGGGAGAAAGCGCAAACGGCGAACAGAAGGCCGACAACGGCAAACGAAATGGATTTCATGCCGGGCGATCTTACGCCCAGTTCAGGACGAGACCAGGCGCCCGATCCGCCCGGCATCGTCGCCACGTACTGCGGGCCACTTCGTAGCACGCGTTGCGTGAGCGGCGGGACGTCTCGACCATGTGCTCAGGAACGAGTCGGGGAACCGGGGATAAAGTGGAGCAGCATTGGAAGAGAAGTTGGTAGCGGGGGTAGGATTTGAACCTACGACCTTCGGGTTATGAGCCCGACGAGCTGCCAGACTGCTCCACCCCGCAACCGATCCCCTCGATCGAGGGGCGCGCATTCTTATCCAAGAGATGCGGCTTTGCAAACCTTATTGCCCAATTATTGAACCCGCGTCAGCCGATGGCGCGTGCACACAGTTGAATCAACGCGTTGGGCACGACTCCGAGCGCGAATACTGCCAGGCCGTTGAGCGCGAGGACTGTACGTTCTGCCATGCCGCTCGACGGACCGGCGGGCAATTCGCCCGGCGCATCGAAATACATGAGCTTCACGATGCGCAGGTAATAGAACACGCCGACGACGGAGGCAGCCGCGGCGATGAGGATCAGCCAGTAGTGGCCGGTGAGCCACAGCGCCTGGAAGATGTTGAACTTCGCCCAGAAGCCGATGAACGGCGGCACGCCGGCGGTGGAGAACATGAGCGCCATCATGACGAGCGCGAGAAGCGGGTCGCGCTTGTGCAGGCCCTTGAAGTGGTCGAGGTCCTCGGCTTCGAAGCCCTGTCGGCTGGCGAGCACGAGCACGCCGAAAGAGCCGAGCGTCATGATCACGTACGCGATCGTGTAATACAGCGCGGCTTCGTATCCAGCTTCCGAACCTGCGACGAAACCGAGCAGGATGAAGCCCACGTTGCCGATAGCCGAATACGCGAGCATGCGCTTGAGATTGGACTGCGCGATGGCGACGACGTTGCCGAACACCATCGAGAGCACCGCCAACGGCGCGAGCATGTCCTGCCACGTGGCGCCGACACTGCCCATGCCATGCGCAAGCAGGCGGAACGCCAGCGCGAACGACGCGAGCTTGGGCACGGTGGACAGGAACAGCGTCACGGCGGTGGGCGCGCCGGTGTACACGTCGGGCACCCACATGTGGAACGGCACCGCGCCGAACTTGAACGCGACCGCGACGACCAGGAACACGAGACCCAGCACGACGCCGAGCGACGGATCACCGACCGCCATCGCGGACAGATCGTCGAGCATGAGCGTGCCGGTCATGCCGTAGATCAGCGACATGCCATAGAGCAGCATTCCCGAAGCGATGGCGCCGAGCACGAAGTATTTCATCGCCGACTCGGCGGCGATGCCGTTCTCGCGTTCGAACGCGACCATGGCGTACAGCGACAGCGACATGAGCTCGATGCCGATGTACACGGTGAGCAGGCTGTTCGCCGACACGAGCACGAAGATGCCGAGCAGCGCGGTGAGCGCCAGCACGTAGTATTCGCCACGCATCATGCCGCGGCGCTGCAGGTAGGCGCGCGAATAGAACAGCGCCACCGCGATGCTCATGAACCCGAATAGTTTGAGCAGCACGGCGAGCCCGTCGGCCACGTAGCTCTCGCTGAACAGCAGCGTGCGCACGTTGACGTTGGCGTACATGAGCGTCACGCCGGCGCCGACCGCGAGGATGAGCAGCGTGAGCGTGGGCGTGAGGCCGCGATTCTTGTCGCCAAAGAACACATCGGCCATCAGCAGCACGCAGATGGCGCCCGTGAGATAGATCTCGGGCAGTGCCGGTTGCAGCGATGCCCAGGTTATTGCGGTTTCGGGATTCATAAAGACAGCTTGCTGGCGGCGATCTGCTGGACGAGATGCTGGACGGTGGCCTGCATCACCTCGAGCAGCGGCGCGGGCCACAGGCCTACGACCAGCACGGCCACGGCCAGCAGACCCAGGATGATGAATTCGCGGTAATTGAGATCCTCGAGCTCGGCGACGTGGTGGTTAGCCACCTCGCCGAAGATCACGCGCTTGACCAGCCACAGCGTGTACGCGGCGCCGAGGATCAGCGTGACCGCGGCCAGGAAGGCGTACCAGAAGTTGGCCTTGAACGCGGCGATGATCACGAGGAACTCGCCGACGAAACCCGAGGTGCCTGGCAGGCCGGCATTCGCCAGCGCAAAGAACACCATGAACGCGGCGAACTTCGGCATGGTGTTGATCACGCCGCCATACGCGCTGATCTCGCGCGAGTGCACGCGGTCGTACATGACACCCACGCACAGGAACAATGCGCCGGAGATGAGGCCGTGCGAGACCATCTGCACCATGGCGCCATCGATGCCCATGCCCGCGCCCTGCACTGCGCCCGTGCCGGCGATGATGTCGTACACCAGGAACGAGCCCAGCGTGACGAAGCCCATGTGCGCGATGGATGAATAGGCGATGAGCTTCTTCATGTCGGTCTGCACGAGCGCGACGAAGCCGATGTAGACCACGGCGATGAGCGACAGCGCGATCAGCAGCCAGTCGAATTCCCTGGAAGCGTCGGGCGTGATGGGCAGCGAGAATCGCAGGAAGCCGTATCCGCCCATCTTCAGCATGATGGCGGCCAGCACCACCGAGCCGCCGGTCGGCGCTTCGACGTGCGCGTCCGGCAACCATGTGTGCACCGGCACCATCGGAATCTTGACCGCGAAGGCGGCGAGGAACGCGAAGAAGATCCACATCTGCTCGGTGGCCGTGAGCGGCAGATCGTGGAACGCGCTGATGCTGAAGTCGCTGGTCTTCATCAGCATGTAGATGAGCGCGACCAGCATGAACACGGAACCCAGGAACGTGTACAGGAAGAATTTCAACGTGGCGTACACGCGCCGCGGACCGCCCCACACGCCGATGATGAGGAACATCGGGATCAGCATCGCTTCCCAGAAGAAGTAGAACAGCAGGCCGTCGAGCGCGGAGAACACACCGATCATCAGGCCTTCCATGATGAGGAAGGCGGCGTAGTACTGCGCCGGGCGCGTGTCGATGACCGTCCAGGCGGCTACCACGACGGGAATCGTGATGAACGTGGTCAGCAGGATCAGCGGCAGCGAGATGCCGTCGACACCCAGGTAGTAGGTGGAGTGGAACGCCGGGATCCAGGGCAGCTGTTCCTTGAACTGGAACGCGAAGCTCGAGGAATCGAAACCGCAGTACAGCGGAATGGACGCGACGAACGTGGCCACGGCGATGGCGAGCGCCACCCAGCGCCCCGCCCTGATGCCGCGATCGCCGAACAACAGCACGAGCAGGCCGCCCGCGATGGGCAGCCATGTCAGGAATGAAAGAAGCGGAAACCCCTGCTGCATGTTCGTTCGTTTTCTCGGATCCGGGTTGTTGTTAGATCAGGCGCGCGTCAGGAACCAGCCGAGCATGGCGGCAAGCCCGATGACCATCCAGAACGCATAGGAATAGAGAAAGCCGCTTTGCACGCGGCGCACGATGCCGGCGATGTGGCCGATGGTGTTCGCCGAGCCGTCGACCGCCACCCTGTCGATGACGAACTGGTCGCCGACCTTCCAGAAAAACTTGCCGAGCAGGCGGCTGCCGCCGCCGAAGAACTTCTCATTGAACCAGTCGAAGTAGTACTTGTTCTCGAGCACTACGCGCAGCAGCCTGAGCTTCGAATCGATGACGTCTGGCAGGTGCGGCCACTTGATGTACAGCGCCCATGCGGAACCCACGCCCGCGAGCATCAGGTAGAACACCGGGTTCAGCACGGCATGCAGCGCGAAGTGCCACCAGTTGCCGACGGTGACGCCGATCTCCTGCAGCATCTCGTGATGTTCCGCGCTGTAGAAGATGGACTCGCCAAAACCACCGCCGAACAGCAGCGGCGCGAACGTGATCGCACCGATGAGCACGGACGGGATGGCCAGCGCGACCAGCGGACCGACCACGACCCACGGGCTCTCCTTCGGCGGGCCGCCGTGGTGAGCGTGATCGTCGTGTGATCCGTGCGCATCGTGCGCGCCGTGGCCTTCCTCGGCGTGCGTTTCATGCTTCGCGTGATCGTCGTGACCATGCGCCGCGACGGTGGTGTCGAAACGCGGCTTGCCGTGGAAGGTCATGAACAGGAGGCGGAACGAGTAGAACGCGGTGACGAACACGCCGATCAGCACGCACCAGTACGCGTAGCCCGCGATCCAGTTGTCGGGCTGCAGGTGATGCTGGTGCTTTACCGCATCGATGATGAGGTCCTTCGAGTAGTAGCCCGAGAAGAACGGCGTGCCTATCAACGCCAGCGTACCGATCCAGCACGTGACGGCCGTCCAGGGCATGTATCTGGCGAGACCGCCCATCTTCCGCATGTCCTGCTCGTGGTGCATGCCGATGATCACGGAGCCCGCGGCGAGGAACAGCAGCGCCTTGAAGAACGCATGCGTCATGAGATGGAAGATGCCGAATCCGTACGCAGAAGCGCCCAGCGCCACGGTCATATAGCCGAGCTGCGAGAGCGTGGAATACGCAACCACGCGCTTGATGTCGTTGTTGACGATGCCGAGGAAGCCCATGAACAACGCCGTGGTGGCGCCGATGAACAACACGAAGTTGAGCGCGAATTCGGAGAACTCGAACAGCGGCGACATGCGCGCCACCATGAAGATGCCCGCGGTCACCATGGTGGCCGCGTGGATCAGCGCGGAGATGGGCGTGGGACCTTCCATCGAATCCGGCAGCCACACATGCAGCGGCACCTGCGCCGACTTGCCCATCGCGCCGATGAACAGGCAGATGCAGATGAAGGTCATCGCATTCACGCCGTCCGTGCCCGGCAGCGCGAAGGTCTGGCCCGCGATCTGCGGCGCCGCCCTGAACGCGTCGACGTAGTCGACCGAAGCGCCGCCGAACTGCGCGGTGTAATACACGACACCGGCGATGCCCAGCACGAAGCCGAAGTCGCCCACGCGGTTCACGAGGAAGGCCTTCATGTTCGCGAAGATGGCGGTGGGCCGCTTGTACCAGAAGCCGATCAGCAGGTAGCTGACCACGCCCACCGCTTCCCAGCCGAAGAACAACTGCATGAAGTTGTTGGCCATGACCAGCATGAGCATGGAGAACGTGAACAGCGAGATATAGCTGAAGAACCGCTGGTAGCCGTCGTCGTCGGCCATGTAGCCGATGGTGTACACGTGCACGCACAGCGACACGAACGTGACCACCACCATCATCAGCGCGGTGAGCTGATCGACGAGGAAGCCGACCTGCATGCCGACGCCGTCGCTGACCAGCCACGTGTAGACGGTCTCGTTGAAGACCGGCGCGCCGTGCAGAAAGATGTCGCCGGCCACATGCGCCGACATGCCGAACGACGCCGCGACACCGATGATGGTGATCCAGTGCGAGGCCTTGCGACCGATGATGCGGCCGAACAATCCGGCGACGACCGACGCCAGCAACGGCGCGAGCGGGATCCAGATGAGTAGTGTTTTGGAAAGTCCCACGCTCAGCCCTTCAGTGTGCTCATGTCTTCGACGTTGATGCTGCGGCGTTCGCGGAACAGCACCACCAGGATTGCGAGGCCGATGGCGGATTCGGCCGCGGCCACCGTCAGCACGAAGAACACGAATATCTGGCCGTTGATGTCATCGAGGTAACGCGAGAAAGCCACGAAGTTGAAGTTCACCGCCAGCAGCAGCAGCTCCACGCACATCAGCAGCAGGATGAGGTTCTTGCGATTGATGAACATGCCGGCGACCGAAATCGCGAACAGCACGCCGGAAAGGGTCAGCAGCCAGTTCAGGGGAATCACGAGGCCCCCTCTTTCTTGGAAGAAGGCTCGGGCGCCGGAGCGTCCGGCCGCACTGCGTCGACCTTGACGATGCGCACGCGGTCCTGGCTGCGCACCGCCACCTGCTTCGCGATGTTCTGCAGCTTGAGTCCCGGGCGCTTGCGCATGGTCAGGGAGATCGCGGCGATGATCGCGATGAGCAGCAGCACGGCCGCGAGCTCGAACGGATAGACGTAATCGGTGTACAACACGCGGCCGAGCTCGGCCGTATTGCTGTAATCGGCGGGCTTGCCCGCCGCGCCCGTGGTGACGTCGAGCCCGAGGCTGCGCGTCCACACCACGCTCACGATCTGGAAGACGACCACGCCGGCGACGATGCCGCCGAGCAGCGCATAACGAGTGCGCCAGTGGCGCATCTCCTCGACGTTGATGTCGAGCATCATCACGACGAACAGGAACAGCACCATGACCGCGCCGACGTAGACCAGCACGAGCACGACGGCCAGGAACTCCGCTTCGATGAGCAGCCAGATGGATGCGCTGGTGAAGAAACACAGCACCAGCAGCATGGCCGCGTGCACCGGGTTCTTCACCAGGATCATGGCCAGCGCCGACACCGCGAGTATCGACGCGAACACCCAGAAGAGGATCTCGACTAGCAACTTGGCTCCCCCGTCAACGATAAGCCGCGTCGGCGGCCTTGTCGGCCGAGATCAACGCGTCGTACCGCTCGCCCACGGCGAGTAGTTTGTCTTTCGTCATGATGTTCTCGCCGCGGTTCTCCATGTGGTACTCATGGATGCGTGTCTCGACGATGGCGTCCACCGGGCAGGCTTCTTCGCAGAAACCGCAGTAGATGCACTTGAACAGGTCGATGTCGTAACGCGTCGTGCGGCGCGTGCCGTCGTTGGCGACGTCCGACTCGATGGTGATGGCCAGCGCCGGGCACACGGCCTCGCAAAGCTTGCAGGCGATGCAGCGTTCTTCGCCGTTGGGGTAACGGCGCAGCGCGTGCAGGCCGCGGAAACGCGGCGACTGCGGAGTCTTCTCTTCCGGGTAGTTCACGGTGAACTTGCGGGTGAAGAGTTTCTTCCACGTGACCCGGAGGCCGCCGAGCAGCTCCCACAGGGCAAATGTCTTGATGATGTTGCGCATTAGCTCACCACTCTCCAGGGCCCGACCTTCAGGTAAACCATCACGCCTTCAACCGCGATCCAGACGATGGTGATTGGAATGAGGATCTTCCAGCCGAGACGCATGATCTGGTCGTATCGGTAGCGCGGGAACGTGGCCCGGAACCAGAGGAACAGGAAAAGGAATCCGAAAAGTTTGAGGAACAGCCAGTGGAAGCCGTCGCCCACTGCCCAGCCGATGAGCGGCCAGGAACGAATTGCGGAGTCGGCGGACAGGTAACCGTCGAACGGGCTGAGCCAGCCCCCGGTGAAGAAGATCGCGGTCAGCGCCGAGATCAGGATCATGTTGGCGTATTCGGCGAGGAAGAACAGCGCAAACGCGATGCCCGAATATTCGACGTGGAAGCCGGCGACGATTTCCGATTCGCCTTCGGCCACGTCGAACGGCGCGCGATTGGTTTCGGCCACGCCCGAGATGAAGTAAACGAGGAACAGCGGGAACAGCCAGAACCAGTTCCACGCGAGGAACCCGCCCTGCTGGCCCCTGATGATGTCGCCGAGGTTCAAACTACCCGCGGCCATGATGACGCCGACCAGCGCGAAACCCATGGCGATTTCATAGGCGACGATCTGCGCCGCCGAACGCATGGCGCCGAGGAACGCGTACTTGGAGTTGGATGCCCAGCCCGCGAGGATGACGCCGTAGACGCCCACGGACGTGAGCGCCAGCACGTAGAGCAGCCCGGCATTGACGTCAGCGATCACGAGGTTCGGATCGAGCGGAATCACCGCCCAGATGGCGAACGCGGGAATCAGCGTGACCATCGGCGCGATGCGGAACAGCACCTTGTTCGATTCGGCCGGGATCACCACTTCCTTGATGAGCAGCTTGATGACGTCGGCGAACGGCTGAAAGATGCCGGGCAGGAAACCGAAGATGCTGCCGACCCGGTTAGGGCCCTTGCGCAACTGCATCCAGCCGATGACCTTGCGCTCCCACAGCGTGGTGAAGGCCACCGAGAGGATGAGCGCCACGGTGACGACCAGGATCCAGACCGTGGAACGCACGTAAACGGGCAGGCTGGCCCAGAACTCGAGAGTGCTCTCGATCAGACCGCTCATGCGCCCTGGCCTCCGCCGTAGGCCACCGCCGCGCCCTTGCCTTCGCGCGTGCGCTGCAATGACGGCGCGCGACGCAGTACCGCATCGACCGCGTACATGGGCACGTCGATCACGCGCACATCCTGCGCGCTGACCTTGGCCTCGTGAGTGCCCTGGTAGGAACTCGCGACGACCCCGCCGCACAGCGCGCGCACTTCCTCGCGGACTTCCTCGGACGACTGGTAGTCGAAATCGGCGACGCCCGCGAGATTGCCGAGCACGCGCAGCACTTTCCAGCCCGGACGCGCTTCGCCGAGCGGCTTGGCCGCGCCCGCAAAACTCTGCCACAGGCCCTCGAGATTCACGTACGTGCCCGAGGTCTCCACGAACGTGGACACGGGCAGCAACACATGCGCGACGGACTTCAGGGTGTCGTCGGCGTACGGCGTGGCGGCGACGACGAACGAGGCGCCGCCAAGGGCCTTCAGCGCGTCGGCGCCCAGCGAATCCGCCCAGGGTTCGACGCCACCGAACAGTAGATAGGCCTTCTGTGCCTTGGTGAGCAGCTCGCGCGCATCCTTGCCGGTGGTGCCGCTCTTGATGCCGGCGTGCACCCGATGCGGCACGCAGCCTGCGAGGTAGGCGCCGGCGGCATTGCCGCCTTCGGCGAGCACACCCAGCGAGGCGCCCGTGGCGGCGGCGATACCCGCAGCGACGGCACGGATATCCGCGTAGGCGGGATGACGCAGCGTGAGCGCGCCCAGCCAGATGGCGCGCTTCGCACCGCTCTTGAGCGCGGCGGCGATGGCGCGATGGCCCACGTTGGCCTGCGCGCCGGCGACCAGCCCGGACAGATGCTTCGGCGGCGCGGCGCCATCGAGGCAGGCCGAATAGACCGCGGCGAGATCCGCGAGCTGCCGCGCGGGCGGAGTTTCGAAATAGGCCGCGACCGGGAACAGGTAGTCGAAGCGCGTGGGGTTGATGAAGGCCACCTTGGCGCCGCGCCTGGCGGCCTTGCGCACGCGATGCGCGAGCACGGGGGCTTCACGGCGCAGGTTGCAGCCGACCACGAGCAAGGCGTCGAGCTGGTCGATGGCCGCGATGGCGAGCCCGCCGAGCCCCGGCGCCGCCGGGTCGCCGTCCTGGTCGCGGAAATCGACCTGGCGCAGGCGATGATCGATGTTGGCCGAACCCATCGCGCGCGTGAGCTTGCCGAGTAGATAGAACTCTTCCACGGTGGCCGAGCTGCTCGCGATGGTCGCGAGATCCGCGCCGGCGGACTTCAGGCCCTTCGCCGCCGTCTCGAGCGCCACTTCCCAGCTCACGCGCTTCCACTCGCTGCCTTCGCGCACCATCGGCGCCTCGAGGCGGTCGGCCGAGTAGATGCCTTCGTAACTGTAGCGATCGCGATCGGCGATCCAGGTTTCGTTGATGGCGTCGTTGGGACGCGGCACCACGCGCATGAGCTTGCCGCGCAACACGTGGCCGAAGAGGTTGGTGCCCACACCGTCGTGCGGCGACACGAGCGCTGCCTGGGTCATTTCCCACGAGCGCGCGCGATAGCGGAACGGCTTGGAATTGAGCGCGCCCACCGGGCACAGGTCGATGATGTTGCCCGAGAGCTCATGCTCCACGGCGCGTTCGACATAGGTGCCGATTTCCATCTGCTCACCGCGGCCCGTGGTGCCGAGTTCCTGGATGCCGGCGATGTCCTGGCCGAAGCGCACGCAACGCGTGCAGTGAATGCAGCGCGTCATGTCGGTGGAAACGAGCGGACCCAGGTCCTTGTCCTTCACCACGCGCTTGCGTTCGTTGAAACGCGCAGCGTCGCGGCCGAAGCCCATCGCGAGATCCTGCAGCTCGCACTCGCCGCCCTGGTCGCAGATCGGGCAGTCGAGCGGGTGATTGATGATCAGGAATTCCATGGTCGCCTTCTGCGCGCCGATGGCCTTCGGGCTCTTCGTGAAAACCTTCATGCCCTCGCCGATGGGCGTGGCGCAGGCCGGCAGCGGCTTCGGCGCCTTCTCCACTTCCACGAGGCACATGCGGCAGTTGGCCGCGATGGGTAGTTTGTCGTGGTAACAGAAGCGCGGCACGTACGCGTTCTGCGCGTCCGTGACGTGGATGATCATCTGGCCTTTCCGGCCCTGGCAGGGTTTGCCGTCGACCTCGAGGTTGACGACGTCGGACGGCGGCGCGGTCGGGTTGGGAGTGCTCATGCCGCACGCCTCGCCGGATCGTCGACGATGCTTCTGCCGCCGTTGTCGATCATGTATTCAAACTCGTGGCGGAAGTGCTTGAGGAAACTCTGCACCGGCCACGCGGCGGCATCGCCCAGCGCGCAGATGGTGTGGCCTTCAATGCGGCCCGCGACGTCGACCAGCAACTGCAAGTCGGACTTGTTGCCCTGCCCCGCCATGATCCGGCGAATGACGCGGTTCATCCAGCCCGTGCCTTCGCGGCAAGGCGTGCACTGGCCACAGGATTCACTCTTATAGAAGCGTGACAGGCGCTCGAGCACCTTCACCATGCAGGTGGTCTCGTCCATGACGATGACCGCGGCCGAACCCACGGACGAGCCCGCGGCTTTCAGCGAGTCGTAATCCATGTTGGCGGCCATGATCTTGTCGGCGGGCAGCACGTACACCGACGAGCCGCCGGGAATGCAGGCCTTGAGCTTGCGGCCGCCTTTCATGCCGCCGGCGATTTCCAGCAGCTCGGCGAACGGGATGCCCATGGGCAGTTCGTAGTTGCCGGGTTTTTCAACATGGCCCGACACCGAGAAGATGGCCGTGCCACCGGCGTTGGCGACGCCGAGCTTGGCGAACCAGTCGGCGCCCTTGCGCAGGATGGTGGGAACCGCCGCGTAGCTTTGCGTGTTGTTGATCGTGGTCGGCGCGCCGTACAGGCCGTACGCCGCCGGGAACGGCGGCTTGAAGCGCGGCTTGCCCTGCTTGCCTTCGAGCGAATCGAGCAGCGCGGTTTCTTCGCCGCAGATGTAGGCGCCGGCGCCCACCGCGGTGTAGAGATCGAAATCCACGCCCGAACCCAGGATGTTCTTGCCTAACAAGCCCGCGGCATAGGCTTCCTTGACCGCGGCTTCGAAGCGCGGCACGGGTTCCCCGAGGAACTCGCCGCGAATGTAGTTGTAGCCCACCGTGGCATTCATGCAGTAGCCGCCGATGGCCATGCCTTCGATGAGCGAATGCGGGTTGTAGCGCAGGATGTCGCGATCGTGGCAGGTGCCGGGCTCGGATTCGTCCGAGTTGCACACCGCGTATTTCTGCATGGTGGCGTCGCGCGGCATGAAGCTCCACTTCGTGCCGGTGGGAAAACCCGCGCCGCCGCGGCCGCGCAGCCCCGAAGCCTTCACCTGGTCGACCACGGCGAGGCGCGCCGGCTTCTCGGCGAGAATCTTCTTCCACGCCTCGTAGCCGCCGATCTTGAGGTAGTTCTCGAGCTTCCAGGATTCCTTGAACTTCAACGGCTCGAACACCGTGAGGTTCATCCTGTCAGCCCATTTTTCGACAGCACCTGCCATTCGTTGACTCACTTCAGCTCGTCGAGAACCTTGTCCACCTTCTCGGGTGTCAGGTACTCGTGGAATTCGTGATCGACCATCATCATCGGCGCGCCCGTGCAGGCGGCCAGGCATTCCTCTTCCTTCTTGAGGAAGATGCGGCCGTCGGCCGTGCTCTCGCCGAGCTTGATGCCGAGCTTCTTCTCGCAATGCGCGACCAGGTCTTCGGCGCCGTTCAGCATGCAGCTGATGTTGGTGCAGATGCTGACGTGATGGCGGCCGCAGGGATGCGTCTCGAACATCGAATAGAAGCTGGCGACCTCGTACACCTGGATGGCCGGCAGCCGCAGATATTCGGCGACGCCGTCCATGAGCTCGGGAGTCAGGAAGCCGTTGTTCTGCTCCTGCGTGAAACGCAGCGCCGACAACACCGCGGAGCGCTGGCGACCGGCGGGAAAACGACCGATCCACTCGTCGATCTCATGACGCGTGTGTTCATTGAGCACGCGCGCTTTCTCGCCGAACACCGGCTCGAAGCTGCCACCATCCGCTGTCTTCACGACATGCGTCATCGATCCACCTCTCCGAACACGATGTCCTGCGTTCCGATCACCGCGACCACGTCCGCGAGCATGTGACCCTTGGTCATTTCCTCGAGCGCCGACAGGTGCGCGAAACCGGGCGCGCGGCACTTGAGACGGTAAGGCTTGTTAGCTCCGTCCGAAATCAGGTAGATGCCGAACTCGCCCTTGGGCGCTTCGACCGCGGCGTAGGTCTCTCCCTCGGGCACCGAATAGCCCTCGGTGAACAGCTTGAAGTGGTGGATCAGCGATTCCATGTCGCCCTTCATCTCTTCACGCTTCGGCGGACGCACCTTGCGGTCGTCGATCATCACCGGCCCCGGATTGCGGCGCAGCCAGTCGATGCACTGCTTGATGATGCGATTGCTCTGCCGCAACTCTTCGATGCGCACGAGGTAACGGTCGTAGCAATCGCCGTTCACGCCGACGGGGATGTCGAAATCCATGTCCGCATAGACTTCGTAAGGCTGTTTCTTGCGCAGGTCCCAGACGATGCCGGAGCCGCGCAGCATGGCGCCCGTGAAGCCGAGCGCCATCGCGCGCTCGGGAGTGACGACACCGATGTTGACCGTGCGTTGCTTCCAGATGCGATTGTCGGTGAGCAAAGTTTCGTATTCATCGACGCAGCCCGGAAAACGCGCGACGAAGGCGTCGAGGAAGTCGAGCAGCGAGCCCTGGCGCGCTTCGTTCATGGCGTCGGCATTCTTCTGCGAGCGCCACTTGGATGCCTGGTACTTCGGCATGGAATCCGGCAGGTCGCGATACACGCCGCCCGGGCGGTAATACGTGGCATGCATGCGCGTGCCCGACACCGCCTCGTAACAATCCATGAGGTCTTCGCGTTCCTTGAACGCGAGCAGGAAGACGGTCATGGCGCCGATGTCGAGCGCATGCGCGCCGAGCCACATGAGATGGTTCAGCACGCGCGTGACTTCGTCGAACATCACGCGGATGTACTGCGCGCGGATGGGCACGGTGACGCCTAACAACCGCTCGATGGCCATGACGTAGGCGTGCTCGTTGCACATCATGGACACGTAGTCGAGCCGGTCCATGTAGCCGATGGACTGGTTGAACGGCTTCGATTCGGCGAGCTTTTCGGTGCCGCGATGGAGCAGACCGATGTGCGGATCGGCCTTCTGGATGACTTCGCCGTCCATCTCGAGCACGAGGCGCAGCACGCCGTGCGCCGCCGGATGCTGCGGGCCGAAGTTCATCGTGAAGTTGCGGATCTCGTTCATTTCTTCAGCGCCGCGTCGTAACGGTTGTCATCGCGAATGACCTTTGGCACGAGGATGCGCGGCTCGATGCTCACGGGCTCGTAAACCACGCGCTGCTTGTCGGCGTCGTAGCGGACCTCGACATTGCCGATCAGCGGGAAGTCCTTGCGGAACGGGTGGCCGATGAAACCGTAGTCGGTGAGGATGCGGCGCAGATCCGGGTGACCCGTGAACAGGATGCCGAACAGGTCGAACGCCTCGCGCTCGAACCAGTTGGCGCCGGGCCAGATGTCGACCACCGAATCGATGATGGGATCTTCGGCATCCACGCAGCGCGATCGCAGGCGCAGGCGCTGGTTGTGCGTGACCGACAGCAGGTGATAGGCCACGGCGAAACGCGCGCCATCGTGCGGCGCGCGCGTGGTCGCGCGATTGACGCCGCGGCTGAAGCCCGACGTGGTGGCCGAATAGGTTTTCCACTCGGTGGTCGCGTAGTCGAGGTAGTCGATGCCGGCGACGTCCACGAGGATTTCGAACCTGAGCTCGGCGGAATCGCGCAACACGAGACACGCTTCTTTCAACTTGTCAGGCTGCACTTCATAACAAAGCTCGTCGGCGAGCGACGGCGCACGTTGCAGCACGCCCGGCAGCCGCGCCTCGACGGCCGCTGCCAACGCGGTAATTTTTGGCGTGGACGTGGTCTCCGTCATATGTTCGCGATCGTGCTGGTGCGCTCGATCTTCTTCTGCAGCTGGATGATGCCGTACAGCAGCGCTTCGGCAGTGGGCGGACAGCCAGGCACGTAGACATCCACCGGAACGATGCGATCGCAGCCGCGCACAACTGCATAAGAGTAGTGGTAGTAACCGCCGCCGTTGGCGCAGGAGCCCATGGAGATGACCCAGCGCGGCTCGGGCATCTGGTCGTAGACCTTGCGCAGCGCCGGCGCCATCTTGTTGACCAGCGTGCCGGCGACGATCATGACATCGGACTGGCGCGGGCTCGGGCGGAACACGACGCCGAAGCGATCGAGGTCATAACGCGATGCGCCGGCATGCATCATTTCGACGGCGCAACACGCGAGGCCGAAAGTCATGGGCCACAGCGAACCGGTGCGGGCCCAGTTCATCACCGTGTCGACGGTGGTCGTGACGAATCCGCGCTCGGCGAATTCGCCCGCGACGGCGTCCTGGTCCACGGCCTGAGTTTCTAATCCCACTCGAGAGCTCCCTTCTTCCACTCGTAGATGAACCCGACCACGAGGATGAACAGGAAGATGCCCATGGAGACGAGGCCGAAGGTGCCGATGCTGTCGAGCACCACGGCCCACGGAAACAGGAACGCGATTTCGAGATCGAAGATGATGAAGAGGATGGCGACGAGGTAGTAACGCACGTCGAACTTCATGCGGCTGTCTTCGAAGGCTTCGAAGCCGCACTCGTAGGGCGAGAGTTTCTGCGCGTCGGTCTTCGCCTTCGCCTGCCAGCGGCCGATGATGAGCCCCAGCGACATGAGCACCAGCGCGAGCCCCGTCGCGACGGTGAGGAAGATCAGAACGGGCAGGTAATTGGCAAGCATTCGATAGCCCTAAGCGTCACCAAGACTGTCACGAAAAGGGGCAGCAACCTCTCAACGATGAGAGACAACCGCCCCCGGAAAATTCGGGCGCGATTGTAACAGGGTTAATAAGGATGGTGCCGACGGGGAGACTCGAACTCCCACGGATCGCTCCGCTAGCCCCTCAAGCTAGTGTGTCTACCAATTCCACCACGTCGGCGTTGTTCAAAAGTGCGAAGGCGCCTTCATCAGGCCTGCTTCAAGGTTTGGGCGGCGGCGCCTCTTCCACCGGCGTCGCAGGCACGGGGACCGCGTTCGCATCGACCGGCGGAGGCGCAGGCGCTGATGCAGGAGCGCTCACCGGCACCTGGTCGAGCAGCGATGTCGGCTGCGCGCGCGCGTCGCGCTGAAACAGGTAAGTGAGGCACAAGCTGTTCAGCATGAAAATCGCGGCGAAAATTGCCGTCATGCGGGACAGGCCGGTGCTCGCGCCTCGCGCGCCGAACACCGTGCCGGAAGCGCCCGCGCCAAATCCCGCGCCGGCATCCGCACCCTTGCCTCGCTGCAACAGCACGAGACCGACGATGGCGAATGCCGAAAGGATCTGCAGGATCGTAAGTATCGTTCGCAACATCTTTGTGTACCTAAATCAGGCGCGAGCCGCGGCGGCTATCGCAAGGAACTCGTCGGCTTTGAGCGAAGCACCACCGATGAGCCCGCCGTCCACGTTCGGCATCGAAAAGAGCTCCGCGGCATTCGCGGCCTTCACGCTGCCGCCGTACTGGATGCGCACGAGGGCGGCGATCTTAGCATCGCGACCCGCGATTCGCCCGCGGATGTGCGCATGCACTTCTTCGGCCTGTTGCGGGCTCGCGGTCTTGCCGGTGCCGATGGCCCACACGGGCTCATAAGCAATGACGGCGCGCGAAAACGCGGCAACGCCCGACAGATCGAGCACTGCGTCGAGCTGACGGTCGACCACCTCGAACGTGCGCCCGGCTTCGCGCTCGGCGAGCAGTTCGCCCACGCAGAGGATCGGGGTGAGCCCGGCCGCGAGCACCGCGGCAAACTTGCGGGCCACGAGCTGGTCGGACTCGCCGAACAAGGCGCGCCGTTCGGAATGGCCGACGATAGCGCCAGCACAGCCGACGTCCTTGAGCATGGCGGCGGACACTTCACCCGTGAAAGCACCCTGGGTTTCGGCACAGACGTCCTGGGACCCCAGGCTGATGCGCGAACCGGCCAGCGCCCGGGACACCTCGGCCAGGTAGACGAATGGCGGGCACACCCAGACTTCCGCCGATGAATTCGGAAGCTTGTGCACGATGGACTCGACCAGCGCCGCGTTTTCGGCGCGCGAGCCGTGCATTTTCCAATTGCCTGCGATGATCTGGCGGCGCATTTGTTAAGCCATTCAGCGGCCGTTTCGGCCGCTCAAAAAAGGGGCGCGATGATAGCGGCGCGCCCTTCAGGACGCAACGCGGCGGACCACGGCGGCGATTTCTTCGGCGCAACTCACGGTATCGAGCTCATCCCGGGCCTCGACCATGACGCGGATGACCGGCTCCGTGCCCGAGGGGCGCAGGACCACACGACCGTCTCCCCCTAAGCGCAAGGCTACCTTCTGCACGGTGTCTTCGACCTCGGGGACGGTCGACGGATCGAACTTCTTCGCCACTTTCACGTTGATCATGGTCTGCGGGAACCGCGCCATGCCGGCCGCGAGCTCCGCGAGGCTCTGCCCGGTCTCGCGCATGACCGCGAGCACCTGCAGCGCCGCCATCAAGGCATCGCCGGTGGTGGTCTTGTCGAGCAGCAGGATGTGGCCCGAAGACTCGCCACCCACCGAGCCGCCGGTCTCGCGCAGCATGGTGAGCACGTAGCGATCGCCGACCTGCGCGCGTTTGAAATCGATGCCCTGCTCGCGTAATGCCACTTCGAGTCCGAGATTGCTCATCACCGTTCCGACCACCGGACCTTTGAGGGTCCCGGCGCGTTTGCGCGCGGTGGCGATGATGTAGATGAGCTGGTCGCCGTCGACGACGCGGCCGAGCCCGTCGACCATGCACAGACGGTCGCCGTCGCCGTCGAGCGCGATGCCGCACGCGGCGCGCACACCGGGCACCGTGAGCTGCAGCAGGCCCGGCGCGGTCGATCCGCAACCGTCGTTGATGTTTCGGCCATTCGGCGAGCAGCCGATGGGGATGATCTCGGCGCCAAGATCGGTGAGCGTGCGCGGCACCACCTTGTAACCTGCGCCGTTCGCGCAATCGACCACGAGCTTCATGCCGTCGAGCGTCATGCCCTTGGGCAGCGATTCGCGGCAGAAGTCCTGGTAATGCCGGCGCGACTTGTCGACGCGCGACGCGCGCCCGAGGTTCACGGACGAGCGCGTGATCGCGCCGCGTTCGAGTTCGGCCTCGATGGCTTCTTCGATCTCGTCGGACAGCTTGCCGCCGTCCGCATCGAAGAACTTGATGCCGTTGTCGTCATAAAGATTGTGGGAGGCGCTGATGACGATGCCAAAACTGCATTCGAACTTGCGCGTGAGGTAGGCGATGCCGGGCGTGGGCAACGGGCCTATCAACATGACGTTGACACCGGCCGCCACGAAACCCGCCTCGAGGGCGGCCTCGAACATGTAGCCCGACAGGCGCGTGTCCTTGCCGATGAGCACCGTTCCGCCGTTGGGCGCCAGCACACGCGCCGCCGCGCTGGCGAGGCGCAGCGCGAAATCGACCGTCATCGGATGTTCGCCGACCCGACCGCGAACGCCGTCGGTGCCGAAATACTTACGTGCCATCGAATTCCTCTCCTTGCGACACCGCGGCGGCCACGCGGATCGCGTCGACCGTTGCAGCCACGTCGTGGGCGCGCACGATACGCGCTCCGTTGAGAACCGCAATGGCGGCCAATGCGACACTGCCCGCAGTTCGATCTTCGACGTCGCGCCCCGTGAGCGCGCCTAGCATCGACTTGCGCGACAGGCCCACCGCCACCACCCCCATCGGCCGGAATCGCGCGAGATGCTTGAGCAACGCGAGGTTGTCGACGAGACGCTTGCCGAACCCGAATCCCGGATCGATGGCGAGCCGCGTGGCGTCGATGCCGGCGTCGCGGCACGCGGCGATTCGCGCGGCAAGATAGTCGGCGACCTCTCCGACCACGTCTTCATAGTGGGGCGACTGCTGCATGGTGCGCGGCTCGCCCTTCATGTGCATGAGACAGATGCCGGCGCGCGTGCCCGCCGCCGCGGCCATCGCCCCGGGCGCGGTCAGTGCGCAAACATCGTTGATGATGTCCGCACCCGCCTCGCAGGCGGCGCGCATCACTTCCGGCTTGCTGGTGTCGATGGAAATGAAGACCGGCGAGTCCCGCCGCAGGGATTCGATGACGGGGATGACCCGCGCCAGTTCTTCTTCGAGCGTGGCGGGAGCGGCGCCGGGCCGCGTGGATTCGCCGCCCACGTCGATGATGGCAGCGCCCTCCTCGATCATGTGCCGCGCGTGCCGCAGGGCGGCTTCGCGATCAGCGAAACGACCACCGTCCGAGAAGGAATCGGGCGTGACGTTGAGCACACCCATCACGACGGGAGCGCCGAGATCGAGGATCCGATCCCGGCACTGCCATGTGTTCGCGCTCACCCGGTGAACTAGTTAGTGCTGGCCGGCCGGGGAGCCGATGGTGCTGCCGCCTTCGGACTCGCCATCCGAACGCTTCGGCGGCGGCGAGCCCACCGAATCGTCCCAGTCGGCCGGCGGCTTCGGCGCCTTGCCAGCCATGATGTCCTTGATCTGCTGCTCATCGATGGTTTCGTACTTGATGAGCGCCTGCGCCATCGCGTCGAGCTTGTCGCGATGCGTCTCGAGGATGTTCTGCGCCTTCTTGTACGCGGTATCGATGACACGCCGCACTTCCACGTCGATGACGTGCGCGGTTTCGTCGGACACCTGCTTGTGCTGCGTAACCTGACGGCCCAGGAACACCTCGCCGCTCTCTTCCGTATAGGTGAGCGGGCCGAGTTTGTCCGAGAGGCCCCACTTCGTGACCATGTTGCGCGCGAGCATGGTGGCGCGCTCGATGTCGTTCGAAGCGCCGGTGGTCACGGCAGCAGGACCGAACGCGAGCTCTTCGGCGATACGCCCGCCGAACAGGCTGGCGATCGACGACTCCAGGCGCTGCTTGCTGTAGCTGTAGCGGTCTTCCTCGGGCAGGAAGAACGTAACGCCCAGCGCGCGGCCGCGCGGAATGATGGTGACCTTGTAGACAGGGTCGTGCTCGGGAAGGTTGACGCCGACGATGGCGTGCCCGGCCTCGTGATAGGCCGTGTTGAGCTTCTCCTTCTCGTTCATGACCATGGAGCGCCGCTCGGCGCCCATCATGATCTTGTCCTTGGCGCGCTCGAGCTCGTCCATGGAAACGGTGCGCTTGTTGGCGCGCGCGGCAAACAAGGCCGCCTCGTTCACCAGGTTGGCGAGATCGGCACCGGAGAATCCGGGCGTGCCGCGCGCGATGTATGCGGGCTTCACGTCTTCGGCCAGCGGAACCTTGCGCATGTGCACGCGCAGGATCTGCTCACGGCCACGCACGTCGGGCAGCGGCACCACGACCTGGCGGTCGAAGCGGCCCGGACGCAGCAGTGCCGGATCGAGCACGTCGGGACGGTTGGTGGCGGCGATGACGATGATGCCTTCGCTGCCTTCGAACCCGTCCATCTCCACCAGCAACTGGTTCAGGGTCTGTTCGCGTTCGTCATGACCGCCGCCGAGGCCCGCGCCGCGATGACGGCCGACCGCGTCGATTTCATCGATGAAGATGATGCAGGGCGCGTGTTTCTTGGCCTGTTCGAACATGTCGCGCACGCGCGAGGCGCCGACACCGACGAACATTTCGACGAAGTCGGAACCCGAAATGGTGAAGAACGGCACCTTGGCTTCGCCCGCGATGGCGCGTGCGAGCAGCGTCTTGCCGGTACCCGGCGAGCCCACCATGAGCACGCCCTTCGGAATCTTGCCGCCTAACTTCTGGAACTTGGACGGGTCCTTGAGGAAGTCGACGATCTCGCCCACTTCCTGCTTGGCCTCGTCGACGCCGGCCACGTCCGCGAACGTGACGTTGACCTGGTCTTCACCCAGCAGCCGTGCGCGGCTCTTGCCGAACGACATGGCGCCGCGGCCACCGGCCGAACCCTGCATCTGCCGCAGCATGTAGACGAACACGAGGATGAGCAGCAGCGCGGGTGCGAGCTGCAACAGCAGCTGCATGAGGAAGTTCGGCTGCTTGGGCGGCTCACCCTTGAACTCGATGTTGGCCTTGTCGAGCATGCCGATCAGCGACGTGTTGTCGGTCTCGGGGTTGTAGGCCTTGAACCGCGTCTTGTCCTTGCGCACGCCGAGGATCTCGTCTCCGCGCAGCAGGACCGATTCGACGCGTCCATTTCGCACGTCATCGAGCACGGTCGAATACGCGACCTGCGTGGGTTCGGCGCCCGTGGGGACGTAGCGGCTGAAGACCACCACCATCACCATCACGATAACGACCCAGAGCAGGATATTTTTCGTCAGATCATTCAAAGGCTTACCCTCGTAAGGCGACCGGGCCGTTTAAGGAGTGAGGTCACGCTACACCAATCGAAAACCGCTCGCCAGCAGGTAAAGCTCAGAACTTGGCGGCGACGCGTGCAACCCCGGAGCGTTTTGATGGGACCTAAGGTCCACCCTTTCAAGACCCGGCAGGGGAAATCCCGTTTTTGAACTGCAGAACAGCTGCAATCCTTACAATGCCGGCCATGGAACTATCAGAACGTCAGCGCAAGTATCTACGGGGTTTGGGTCACGCGCTGAATCCGGTGCTGCTCATCGGTAACGCGGGGCTGACCCCCGCGGTCGTCGCCGAAGCCAAACGCGCCCTGAACGATCACGAACTCATCAAGGTGAAGTTCCGGGGCGCGGACCGCGAGGCCCGCGATGCGGGGCTGGCCGAACTAGCGGCATCCACTGACAGCGTGCTGCTCCAGCGCGTCGGTCATACAGCTCTCTACTACAAACGCCGAAATGACCGTCCGGGAATTGTGATCCCCGACGCATAAAGGGCCTTCGCCACTGGCCGATTCCCTATCTCAGGACCAGGATCACATCGTGGGAATCATTGCCGATCTGCCCAGTAGCAAGTTGCTGGGATAAGACGTATATCGGTCAAAACATGGCGGTTCGACACACACGTTCGTTTGGACGCGAAGCTGCGGCGGTCTATCTAGCCGCCGCGCTGGTCGTGTTCGGCACCTGGGCCGCTTCGCGCTACCTCATCCTGCGCAAGTTCGAGAACATCGAGCAGAACGAGGTTTCGCGTGCCGTCGAGGTGATGCGCAAGGCGCTGGTCGCCAGGAACACCGAAATCGAAACCGTCTCGCGCGACTTCGCACGCTGGGACGACATGTACTCGTACGTCTCCACGCTCGATCCTAACTTCGAGTACCAGAACTTCTCCGAAGCCGGCCTCGACGAGATGAACGTCGACATGGTCTGGCTGCTCGACCCGCAGGAGAAGCTGCTGTCGTCGTTCGAGAACGATACCGACGACACGCAGTATCGCCATCCCGCCAGCGAAGCGGTCATTGCGGAGATCAACCGCCTGACGCCGATCGTGCGCACGGTTCTCGACCAGGAGGGCACGCTGCGCCTGGTGCAGATCAACGGGGTTCCGCATGTCATCGCCGCGCACACGGTGCTGCGCAGCGATCGCAGTGGACCCGCCGGCGGCACGCTGGTATTCGCGCGACGCATCGGCGCGCCGGAAGTCGCCAGCGTCGGCGCCGACACCCAGCTCGACGTGAAGTTCGCGCTGCTCGATGACCGCGAGATGGCCGCCGAGAAAACGGATCTGCTGGTCGCGCCCGACGGCCGGCGCATCGTTCGCCGTTCCGAGAATTCCATCCAAGGCCAGTTGCGCCTCGACACCATCGACAACCATCCGATCGCGGTGATGTACACGACACTGCCGCGCACCGTCATACAAAACGGCAAGCAGGGCGTGAGTTATCTCGTCGGCTGGGTCGCGCTGCTCGTCAGCCTCGTGGTCGCCGCCTGGCATGCCTATAGCGGCCGGCTCCGCCGCACCTCGGCGGCCGCGGCCACCAGCGAGACCCGCTATCGCGCCATCTTCGATCGCGCCGCGTCCGGAATCGTGTTGTTCGATCCGCGCTCGCGCCGGATTCTCGATGCGAACCCCCAGGCGCAGCGGCTCATCGGCGCGTCGCTCGACGAACTGCGGCGCCGCGACGTGGCGACCATCTTCGACACGCCCGTGTCGCTCTCCGCGGGCATGCAGGACCAGCCGGCCGAGAGCCGCCCGGCGCAGCTCATTCGTGGCGACGATGAACGCCGCGACGTGGAATTCTCGATCGTCGACCTGGATGCCGGCACCGGTCGCGTCCACGCCATGCTGCTGCAGGACATCTCGCACCGGCGCGAGGCCGAGCGCCGCGCGCAGGAACACCAGTTGTCGCTGCAGCACCTGGCCACGCACGACGCGTTGACGGGCCTTCCGAACCGCACATTCCTCAACGAGGAACTGCCGCGGCTCATCGATGAAGCCGCGCGGCGCGGCGATTCGCTGTCCATCCTCTACATCGACTGCGACAACTTCAAGAACATCAACGATTCGCGTGGCCACTCCATCGGCGACGACTATCTACGGTCGGTCGCGCGAAGGCTGCGCGACTCCATCGCCAGCCCCGATCTCGTGGTGCGCATGGGCGGTGACGAATTCCTGGTGGTCACGCGCCACTACGGCCTCGAGCCCGACAGCGCGGCCATTGCTGAACGCGTGGCGCTGGCGCTGAAGAAACCCGTGCGCCTCGGCGAGGCCACCTACTCCGCCACCACCAGCATCGGGCTGTCTGTCTACCCGCGCGACGCCACCACGATGAGCGAGCTGCTGCGTTCGGCCGACATCGCATTGTACGAAGCCAAGGCGCGCGGCCGAGACAACGTGCAGATGTTCGACGCCGCCATGAACAAGCGCGTACACACGCGCCTCGCGCTCGAGCAGGACCTGCGCAGCGCGGTGAACCGCGACGCCATCGAGATCCAGCTGCAGCCCATCGTCGATATCCGCAGCGGCCGGCTGGTGTCGTTCGAAGCGCTGGCGCGCTGGAACGATCCGCGCCATGGCTCGGTACCACCGCTCTCGTTCATCGAAGTGGCCGAAGCCTCCGACCTCATCGTCGAACTGGGCGAATGTGTATTCCGCAACGTCGCGCGCCAGATCGCCGCCTGGCAGCGCGCCGGCCTCAAGCCGGTTCCCGTGGCCGTGAACGTCTCCGCCAAGCAGCTCAAGCGTTCCAATCTTCCCG